>CAYPXR010000026.1:0-10479 GCA_964414585.1 uncultured Planctomycetaceae bacterium
CTTATCGCATCCACTGGGATGGCGCGAACCCCGAGTTCTTCGCCTTCGAGGGTCGCGGCTGGATCGACGTGCCGAAGGAGTATCGCAACCGGCAGGGCCAGATCACCATGTACGCGCCGTACTCCCATCGCGACTTCCGCATCCCGATGGAGCTGCTGAAATATGACAAGGCCTCACACGGCGATGGCCCATACAAGCTCGTCGTGAAGCGCGACGACACCCTGACCGTCCACATCCACAAACACTTCCCCTACGACATCGCCGGCTGGGATGGCGCGGTCTACCCGTTCGCGTTCAACATTCACGACTATCAGCCCAAGACCAGCACGATCCACCTGCCGCCGACGATCCATATCACCTTCGCGGGCAATGAGTTTGTCATCTGCAGCTTCGTCCCGCGCAAGGTGGACTACTACAACCGCGACGGCGTGAAGTCGATCCCCTGTCCCTATGGCCACGCCAGCGTGCACATGGACGAGATTCTCTTTTACGTAGCCGGCAATTTCACAAGCCGGCGCGGCATCGACAGCGGTTCGATCAGCCTGCACCCGGCCGGCATTCCGCACGGCCCGCACCCGGGCACCTATGAAAAGAGCATCGGCACGGACCGTACGAGCGAACTGGCGGTGATGTGCGATACCTACAAACAGCTTCGCCTGACGACGGCTGCCCACGAGATTGAAGACAAGGATTACCACATGACCTGGGTGAGCAAGGAAGGCGGCGGGGCGGATGTGCCGGGGGCGAGGTAATCAGTGGAAATCCGAGGTCTCCGCTTTGCCCGCACAGCATTTCTTGTATTTCTTGCCGCTGCCACAGGGGCACGGATCGTTACGGCTGATCCGCCTCGACGATCGATCTTTATCTCCGAGACTTACCCATCGATTGCTGCTTGAGAAACCTAGCTGTTGAATTTTCGAGACGTCTTTGTACAAGACGAACTCCGATTCCCCATTCGCGAGACAGGTGCGGAGGATCATGCCGGTCAACTTCGCGGACTGTAGCGGATCAGTGAATGCTTTTTTTACATCGACCCACTTCGTCAACTTCCGGCGAGTGAATTCCTCGACGAGGCATTCCATCGATTCTTCGTGGACAGGCAGACTCGCGCCGGTCGTCATGGAAAAGTCGTCGATACTCGCCAGCCGAGTGGCCACGATGAACCCTGGCGGAGCCGACTTGCTTAGACCGAAGTCCATCACATTTGCTGCCTCGCCTCGCAGCAGATCGAAGCCGTAAACCATGCCATCGTCGTCCGCGGCCTCGACGAGGTAGAGACAATACCTTGCCGCGGCGGCGGACTCCAGGATACGGCGTTCGTCGGAATCCGCTGGACACGGTGACTCCGCGAGCAATCGTTGAATCGCGTTACGTCCGTCGTGGTAGACGTCATACAGGCAAAAATCAAAGAGGATGTCCAATTCAGACTCGGCTTGAAGGAAGATGTCTTTGCCTTGTCCAATGCCCAATCGTTGAGCGGATTTTTTGAAATCCGATGGATCGATCTGCTCGACCAGACTGTTGTGGATGTCCTTGCCAATCTTCCGGTACCTTTGATACCGGGCGGCGCGGTCGTCGTGAATCTTCAGCAACGGGTTCATGGCGTCACCTCCGTGCGACTTGAATGCCTTCCAATGTGCTCTATGATGCTGCAAAGTTTCCTTCGGTGCAAGTGAGCACTTGTTCAATGCTATTATTTCTACTAGACGAAGCCTTCAACAGGAAATCCTGGCACGGCACGAACCTGCGCGGGTCGATCCGTGGGCTCACCGCGAAGCAGGCGGCGTGGCGGCCGAGCCCGAAGCGAAAGAGCATCTGGGATCACGTCCTGCACACGGCCTATTGGAAATACACCGTCCGGCGGCGGCTGACGGGAGAAAAGCGGGGCTCGTTTCCGCTCAAGGGTAATAATTGGTTCATGGTTCCCAACCCACCGAGCGAACAAGCGTGGCGGGAGCACATCGCATTACTTGAAAATCAACATCGCCAATTGAGAAAAGCCGTTGCATCCTTGTCGCCCCGGCAACTCAACGCGAAAGTCGCCGGCAGCCAGCTCACCAACGGTTTTCTCATTCGCGGAATCGCGCTGCACGACATCTATCACACCGGTCAGATTCAATTTCTCAAGCGAATGCAGGCTCCGGCGAAGGGCTGATTCTCAGCCGGATCGCGGGCGGGTCATCAGACGTGGGAAGAAACGGCCTCGTGCGCCACGGCTTCGCGTTGGACGGCGAGAAAGAGGGCCTCCTCGGCCGTGGAGTATTTTCGACCACGGCGTTCAACGACCTTGCGGGCCACGTCGAGGGCTCGAGTCGGATCGTTGGATTCCCGTCCCGCATCCGTCAACCATGTGAAACTCGGGACAAATTGCGGGACGTAGCCGCCGACGGCGATGTTGCAGGCGTATCCGATCACGCATCCCGTCGGAAGCGCCGTGCGAATCGCCGTCTTGGTATGATCGCCGATGATCGCACCGATAAAGGTCTGTCCGCTCTCGACCGGAAAGCCGTTGATCGGCACGCGAATCGGGCCATAGGTGTTTTTCAAATCGCTTCCGACGGTATCCGCACCGAGGTTGACCCATTCGCCGATGTAGCTGTGGCCGATGAAGCCGTCGTGCTGCTTGTTGGAATAGCCGTGGAAGATCGTGCCTTCCACCTCGCCGCCGACCTTGCACACCATGCCGATGCTGCAACCCGTTCGGACCGATGCGCCGGGTTGAATGACACAGCCGTCGCCGATGTAGCAGGGCCCTTGGATCACCGCCCCGGGATGCACCGTCACCTTGTCCCCAATGTAGATCGGCCCATGTTCCGCGTCGAGCACGGCGCCCGGTTTGATCACCGATCCGGCTCCGACGTGGATCGGATTGTCCGAGATCAGGTGCGCGCCCTCCGAAATCGCGCCGCCAAGGTTGAACGGCCGATCGCGGGATTGGCGAATGATCTCGGCGGGATTTTCGTGGACGAGTTGCCAGGGGTAATCAACAAGCAGACCGTCCTCGTCGGATAGTTCGGCTTTCGGGCAGGCGCTGAGGGCCGAGTGAATTTTCTCCCGGTCGAGCAGGACTTCAGGCGTGAGTTTGCACCCGATCGCCCTGGGAAGGCGCGCGGCGGCCAGCGAAGGGCCTTTCCAAAGTGCGGAGCCAGGAGGCAAGTCCAATTTGCGGCGAAGCAGCAGGCGGCCATTCACCCAGAATTGATCGTCGCTCGTGGAGGGTTGATTCACGCGGCGGGTCTGACGCTCGGCCATTACAGCCGCCAGGATTTTTCGAACGAACAGAGCATCCGCCGTGAGTCCCGCGGCCGATTCGATCTTGGCCAACAAGTTGTCAAAACCGCATCGGAGGTTGAACGTCGCCCGCGAATATACCAACGGCAGAAGGTTTCGGTAACCGTCATCTTCAAAAACTAGAAGCTGCATAAAGGCGTATCATCCTGCCCGGCTCGACATCGGGCAACCCCGCGTGGTCGATGGTGTCGTCGTGCGGCAATTTCCCGATCTGGACGGTTCGAGCCGCCTTCGACAGAATCCATCCTGATATGCAGGCGCTGCTCGAATCAACCCCGGCCGTGAATTCAAATCCGTTGGTCGCTCTCGGCGCGATCATCATCCTGGGCGGCATCGCCCAATGGCTGGCCTGGCGATTGCGACTGCCTTCCATCCTACTCCTGCTGCTTTTTGGGGTTCTTGCCGGCCCGGTGACGCACGTCGTTCGAACGGACCAACTCTTCGGTCCCCTGCTTCGTCCGTTTGTTTCGATCTCCGTCGGTTTCATCTTATTCGAGGGGGGACTTTCTCTGAATTTTCGAGAATTGGCGGGGACCGCCCGCGTCATGTGGACCCTCGTGACCGTCGGCGTACTGGTGACGAGCGTCGTTGCCGCGACGGCGGCACATGCGCTGCTCGGCTTCGACGTTCCATTGGCGATCTTGTTCGGCGCCATTCTCAGCGTCACGGGGCCGACGGTCATCCTCCCATTACTACGCCACGTTCGCCCCTCGGGACCGGTTGCCGCGATCCTCAAATGGGAAGGAATCATCATCGATCCCATTGGTGCCCTGCTGGCCGTGTTCGTTTTTGAAGGGATAATCACGCATCGATCGGCCGATGCCGCGACCCTGGTGGCACTGGGATTCCTGAAAATCATTGTCGTCGGCGGAGGCCTGGGCGCGGTGGCCGCCATCCTGCTGATGTCGGCCATCCGAAGGTTTTGGATTCCGGAGTTTCTCCAGAGTTCCGTTACCCTCGTCCTGGTCTCGGCGGCCTTCATTGGCTCCAACCTGGTTCAGGCGGAGTCCGGTCTGCTGGCTGCCACCGTCATGGGCATCATTCTCGGCAATCAGCGATCGGCGGACGTCCGGCAGATCGCGGATTTCAAGGAAAACCTCCGCGTCCTGTTGATCTCGACCCTGTTCATCGTGCTTAGCGCCCGGCTGACCCGCAACGATCTTCAAAACATCGGATGGGAGGGCCTGGCTTTCGTCGCGTCGTTGATCCTGGTGGCCCGGCCGCTGGCGGTCCTGCTTTGCACGCTCGGGTCGAATCTCAAGCGCTCGGAGATCATCTTCCTGATGTGGATGGCGCCGCGAGGGATTGTGGCGGCCTCGGTTGCGTCGGTCTTCGCGCTGGATCTGGAGCAACGCGGTTTCGTTCAGGCCCGACTTCTCGTACCGTTGACTTTCGCGACCATCGTGGCGACGGTCCTGATCTACGGACTGACGGCCGCCCCGCTGGCCCGGATGCTTCGCCTTTCCGAGAAAAATCCGCAAGGCGTGTTGATCCTCGGCGCCCACGGACTGGGTCGCGCCATCGCGGCGGCGCTTCGAGGATGCGACATCAAAGTGCTGATGGTCGACAGCAATCCGACGAACGCCTCCATCTCGCGCCTGGCCGGCCTCCCGACCTATCTTGGCAGCATCCTGGGCGAAAGAACATTGGACGAGCTCGACCTGGCCGGCATCGGTTCCTTCTTCGCCCTGACGCCCAACGATCCCATCAACGTCCTGGCCGGGCAAAGGTTCATTCGGTTCTTCGGCGCCTCCAATGTCTATCAACTGCCTCCGAAGAGCAGCGGACGATCCACCAAGGAGATGCACAAACACCTGTACGGGCGACTCCTGTTCGCGCCGGACGCCCTCTATTCGCCGCTCGAACAGCGAATCAATCGGGGCGACGTGATCAAGACCACCAAGTTGTCTGAAAATTTCAATTTCGCGGGTTTCAAACAGAAATATGGGCCGGACACCCTGCCGTTGTTTTTGATCGGGGAGGACGGCAGGCTTCTCGTTTGCACGGCCGATCGCCCTGTTGAGCCGAAGACCGGTCAAAGAATTATTGCATTGGTCAAAGATCCTGCGGTCACGGCTGGCGAAGCGAGCGCACCCGCTTGATCGACGCCAGAAACGGATGGGCCAGCGGTGTTCCTTCGAAGTTTTTCGAGGCCGCAATCATTTCGTAATACGATTGTCGGCGTTGTGCCAAGAGTAGGTCTCGCTGATTCGTGGCCGCGGATTCCTCGCGCGAGGAAATGTTTGCAAGTGTTTCGAGCAGTCCTTGCTCGCGCAGGCGGATCTTCTTCCATGCCGATTCCGCCGTCTGGCCGACCTGCGAACGCAATTTTTTCATGGCCGGCGAGTTCGACGAAATCTTTTTCGAGATGTCCAGTGCGTTTTCCAGGATGCCCGCCATGCGATTCAATTGAATGATTCGTTGGGCGACCTGTTTGCGGAGGGGTGCGATCGCGCCGCGCCGCCCGTCGGGGACCGGCTGACCCAGCAGGGAGTTGAGTTCCCGGAGCGCCAATCGGGCCCGTTCCATGAGAACGGCCGGGCGAAGGCTCGAGGGAACAAAGTTGTAGGTTGCCCAGCCGGCTCCGTCGCAATAATCGCATCGAGTGATTCCCAGCCCCAGACACGCCCCGCAAACTCGATCGCCGGAAAGCCCGCGGGCTCGACAGTGGTCGCACTTTAGAAGCCCTCGCTGGCAAAAGAAGCACGGGTAGGTGCTGAAACCATGAATGAGCTGGAGGGTGCCGGTCTTGCCCAGGGCGGCGGTCAGCGTGGCGTTGAGATCGCTATTGGGGGCGAAGGTTCGGCGCGAAATCCCTTCGGCCAGTTCGCGCGCCGCCTCCTGCGGTCGTTTGGCCTTGAGCGCTCGGGCGACGGCCGCCAGAACCGTTTGGGCGCGATTCTCCTTTGGGGCCATGCGCCGTCCAGGGGACTCGGATCAGTTGATTCCCAGTAGCTCTACTTCGAATACGAGGATCGAACTCGGGGGAATGGTCGGCGGTCGGCCGCCTTCGCCATAGGCCAGATTCGGCGGGATGATCAAGAGACGCTTGCCTCCGACCTTCATCGAGCCGACGCCTTCGGTCCAGCCCTTGATCACTTGATTCAAACCGAAAGCGGCCGGTTGCCCGCGATCAACCGACGAATCGAACTTGGTGCCGTTCGGGAGCCAGCCCGTGTAATGGACCTGCACCTTGTCGGTCGCCTTGGGGGATTCGCCGGTGCCCGGAGTGAGGTCAACGTACCAAAGCCCGCTGGCCGTCGTCGTTCCCTTGGAAGGGTCGCCGCCGCGGCCCTTCACGAGCGCCTTGGCCCCTTCCATCGCGCCTGCTTTTTCCCGCTCTTGATTCGTATGTACGTCGGCCATTCGCTTTTCCTCCGCCGCGATCAGCGGCTTGACTTCCTCGGGATTCAATCGGATTACTTTTTCGATCAGGATCGGCGTCACCGGTGCGGAATTCTCGCCGCCCAGGATCGGGTTCATTTCCACGGGAACATTGCGAATGGTTTCCAGGGTTTCCCATCCGCCAATGACCTTACCAAAAACGCAGTAGCCCCAACCGCGCGGGTCCTTGCCGGTATGATTTAGTCGGGCGTTGTCGACCGTGTTGATGAAAAACTGGCTGGTCGCCGAATGTGGGTCGCCGGTCCGTGCCATGGAAATGGCCCCGCGAACGTTCTTCAGGCCGTTTTCCGCCTCGTTCTTGATGGGCGACTTGGTGGGCTTTTGCTGCTTGTCGGCGGTGAACCCGCCACCTTGGATCATGAAGTCCTTGACGACGCGGTGGAAGAGCGTGCCATTGAAGAATCCGTCGTCAACGTAGGCGAGAAAGTTCTTGACGGTCTCCGGCGCTCGCTCCTGATTGAGTTCGAGCACCAAATCGCCCATCGACGTCGTCAACTTCACATAAACACGGTCGGCGATCTTGGGTTTTTCGCCGCCGGCCTTGTTCGGTTCATCTGCAAAGGTTTTGTTCACGATCATTGAGGTCGCCATCAGGGCCGTAAGAGAACATATCCGAGTCAACATGATGAAGTCCTTGGTTATGCTTAGGGGTCGATTTTCCCTCCGGAACACGCGTCTACCGGTGGTTTTCGTCATCGTAGGTAGGCCCGAATCGCCTGTCAATTACCGGCTGGACTGATGGACCTCACGTCGGTCATGAAATCCATGCACGCCTGATGAACGCACGATTGCCAGTCCGCGCCGGAATTTCTGGGCGCGGAAGCCGCCTGATAAGCAAAGATCACCGACCGGCCGGCGGCGATGAGCGCTCCACTGCCGTCGGCCTTGAAGTAGGGAGCGAAGTCTTTTGCCTGCCCGCCCTGTGCCCCGTAGCCCGGCACGAGCAACCACGATTGCGGCAGAAGCGCTCGGAGTTTGGCGGCGTCTGGTGCGTTTCGCGTCGCCACGACGGCGCCGACGCCGCTAAAGCCGCTTTGACCAATCGTTCCCGATTCCGATGCCCAACGCGCGACTTCGGCGGCCATCAATTCGTGCACCCTTCGGCCGTCTTGCAGGACGGAATCTTGAATCGCTGCGGCGGATGGGTTGGACGTGCGAACGAGCACGAAGATTCCCCGGCCGTGCTTTCGCGCGAGATCGATGAACGGTTGGATTCCATCGATTCCGAAGTATCCGCTGAGGGTGACCGCATCCGGAGCGGCTTCTCCGTCGAGATGCGCGGCGGCGTACATCTCCGCCGTGTGACCGACGTCGCCGCGCTTGATATCGCCAATGACGATCAGTCCTTGGGTCCAGGCCTCACGGACCAGTCGTTCATAGGCGTCCACGCCGGCCGCCTGGTATCTCTCAAAGTACGCCGAGTTGATCTTCACGACGGGCACATGCGGTGCAATGATCCGCAGCACCGCGCTCGAATAGATCGAAATCGCGTCGATCTCGGAGCTCGACTTGTCGCGAATGGAATCAGGGAGTTGCGAATAGACCGGATCGAGCGCAACGACCGCCGGACTCTTCTTTTGAAGAATGGCATTCGCAAGTCGATCGGCAAACGCTGATGGCATGGGTGAACGGGCGTCCGCGGTATGCGTCGATCGAACTAGGCTTGAGCAGCCTCGGCGGGCGCGGCTTCCGCGGCGGGGGCGGCGTTGAGGTTTCGGCCGCGAAGCGTGTCGAGTTCCTTCTTGGCATCGGCCCACATCTTGTACGCCTCGGACTTGTTGCCCTTTCTGAATTCGATTGCCGCCAGCTCCCGCTTTCGCTTGATTTCCTTGGTCTTCCTCATGTGCGTCTAACTCCGTCGCCGCGAGGCGGCTGTCTTACCATCTAGATTTCGCAGGGTGGCCATCACCCATGGACGCGAGCCCCGCGATTATACTCGCAACCGACTGGTTTGAAGAGGGCTGCGGCCTTTTTGGAGAGAGTTTCAATAGGCTGCAAGCCCCTGGGGGACGGAAAATCAGGAAGATCGGCGATCCAGACGGTTGGCATTGCTATATCTTTTGTATTGAATAGGAGTTAAGAACCGGGATTTGCGAGCCAAAAAAAGCGGTGGCGGCCGCTTGACAGCCTTCGTGGACCTGCTACATTGCTGTGCTGCAAGTTGTTAACCCCGCCGATGAGAACTAGAGTTCCGGCGGACTTGATGAGGCGACTTGTTGGACGAAAAGATTCGAATCAAAAGCGTTGATTCATCGGCGTGACGGCCGAAGTGAGCCATCGGGATCGACCGAGAGCCACCGCTTGTCGCCGGTGGTTTTTTTGTCCCCCCGGGTTTTCCGGGGACGCCGAAAAAGGAAATCGCAAAGCCGACTCGGCATGGAAGAAAGTTGGTTGGACCCGAAGGGCTCGTAGCTCAGTTGGTTAGAGCGCGTCCCTGATAAGGACGAGGTCACAAGTTCGAATCTTGTCGGGCCCAGTTGACCAGGGTCGGCCCAACGCGACGGGAGCCAAGATGAACTGGGGCGAGTTGGCGTTGTTTGGAATCGCCGCTTTGCTCCTCGTGATGCTCCGAATGAAAAGCGGAGGGTGAGGACCGAAAGGTTGCGGCTGAGCGTGGCTCGGCCGAAGAATCGAGGGAGCCAGACGGGAACGTCGGGTGCCCGGCGCCGCGAAGCGGGGCCGTAGCTCAATTGGGAGAGCACTAGCTTTGCAAGCTAGGGGTTGCCGGTTCGAGCCCGGTCGGCTCCAGTGAAGTGAATGAGGGGCTTGAAACCGGACGGTAGCGCATCGCTACCTTCCAGTTTCCAGTCTCTGACGGGTCCGAAAGGACTCGGGTAGAGCGTGCTCTTTGACAATCGAATAGAGTGGATATGTGATGTACTGAATCACAAGATCCAATTTATACCAACTCCTTCTTTTTGGAATGGAAGTCGGTCGCAAGACCGGCGGACGCTCTGAAAAGATGGAGCGCCGACGGCGACTTGGCGCATTGATGAGTAGAGCACCGTCCAAAGTACCCGGGATCGGGCAGGCGAAAGCCTGATCGATTGAAGGGTTCTCCCAACGGCAGCGATTCATAAATGTGATCAAGCTCGTAAGGGTGCATGGTGGATGCCTAGGCGTCCAGAGGCGATGAAAGACGTGGTAGGCTGCGATAAGCTCCGGGGAGCTGTCAAACGAGCATTGATCCGGAGATGTCCGAATGGGGAAACCCGGCGTCACTCCGCAAGGAGATGGCGTCACGGCAGGTTGAATGTATAGACCTGCTCGAGCTAACCCAGGGAACTGACACATCTCAGTACCTGGAGGAAAGGAAATCAACCGAGACTCCGTCAGTAGCGGCGAGCGAACGCGGACATAGCCCAAACCCGCCTTCGGGCGGGGGTTGTGGAAGCCGAGAGCGGTTACAAAGGCGTCGTTAGCAGAAGTGCCTGGAAAGGCACACCACAGAAGGTGACAGTCCTGTAAGCGACAACGAATGCCCCGCGTTACCATCGGCTATCCAGAGTAGCACGGAGCTCGTGAAACTCCGTGTGAAGCTGGGGGGCCCACCCTCCAAGGCTAAGTACTCCTCGACAACCGATAGTGAACAGTAAGGTGACTGAAAGGTGAAAAGAACCCCTACTAGGGGAATTAAAAGAACCTGAAACCATGCACTTACAAGCGGTCGGAGCTCGATTTTACCTTCGGGTAAGCGAGTGACGGCGTACCTTTTGCATAATGGACCGGCGAGTTACCTTCAGCGGCCTGGTTAAGCACTTACGGTGCGGAGCCATAGAGAAA
>CAYPXR010000027.1:0-18944 GCA_964414585.1 uncultured Planctomycetaceae bacterium
GCTCAGTTCACCGTTGGCGTTGTAGGTCAGTTCGAGCACGCGTCCGGCCGCATCCACGACCTTCCATAGCTTGCCCGACGGCCCATGCGAGCCATCGGAGTAGATGCAATTCACCCGATTCAGCGGCAGATCATTTTCATCGAGCCCGGTCGTCGCGTCCGCGATCCAGTCGAGGTATCTGAAGAATGGCGTATGACGCCGCCCGCTTCCGCTCCCGCGCCGGCGTCATTGTCGAGGGAGACATGCAATTTTCGGACCACGGCGGCTATAAAAAGTGTCCAGACTCCGAAATGACGATTGCACTCGCGTTTATGACCGGGAACATGCCGGTGGAACGGAAGAACACGTCATACCGACGTTGCGGAAAAATCCGCACCCTGCGGAGAATGCCACACGCCCACGTCCACCTCCCCCGAACCCGCCACGCTCGCCTTGTCCGCCCTGGCCCTACTGATCCTCCGCCGCCTACTCCGTCGGCTCCGGCACCTGCGGAAGCGCCTTTACATGGGCGACGAACTGAACTCCATCAATAGTCCCCTCCACCGGCTCCTTCACCATCTTCACGCCCTTCACATCGTGCAGTTGCCCGGACGGCGAAATCGCCTTGACTCCGTACAGCACGCCGCCGGGCCCGATCGCCTTGATATGAATGATGTTCCCGTTGCGGCGCACCCCTCGAACCTCCATCGTCTGTCCCTGCGGAGTGAACGCCTTGATGTCCATCGTCGTCCCATCCGGCAGGATCGCCTTGAGCGTGGGCGCCTTCTCGTCGCCCACCAGTTTGACCGGCAGCTTCTTGCCGTCCACGATCGCCTTGATGTCCATGAGATGAATGTTGCCGGACTCTTCAAACGCCTTGACGTCGTTCCGCCGCCCGCTCTTGTCCACCGCCTTCACGTCGAGAAAGTGTCCTTCCGGGTCGATCGCCTTCACATGCCACTTGAATTCGCCCGAGCCAACCCCCGCCGGCGGTAGCGCCTTGATGTGCGCGTGAACCTCGACGCCGTTCACCTTGCACTCGACTTTGTCCGGCGACACCTTGACGCCCTTGATGTCGTGCAGATGCCCGCTCGGCGAAATCGCCTTCACGCCGTAAAACACCCCGTCCGGTCCGATCGCCTTGATGTGAAGGATGTTTCCGGAATGGCTGACGCCCTTCACGTCGAGCCGCTTGCCGTCCGGCGTCAACGCCTTGATTCCGTAGATCTCGCCATGTTCCCCGATCGCCTTGACCGGGGCGTACGCGTCGTCGCTCACCAGTACCTTCACCGGCAGCAGCTTCCCATCGACAAACGCCTTCACGTCCATCAAATGCAGATTGCCCGGCTCTTCAATGGCCTTGATGTCGTAGGTCTTTTTCCCGTCCGGATCGATCGCCTTGACGTCGAGCGTCCGCCCTTCGGGATGGATTGCCCGGACCATCCAATATTTCTCGCCGGCCCGCGCCGTCGCGCAGCCGGGCAAAAGCGCCGCCATCGCCAGCAAGACGATCCAGGAGTTGAGATTCCGGTTCATGGTGTCTCCTCACGTCCACGAAATGTCGCGGCAACCCGTTGGGCTCGGTCAACGGCGCGCGCCGCGATAACGGGGCAGTATAAACATCCAGGGGGCCGTTGAAAGAAAAATCCGACCGCGGCCGGAATTTTTCATAAGAGATTCGCCGCCAGTTCCGCCAACGGGCTCCGCTCCCCCTTCGTCAGTTCGATATGCGCCGCCAGCGGCTGATCGCGGAATCGGTCCACGAGATAGTTGAACCCATTACTGCTCGAATCGACATAGGGGTTGTCGATCTGATAGGAATCCCCGGTCAGCACGACCTTCGTCCCATGCCCGACGCGCGTGATGATCGTCTTGACCTCCAGCGGCGTCAGGTTCTGCGCCTCATCGACGATCAAAAACTGCTTGGGAATACTCCGCCCGCGAATGTACGAGAGCGGCTGCACATCGATCGTCCCGCTCTCCCAGAGATCGCGGACGTGCCGCCGCCCGCCGATCGGCCCCGCCGCGTCGAGCAGCGTCTCCAGCGTGTCGCTGATCGGCTTCATCCACGGCGCCAGCTTCTCCTCGATCCCGCCCGGCAGCGCCCCGATCGACTTGCCCACCGGCGTCATCGGCCGCGTCACCAGGAGCCCGCGGAAAATCTTCTCCTGCAACACCTGGTGCAGCCCCGCCGCCATCGCCAGAAGCGTCTTGCCCGTCCCCGCCTTGCCCATGATCGTCACGAGCTTGATCGACTCCGACAGCAGGGCGTCAAACGCGAAATACTGCTCTTTGTTCTTGGGCTTGATCCCGCAGACCGGCTTCTTCGGTTCGATGATCTTCACCAGCCGTTCGCACGTCGAATCCACCCGCGCCAGCGCCGATGCCGTCTGCCCGTTGTTGCTCTTGAGCAGCACATATTCATTCGGATAAATGCTCGCTCCCGTCGGCAACGGCATCGCCCCCTCTTCCGCAAACCGGCTGATCGTCTCCGGTGACTCCGCCAATTCAATTCGACCGGTGTACAACTCCGCGAGTCCCACGCGATCCGTCTCATAGTCCTCCGCGAGCAGCGCCAGCGCATCCGCCCGAATCCGCAGATTGATGTCCTTCGTGACGATCACAACCTTCCCGCCCGGCTCCGCACTCTGAATCTCCCGCGCGATCCGAAGAATCTCCGCATCGGCATAAACATTCTTCGCCGCCAGCGCATGATCCTGCCCGCAATACACCCGCAGCGTCCCTCCGCTCGGCAGCCTCGCCCCGCTCGCCAGGCTCTGCGACTCCCGCACATGATCCAAAAGCCTCGACACCTCCCGCGCATTTTGCCCCCGGCTGGAAATCTCGTGCTTGAACCGGTCAATCTCGATGATGACCTCGATCGGGATGATCACGACGTTGTCGGCGAATTGAAAAATGGAATTCGGGTCGTGCAGAAGGATGTTCGTGTCGAGGATGTAATGCTTCCGCATGGCCGGGGACTATACCGCCGGGTTCCCGGCTTATAAACGCCGCCGCGATTTCTCATGGCCACGCAAAACCGGAATTGTTATGCTTGGGTCAAGACAAGGGAGGCCTTGTGATGAACGCTCTGGCAGCCGTCAATATTATCAGCGGGGGATTCGCGGCGGTCCTCGCCGTCGCGCTGATCCTCTTTATCTGGACCATCGCCATCTACAACGGTCTCGTCCGCCGCCGGATGACCGTCCGCGAAGCCTGGGCCCAGATCGAGGTCCAGCTCAAACGCCGCCACGAACTCATTCCCAACCTCGTCGAGACCGTCAAAGGTTACGCCGCACACGAAAAAGAAACGCTCAACGCCGTCATCGCCGCCCGCAACCAGGCCGTCGGCGCGACCACTCCCGCGCAAAGCGGCGTCGCCGAGGGCATGCTCTCCGGCGCCCTTCGCCAGCTCTTCGCCCTCTCCGAGGCCTACCCCAACCTGAAGGCCAACGAAAACTTCATGCAGCTCTCCGGCGAACTGGCCTCCACGGAAAACCAGATCAGCAGCGCTCGCCAGTTCTACAACGACGCCGTCGGCCGCTACAACAGCTCCGTCCAAATCTTCCCCAACGTCCTGTTCGCCGGAATGCTCGGCTTCCACGCCGCGGAATTCTTCGAACTCGACGAGCCCGCCGCCCGCGAAGCCCCCAGGGTGAAATTTACATAAGCTCGAAACTTTCCCCCGCCGCCGGCATCAACACGTCGCCAAACCCGTCGCCGCGCATCGTCCCCCGCATGACTTCCATCTGATCGACTTCACCATGCACGAGAAACGCCTTCTTGCATCGCCCGGCCAGTGGCTTGATCAACCGCTGCAACTCGTCCCGGTCCGCATGTCCCGAAAACCCGTTCAGCGCGACGACCCGCGCCCGCAATCTTAGCTTCTCGCCGAAAATCGCGACGTGCTCCTGCTTCTCCACGATCCGCCGCCCCAGCGTGTGCGCCGCCTGAAACCCGACGATCATCACCGTATTCTTCGGGCTCTCGACCGAATGCTTGAGATGGTGCACCACGCGCCCCGTCTCGCACATTCCGCTCGCTGAAATAATCACGCACGGCGTCTTGATCGTATTGAGCCGCTTGCTCTCCTCCGCCTCGCGCACGTAGGTGCAGCTCTCGCAGCCCCAGAGATCGCCGGTCTTGCGCTGCACGTCGCTCGACTCCTCGTCATACAACTCGGGATGCGCTCGAAAAACCTCCGTCGCGCTCACCGCCAGCGGGCTATCGACAAAAATCGGGACCGCCGGAATCGCCTTTTCCAGGAGCAATTGGTGCAGCATGTACACAATGACCTGCGTGCGCCCGACGCTGAACGCCGGGACGATCACCCGGCCGCCGCGAGCGATCGTGTCGCGGACCGCCTCGGCAAGCTGCCCCTTGAGATCCTCCGTCGGCGGATGCCGCCGCCCGCCATAGGTCGATTCCGTGATGAGATAGTCGCATTCCGGAAAAGGCTGCGGGTCGCGAAGGATCGGTGTGTCGAAGCGACCGACGTCGCCGGTGAAGACAAGCGTCACCGGCCGCCCGGCGTTGGGCGTGTACGTCAACTCGATGGACGCCGAACCGAGCATGTGCCCGGCGCCGTGAAACGTCGCCTTCAGCCGTGGCGCAACCTCAAACGCCTGACTCATTCGCATCGGCCGGAAGAGCGTCACGGCCTTCGCCGCGTCATCCTCGTCGTACAACGCGTCGACCGGCGGCTGCCCGGCCCGGGCCCGCTTCTTGTTCACATAGCGCAGGTCTTCCTGCTGAATGTGCGCCGAATCAGACATGAGCAGCGTCGACAGATCGCGCGTCGCCGGCGTCGAATAAATCGGCCCGGTGAAACCTCGCGCCGCCAGCAGCGGCAGCCGCCCGCAATGATCGACGTGCGCGTGCGATAGGACGACGCCTTGCAACCGCGCCGGATCGACCGGAACCGTCCGGTTCTTCTCCATCGCCTCCGCCCGCCGACCCTGAAACATCCCGCAATCCAGCGAGACCAGCGCCCCGTCCGCCTCGACCAGGTGCATCGAGCCGGTCACTTCCCGCGCCGCGCCGTGAAACGTTATCTTCATCATGGTTGAGTACTCGGAATGTGTTGAAATTGTGACGCCGGTATCCCCGCCATCTTCGCGAGGTCGGGGTAGTACGGTGGGCGATTGTTCCTGGGAACATCCCCCAAAGCCTTGAAGGCGGCAAGCGCCAACTCTTTCTTGGTCGCGCTCAAATCATTCGCCGTCCACTTTTCCGGCGGAAGCGATGCGAGGACGCGCATATCGATGTCCCGCCACGTTCCCGTGACCAAATGCAAAAAGGCCGACAATCGCCACATCGGGCGAAGTCTCGCCGGATACTCGGTCGGCACCACTTCGCCGCCGACAAACCCCAGCTCGGGATTGGGGTGCGCCACCTTTTCATGTTGAATGCCCAGGACCGCATAACGCTCCGCTTCGCAAATGGCGTGGTAAGCGCCGGCAAGATCCGCCGGGGCGGTGGCCACCAACATGACCGCCAATTGATAGAACGCGTCCAGTTCCGCGTCGCCGGCTCGTCGATAACGGTGGACCGCCGCCTCCAGCTTGCGATACCAATCCGCCGCGGACTGTTGGAACGCAATCGCTTCGACCTTGTGGTTCGATTGGTAACAAATGAAGGCGAGAACGCGAAGGGCCTCCAGGCTCGTGTCGCCCCGGTGCGGAAAATCGTGAGGATCATCGCTCTGGACCTGACTCAGGCGGGCCAGATCGTCGGCAAACTCTTTTTTCCCGGCGGCGACAGGATCGCGCCCGGCGCCCTTCATCCAATTCGTGATGATCCTGCCGAGCGCGGGATCCAGCGCATGTGCGCGCAATGCACGCTGGACGCATCGCAGTGGTCGGTCGGCGCCGTCGTCCGCCAGCATGACGTTGGCGTCCAGGCTGTACGGGTTTTGGCCTCCCAAAACCGTCTCCCGAGCGACGCTCAGCGCCGGTTCGCGCTGACCGGCAAGATTCAGGATGTCCGCGTATCCCTCGGGCACGCCTTCATAGCCGGGCCAGAGTTCGTAAAGTTCGCGCCAAAGTTTGATCGCCAACGGATCCGACGCAATCGCCCCGGCCGCCTGGGCGCGCTGACCGACCACCACGGCGGCGAGCCACCGATCGTGAAGGGTCTTTTCGGGAAAAAGTCTTGGCGGCATCTGCCCATCCGCGCCGACGTCCTTCTTGCGCTCGGCCATCTGTCCGGCGATTTCCTGGAAACAGACCCACAGGCCGAGGATTGTGCCGACCGACAGGGCCAAACGTGACGCCCAGGCCTTGGTCGAACGGGATGGAGCCTGCACGGGAGTTTCAGGGCCCCGACAAAGCGCGGCCAGTAGTCCGAGGCCGGCCCAGTACCAGATAGGCATGATCGGACCGCGCAAAGTTATGCTGCTGAATTCGGTCAGGACCAGAGTGATAAGCCCGGCGCTCAGCATCCACGCCAAATCCCGAGCTCCCGGTTCGGAATCTCGGCGGCCATATCGGCGAAGGCCGATCCACACCAGCCCCAGCGGCAATGCCGCGTAGGCCAGGCCCCCCGGCCCGCCCAACTCCGCCGTGGCCTGAAGCCATTCATTGTGAACAAACGGATCAAAGTTCCCTTCGAAAATCCAGGGCGACTCGGCGCGATCCGCCGTCAGCGCATTGGTCAACTCGACGGCCGTGCGACCGGGACCGATTCCCAGGCCGGGATGCGCAGTGAATAGGGCCCAGGACGTTTTCCAATAACCCAGCCGCGCCGCGATGGGTCCGGATTTTTCCCGAATGGGACTCGTGGCCTGCGCCCGGACATAAATCAATAAGACGGCCGTCGCGCCAAGTGCCGCGGCGAGCAGGCCGATCCGAGCCTTGCGCTTCCGGTGCCAAAACCACGTCACCAGCCAGGCCGTGGCGGCCCATCCGACGCTAAGGCCCAGCAACGGAGCGCGCCGCCCGGTCTGATCGAGCAGGTAAAGGCCCAGTAGCGCCGGAGCGAAGCTGCCGATCACGGCGGACCAGGGCGCTTTGCGAAGGGCCAGTGCCGCGGCCCATCCACCGGCGGCGGAGGTCCAGACCGCCGCCATCGCCGCCGAAATCGTGATCGGTCCGATCGGCCAAGTGACGTGGGCCAGCCCTCGATCGGAACGATGCCACAGACTGAAAATCATCGCGGCAAGTCCGACTACCAAGAGGCCGATCGACGTTTGCCGCACCATCGCCATCGAGAAGCGCCGGCCGATGACCACCGCCATCGCGGCCCCCGCGACGAATTGAACGATCCATCCGCGCGAGAGACCCAGCGAGTGGTTTTCGACGGCCGAGAGAACCGCGAGCACGGTCGTGACCACCGCGGTCCAGCGGATCCAGCGCTCGCCGGAACCACCGGAGCCGGCCCCATCCAGCGCGGCGATCGCCAATAGCACCGAGGCGAAGAACATCAGAACGATGTCGCGGACGTCCGCAATTCCGGGCGTCGGGATCGGGACGGTCAACAAATCGGCTACGAACGCCAGGACCGGATTCCAAGTCGCCCGCGCGGATTCGCCGCCCGCCTCGATCGGCCCCGCCCCCGAATAAAGACACGTCGCCCCGCCGCATCCCAGGATCACGGTCGCAACGAGACATCGAGCAACAGCCGGCCGCATAACCTCACATCGTCGCCGCGCCGCGCATTTGCATCAAGGAATCGACTTGGATGAGAGAATCGCCCGGCAGGACGATCAAAGTAAAAAAAGAGAAACACAGGCCGATGGCCTGTGTCTCCCTCCTCCCCCTCCAAAGAGTTTGCGGGGCCGGTGTGTCGGCCCGCTGCGTGACAAGTCGATCCCTCGTGGCTCCGCTTTCCCCCCGGTCAGCGGATTCGAGCCCGGCTCCCCATGCCAGGCTCGAAATAGCTCGAATCGTCGGGATCGTCTCTTGCGTCACACCCCCTTGGAGGAACGATATACGTCCCCGCAGGTGTCGTCTTTTCCGGGCCAGGCGATTATGCCTCGGGTTCCTCCTCCAGCATCTTCCGGAGGTATTCGTTCTCGCGCCGCGTCGCTTCAAGATCGAACAATAAATACTTGATGGACAGGCGCAGATAATCGATCGAATCATGAAGGCTCGTCACCGACGCCTTCAGCTTCTCATGCCGCTGCTTCGTCTGCTCGGCCAGCGCTTCCAACTTGGAGCGCTCGCCCGCCGGCAAAGAGCCGATCTCGCGGACCAGCTCCGTCAACTTGTTTTGAAAGGTCGTCTCGTCCATGGTCGGCTTGCTCCTGGGTCTGGATTCGCCGCGGACCAACATTGAGGCAAGGCCATTGTGACCGTGCTACCGCCGACTGATGGGCAATAGCCATGCCTGTTCGCGACCCCTGTCAAATCTGTTCAAAATCGCACGCAAATATGGATGTGCCAACGCCTTGCGCCGTCTGCGCATGAATCCCCTGCGCCACCTGTCGAGGTCCGACCCTGCGGCGATGTTGCCTTTCGGCAACATCAGTGGACGCGGCCCGCCTGAATCCTCGTCGTTACTCTAATGCCCGCCGCCAGTTACAGTCCTCGACGTTTCATATCCGCCATGTTTCGCCGGAGACACAACAACCGTCGGCGAAAACCACGGAAATCTACGATAAACTGTCCCCTCGATCAGTGCCGCGACTGTTAAGGAGCGCCGCGCGTAGCTTGAACGGCGACATTCTCTCGACACCGTCGTTGGCATGAGTGGCAATGACTCAGGAAAGCAGCGACGTCGTAATGTCCGGTCAGTACTCCCCCAAAGACCTCCGCGACAAGTGGCAAGCCTACTGGGACGCCAGCCAGACTTTCCGCACCCCCAACCCCGGCGAGCCCGATTTTGTTCCGTCGAAGCCCAAGAATTACATCCTCGACTTCTTTCCCTATCCCAGCGGCGCAGGTCTCCACGTCGGCCACCCCGAAGGCTACACCGCCACCGACATCCTCGCGCGCTTTCGCCGCATGCGCGGCTTCAACGTCCTCCACACCATGGGCTGGGACGCCTTCGGTCTTCCCGCTGAACAGCACGCGATCGAGACCGGCCGGCATCCCGCCGCGACGACGGAGAATAACGTCAACACCTTTCGCCGCCAGCTCAAGATGCTCGGCTTCTCCTACGACTGGCGGCGCGAAATCTCGACGACCGATCCCGCCTATTTCAAATGGACACAATGGATCTTCCTGCAAATCTTCAATAGCTGGTACGACCCCGCCGTCGACAAAGCCCGGCCGATCAAGGACCTTCCGATTCCGCCGGACATCCGCGCCAAAGGCGACCGCGCCGTGCGCGAGTACGTCGACTCACAGCGCCTCGCCTACATGGCCGAAGTCCCCGTCAACTGGTGCCCCGCCCTCGGAACCGTCCTTGCCAACGAGGAAGTGACCAACGAAGGCCGCAGCGAGCGCGGCGATCATCCCGTCTTCAAGCGACCGCTCAAACAATGGATGATGCGGATCACGAAATACGCCGACCGACTCGCGAACGATCTGGAAGAACTCGACTGGCCCGAATCGATCAAGCTGATGCAGCGCAACTGGATCGGTCGCAGCGAAGGCGCGCAAGTCGCGTTCAAGGTGATCCTGCCTGCCGAGGCGGAGGGCCTGGCTTTCGAAATCTTCACCACCCGCCCCGACACCCTCTTTGGCGCGACCTACATGGTCCTCGCACCCGAGCACCCGCTCGTCGCCAAGATCACGACGCCCGAACAGCGCGAAGCCGTCGACGCCTACGTCCGCGCCGCGGGCAACCGCAGCGAACTCGCCCGCACCGCCGAAGCCAAGGAAAAAACCGGCGTCTTCACCGGCGCCTACGCCAACAACCCCGTCAATGACGCGAAGATCCCGATCTGGATCGCCGATTACGTCCTGCTGAGCTACGGCACCGGCGCCATCATGGCCGTCCCCGGTCAGGACCAGCGCGACTGGGACTTCGCCAAAGTCTTCAACATCCCGATCATCCGCACCGTCCAGCCGCCGCCCAACTTCGACGGCGACGCCTACCTCGGTGACGGTCCCGCGATCAACAGCGCCTTCCTCGACGGTTTGCACGTCGCCGACGCCAAAAAGAAAATCACCGCCTGGCTCGAAGATAGAAAAATCGGCCGGGGCACCGTCAACTACAAACTCCGCGACTGGCTCTTCTCCCGCCAGCGCTATTGGGGCGAACCCTTCCCGATCCTCCACGGCCCTGACGGCGAGATCGTCCCCCTCGACGAAAGCGAACTACCACTCACGCTCCCCGAGATCGACGACTTCCGCCCGACTGTTGTCGCCGAAGGCAGCGACGAAATGCCGTCGCCCCCCCTCGGTCGCGCCAAGGATTGGGCGACCGTCACACGCAACGGCAAAACCTACCGCCGCGAACTCAACACCATGCCCCAATGGGCCGGCTCCTGCTGGTACTACCTCCGCTTCACCGACCCATGGAACAAAAACCGCCTCGCCTCAAAGGAAGCCGAACAATACTGGATGCTCTCCAAGCGCAAAGACGGTCGCCCCCACGTCGGCGGAATCGACATGTACATGGGCGGCGCCGAACACGCCGTCCTCCACCTGCTCTACGCCCGCTTTTGGCACAAGGTCCTCTACGACCTCGACCACGTCAGCACGCTCGAACCCTTCGGCCGCCTCTTCAACCAGGGCATGATCCGCGCCTTCGCCTATCGCGACGCGCGCGGCGCCTACCACGGCTACGAAGAAATCGACTTCCGCGAGGATGGCACCGCCGCGCTCAAGGCCGACGGTGAAAAACTCTCCGCCGCCGTCGAGAAAATGTCCAAGAGCCTGAAAAACGTCATCAACCCCGAAGAGGTCGTCAACGAATACGGCGCCGACACGCTCCGCCTCTACGAAATGTTCATGGGCCCGCTCGAAGCCAGCAAGCCCTGGAACCCCCGCGACGTCCCCGGCGTCTTCCGCTTCCTCCAGCGCGCCTGGCGAATGCTCGTCAACGAAGAGACTGGCGGCCCGTCCGCGTTTCTCCAATCAGAACCCGCCACGCAAGTGGCGGTCGCGGACGCCATCGAGCGCCTGCTGAACAAAACCATCAAAAAAGTCGGCGAAGACATCGAGCGCCTCGCCTTCAACACCGCCATCAGCGCCATGATGGAATTCGTCAACGAGGTCTACCGTGCAAAATCGATCCACCAGGATCAAGCCGAACGCTTCGTCCTGATCCTCGCCCCATTCGCCCCGCACCTCACCGAAGAACTCTGGCAGCGCCTCCGCGGCCCGTCATGGAAAACCAGCCTCGCCTACGAACCCTGGCCCGCCTTCGACCCCGCCCTCGTCGAAGAAAATCAGGTAGAAATCCCCATCCAAGTCAACGGCAAGATCATCGCGCGTCTGACCGTCTCCAAAACCGCCGACGAAGCCACCGTCAAATCCGCCGCGATGGAAATGCCCAAAGTCACCGAACGCATCGGCACCGCCGCCATCGCCAAAACCATCTACGTCCCCGGTCGCATGCTCAACCTCGTCGTTAAATAATGCGCCGGATCGACCCTCGCCGATGGTTATAATAGATACATGCACGGTCTCTCACTGGAACGAGCCCTGATGGCCGTCGAAAAAGTCCGCGAACGGCTTCTCAAATCCACCGCCGCGCTTGAGCGCCACGGCGTCCGCTATGCCGTCATCGGCGGAAACGCCGTCGCCGTCTGGGTCGCCCGCGTCGACGAAGACGCCGTCCGCAACACCGTCGACGTCGACATCCTCCTCCAACGTGAAGACCTGCCAAAGGCCACCGCCGCGCTGGATGAAGCCGGTTTCGACTTCGCGGAAGTCCAGGGCATCCCCGTCTTCGTCGATAAGATCAATCCCAAGGTCCGCCGCGGCGTGCACATCATTTTCGCCGGTGAAAAGGTCCGACCGTATGACACCAGTCCCGCCCCAGACTTATCGAGAATCGATCGTTCCCCTGACGGTTTCGTCGTCATCGATCTACTCCCGCTCTTAATCATGAAGCTGACGGCCAACCGTGACAAAGACCGGGCACACATCCGCGACATGCTCGAACTCGAAATGATAACCCCGGAACTGGATGCCCAACTCCCCGCCGACCTTCTCGCTCGACTTGATCAAATTCGCGCTACTCCCGAATCGCCGCGTTAATCGACTACAATCCCTCTGCGATGCCCCTCGAACTCGAATCCAAAATCGCCGTCCCCTCCCACAATCCCCTCCGCGAAAAACTCCGCGCCGCCGGCGCCAAACCCCACGGTCGCGTCCTCGAAACCAACCGCCTCTTCGACAACGCCGAGCAGGCCCTCTTCCGCGCCGCCTGTGGTCTCCGCGTCCGCAGCGCGACCCGCATCGACGGCGACGAGCCCCCGCCCGCCGCCACCTTTACCTTCAAAGGTCGGCAGCAAGCCTCCACCTTCAAACGCCGCGAAGAAATCGAACTCGCCATCGAATCCGCCGACGGCATGACCCGCCTGCTCGAAGCCCTCGGCTACACCCCCTGGCTCCTATACGAAAAACGCCGCGAGACCTGGTCGCTCGGCCCTTGTCAAATCGAACTCGACGAACTTCCGCAACTCGGCCGCTTCATCGAAGTCGAAGGCCCCGACGACGCTGCGATCCACGCCGCCCTCGCCACGATCGGTCTCGCCAACGAACCCCACATCGCCACAAGCTACCCCGCGATGATCGCCAAACACCTCGGCGATTCCGCCCCCCGCCCCCTCATGTTGACCTTTTGACGTTTCCTCCCCGCCCGATTCCCTCTTTTTTCGTCATTCGTAATTCGGAATTCGTCATTCCCGTTCCCCCCAACCCCACCCGGCAAATCTTGTCAACGCCGTCACCTTCCACTAGTTTCTTGACCATGAACCTCGTCACCGGCGGAACCGGCCTCCTCGGCAGCCACATCGTTGAACAACTCCGCAAACGCGGCCGACCCGTCCGCGCCCTCGTTCGGCCCGGCGCCGACACCGCCTGGCTCAAAACCCAGAACGTCGAACTCGCCCAGGGCGACCTCTCCGACCCACCCTCCATCGCCCGTGCCTGCCAGGGCGTCCAGTGCATCTACCACGCCGCTGCCCGTGTCGGCGACTGGGGCCCGTGGGAAGACTTCGTCAAGATCACCATCGATGGCTCGCGAAACCTCTTCGACGCCGCCGAAGCCGCCGCCGTCCCCCGTTTCATCCACGTCAGCAGCATCAGCGTCTACGGTCACGTCAACCGCCCCGGTCTCGTCGTCGACGAAACCGCCCCGCTCGGCCAGAACCTCTACAAATGGTCCTACTACACCCGCGCGAAAGTCATCGTCGAAGAAGAACTCTGGCGACGCCACCGCGCCGGCAGCAAAGTGAAATACTCCGTCATCCGCCCGAGCTGGCTCTACGGCCCGCGCGACCGCGCGACGATCGCCCGCCTCGTCACCATGATCAAGAATAAAAAGGCCAAGCTGCTCGGCAGCGGCGACAACCGCTTGAACGTCGTCTACGCCGGCAATGTCGCCGAAGGCTGCATCCTCGCCGCCGACAACCCCGCCGCCGTCGGTCAGGCCTACAACTGCTCCAACGACGGCGAACTCACCCAGCGCGAATACTTCGACCTCCTCGCCAAGGCCATCGGCGAGCCGCCGGTCACCAAGCGCGTCCCCTTCAAAATCGCCTACCGCGCCGCCTTCGCCATGGAATGCTTCGGCCACCTCTTCAAGACAAAAAAGCCCCCGCTGGTCACCAGATACGCCGTCTGGCTCATGGGCCGCGACACGTTCTTCTCCGCCGACAAGGCCCGAAAGGAATTAGGCTGGAACTCGACGGTCGGCTATAAGGAAGGGATCCCCGCAACAATCCGCTGGTTTGAACAATCGCGCCATTTAGCCCCCGGTCAATCACCGGGGGTTTCCCCCGCCCCGGCTTGATGCAACTCCGCCACACTTAGCCCCCGATCAATGACCGGGGGGCACAATTGTCCCCAATGACCGGGGGGCTCTTCGCCGTGATCCGAACCGCGCCCGTAAGAAAGCGGCTTTGCCGTACCGCTCGCCGCAACGAACACTTACCGCCGCGAAACCATTTAGCCCCCGCCACAGCTTGATCCCCAACCCCATTAAGCCTCCGATCAATGACCGGGGGTTCCTCTAAAGCCCCATGGCAAGCATACCTGGGGTTTCCGCTCGTGCGTGTCGAAGAGTCGCCTTGGTGACAATCCCCTCCCGTTCTCAATCCGAACCGCGCCCGTGAGAAAGCGGCTTTTCTGTAGCGTCCGAACCCCCGCGTCGACCTGATCCCCGTCTAGTCCCACAATGGCGAAGGACCGTCGTCACTGCCCCCCGCCGTGATCCGAGCCCCGCCCGCGAGAAACGATCATCCCTCCCCTAAACCCCGGAGCCAGCAGCCCCGCGATTGCGTCCCTCCGCACCGCTGCCTGCCCGCCACGATCCGTACCGCGCCCGTCAGAAAGAAAGGCTGTTTCGGTGCTTCTGTCAGACGAGGGGGTTAAGTCAAGGGGATTTGCGAGTCTAGTGAGACAGGGCAGATAGGAGGAACCAGTAAGAGTGAATGATCGCGGAGCATCTGTAATTACCTTTTCGGCCTATAGTTATGAGGTTTGCGTAAATTTGTGTTATTTTCGCATTGCATTTTCATTCGTATTTCCGTAATATATACGTATCTCTGGCGTATGATCGCCGGTGTATTAAGGGAAGGGCGGATAAGTCATGGCAAATGAATCGAGTGACAAAGGGCGTCGTGTTACGGTCGATTTGACTGCGGCTGCAGCCGCAGAAGTCGATCGCCTTCGAACAATTACGGAATTGAGTGTCGCTGAAATTTTTCGGCACGCTTTGACGATTTTTCGAATCTATGTCAACGCGAAGCAGAGAGGAGAGCAGCTTCATATCGTAGCCGAAGACGGAGCTGGCCTCGCCACAAGGATTGAACTCCCATTTGTTGTCCTACATGAACAGGAACGGCGAAAGAATCATGAACGATCAACAAAGTGAGCCAATTACACTCGATGTGGAACCACCAGATCAATTTCTTCACAGGGTCGATGCGGAGATAAGCCGGGGCAAGGCGCGAACCGCAAATATTGTGACGATCCTCCTCGTAGCTTCTCTCCTTGCCTCGCTTCCAGTGTACTTGGCTATTGTCCCGTTCGCAGATAAAGATCAAATCGTTCGCGTGGATGCCATGTTTGATCGTTGGTATCACGTTGTTAGTCCGCTGGCGGGCGCGGCCATAGGGGCGTACTATGTATCGCGAGGGATCAAACAGAGGCGACCGCTCTGACGCGTGCCTAATGCTTGCTAATGGGGGCCGCTGGATGAAAAATGACGAAACCGTCTCAATACATTTTGACAGTAGCGAGGATGATATGAAAAGTTTCGGGTCGGAGCCGCTCCGAGTATATGTCGCTAGCGCACTTACAAATTGCGACGAGGATGTTGCCAAGGAGTGCGCGGAAATCCGGCGCATCACAAAGGAGGAGTTTAGGGGTGCAAGTGGCGCTCATTTCGAAGTCTATGATCCAGCCGATATCACGGCCCCAGGATCGATACACTCATCAGACGAAGTCTACATCACAGATCACATGAGGACCATGAACGCGGACCTTGTAGCTTTTATTGTTAATGTCCCATCCTTGGGCGTCGGGATAGAGACGCAAGTCGCCGCAGATGCAACGGTTCCCAAGATCGTTGTGCACTATGACGGAGCGGCGGTCAGCAGGATGTTTCTTGGCGCATTCTCGCCCACCATCGCGGAAATCAGCTATTCTAGTCCAGATACATTTCGCGAACAATTGCGCTCCCAGCTAAGCGAAATAACCGCCGCGACGCAGGCGTCTGCGGCTAGGCGCAAGCCTCACCGTCTCTCGATTTCGTGCGCGCGACTAGGAAAAAGCATTTTTGAGGGACGCATTCGGAGAAAAATGCCAATAGCGACGCTTGCGGAACTTACCGACGTGCGCGAGTACTGGCTCCGCCAACTTGAAAGGAGCGACGATAATGCAGCGTGTCTCACCCTCATCCAATTGATGCGAGTCGCTTCCGCGCTAAAGTGTGAGATTTTCATGGGATCCAACGGTGTTCCCGAACTGCAATTCGACCCGCTTCCCGAGCATGCCGGCCAGTCGTTGCAAAACCTTATTGAGGCGGTTCTGTCTGATGAGACTTGGAAAGCCGACCAGAGAATTTTCGACGGATGGACCCAAAATGTTGAAGAACAGTTAGACGCAGTTGCAGGCAGGTCCGATCTTCGGCAACCAATTACGCTCGAACAGTGGAAAGAGTTCTTGGTAGGAAGGTTGTTCTGACGAGTCTTTAGCGGAGCGCGAACCATGGATGGGTTCCAAACATCCCTCGATTTGGCTATTGAACGGGCTAGAAGCCTCATCCGGCCTAGTTTATTGCACGCCGTTCCGACTGATTTAGCCAAGATCGCGTCAGAATTAGGAGTGGTCCGTATCGAGCCGTCGGCAATGGCGGCCGATGGCTATCTCGGTTTTCTATCGGGTAATCGACTCGTTATTCGATATCGCGAGGACAATCCGCGTTGTCGTAACAGATTCACGATTGCTCACGAAATTGGGCACATAATATATGCCGAGGCAAAGGGCGACCCAATTTTGGGGCGCGTGCATCGCGGTTATGGCCGCGATGTGGCTGAGGAAATCGCCGCAAACAGAATAGCATCTGAGTTGCTAATGCCCGAGGACTCGGTGACGCACGGGATTCAAGATCGTCCGCCGGCATGGGACATTATCGTTGGACTCTCGAGGCAGTTCGATGTTTCCTTGGCTGCGATGGCCTTAAGAATTTTAGAGTTACGCGGTTTCCTCGCGGTGTTTGTACGAATATCGCGAGCCAGTAAGGCTAGACCTCAAGTTTTCAACTCAAAGTGGAAATTCTCCGTTGGTGGAGGCCTAAAGACGATATACCCTATCGCGGCCGAGGGGAATCGAATCGCTCGAGAAGCAGTAACGCGAAAATTACACGACATTCGTATTCGGACCGCGTATTCAGGAATCGAGGAGCTGAAATGTGCGGGAATCGTACGTTCTGTTTTCAGTGAACGGCAAGTGCGGCGAGAATATTGGGCAATCGGCTGGAAACTTGAGGAGCCACCCCTTTTTGTTCATCATGCTCGAATTCGTGCAAATGATCCGGTCAGCGAGGGTGACAGAATTTGAACTCGCCGAAAAATGTGGCTCAATCATGGAAATGCTATGAATGGTTGGAACGATGTACGAGTCGAAATTGAAACGGCCGTGAAGAACGGCGATAACGCGGCCCTCGACACGATCCGGCGTCAAAAAATTGCTGACCTTGTATTGCTTACTGGTCGGCCACTGATCCTCTACGCAACGGATTTTCTCGGCAAGGGGCGCGGAGTTCCTGATGTTGCGATAGATTTCGGCGACAAAGACGGATTTCGCGAAGTCGTGGACGGATTAGCGGGTAATGCAGTTGATGTTCTTCTGCATAGTCCAGGCGGATCAGCTGAGGCGGCCGAGAGCATTGTGAAAATATTAAGGGCTCGATTTAGCCAGATACGATTCATTGTCCCCGACATTGCCAAAAGCGCAGCAACAATGTTGGCATTATCCGGTGACGAAATATTAATGGATGCATCCGGCGAGTTGGGTCCAATTGATCCGCAATTCCAGATTCCTCGAGGCGACGGTTCCGTGGTGGTTGCGCCCGGTCAGGCGATTATCGATCAATTCCATGCAATGGAGAAAAAAATCGCAGCCGATCCCCGCTCTCTTCCAGTTCATATTCCGATTCTTCAGATATATGCTCCATCTCTTTATCAGCAAGCTCAGAACGCAATCAAGCTCTCACGTAACCTTGTCAAGGAGTGGTTATCCAAATATATGTTTGGAGCAAAGAGGCCCGTAGAGCGGGCGAGGCTGGCAAGCGGAGTGGCCCGCTACCTCGGCGATCACAACAAGTTCAAGTCCCATTCCAAAGGGGTTCGTCTCGAAGACTGTAGAAATATCAATGCACTAAAACCTCTCAAGGTTACTGATTTCGGCGGAGACCCCCAATTGCAGCCGCTTGTGCGAGGCTTGCATTATGCAATCGGATTCACGTTCAACATGTCAACGGCGTTTAAGATATTTGAAAACTCTGCGAATCGTGCAATGATTCGTCATCTTAGAACTGTCCATGTGCAAGTGCCTGCGGGAGCGCAGCAGGCGTTTGCGGACAAGCGAGAAACGCCCTGATGACTATATCGGTGTAGAGGATGCAGTAGTAATGATTTGGGGACGATTGAGATGGGTCAACGCTTGAGCATATTGCTTAATGCTGACGTCGAAGAGTTTGAGCGCGTCTCTTAGTTCTGTTTCTTTCGACAGAAACTTTTCCACACGGCCCTGCGTCACGCCGGGCCGCCTCTTGATTTTTTTTTCGTATCTTCTGCTCATGAGTTATCACGCGTTCTGAACGAGGCGCATCGACACTTTATCGGAAAAACGCCTCTGTTACTTGAGACGGATAACTCATCCTTGGCCCGTCACAAGGCTTTGCGACGGCTCCGCCGCCGACATCTCGATTCTTACAAAGCGGGGAGGAAAAGTCAACAGTGGGCGTTCTCTTCATTCCACAAACAGCGAATTCGAGGCTTCGTCCCGGCCCTGAGTTCCGATCGCAAACCAAAGAACCGTTGTATCTTCGTCGGAAACTCGCCTATTTTCTGAAAGTAGAGTCGCCGTAGAGTCGCCTCGCCGTAGGCTGAATCGCAAAAATCCCCCTTTACTTCCCCATTCCCCGCGCTACATTGTTAGGATAATGTTCGGTCTCGCGATACAGGTCACTGGTCACTAGCCACTGACCACTGGTCGCCGCCCAAGGATGCTGCAATGCCGTCGCCCAAAGTGAAAATTCCCCCCGTTTTTTCACCTTTTTCCGGCTTTTTTCGGCCTAAAAAAATATTTTCCCCCGCCCTCGCCTCGGCGGCCCCCACCTCGGCGGCCGTTTCTCCAGCCTCAAGCCTCAAGCCTCAAGCCTTCGCCGGCCCCCAC
>CAYPXR010000028.1:0-46575 GCA_964414585.1 uncultured Planctomycetaceae bacterium
GGCCGCCGCCGCCGCCGCCGAATCCACCGCGACCGCCGCCGCCGCTGCGGTTTTCCTTGGGCTTGGCCTCGTTGACCTTCAACGCGCGGCCGCCATGGTCCTTGCCGTCGAGCGCGGCGATGGCCGCTTGGGCCTCGCCGTCTGAGCTGAATTCCACGAAACCAAAGCCTTTGCTTTGGCCCGTGTCGCGATCCATGATGACCTGAGCGCTCAGGATGTTACCGTGCGGCGAGAACAATTCCTGGAGATCAGAGTCGCCGACGCTGAAAGCCAGATTACCGACATACAACTTTTTGCCCATCGTACATTTCCTAACAATCTGGGCCGATCAACCCGGTTTGTTTTACTTTCAGGGTTGAAGTGAAAGAGTCCGACGCTTCGGACCAAAAGGCACGGTGCGCGAGAGAGGAATGCAGGAGCGAAAAGTCGTAAGACCCGTCACGTCGCCTGAAAGCTCGGTCGTCGAACCAACCGGACAGGACTGTAAGCAGCGTCCCGGGAAATGTCCAGTCCCAAAAACAGCAGCTCGAAATCCGCGAGAAAACGCTTCCTAATTCGGGTCAGGGCAGCTAGAGTAGCTCTCGTGGCGGTTGCCGCCGATGAAAAGGATGTCATTTTATGCGCATCGCCCTAATCAACCCTATCGCTCGACGGACACAAGGCTATCACACCATTGGGAGCAAGATTCCACAGCTTGCCTTGCAAGTTCTTGCCCAGCTCACGCCGCCGGAGCATCACGTCGATCTCATCGACGAACTCTTCGGGAGTGAATGCACCGACGAGAAAGTCCGCCGAGGCCATTATGACCTGGTCGGCGTGACGTCTTACACCAGCGGCGCGACGCGTGCCTACGAAATCGCCGCGCAATGCCGTCGCGAAGGCATCCCCTGCATCATCGGCGGACCGCACGCCTCCGCCATGCCGGAGGAATCGATCCAACATTTTGATTCGGTGGCCATCGGCGAGTGCGACGACATCTTTCCGAAGATCATCGCCGACGCGGCTGCCGGGAAATTGGAAAAATACTATCGCGGCAGTCTGGCGGATTTGGAGAACGGGCGGCACGGGCGAGCGCGGCAAGACCTTCAGCCGATCAACGGGGAGTACGACGTCTCGGCGATTCAAACATCACGCGGCTGTCCCGTCGGCTGCGAGTATTGCAGCGTGACCGAATTCAACGGCGCACCGATCCGTCGCAGACCGATGGCCGACGTCATCGACGAGTGGTTCAAGACCACCAAGCCGTTTGTATTCGTCGTGGATGACAACTTCTTCGGCGTCGGTGAAAAGCACGCCCTCTGGGCCAAAGACCTGCTTCGTCAGATTATCAAGGAAGGCCACAAGCGCAGCCCCGTCGCCAACATGCTCAAGCGCGTCCCCGCGATTCGACGGCTGCTCGGCTTTGCCCCCAAGCTCTGGTTCAGCCAGACGACGATTAACATGGGCGACGACCCCGAAGGGCTATCGCTGGCCCATGAGGCCGGTTGCGTCGGCATGCTGGTCGGTTTCGAGACCTTCAACAGCGAGAACCTCAAGGACTTCCACAAGGGCATCAACCGCAAGAACCTGGAGCGCTATCAAACGCTTGTGCGCGGTTTTCAGCGCGAGGGCATTTCCGTCTTCGGCGGGTTCATCATCGGGGCCGACGCCGACGACGAGAACACCGTGGCGACGACGGCGATGCAGGCGGTACAGGTCGGTATTGATACGATTCAGATCACCAACCTCACACCCTTGCCCGGCACGAAGATGTATGATCGATATTTGAAAGAAGGGCGCATCTTCGCAACAAATTATCCACAGGATTGGGAGCGGTATACCTTTGTCGAAACAGTGTATACCCCGCGGAACATGACCGCGGAGCGACTGGACGAGGCGATTTATGAGTTGCGGCACATCGCCGCGCGTGAAAACTGGGTTTGGAAGCGGACGCTGCGCACCCTTTGGCGAACCAGAAGCCTGACGACGGCGGCTTTCATTCACGGCATGAACGTCGGCTGGAAACGAATGGCCAAGGTTCAGGCGCCGCGGGATGAAGAACGATTCGGCCTGCACCTCATCGAAAACCTGCGCACCAACTTGATCCGCAAGGCGTTCGGCATGTTCCAGTCCAAGTGGATGCCCACGCGCCTCAGCGTTCAAGCCACCGCCGGGAGCTAGTTCATATTTTCGGTATCAGCGAGAGGGCCGTTGATTATCAGCCCCGTCAGGCGATTTCAGGTTCTCCCCTGTCGACACCTGCAATAATTCATCCCCTCGCCACGTTGTGGACTGCATGGGCCTCGCATGGAATCCGATGGCCAATTGGAAGAGGGGACGATTGCGAATGGGCCCGTTACGCGGTTTCTCAATCTTGTGGTACGCCATCGTCGTTCTGGGCGGCTCGACCGCCGCGCCGGCGTTCGCGGCGAACAATCCTCCATTCATCCTGGCCGGTCCCGAAGCCAGTCCGAGCGCGGCCTATCAAAGAGTGCCGGTGACGTTCTCGGCCGTCGCAGCCGATCCGGACGGCGACGCGCTCACCTATTCCTGGGATTTCGATAACGGCCTGCACGCTACCGGTCCCGTCGCCACCCATCGATTCGGATCCATCAATACGTTCACCGTGACCGTGACGGTATCCGACGGTAACGGCGGCAGCGCTACGGCCAGCGTCGATGTCCCGGTGTTGGATCATCCGGTGATGGACCCGGTTCTGTCTCCGCCCGACGTGCCGGCGACCTGGACGCTTGGGCAGAAGTCCGTACTGGTCATGCTTGTGGATTTCCCCAATGCGCCGGCGATTGCAACGGTTCAGCAGGCGACGGATGTGATGAACCTCGCAAGTCAGTATTTCACCGAAAACTCGTACGGACAATTCGGAATTCTTCCGACCGTGACCCCTGTCCTGCATCTTCCCACGACGGCGGCGGATTATCCGACCGATCCCAACGATCCGCAGGTCGGTCGCGACAGCCTCAAGCAACTACACGAGGACGGACGCAATGCGGCACGGGCGGCCGGTTATGATCCCGACGCGTTCGATCTCGACCTGTTGTGGGAGCCGCACGTGACAGGCGGAAACAGCGCGCTGAATTGCAATCGCGGTGCGAATATTGAGATGTCGTTTCAGGGGACCATCGAACACGAGTTGGGTCACAATCTGGGGCTGCGACACGCGGATCAATGGCGGCCGACGACGACGAACCCCCTCGGTCCCGGCACCGACCTTAATTACGGCAACATGTTTGACGTCATGGGGGCGTCACCGATTTACCCGGGATCGCACTACACCGCCTACGCCAAGAATCGCCTGCATTGGCTACCCGACGATGAAGTGACGGAAGTGACGGCGAGCGGAACCTATCGAATTCACGCGTACGACCAGCCGATGCTGAATGCGGCAAACAAGTATGCGATTACAATGAACAAAAACGGCCACGATTACTGGATTGATTTTCGACAGGCCCTGCCGGGCAACTCGTGGCTGATGAACGGCGTGGAGATTTGTTGGAGCCCATTCGCGGGCACCGGCGGTCGACCGGAATTGATCGACACAACTCCGGAGACGTTTCACAACGGCTCGTCGCCGGACACAAGCGATTGCCCGCTGGCCATCGGCAAGACGTTGTCGGATTCGGTGTCGGGCCTTTTCATGACACCGATCGGCAAAGGCGGTACATCGCCCGAGTCGATGGATGTTGTCGTCAACTTCGGTCCCTTTCCCGGCAATCAGTCGCCGACGATTTCATCGATCAACTCCGGCCAGACGACCGTCGCGCCGGGGACGCAGGTTAGCTTCACGGCGAGCGCCTCCGATCCGAATGGCGACCCGCTGGCGTATTACTGGGATTTCGGAAATGGCACCTTCGCCAGCGTGAATAGTGCGAATGCCGCATTCACGTTTACATCGGCCGGCGTATTTCGCGTGCGCTGCATCGTCTCGGACATGAAGGGCGGAACGGGGAGCAAGTCGAGCATCATTACCGTCGGCACGCCAGGCACGTTTCAAATCAGCGGCCAGGTCCTACAATCCGGGCAGCCGCTCGCGGACGTCAAGGTGCAGACCACTTCCGGACCATTTACCATGACGGATTCGGATGGCGCGTACACGTTGACAAATCTTCCGGCAGGCAGCTACACGATGAGTGCGAACAAATACAATTACGCCGTCGGTCCTGCCGGATTCTCCAATCCCGTTTCCGTCGGCCCGGATTCGACGGGGAAAAACTTCACGGCCATCTTCAATAATACTTCCGTCCCGACCATCAGTCCGATCGGCGATCAAGCAACGGTCGAAGACACGGCCACGGCGCCTTTTTCGTTCACCGTCGGTGACACGCACACGCCCTCGGCGAATTTGATCGTAACGGCGTCGTCCAGCAACCCCGTGCTGATTCGCGACAACGACATCACCGTCGGCATGCCGAATGGAAATCGAGTTCTCACGATCTTTCCGCAGCCGAATCAATCGGGAACGGCGACGATTTCGCTCACGGTTTCCGATGGCACACTGTCGGCGGTCGAGACCTTCGATGTGGTCGTATCGGCGGTGAATGATTCGCCGATCACCACGCCGGACGCCTTTGCAACCACAGGGCCGTTGTCCGTTGAGGCGCCCGGCGTACTTGGGAACGACACGGACATCGAGGGTGATGCTTTCATGGCTTCGCTTGTAGCGGCACCGCTCAACGGGGTCGTGCAATTGAACGCCAACGGCTCGCTGACCTACACACCCGATCCGCTGTTCGCGGGCGAGGATGCGTTCGCCTATTCCGCCGATGATGCGGACGCCTCTCTGCCTACGCCGGTCATCCTGACGGTGCCCTTCGCGCGGCTCGACTTTGATGATGACGGCGACGTGGACGTTCAAGACGCGACGCTGTTCGCGGCAATTCTGATCGATGAGAATGCCAATCCTTCAGCGGTCCTTCGGGCCGATTTGACCAGCGACGGTTACGCGAACGGACTCGACATCCAACCGTTTATCGATGCGCTGTTGGGCCCATGAGCCGCTCCAGCGTGGCCCGCCAAGGTCGGTTTTGGAGTGGATTGAAACCGGCGAATCCCTTCCTACGGAGGATCCGTGACTTGAAGGATGATCACCTGGCCGGGAAGTTCGTACACGACGTGGAGGTACTTCGGTACAGTTTCCCGTGCAAGGTTCGGGTCGCTGATGACCCGCGGCATCCAGGACTCGGTGGGCAGGACATATTTGATACCGGCGGCGCGGGCCACTTGACTAAACTCCGCGGGTGACGTGGTCGTCCCCAACCGCGTAAAGGTCGCCAGGTGAGCGTTCCAATCCACTCGCGGATTGCTGTGACATGGTGGCAACATCCAGACCTTTCGGCCCGTTTCGGGAATCAGCCAAAAGAATGCGATCGGCGGATCGCATAAGAATACATCCTGAATGTCAGTGTGAGTCCGGATCCATTCGACAGCAGCCTGTGACTCCGGCAGGACGTCAACAGGCACCAGAAGCCGACGCATGTTCGACCGGGCATGTGCCAGCCCCCATGCCCCCGTCAACGCGAAGGTCGCCATCGTGAGCACAAGGGACCACCACATGCGGCGGCGCGGCATGTTTGGTCGGGCGGCCACCGTTCTCACGATGGCGTCCAGTCCCACGCCGATGCAGATGGGCCATGCCAATTGAAAATACATCTGGAATTGATGCGGCACGACCATCGGCACATTCCTCAGAGCGGTCGGACCGAAGGTGCGCAGGTAGGCGGGCAGTTGCCCGATGACGCACACCATGAGGGTTGTGACCAGCAGTCGACCCGGCCAGGTATTCCGGCGGATGACGCACACGAGCCCCAGGAGCCCGGCGCCCCATAGCCAGGGATTCCAACCGAGGAGGGCAAACTCCGACGTGAGCATCTCCGGAGCCAGGTACGCGCGCGGCTCGGGATTAAGCACCGGGCCGTGCTGGTACAAGGCAACGAGCGGGCCACCGATGAGCACAGCGGGCCCGACGACCCAGGAGGTTTGCACGAACTGAGCCCGGAGTGGTTCGAGGGCGCCGGTCTCGCGGCGCAACCGCAATATTTCCCAGGCACCATGAATGGCGAATGCGGCGGTCAATGTAATGGGAACCAAGGGGTGGTGGAGGCATGCCAGACCTTGGAACACGCCGCAGACCGCAGCCCAGCGAATCGAACGGTGTCGCTGGGTCTGAGCGTACAACTCCAATGCAATCCAGCCGCCAATGACCGCGTGAAAGGAAGGCTGTCCGGCTGCCACATGCGTTTGCCACCATGGCATCGCAAAGAGCATGGCGATCACCGCTCCCCATGCCGCCCGCGTTCCCCATGCGCGGCGCACGATCAAATAAAGCCCGACGGGGATCATCCAATTCAGAACCAGCTGGGACCATCGATAGCAGTCGCCAGGCGACAGGCCGGTCACGCTCGACACGCCGGCGACGACCAGTGGACTCAGCGGCGGATACCACGGCGTCTCGCCCTTCAAAGCGGGATCGCCCCACCACTGACCATTCTGGAAATTGACGGCCGCCCCGATGTCGCGAAAGACATCAAACGTGCGGCATTTGTCGAAGACGACGAGGGTCGTGACGTGAGTCAGCCAAAACGCGAAGAACAGAACGAAGAACAGAACATCCCCAGCCCTGCTCAACTGCGGGAGTACGGGGGATGGAAGATTCCGATCGTCCGAACGTCTCACGTTTGACGGCCCCGTCAGCCCATCGGAGGCTGGGTGACGACGGGGCCCAAAAGTCCCGACGCCCAACGAAAATAAATGACGCTCCAGATCAAAAGGGTGATCGTCAACGGCGTCCGCCACCGGCCCCAGAGGAAGGGCGCGATCACGGCCAGAACGATCGGGATGAAGTCGAGGCTGAATCGATAATGGCCCATCTGAAGCCAGCCGGTATTGTGATAAAGCAGCAGCAGAAGCACGACGGGGGTGGCGCCCAGCAGGAGAATTCGCCGGGCGCGATCGTGCCACCATTGCCGCCAGGCGATAAACACATAAAGAAGGACCGGAGTGCCGATCCACATGCTGTCGCCCCAATCGTCCGCTTCAACGTGCAGCGCGCCGCCCTTCCGGGACAACGGCACGCAGAGATTCATGTAATAGAAGTTTTCCGGAAAGAACTTAATCGCAAATAGGCCGCTTTTGGCCCGCAAGGCGACCGCATCACTCCGGCCCTCATAGATTCGCGCGTAGCCGGAATCGAACACCGAGCCGAATTTCAACAGATTCAGCGTCATCGGCAGGCCGAGAATGACGGCGATCGCCAGGACCGTGCCCAACCACTGGGCACGCTGTCGCACGAGTATCAAGATTAGTGGCGCCGCGAAGAGAATGGTGAGTTGACGCGTCCACGCGGCGATCAGCAAACCCAAAAGGGAAGGCCACAGCCGTTTCTTACCCAAACAATCACCGGCGATCAGGAGTAATCCGACTACGGACAAAACGTGGTGAGTCTGCCAAATCCATCCCTGCCGGCAAGCGGTCAACTGAGGAAGCAACGCCGTTCCCACGATGAGTTGCACGCCCAGCAGGCTCGCCTTCCACCACGAACCGGTGCAGGTCACAAATGCCCACGATGCCGTCGCAACCAAGGGAACGAGAATGATCAGCGTGAAGACCCAGTCGGGAAATAAATACTCCCCCGTAAAGATATGAGCGACCCCAAACACGGCCGCTGAGATGATGGTGAAAAGTGGTGGGAAGACATTATACGTCTTGTCGTTGACCCTCGCGGTGTCGCCGCCCAGGTAGAGCATATCCAAGCGGCCGTTCATCCATGACCATCCCTCCACCGCCGAGGTATTGAAGTCCATATCCAGAGTCCACTCCCGATAGTGAACGATGTCATTGGTGAGCAGGAAGACGGCGATGGAGATCACAAATGAAACGGCGACCATCTTCATCGCGTGTTTCAGGGGACTGACCGGCGAGGAAGATACGTCAGGAGGCGGCTTTGGCGGGAGACTGGGATGGCGGCGTCGCGATCGAGCGCGCCTCGTTTTTCCTGATTCGCTATCCACCATAGAGCGTATGTCGATCGGTCGAAAATCCGGCTCTCGTACAGCGCCGTCAGGCAAACTGAGCTTGTATCGTATCATCGAACAAACCGGAGAGAGAGGGAATCAATCTCCCCCGTTTTTGCAACCTCTTCCGAGTGCTCACTTTATCGTCGAACCTCAGAAACGACAACGACTTCGCTCGTCTCGCAGTTGTTCTGTTCCTACACGGTTTTTTACCGTCTCGTGATGCGTTTTGAGGGTAGTTTGAGGGCAGGAACGAATACTCATCTAGGATTCCGAAGTTCGCTTTTCCCGTTCGAGCGCTTGTCCCCAAGAAGGGCGTAACCAGGGAAGGGCGTAGGCCAAAGCTAGCGAGAATTGTTCGTGCTCCGGTTACCCGGGTTTCCCAAGAGAATGTTTGCTGGGATCATCCCCGTCGCGTTTGCGTTCACGTTTGGATTGTGCGGAAAAGGCGTTTCGCGGCCATCTCGGTGATCGCAGCAACGCCGGGATGGCGTACTCTTCGCTCAACTGAAATGGCATAGAATTGCTCCCGAATGGTCGGGATCTGGCCGACAACGACCACGTCGTACTGGCCGCAGATTTCGCGTTCAATGACGGTCGGCCCGGGAAAATAACCCTTGCCTTGGTGGCCAAAGACCTTCAGCAAAGCGCTGTCTTCGAATTCGGCGATGTTGTCCGGTCGAATGCCATGTGTATCGAACCAATGATCAAGCGATCTTCGCAGTGCCGTATTTCGAGTTGGCAATAGCCACGGTGAATGAGCCAGGCTATTCGGAAAACGCCCCCGGAGCCTTGATTGGAGCTGCTTTGTTGCGAAGATACTTACGCCCGAATCGCCCAAGAGGTGGTTGAACGCCCGCACATGGATGTTCGCTGCAATTGGGGCGTCGGACACGACGACGTCCAGCTCATGCAGAGCGAGCCGTGCCAGAAGTTGATCTGGCTTCCCTTCAAGACAAACAAGGCGAACACGCTCTGGGCCCGAGAGTGCGGGCAGGAGCAACCGGTAAGCCACGAGCTTTGGAACGACATCGGCGACCCCGACGTGCAGCTGCATCGGTTTCCCGATGGGTCTGCCCCGCACCGTGTCGAGTAGTTCTTGCCCGAGAGTGAAAATGTCATCCGCGTAGCGAAAGACGATCTGACCGGTGTCCGTCAAACGCAATCGGCGGCCCTCTCGCGAAAAGAGTTTCGCCCCCAGGGCCCTCTCAAGATTGCTTATTTGAACGGAGATTGTCGCCTGCGAAAGGTGCAGTCGGGCTGCCGCCGCCGTGAGAGACCCTTCGCTCGCCGCAGTCCAAAAGTAAAGCAGGTGATGATAATTGAGCCAATCCATCCTGTCAGCATACTTTGAAAAAATCAATATGTAAACGAGAAATATCTATGTTTCTCTATGCTGCCCGCTACGTATTGTTTTGTGAGATTGAATGGCACCACGCTTAAGGAAGATTCGTCATGGAATTTCAAATTACCGCCGGAAACTTCACTGTGCCCGAGGAATTGAGGGAGCTTGTTCGGCTTCGTCTGTCCTATGCCCTTGGCCGCTTTCAGCGCGAGGTCAGCACCGTAAGGGTGCACCTGACTGATCTTAATGGGCCTCGCGGAGGTCTGGATAAGCAGTGCAAGATGCACGCCGTCTTAAAGGGAGCCAGCGCGGTCATGTCGGAAGTTACGGACTCAGAATTCGAAAGCGCCGTCACCCGTGCCGCCAAGCGACTGTCCCGTGGACTTTTGCGGCAGATCGAAAGGCGCCGGAACCACAACACTTGATTCTTTCGCAACTGGCATAGCAAGGTCTTGCGCTCATGTTTTCCTTTTCAAATTCGGATGCCAACTTTTTGCGCGAAGGGCCGGACGGAGATCGTCCAGCCCCCATTCGTCGGCTCATGCAGATACTCGCCCCGGAGCGAGGCGACATCTGGCTCGTGCTCCTTTTCTCAGTCGCGGCAGGGACCCTGTCGCTGGCCATGCCAATTATCGTACAGGCCGTCGTGAACTTCGTGTCTTTCGGGGGTCTGGTGCAGCCACTGATCGTCCTCGGGACTTTACTTCTTGGATTATTGGCTCTGGCCGGTGCTATCCGGGTGATGCAAATCTATGTCGTGGAGATTCTCCAGCGGAGATTGTTCGTCCGGGTTGCGGCGGACTTGGCCGAACGGCTCCCACGGGTGGGTGTTGAGTCCTTCGACCGTCAGCGCGGGCCAGAGCTGGTCAATCGCTTTTTCGATATTGCCACTGTCCAAAAGGTTGCTGCCTCGCTCCTTCTCGACGGGGCATCCACGGTACTCCAGGCGCTGATCGGACTCCTGATGCTGGCATTTTACCACCCGTTGCTTTTGGCCTTTGACCTCGCACTGGTTCTTTGCATCGCCTTTGTGATCATCGTGCTCGGTCGAGGGGCGATTCGTAGCGCGATCAAGGAATCTAAGTGCAAGTACGCCGTGGCCGCCGTGTTGGAAGAAATCGCCCACTATCCCGTCGTCTTCAAGCTGGCTGGCGCGCCCGAATTCGCCAAGCGGCGCACCAATGCCTTAGCGGTCGAGTATGTTCAGGCTCGCCGCACCCATTTTTCGGTCGTTTTCAGGCAAATCGTAGGCGCCATCGCGTTGCAGGCGCTGGCGGCGACGGCGCTCCTTACTCTCGGCGGATGGCTGGTAATCAATGGCCAATTGACGCTGGGCCAACTTGTGGCGGCCGAACTCATCGTTTCGGCCGTACTCATGTCGTTCTCAAAATTCGGAAAACAACTGGAGAATTTTTACGATATGGTGGCAGCCAGTGAGAAGCTCGGCGAACTCATGAGCATATCCGTGGAACGTGGCTACGGACACCAATATGAGCCACCGAACCAGCCGGCCGCGATCGACCTCATCGACGTTGAGTTTTCATACTCGCCACAGCGCCCCGCGCTGAAAGAAGTGAATCTGAAGGTCGCTTCCGGTCAGCGAGTTTGTATCGTTGGCCGCCATGGTTCGGGAAAAAGCACGCTGGCCGATCTGCTTTTGGGTCTTCGACAGCCGAAGGCAGGCCGAGTCGAACTTGACGGAATGGACATCCGTGAGCTGGACCTGCAAACGCTTCGCAAGCAACTCGCCATCGTTCGAGGGTTGGAAATCATCGAGGGGACCATTGAGGAAAACGTGCGAATAGGGCGCGCAGGGGTGTCGGTCCTTGAAATCCGGGAGACCCTGAAGAAGCTCGGATTGCTCGACGAAATCATGGAACTCCCGGATGGGATGCAATCGAGGCTGGCGCACAACGCTGCCCCGCTCTCTGCGGGGCAAGCCAAGCGGTTAATGCTGGCGAGGGCGATTGTCGGACAACCCCGCTTGCTCATGCTCGATGATATCATCGACGACCTTGATCCCGAGGCACAGCAGCGGGTCCTCACCACCACTCTGGCTGACGATCGGAAATGGACACTTATCGCCTTCACCAAACAAGCTGAAACAGCGAAGGGATTCGACCGCGTGTTGAGCTTCGACGGCAATGGTGGACTGACCGAATTCCGCGGGCCAGAGGTGGCAGGGGGAGTTCAGACGAAGGCCAGCTGAGATAGAGAACATGAATAACGGTTACGCGGCATCACCTGGAGATTCGGTCGAGACCTCGGCGTTTGAGCTGGTGCGCCGTCCTTTATGGATCGAACGGTCGGCTAAGCTGCTCGCTGTGTTTCTGTTTCTCTTGCCGGTGTTCCTGATATTTGTACCGTGGCAGCAAAACGTGCCGGGGGTAGGCCGCGTCGTTGCCTATGCACCGCTTGAACGGCAGCAGACTGTGGAGGCACCCATCGGAGGGCGTGTCGTTCGATGGTGGGTCCAGGAAGGCTCGACAGTCATCAAGGGCGATCCGCTGGTTGAAATCTCGGATATCGACCCCGACTTGGTGACGCGGCTCGATCAAGAAAAAGCGGCAATTCATGACAGTTACCGGGCAAACGTCGAGAAGGTGCGGTCTTACGAGCAGCAGGTCGAAAACCTGATTGCCACACGCGATCTGGCAGTCGCGATGGCCCAGTATCGTGTAGAAATGGCCAAGGAAAAAGTCAAGGGCGCAACGGCCGGTAGCGACGCCGCACGTGCCAGTCTGAAGGCGGCTGAAGCTCAGTTCGGGCGGCACAAGAATCTGCTGACCGACGGAATCGTCTCCCGCCGTGAGTATGAAGTCGCGGAGCGCGATCTTGAGCTGGCGAGGACGTCAACGGCGAGCGCTGTGGCTGCGCTCGAAGCGGCCAAGGGCGATTTGAGCGCGCTGCAGTCAGACCTCGAGCGCACGCGAACCGACGGTCAATCGAAGATCGACTCCGCCCGCGCCACCCTCAGCGACGCCGAGGCGAGCGCTCAGAAGGCTCGGGCAGAACTGGCAAAGATTGACGTCGGCATCTCGCGGCAACGATCCCAGCGCGTATTCGCGCCCCGCGACGGGACCGTCTTTCGCCTCATCGCGAGTCAGGACGGAGAAATCGTCAAGCCGGGAGATCCGCTCATGATTCTCGTGCCGCAAACAAGTGATCGGGCTGTGGAGCTGTGGGTCGACGGCAACGACACCCCGCTCGTGCAAGTCGGCTCACACGTTCGATTGCAATTCGAAGGATGGCCCGCTGTTCAGTTCGTAGGGTGGCCATCCGTGGCGGTTGGCACTTTCGGCGGATTGATTGACCTGATCGATACAACGGACAACGGGATGGGCCAGTTCCGTGTTCTGATCCGCCCGAATCCGAATGAACCCGCTTGGCCTGATCAGCGGTACCTGCGGCAGGGCGTTCGCACGAAGGGGTGGGTGCTGCTTAATCGAGTTCGATTGGGATACGAGGCCTGGAGACAAATCAACGGGTTTCCACCGGTCATTTCCTTGAGCGAACCGAAGAGTGACGGGCACGCCGCCAAGGGGCCGAAATGAACCGGCGGTCGATCCATCAAGTCAAAAGTTCCTGGTGCCTGAACAGAGTTCGACGGGAAATCCCTCGTATCCTGCTCCTGGCTTCGTTGGCAGGCGTCGGTGGCTGTTCAATGTGGGACGGCAGTCTCGATCACGATCTTGAGCGAAACATCGATCAGCGACTGCACGGGATCACTCAGACTCGGATGAAAGATCGCGCCACACAGAGGCCGCTGACGGTTGAGCAGGGTATGGAGAATCTAAAAAAGAGCGGTGGAGCGCCGTCGCCTGCGTCAAACAAAGCGCCAGAAATTCTCACGCTGACAATTGGAGATCTCCGAACCCAGACGCTGCGAAACAACCTAGATTTGAACATATATGTCCTCGAACCCCAGATCGCGCGGACGAAAGTCAGCGAGGAGAAGGCGAAATTCGATGCCACGATATCTGTCGGGGCCGCCTATGAGAAAGCGGACCTTCCGGAACTGGACGGCCCGACAGTTCAGCTCAAGGAGCAGAAGTCTCCTATTGATCGTGCCATCACGGGATACGAACTGCTTCGCGATTCTGAAGGCAAGGTGGACAAGTTCGCTGGAAAAGCGATGGAAAAGGCCTTGAGCAAGTATTTAGGGGGCCTTGATGGAAATCTCACCAAGGTCACGGAAGTTCCCCAACGCAAGGAGGATGTCGCGGTCGGCGCAGGAATATCGCTTCCGCTTCCGACAGGCGGCAGTGCAGGTCTGAAGCAGGCGTTCGACCAGAATAACAAACTCTCGCCGATACCTTCTGATCAGAGCTTGAGCGGCACCAAGTTCTCCCTCAGCCAACCATTGTTGCGCAACGCAGGTCTCGATACCAATGCTGCCTCCATTCGCATCGCGCGGCTTGGGGAAAAGACAACCACCGCGCAGACGAAACTGGTCGCAATCAAGATTCTGGCTGCGGCAGAGAAGGCCTATTGGCGACTTTATGCGGCGAGAAAACAGCTTGAGGTGCGCGAACGCTTGATGCAGCTCGCCAGTCAGCAATTGGCGCAGGTTGAGCGAAGGGCGAAAGAAGGGCTATCAGCACAAATCGAGGTGGTTCGTGCGGAAGTCGGCGTCGCCAAACAACGGGAAAACCTCATTGTTGCTCAGACGATCGACCGGCTTGCCCAGCGGGAGCTGAAAACGGTCGTCAACATCGAAAACGTTGCCGTCAACTCGCCGACTCTGCTCGTACCCCAAACAGAGCCTGTCCTCGTACAGTTTCTTCTCGACTCCGACAGGCTGTCGAACGAAGCCGTCGCGACCCGAATGGAAATGCTGCAGATCGAGCTGGATCTGATGGCCGACAAGGTTCGGATTGACTTCGCCAAGAATCAGGTGTTGCCCCTCATTACCATGGAATTCGAATACGGATTGTTGGATCGCGGTGGCTCGCTGGGCACGGCATGGGAAAACTCGTGGAGCTTCGACAGAGGCGGTTTCGGCGTCGGGATTCGAGGAGAAATCCCTTTGACCAACGAGGCCCGGAAAGCTCAGCTGTGCAGGGCCCAACTACAACGATCCAAGCGACTCGCGGTTCGCGATGCCCAGGAACTGACAATCCGCCAGGAAGTTTATGATGCGGTTGATGTGCTCAATCAGAATTGGCAGCGAATCCTTGCAGCTCGTCAGACTGTAGTCGCATCAGGTACGAACTATGAGGCCGAGCTGAAACAGTTTGAACAAGGCAAGCGAACAATGCGTGAGGTGTTTGAGGCCCTAGGTGAGCTTGGTGAAGCGCAAAGTCGGGAAATTACCGCCATCATAGGGTATCAAGTCGCGTTGGTTGATCTCGCCTTTGCAACCGGGACTTTGCTCGGATACTCAGATGTCGACATCACCGAGATCGATTACATGCACCGCTCCCAATGACATGCTGCTTCATACCACTTGCACGATGACGACAGCCAACAGAACATTCTGGCATTGGCGGCGGAACTCGATTGGCCAACGAAACGGAGCGACTGCGATTCTCGTTTTGAGGGCAGTTTGAGGGCAACCCCGAAGTCAAAAATCGAGAGAGCCGCTTAGGTTTCAGCAATCCAATAAGTTCTAAAGTTGGATCGAGGATTGCAGAGAGGGTCAAACTCTTCCCCCCATCCCCTCGGTTCCGGTTAACTTAACCCGCTGCGATACAACAATTTACACTGACGATCCAATCGGCAAATTCAAAGAACGGAGAGGGAGGGATTCGAACCCCCGGACGCCTTTCGACGTCAACGGTTTTCAAAACCGTCGCCTTCAGCCGCTCGGCCACCTCTCCACGCCGGTGACGCGACCCCTTTGCGCGGTCCGGCCAAGTGGGTTATTCTATCCATGGAAACGCCCGCTCACAGTAGCAATCGGCATCCGAAAGGAAACCTCAACGTGCCTGCCAAATCCGCGATATCGTCGTCGATCTACAGCGTCCACCCCGGCGTTTTGATGGTCATGGACTGGGTCGCCACGCTCAAGGCCAAGACCGGCCGAACTCTCGAGGAGTGGATCGCCTTCGTGAAGAAATCCGGCCCGAAGACAGAAGCGCAGCGCCGCGACTGGCTCAAGGCCAACCACGGATTCGGGACCAACGCCGCATGGTGGCTTGCCGAGCGGGCTGAAGGCAAGGGCAACGAGGACTCCGATCCCAAGCTTTACCTGAAAGCCGCCGCGAACTATGTGGAAGACATGTACGCCGGCGGCAAGGCCGGTTTGAGGCCGATGCATGACGCCTTGATCAAGCTCGGCAAGGGCCTCGGCAAGGACGTGAAGGTCTGCCCCTGCCAGACGATCGTGCCGCTTTATCGAAATCATGTCTTCGCCCAGATCAAGCCGAGTTCGCGGACGCGGATCGACCTTGGGCTGTGCCTCACGAAGTACAAGGGGAAGCTGCCGAAGCGCGTCATCGACACCGGCAGCCTCGCCAAGAAAGACCGGATTACTCACCGGATCGAGGTCAGCTCGCCGGGCGACATCGACGCGGACGTCAAGAAGTGGTTTAAGGTGGCGTACGACTTGGACAAGTAGTGGCCAGAGGTTTCACCACAGAGAAACCGAGGCGCGGAGGATGTTGGGGTTTACTTAGACTGAGATTGTTTCCATTATCATGTTGTCACTGTGCCACTGCGGTAAAATTTTTTTGAGGGCATACAATGGCAAAGACCAAGGATTCGGCAAAGATCGGCGACGACGCGGTCAAGGCGGCGACGGGCAAGGGTTGGGGCGAATGGTTCCGCATCCTCGACCGTGCGGGCTGTCGCAAGATGGATCATAAGCAGATCGTCGCCGTCGTGAGCAAGCAGAAAGGCTCGCGGCCGTGGTGGCAGCAGATGGTCACCGTCGAGTATGAACGCGCTCGCGGTCTGCGAAAGGTGCATGAGACGACGTCCGGCTATCAGATCAGCCGCAGTAAGACTGTCGACGTATCGCTTACAACGCTATTCAAAGCGTGGAAGGACCCCAAGAGCCGAAGCCGATGGTTGGACAATTCGGCCCTTACGATCCGCAGCGCCACCCCCAACAAATACATTCGCATCACCTGGCCCGACGGCAAGACCAACGTCGAAGTGAATTTCTACAAGACCAAGAGCGGCAAGAGCCAGGTGACGGTGCAGCACAACAAACTTGCCGATGCCAACGCTGCCGCGAAGATGAAAGCGTACTGGGGCAAGCAGCTTGATAGGCTGGCGGCAAGTTCCTAGTCCGCCGAATCCGAGTCACACACGCTCCTTACTTTCTAACGGCGAAATGACAATGAGCCGAGGGCTGGTCCTCGTAGCCGGACTGTCATTGAGCCATGACCACTTATCAGCCACGTTGTTCTCACGTCCTGGAGCGACTCGAAGTTCAGGCACCGCGATTAGATTGCATCACGCTTCTTCAGGTTGCATCGTCTGCAAAGTAGCTGCACATTCTGCACGGTACTTGCTCCTCCCTTAGCGTGTGGAATGATGTGGTCGAATTCTAGATAATCGCTCGCCTCACATTGAACGCACCTTCCCCTATCACGTTCCCATACGGCGGTCTTCACATCCTGGGGTATGTGCCGACTCGCGTCCCTCTCAAATCCAACGTCAACCTGCCGGTGAAATGCTCGAACCGCGCGACTAATATGCGCCGCCAGCATTTCGCCATCTCCTACGCGAAACATTTGAGTTCGACCAGCGGTTCTGCCAATAATCTGCAACCCCTCTGGGAGCTGCTTTACCGCGTTCACTTCGCTAACCGGTATTTCGACTGGGTTTTCACCACATGCGAAGACAATTCGCATCGACGTTACGAAGAGGTTTCCCGTGTTTGCTCCATCTTTTTTTTCAGCAATAGTAGCCGGGCACCGAAACCATAATGTCTCAGAATTTCGCAGCAGAAGTTCACCATGATCGGTAAGAGCCGCGACTCTGCCGTCTTCGACAGCCTTCAGGAGCGCGGAGCGTTCATTGCGTACCGCGAGCTCAGCCTCGAACATCGCTTGGTTCGCAGCATTACTCTTTTTGAGGCGACGCCGCGATGCTGAGACGAAAAAGAATACAAGCACACCCAGAAATGCGAAAACCAGAATTGACGTAAGCAAAATGATGGTTGCATGCCAAACCTCTGAGCGATAGACCACCAAGAGGATCAGAGTTATGACCCCCAATACGCTCCCAGCCACTCCTATCACAATTTTTGAAAGATCTGACAATCCGCTGATTTGTTCTTTCGCACGGCCCAGTTGATCCAGATTATTTCGATCTGAAGAAGTTGGCCTTGATTTCATCTTCGACTCCTTGAGTAATTGACGCGATGATATGTGCGGACCTTGCAAATTGTCTTCACAAGGCCGTCAACAAGGAGAGCTTGGCGCTGCTCTTGTCGCATCAGCCCTTTTGTGCGTGACCCATCACGTCGCCCTTATACACCCGCGTCTCCAGCGCCCGAACGTAGCCCGTCCAGTCTCCTTCCGCGTCTTTCGGGTCTTTGATCGCCGTCAGCGCCATGTTGAGCCGCGCGTCGATGTTGTCCAGGTAGTGCACGAGGATCGCCTCCATGCACGACGGCAGTTTCGGGCTGCCGAACTCGTATTGACCGTGGTGCGACAGGACGATGTGCGTGAGGACGTTTTGCAAATCCTCCGGGAAAGTCTGGCCCGTCGCCGACTCGACGTCGCCGGCCTTGCGGTCGATCCAGAGCGCCGCCTGGGTGATGTGGCCGAGCAGTTGGCCCGAGGTGGTGTAGGTGAAGTTCGTGTCGTAGGTCAGCTCCGCCGTCTTGCCGATGTCGTGCAGGAAGATGCCGGTCAGGACGAGGTCGCGGCTCACTTCGGGGTAATGGCTGGTGGAGTCGTCCTTTTCGCCGAGGACGCGCGTGGCCAGTTCCATGACGCTCAGCGTGTGTTCGAGCAGACCGCCGACAAAGGCGTGATGGTTGGCGATAGCCGCCGGGGCCTTCTTGTAGCCCGCCACAATCGCATCGTCTTTGACGAACTCCTTGATCAGGGCGAGCAGCATCGGGTGCTTGACCGTGCGCAGGATCGCGAGCAGTTTCTCCCACATCTCACCGACGTCCTTTTCGGTGCAGGGGATGAAATCGCCGACGTCGAACTGCCCCTTCTCGGCCGGTCGCATTCCGTCGACGATGAATTGCAGCGCCCCCTTGTAGCTTTCCGTGCGCCCGCGAACGCGCAAGAAGCCGCCCTCGGGGATCGTGTCGTACTGTTGCTGCGTCGCGCTCCATACGCGACCCAGGAGTTGGCCTGTTCGGTCGGCGAGGACGAGGTGGATGTAGAGCGAGCCGTTGGTCGTGGTCCGCAGGTCTTTTTTGGCGATGAGAAAGACCTGATCCTGGATCAGTTCGCCGGTCTTGAGTTCGTTAATGAATCGCCGCGCTGCCGGGGGTGTTTGGGTCGTAATGGTCATGGCGGCCATTATACGGCCGCGATGTGACGGTGAGAATGTGCTGTGAGATGTTTGAGTGGCTGTCTCTCATCAGAACCACGCACGCCAGTGCGTGTCGGGGGATGATCAATAGGGATTAGTCGCCTACGGCAATAACAGCGCTGCCTGTCCCGGCCTCGCGGCCGGGGTTCTGATAGGCGATCCCGCGGTGCGGGCATTAATTCGACAACACAGCGGAGTCTTTCGCACTGCTTTTTTCGAAATGCCGCGCCGTGGTCCAGCGAGAGCCGTAATGCTTCGTGTCCCAGCTCTTGCGGTGCAGGGCGAGCGCGTCGATCGGGTCGAACAGACCGCGATCCGACTGCGGTCGATGGATGAACTGGATGCCGATGCGGACAATGCCGCGTTCCGGGCGGCCCATGTTCACGACGATGCCGCTCTCGCGATGGAAAAACGTCTCCGAAACGCCGTCGCTCGTGCTCGATTCGAATTGCAGATCGACGAATTGGCCGATGACCGGCGAGTTTTTCGACGTCGTCAGGCAGGCCGCTCCGCCGCAGGACAGGTCCACAAGGTGCGCCGGCGTGGCGTCTTCCTCGCCGTCGTAAAGAATGCTGATCGGTACAAAGGTCTGTGTTCGAGGGTCTCGTCTGCGTTCCAGTGCCGCGAAATCCATGATCGTGCCCCGCTCTGGCGAATCGAAGCACTTATCGAGCCGAGGCGGTCTGCGGTTAAGCTAAAGTCCTGAAACGCCGTTGCGACTGGGTGGATCGTTTTCCCGCCCCCCCCGTGATTTGTGAGGAATTGATGAATCCTGCAAATCCTGCGCGTCGGGAGCGGATCCACCACAGAGGCGCGGAGACGCAGAGACGGGAATTGGGGCATACACTTGAAACACGCACGGCTTTTTGCGCGATGGATTGTCCTCCCCCACCACCCAAATCCGTCGTCTCCGGGCCTCTGAGTCTCTGTGGTGATCTCCTGGATTTGCAAAGCTTCATCTCTCCTGCGATGATGCCCGCATGGCTGCCAATTCCACGCCGTTGGTCGGTATCCTCATGGGCTCCAAGTCCGACTGGGAGGTCATGTCCCACGCCGCACAGACGCTTGAAAAGCTGGGCGTCCCGCACGAAGTCCGTGTTTTGTCTGCGCATCGGACGCCCGACGCCTTGCTGGAATACGCCGCTTCCGCCGAGAAGCGCGGTTTGGAAGTGATGATCGCGGCGGCCGGCGGCGCGGCGCACCTGGCGGGCGTGACAGCGGCGAAGACTTTGCTCCCCGTTCTTGGCGTGCCGATGGAGTCGCAATCGCTCCGTGGGCTCGACTCGCTGCTTTCGACGGTGCAAATGCCCGGCGGCATCCCGGTCGGAACGCTGGCCATCGGCAAGCCCGGTACGATCAACGCCGCGATCCTGGCCACGATGATCCTCGGCGCGAAACATCCCCAGTTCCGAGAAGCCATCCGGCGTCATCGGGAGGAGGCTGCGAAAAAAATCCTGGCAAATCCCGATCCGCGCTCATCATCTTGATAAAAATCCATGAATCGAAGGCGCAAAAGTACCGCCACCAAATACAAAAGCATCTCGAAAGACCCGACCATCTCTCGATTTGTCAGTCTCGCACAATCATATTGCGATTTGATAGAGTCGGGCACGACTCGTCAAAAATGGCTGCTTCGAGAATGCGCGGAGCTATTGCCTCACCTATTCGCAGTAGCAATTGAGCTGCCGCCGGGTCGAGAGAACAAAAAGATTCGCCAGGAGCTTGATCTAATTACCCGAGACGATTGGCCTGTCTTCGGCCTTTCGAAGGCCCAACGTCGCAAGGCAGCAACAAGCCGATACCGTCACACCGTTATTCCGACGAAGCGTTTCTTCAAAGTGTCACGAAGGCTCGCGAAGATTTTGGGCACGCACAATTTGTACCGGGAGATCTTTGATCCTTACACCAACAAAGATCCCAACGAAACATCGCTATCAAACGACCTTGCTGAAATATGGCATGACATTAAGCCGGCACTGCTGCTTTTCCAGTTGCGTGACGAAACGGCCAAACGGCACGCGGTTCACAAGTGGGCGATTAGTGTGAGAATTCATTGGGGCCCAAGTCATTTTCCTGGTGCTCTCAAAGCTGTCCTTTACGCATTGTGCGATGTCGATAGGGATTGGCAGTACCCTGAATTCAACAACCAACGACGAATTCGTCGAAATGGCATCAACTTAACGGAATAATCACCCCTTGCCATCGGCAAGCTCGGCAAGACCTTCGCTGCTTACATCCCCGACACGAAACACAACTTCGCTGGCGTTTTTATTTTTTTGCCTGCAAAAGTTCTTTAAGCGGTGAAACGTCTCCATTATCCATCACGACGACCATCTGGACATCGCCCGGACTCTGTCCGCTCAGGGTCACCAGCCAGCAGGCCGGCAACGGCTTCCGGATGTCAAATTCCCTGGTCTCGGCGCTCGTGAGCTTCCAGCCGTCCGGCATTCGCTTGATTTGCACGTCAAACCGTTCCCAGTCGGGATCGTTACTCCGAACGAAATTCATCGCCAGATCGACCGCCGTCCGAACGTCCATCTCAGCGTTCTCTTCCCTCGACTCCGGCGCTGATGTCGCACCTCCCCTGGCGGACTCCGCCGGCTGCGGCTCGGCGCAACCCGTGAATATGAGGCACGAAGTGACGAACAGCCTTATTCCAGGGAGCTTGTTCACTTATCACCGCCCTTGCGGTTTCGTTGACATCCGATGGCGTACGATTCACGCAGGAGCGGGCCGAACGCCCGATCGATGTCCGCCGGCTTTTCGAATCGAAAGTAATGGTAATAGCAGCCCGGCATGTACTTCGCCATGTGGTGCAGGCGAGGATGCCGAACTTCTCTCGACAGCCACAATCCCGCCTCTACCCAGTTCTTGCGAATCATGACGCTGGCGAACCGTACGCGCACGGTGAAGACCATTCTTGTTTTTTGCGAGATCAGCGTGACGGGCCCGCACTTTCGCACGGCCCCTTCCCACTTGTCGAAGATTCTCCGGAGGATCGGTTGGCGTCCTTTGAAGTGATAATCCAATGTGTAGCTGCTGCACGAATGCCACAGATTCCGCGTCACAAATTCATGACCGCATCTGGGACACTTCCACAGGGGCGGCAATTTCCTCTTCGTTTCACGCAATTTTGACATTAACGGGCTTTCCCGCACACCAAGGTATTCTCGGACGCATCCGTCCCAGCGGCCCGTAGCATCGCAGATTTTCGGCCCTTGGGAATCCGACGCGCCAATGCCAGCAATGCCCGACTCAAGAAAAAAATGGGCATGGCCCGATGATTGAATCACCTATGTTGCCCAGTTTATCTAAGCTATCTAAAGCCCGCAAGCTGGTTATGGTCCCGTGCTTCGTGGCAGGTGACAGCGAGCTTGCAGGCAATATCTGCGTATCGTCGCCCTTCGGGATGTCGGGCTCGGAATCGATTAGGTCGGATCAGAGATCGCAGCGCCACGCGGGACGCGTCGGCGTTGAGTCGTCAAACAGGACGCATGGTCTCTAATCCAAGCTGGAGAATCTCCCTTGTCCATGAACGAAATGCTCAACCGGTATCTCGACCCGCTCCTTCAAGGCCACCGCCATGCCTGCCGCGAACTCGTCAAGAGCGCCATCGAGCAGGGCGTCGAGCCGCGCGCGATCTATCAAGACCTGCTCTGGCCGGCGATGGCCAAGGTCGATCAGCTTTACCGCGAGGACCGCATCAACCTCGCCGCCGAGCACATGGCCACGCGGATCAACCGCACGGTCGCCGACCATCTCCAGACGCGGCTGGACCGAAAGGCCCCAATTAACCGCAAGATCCTCATCACCTGTGCCGCCGGCGAGCCGGAGGAATTCAGCGCCCAGATGTGCGCCGATCTCTTTGAAGCCGACGGCTGGGAGGTCTACTTCCTTGGCGGCGGCGTCCCGCACGATGAGACGATTTCGCTCGCCGGTCAGTTGCAACCTCATACCCTGCTGATTTTCGGCAGCCGCCCCACCGATGCCCCGGCCGTCCGCGAACTTATCGATCAAGTCCGCGAGATCAATGCCTGCCCGACGATGAACATCATGGTCTCCGGCGGTGTCTTCAACCGCGCGGCCGAGCTGTGGAAGGAAGTCAAAGCCGACCTTTTCGCGGAGACGGCCTCCGAGGCCCTCGAACTCGCCGCCGCGTCGACGCCCCGCGAGCCCGAGATGCGAATCCCCGGCGCGCCCAAGAAGCGCCGCCGCCGCCGCCGACCGCCGCTACTCGTGCAGGAAGAGGCGACGGTTTAGGGACGACACCATACCTGTTTGCTGAAGCGCTCGAAGAAGCCCCTCGATGGTCATCGGGGGGCTTCTTTCACTTGCAACAGGTCGTCCGCGCCGTCACGATGGGTGCATGCCTCCGCCGCGCCATGCTCGATCGCGTTCTCCCGCACGATCGTCGATACGGTCGGTGCCGCCGCCGCCGAATGCCCAATCGCCCTGGGTGCTCCTGCGATCGGCCAATCGACATCCGTTCATCTATCAACGAATGCTCGACGGCGCCGACCCCACCGCGAAGCCGGGCGATGTCGTGCAGATCTATGACAAATCCGGGCTGCTCTTCGGCCGCGGTCTCTACAATCCGAATTCACAGATTGCCCTGCGCGTGCTCACACACGCAGACATCCCCATTGACGATGCTTTTTGGCAAGCTTCAATTCAACGCGCCGTCGCGCTTCGCCGGCAGCTCGATCTCGAAAAAGTTACCGACGCCTACCGCCTCATCCATGCCGAAGGCGACGGCCTCAGCGGTCTGATTGTCGAACGATACGCCGACTGTTTGGTATTTGAATTCTTCTCGCTTGGCATGTTTCAGCGCCGCGAGCAGATCGCCGCGATGATCTCCGAGTCGCTTGGTCCACCGTCGAGTTTGGACCGACCCCAGGACGCAAAGAACACCTGGCAAATCGTCCATCGCGCCGACGATCGCGTTGAAAAAATGGAAGGCTTCCACGTGCCGCCCGCCCTGAAAGGCGCGGCGAATCGAACGACGATTCAGGAACACGGCATCCGCTATCGGGTGGACATGACCGCCGGACATAAGACCGGTTTCTTCTGCGACCAGCGCGACAATCGCCTTCGATTCGCCAAATTCTGTCGCGAATCCACCGTTCTCGACCTCTGCTGCTATTCCGCCGGCTTCGGTCTGGCCGCGAAAATCCTGGGAGACGCCAAAGAGGTCATCTCCGTCGATCTCGACGAGGCCGCGCTCGCCGTCGCCAAGGAAAACGCGAACCTAAATAACGCCCGACTGAGCCTCGTTCACAGCGACGCCTTCATCTACCTGCGTCAGATGATCGCCAACGGCCGCACGTTCGACGCCGTCGTCCTCGATCCGCCCAAACTGGCGATCACGCGCGAGGATGTGGACGACGCCTTGCGAAAATACTACGACCTCAACAGCCTGGCGATGCAGGTCGTCCGCCCGGGCGGCCTGCTCCTGACGTGCAGTTGCAGCGGGCTCGTCTCACCCCAGATGTTCACGCAGACCGTTCATCGCGCTTCGCGCTATGCCCGTCGGTCGCTGCAACTCATTTGCGAATCCGCCGCCGCGCCGGACCACCCGGTTCTGCTTGATTGCCCCGAATCGGCCTACCTCAAGGCACTCTGGCTTCGAGTCTTGTAGAATCATCCCCGGCCATGGGAAACAGAAAAAAACGCACGCGGTTGCCAAGCCAGCAAATTGCCGGGGATCAGCCCAACCCCGCTCCACAATACACAATTCCAGCAATAGGCCCCGCGCCGACGAGCGCGAGAATTTGTCTCGGCCTGGGCCTTCTCGCCATCCTCATTCTCTATGTCACCCACTGCTTGTACTTCTGGGCCTACGTCAATGACGACGCCTACATCACGTTTCGCTATAGCAGATTTCTGTCGATGGGCCGCGGACCCTATTACAACATCGGCGAGCACGTCGAAGGCTATACCAATTTCCTGCTCATGCTCCTGCTCACGCCGGTCATCGGCCTATTCGGAGCAGATTCCGCGGCGCCGTTCGCAAAGTGCCTCGACGTCGCCTCCGGCGGATTGGCGATCGTTTCAATCGCTCTCCTCGTCTGGCGACTCGATCGGAGGAGCGGCGGTTCACCGGGTCATAGTGTCTCCGTCGCCATTCTCGCCGCCGGACTCATCGCCGTTGCTCCCGCCTATGCGTTGAACAGCACCAGCGGTCTCGAAACGATGTTGTTCGCTGGAAGCGTGTCCCTGGGGATGTTTCTCGGCTATCTCACTCTGGACCAAACACGATGGCGCGGCGCCGGCGTCGCCTTTGCCGCCGCATCGCTCACGAGGCCCGAAGGTATTCTGTTTTTTGCAATTCACTGGTTCGCGCAGTTTTACGTTGCCAAGAGAGACGCCGCCATTCCATTCCGCGTTCGACTACGGCCTTTGCTTATTGATGCGTTCATTGTCGCGGGCGTCTTCATGGCCCATGTTGTATTTCGAGTGATCGCCTACGACGGAGAATGGCTGCCCAATACTTATTACGCCAAGGCCGGCGGCTTCTGGAAAATCGCCGACGCCTCGTACATCGGCCACGGCATTCTGAACCCCTTCTTCGATCGTTATGGCATCGGTGTCGGCATCGCCGTGATCGGATGGCTCTTTTCCGGATCGACCCGCCGAAAAAGCCTTCCCCTCTTTTGTGTTGCCGCCGTCGGAGCCTCGCTGCCCTTTGTCACCGGCACGGACTGGATGCCTGGATGGCGGTTGCTCATGCCTTTTCTGCCCGCCGTCGCCGGCATTGTGGCCATTGGCTGGTGTCGCATCACAGGTTTCATCATCCACAAGCCTCGCGGGCTCGGCCCCGCGCTCGTGCTCCTTACACTCCCCCTGCTATGGTTTTTTCACAGTAGCGATCGCACTTTTTTTTACAATTACGTCGAGTTTCGTGCCCGCGGATACGAGACCGGCCACAAGGCGCTCGCCCAATGGCTCCTCTCCGGCGTCGCGGCAAAAGGCGACACCGTGGCGCTCATGGACATCGGCATCGTCGGTTATTTGTGCATCGATCAGAACATTCTTGACGTAACCGGCCTGACGGATCGGACGATTGCGAAAAGCCTCGGCCGATTCATGGACAAGCAATACGACCCGGAATATGTCCTGAAGCGAAAGCCGGAATTCATCGTGCTGGTCTTCGGCGCCAACGGCGATCCCAATGTTCCTCCGCCCAAGGGAACGATTCTCAAGCCCTGGTCGAAAAACGAATCGCGAATCTGGGAGCATCCCGATTTCAGGGTCCATTACCTTCACCAGCGACCGGTCGATGCCGGGGCACGGCACTGGACCGATGTCCTGGCGGCCAAGATCGGCGCGGAGCGTCTTTTTGAACATGCCCATCCGGGCCGGTATTACCTCCTCGCCGCGTTCCGACGCTCCGACTCGACGCCGCCGCCTACTAGTCCTTGAGGGAGTATCCCGCGGTGAAGACATGGAGGCGGTTCCTCATTGCCCGGACGATGAACGAAACATATGATGTCTAATTGTTTCAATGACTTTAAACTTCCAGGAGGACGCCATCCATGATGATCACCGCGAAAATGAATGACCGGCTCAATCAACAGGTCGCCAACGAGATGAATGCCTCGCACAAATACCTGGCGATGTCTTATTGCTTCGACGCGATGGGACTCAAAATCTTCGCCCAGCGTTTCAAGCAGCAGGCCGTCGAAGAACAGGGTCACGCCCTGAAAATCGCTGATTACATCAAGGACGTCGGTGGCAAGGTGGTCTTTGATGCGATCGACAAGCCCAAAGGCGATTATCCGAATGCCAAGGCCATTGTGAAGGCCGCGGTGGACAGCGAATTGACCGTGACGGCGCAGATCAACGAAATCGTCGCCATGACAGAGAAAGAGACGGACTACGCCACGCGCAGTTTCATGCAGTGGTTTGTCAGCGAGCAGGTCGAGGAAGTCTCTTCCATGACCGAGCTGCTTCAGTGGGTCACGCTGGCCGGCGACAATCTCATCCCACTGGAAACTCGCCTGGCCCAAACGATGGCGTCGTAGGACAAGGGATAAAGGGATTGAGGGAATAAGGGATTTAGGGACGGCAGATCGCTCTGCCAAATGCTCCTCCTCAATCCCGTAATCCCTGTTCCCTTATTCCCTATTCACGGAGTTCCCATGGCCCCCGGCAGACCCATCAGGCTGACGAATTATGCGTCGTGCGCGGGCTGAGCCGGCAAGTTGCCCGCCGGGGCTCTTGCGCAGGTTCTGCGCAGCCTACCCGCCACGAAACATCCCAACCTGCTCGTCGGGGCCGAACACTCTTCCGACGCCGGCGTGTACAAGCTGCGCGATGATTTGGCCATCGTGCAAACGACCGACTTTTTTCCGCCCCTCGTTGACGATCCCTTCACCTTCGGGCAGATCGCCGCTGCCAACAGCCTGTCCGACTGCTACGCGATGGGCGCGACGCCGATCACCTGCCTCAACATCGTCGCCTTCCCGGACAAGGACCTGCCGATCGAGATTCTCAATGAAATCCTCGCCGGTGGCGCGAACAAGGTCGCCGAATCCGGCGCGGTCATCGTCGGCGGTCACTCGGTCCGCGACACCGAGATCAAATACGGCCTGGCCGTGACCGGCACCGTACACCCCGATCGCTTCATGACGAATCGCGGCGCCAAACCGGGCGACGTGCTGATTTTGACCAAGCCCATCGGCTCCGGGGTGATGACCAGCGCCGCCAAGAGCGGCAAGATTTCGCAGGACGAACTCGCCGAAACCATCGCGATCATGACGACGCTCAACAAAGCGGCCGCCGACGTCGCGATCGCGGTCGGCGCGCACGCCGTGACCGACATCACCGGCTTCGGTCTTGTCGGTCACGCGGCGGGCATGGCCGAAGCGTCGGACGTGACGATCGAACTAAATGCCTCCGCGGTCCCGCTCATCGGCCCGACGTTGAAACTCGCTGAGAGCGGAAGCCTGACCCGCGCCTGGAAAAGCACGCTCGAATCGCTTGGCGCACGATTCAAGTCGCAGAATGTCTCCGAGCCGCTCGTCGGCGTCCTCTCCGACGCCCAGACTTCCGGCGGTTTGCTGATTGCCGTTTCCCCCACGCGCGCCGACGAGGCCCTCAAGGCCCTTGCATCGCGCCACCCCTGGCCCGCCGCCATCGTCGGCAATGTCACCGCCAAGTCTGCTGCTGACATCGTTTTGCATTGCTAAAAAGCGGTTCAAATTAGGCGTCGGCCTATGGCCGTTTTGGTGTTTTTTGCGTTTTCAGGAATATCCGTTATCCTACCAAACTCAATCGTAACCCTGTACGTACAGGCCTTATGAGGCCGACAAACGATTATCCGAGCATTGGGCGAAGCAGCGTGAAACCCGGCAGACGAGGACCCAGTCTTTTCGACGTGATGAGCAAGGCGCCGGTGGCGCAGAGCCCGCGCGAACGGCCCAGGCCGTCCTGGCTCCAGCGCAAGGTGGCCGCTCCGGTTCTATCCGTCGCGGAGCCGCTGACGGAGGAACAGGCCGCCGCGGCCCTGGCCGAACAGCGGGTCCAGGATGCTCCGGTCCCTGCGAAGAAGGCCGCGAAGCCGAAGTCGTTGCCTTCGACCACGGAGTCGCTCAATCCGTCTGCCGATGCCGACCGTCCCCCAATTGTTTCGTCCGTCAATGGCCGGCTGGTGTTCAATTTGAGTACCGCCGCCTGCGTGGCGATCATCGGCGTCGTGTCCGCCATCGCGCTCGGCGGCTACATCATCGGGCAGAGATCGTCCGCGAGCCGTATTCCGCCGGTCGCCGCCCGTGCGAACAACCCGGAACCCGTATCGTCGCCCCTGCTGCCGCCACCGTCGGCCGTCAAGGCCAATCACGCTCCTTCCAAAGCGGCGATCACCAATCCGGATTTGTCGCACCTGCTCCAGCGCCCCAACGAGCCTTCAAATTCCGTCAGCGCGAACAAGCCCGCCAAGGTCACGGACGATTCATCCGAATCGACCGCCTCCGCCGGCGCACCGGAAAGTTTGAATTACCTTCAAATCGAATCCTTCCGCATCACCCGTGAGCGGAGCGGCGACCAGCTTGCCAACGACGTCGCGGCGGTCCGCCAGTTCCTCGGCGAGCGCGGCGTGCGTACGTTCGCGAGGAAGCGCGGCAACGGTTTTGTGCTCTTCGCCGAGCAGGGCTTCGCCCCCGGCAAGGCCACAGCCAGGGAACGCTCCGCCTTTCAACGGAAAATCGAACAATTCGGTCAGGAATATCGTAGTGCCGGCGGCCGTTATCAATTCAAGGGCTGCCTGTTTGTAAGTTATTCGGCAACGAGGGCCGGTGATCCGGTCTGATCGCAACGAGGAGTATTCTGTCATGTCCATGGACCGTTCACTGAAAAGCAAGGCGTCGCTCTCGCGGCACCGCAACGTGTTGTCCCGCGCCGAGCGGATCAAGATGCTCACCGAGCAGGAGAAGTTCAAGCCCGGCGATCGCCCGATCGGCCTTCCCAAAGTCGCGCATCGAAAGGTCGCGGTCGGCGGCAAGACCAAGAAGGCGAAAGAAGGTCCGGCGGAAGGGGCACCGGCGGCGCCCGGAGCCGCTCCGGCCGCAGCGGCCGCACCGGCAAAGACGGCGGCGAAGAAGTAATAACCCGTTGGCCGTCGGCGCGATCGTGGCTTCAATGGATATGGATCCCGACAAGCTACTTGCCGAACGAACACGCAAGGTCGAATTTTCCGGAATTCGCAAGTTCTTCGAACTGGCCGGCAAGATCAAGAATCCCTGCGATCTATCCATCGGGATGCCGGATTACGACGCGCCGGAATCGGTCAAGGAATCCGCCATCGCCGCGATTCGGGCGGGCAAGAACCGCTATACACCCAGCGCCGGCTGGCCGGACCTCCGCGAGCGACTGACCAACGATATTCAAACCATCTACGGCGGCGACCATTCGATCCTGATCACCTCCGGCGTCTCCGGCGGTCTCACTCTCGCGCTTCTTTCTGTCGTCAATCCCGGTGACGAAGTCGTCTTCTGCGATCCTTACTTCGTTTCCTACGTGCATCTCGTCAACCTGGTCGGCGGGCGGCCCGTGCCCGTATCGTGCTATCCGGACTTCGCGTTCCGCCCCCAGGCCATCGAAGCCGCGATTACGCCGCGGACCAAAGCGCTGATGATTAATTCGCCCGGCAACCCGACGGGCCGGGTCATGAGCCCATCGGAAGTGGAAGCCGCCGCCCGAATCGCCCGCGAGCGCAAGATCCTGCTCATCTCCGATGAGATTTACGACAAGCTTTGTTACGACGGACCCAACCCCTGCCCGCTTTCGCTTGCACCCCAGAACACCGTCGTGCTGCGCGGCTTCGGCAAGACCTATGGCATGACCGGCTGGAGAATGGGCTATGCGGCCGGCCCGCCGTGGCTGATCGGGGAGATGACCAAGCTGCACCAGTACACCTACGTTTGCGCGCCGTCGATGGCCCAGGTGGCCACGCTCACCGCCCTTGAGACCGATGTTTCGAATCACGCCGCAGATTACACGAAGAAACGCGATTTGGTTTGCGAACTTCTCAAGCCGTGCTTCGAATTCGTCCGCCCCAGCGGCGGATTTTACGTCTTTCCCAAGGTCCCGCCGACGTTTGCAGGAGCCAATCAGTTTTGCGAAACGGCGCTTTCGCGTGACGTGATCGTCATCCCCGGCAATGTGTTTTCGGGCGTCGATACGCACTTTCGAATCAGCTATGCGACGACGGACGAGAATATCCGTCGCGGTTGCGAAATCCTCTGCAAGCTGGCGCGTAGCGGTCCCGCCAAAGCGAATTGACCTCAGGCCGGTGTCTCTCTATAAAGTCTTGTGAGACCGGATGTCCCCAAAAATCGCTTCTGAGACACGACATCTTGACGGCGCGAGATTTAGCTTGCGCTCATCGATCATCATCATTTGGATGGTCCTTCTCTCCGGATGTCCGTCGACAACGAACAGGCCCGTGAGTCCCACGGCCGGTCTCGATCTCGACGACCGTCCCCAGATGGGACGAAACAGCGACGGCCTCGAATCGTCGATCTTCGACCGCCCGCTGACCCGGCTCGTCGTCGAATTCAAAGTCCTCCGCATCTCCGCCCCGCGCGGCACGTTCACCGGCGACTCGGAAATCTGGAAGAGAGTCCCCGGCCCGCTCCCGACCGCGGCGATGACCCAGCAATTGGCGGACAACGGATTTCGCGCCGCCGTCGGCCGTGAGTCCGATCGCAAGCCGCTCCTGGATGCCCTGGACGTCATGCGAGAGCGGGTGGATCTCCGCGCCGTGCCCGATCAGGCCGTTCCCGATGCCAACAAACTGATCGAACTGGAACTTGGCGCCTGCGACCCGCGATTGGCTTTGTTCCTTCACGACCCTCAAGGCCGCCTTCGCGGCATGGATTTCGAGAGTGCGAAGGCCAAGCTCATGGTCTCCTTCGAGATGCGAACGACCAATCTTCACGAAGTCACGCTGAAAGTCATCCCGGCGCTGGAGGAGCCGCCCGGCCCCCCACGCTGGGTCATGTCCCCCGAAGGCGCGGCGCAACAAGTTCCCGAGGAGCGTCGTCACGTTTTTCGCGACGTGGTCCTGACCGCGCAAATACCCGAAGGCGGCTTTCTGCTTCTCGGCGCGGGCGATATCGTGTACGATCTACCTTATCTGGGACGGCCGTTTTTCCTGGAACGTGAAGCAAAAAACGCCGGCGATGATCCCTCATGGCGGGAAAGCATCTATATCATCAGCCCCGTGATCCGCTCGTTGACCGATCATAAGGAAACCCGGAGCGGCTCGTAAGACCGATGGCGACGCAAATCGATCAGTTCTTTACGCACCTCTGCCAAAGCCTGGGGTTTATCTTCGTCGCCGTGGATCCTCAATTGAAGATCGTCTTTTGGAACCAAAAAGCCGCGGATTACTTCGGACAGACCTCGGAACAGATGAGCGGCCGCGACTTTCTCGAAATCCTTCGGGAGTCGGAGCGCGACGAAGCCCGCCGTCTTTTCGACGCTTCCCTCACTCAAAAATCCTCGAACGAGATGGAAATCCATTACCAGCTCGGCGATGAACCTCGCCGGACGCTGGTTCTCATCGCTTCGCCGATCATCGATTCCGCCGGACAATGCATCGGCGCCTCGGCCAGCATCCGCGACATCACCGAACGACGCCGTCTCTCCAAGGAACTGGCCAAGACCCGACGAATGGCCTCGCTGGGCAAAATGGCCTCCGCGATTACCCATCATTTCAACAACATCCTCGGCGGGATGATGACGAGCATCGACTACGCCCTGCCCAGCGACAGCGCCCGAGAACTACGCCGAACGCTCCGCCTGCTCGCCCAGGCGATCGGCCGCGCCACGCGCATCACCAAGCAACTCTCCGCCTTTGCCGCTTCGGAGAATCAGCAGGACGAATGGAGCGAACTCGGCCCGGTCATGGACCGGTTCATCCAGCGACTCAAGCGCCAGACGGAGTCGGTCGGCGTCAACCTTGTGGCGCGAATCGATGCCATCCCCTCGGGGCCCTTTGAATCCAATCGGCTCACCTCCATTCTGGACAGCCTCGCGCAAAACGCGATGGATGCGATGCCCGAAGGCGGGACTCTGACCATTGAAATGAAAAATGAGAACGACAGCGCGGTGATCGTCCTCGCCGACACCGGCTGCGGCATCCCCGAGGAATCGCTTGATCATCTCTTCGAGCCGTTTTTTACCACCAAGGGCGAACTCGGCGGCGAAGGCATCAACATCGGTCTGGGCCTCGCGGCTGTCCACGGGCTTGTCACCGAAATGGGCGGCACGATCTCCATCACGTCAAAGGTCGGTCAAGGTACGCAAATCCGCCTGCGCCTTCCCTTGCCCAATGAAAAGAATGCGCCCCATCCTGACGGGGCATCCGTTCAGGCCGCCGATGGCCATGCCGCCGGACGTTGAACCCTGATCAGAACGTTGTCCCGAAGGAGAAATTGAAGATTTGCGTATCGTCGTCGCTGTCTTTGGCAATTGGGAAGGCGAGGTCAAACGCCAGGGGAATGGGACCAAAGTATTTGATGTAAATGCGAGCGCCAAATCCCACGCTGGCCCGCCAGGTCGTGATTCCGAAATCTTTTTCCACCGTCCCCATATCCAAGAATGTCACGCCGCGAACCGTTTGTCCCACCACCGGGAACGAGTATTCCGCATTGGTGAGCAGCATAAAGTCGCCGCCGACGCGATCGTCGCGAATCCCTTCCCGCGGGCTGATCCCGCGGAACTCAAAGCCGCGAATGGACCCGATGCCGCCGCCATAAAACCGCTCGAAGACCGGTGCATCGCCGAAAATCTGCGAAATTGTCGTACCGAACTGTAGAATGTGTTTGCGATCAAAGGTGTCTTTGTACAACGTGAAATAATGTTCGTATTCGCCGGTCGCCTTGCCAAAGAACCAGTCGCCGCCGAGTGCGCCCACCTGTTCCCACGAACCTTTGATCTTGTTGCCCTTGCTCGGCAGCCACGCGCTATCCGTCCGATCGCGGACGAGCGTACCCTTGAGCGACGTCAGAAAGCCGGTGCCCTCGGCCTCGCGAATGTCCTTCGCGGCCAGCCAATCGACGCTGCTGATCTTGACGGATTCAAACCGCGAGGCCAGTTCGGCGGCCCATCCTTTCAACAAACCTTCGCGGATTCGCTTATCCAGGCTGGCGTAAAAACCAATCCGACGTTCATCGTATTCGTCGCGCCCGCGCTCGAAGATATAACCGCCGAGACCGAGCCCCAGATCCTGATCGAGCAGGTACGGCTCGCGAAATTCGATCCGCCCGCGGGTTAGCTCGGTGCCCGGCTCAAATTGCAAACGTAGGACCTGTCCCGCCCCGCGAAACGCCTTACCCTTGAACAGCTCCCCGGTGCTCCGCGGCCAATCGAATAGATCGAAGTTTCGCTGTTCGATCGAGATCGAACCGACCAGTCCGCTGTTGCTGGTCACGCCGACGCCGAACAGGATTGTCGCGGTCTCCGCCTCGGTCACGTCCACGAGGGCGTCGCGCACGCCCGGCGTCTCCCCTTGTGGCGTGATGGTCGCCTCGGAGAAAAGGCGGGTTTCCACCAGGCGCTGCTCGGCCGCCTTCGCCTCGACGGTGTTGTAGAGCTGCTCCGGGTAAAAGCGCAGCTCGCGGCGGACCACTTTGTCTTTCGTTCGTTCGTTTCCGCGAATGACGATCCGCCCAAATCGATATTGCTCGTGCTCGCTGATCTGCACCGTCAAATTGACGTATCCGTCCTCCTCGTCGAAGACGTGCGTCGTCGTGACTTCGGCATAGATGTATCCTTCCCTTCCATACTCGGCGAGGATCTTGTCTCGATCGCTCTTAAGGATGTCAGCGTCGATCGGCATGCCGACGGCCGACTGCATCACCGACGCGAGGCGGTCATTGTCGTAGATGATGTTGCCGATGAATTGGATGCTCTTAATGGTATGCAGGAGCCCTTCCTCGATCTGGAAGATCAAGGTCAAGTCGGATTGGTTCTCGGCCAGTTCGATTCGATAGCCCACGCGGACATTGAGATAACCGCGATCGACATACCATTTTTTCAGCGAGGCGACGTCGCGTTCGGCCGTTTCGTCATCGAACGCCCCGGTTCGAAATAGCCAGATGTACGTTGACGTTTCGATTTTGCTGCGTAGCGTGATGTCGGTAAAGGCTGTGTTTCCCTCAAACAGAATCTTTCGCACCTTGACTCGCGGTCCTTCCGAAATGCGCAGAAGCACGCGCCGCTCGTTCTTGAGGACGTCGGAGTCAACATCCACCGTCACGTGATAGTAGCCCCCTTCTTTGTACTTTCTGATAATTTGCTGCCTGGCCTGATTGATCAGGTATTCGCTGATCGGTGAACCGGTCGAAATCTCAATTTCTTTCAGGAGGTCTGCTGTTTTGTACTTTTCGTTGCCGACGATATCGACGCCGGTGACAAACGGTCGTTCCTGGACGACGAACACCAGAACGAGCTTGCCGTCCTCTTCGTGCGCCTCGGCGAAAGGGTTTCCTTCAAATTTTCCCGTGCCTGCCAAACGCGCACAGGCCGCGGCGATTTCATCGCGATTCCACGTCGCCCCCGCCGCGATTCGCACGACGCCTTGAAGATAGGCCGCATCGACGCTGGAAAGCCCTTGAAACTCCACGCGCTCGATGACTCGCCCCTCGGTCTGAACCGGAACGGCGGGATTCCCCTCGCCGGGATGGAGCTGAAACAGCCCCATCGTCGAAGTCAAAGCCAGCGCGGTGCAGACCGCGATCGCCAGCGCGCGTTTGCAGTCAGGTGGACGAAACGTCCCTGTCTCTACCGCCATCCTGCCCCTTTGAGATCGTTGATCCGTGTTTTGGTAATGTGTAATTCCATGAGGCCGCCGAATCGGTGGATCACCCCAAGGAGGGGTACAATCTTGGATGCCACCTTCACGTCCAGAACGAGCAATCCACAATCGGCATGCGCAAAGACCCTATGCCACGGTCGATGGAGAAATATAACGTGACCGACTTTTTATCGAAAGCGTGAATGTGCAAGAACTTACAGGCAGCGTCTAACATCCCAAATCGCGAAAACCACTTATTCAAATGCCTAGGGCGCTGACTATAACCTGTTGTATTGACGAATGTTACAGGCCGCTCCCGGCCGCCAATCTCTTTGTGTGGCATGGACCTGAACACAGATTGGCGTATCATCCTGAGCCGACCAGAAAACCGTTTTCAACAAAGAGGAAATTCAAGATGACTCGAATCATTCGAACAGGGACGATGGCCCTTTCCGTGGTCTTCCTCCTCTCCGGTGCGGCGTTCGCGGAGAGCTTGGAGGAGGTCCAAAAGAAGCTTCAAGAACTCATGTCAGCCCACAAGTCCCTCGCTTACAAAAACCACGTTGTGAGCGAGATGAACATGTCCGGTGTCAACATGAAGAGCGAGAGCGATCAATCCGTTGAAGTAACGCGAAAGGGCGATACGCTCCTTTCGCGAATTGAATCGACGACCGCTGTCGTCCAGAAGACCGGTGACCGCGAAGACAAAATGACTTCCAAGGTCTTATCCGTTACGGACGGTCAATACGCCTATACCTATTCTGAGGTCGGAGAAATGAAGTCCGCGTTGCGGCAAAAGCTCGATCATTCCAAGGAATTCAGCCCTTTTGACATTTTGAAGGGCTTTAAGGAACGGGAAAAAACTTTTTCGCTCCACCTCAAACCAGAGGAAACCGTCGAAGGCAAGAAGTGCTACGTCATCGAGATGATCGCAAAGGACCCGACGGCTCAGTCGGACGCGGCGAGAGTCGTCCTGCGCTTCGACAAGGCCACCGGCGTCGGCACCACGTCAACGGCCTACAACAAAGATGGAAAAATCATCACGCAATCGACCACCACCGATGTGAAAGTGAACCCGGTCTTTCCGGCGGATCGTTTCAAATTCAAAGCGCCCCCGGGCGTCACGATACAAGACGTTCCCGCTCAGTGAAACGATGCCATGCACCGTCGGCCGCCGGCGCTCGAAGATTTGGAAACCGGCTTGCGGCCGCAAGTGTAATCATGAATCCGTCACAGGCGGCTAGCGAATAATCGCCCGGACGCGATTCATAACGTCCGCCGTCGAAAGCCCGGCATAGGCCATAATCTGATCCGTCGTCCGGGCGCTCTTCGGAATCTTTCGACAGGTCATCGACCACACGCGAACGCCTCCGTGCTCCGCCGCCGCCTCCGCCACCGCCCCGCCGAGCCCGCCGATGTAATTGTCCTCGACGGTCAGGATTTTGTTTGTGGTCTTGGCGGCCGCCGCGAGAATCGGTGCGCTGCGCAACGGGAACGAATAGGCGTCGATCAAGGTGCAATTTATTCCGGCCGACGCGAGTTCCTCCATTGCTTTCTTGCAAACATGAACCATGTAACCCGCCGAAACGAGCGTGATCGCGTTGCCCTCCGAAAGAACATGAGAGCCGCCGATCTCAAATCGCGTATCCGGCTTGTATAGCAGCGCCACGTCCGGTCGATGCGTCCGCATGTAACACATCCCAGGATGACGAGCCATCAACCAGGTGCAGTGATATGCCGCCACCGAGTCCGAAGGATTGAACGAGACGCACGCCGGATGGCCGTACCCGTCGTCCGATTCACTGGCGCTTCGAAAATAGGCGACATCCTGCAGGCTCATCTGGCTCGGCCCGTCGGCTGCGAGCGAGATGCCCGCGTGGGATCCGACCATTTTGATATTGGCCCGGGTGATCTGGGCCATTTCGATCTGGTCGTAGGCGCGCGCGAAGAACTTGGCGAATGTGCTGACGAACGGCACGTATCCCGCCGCCGCCAACCCCGCTGCCGTCGAGACCATGTTCTGTTCGGCGATTTTACATTCGACAAAGCGGTCGGGGAACTTTTCCATGAACATTTCGGAGAACGTCGAGTTCCGCACGTCGCCGTCCAGCGCTACCACGCGCGGGTCCGCCCCGCCCAGCGCGACCAGCGCCGCGCCATACGCACGTCGCGTGGCAAGTTGTCCCTTCGCCATCGCGCCGTCCAGCCCCGCTTGTTTCATCGCCGTCGTGAAATCGACCGGGACCACGTCCTTCCTCGCCTGCGCCGAATCGAGCATCTTTTTCGGGGAAGGTGGTGCTATCGTGTCAGCACCGCGGACCACACCGAGCTTGCCGTACATCGAATCCAATTCGGCGATCGCTTCTTCCAGTTTCGCCGCCGCCACCGGCTTGCCGTGGTTCGACTTGTCCAGGAGCAAATCGCAGCCATGACCCTTTCTCGTCCTCGCAATGACCGCCAGCGGCCGGTCACTTGACGACGCACTTTCCAGAGTCGTTTTGATCACTTCGGGATCATGCCCGTCGATCGTCACCGCCCGCCAACCGAACGCCTCCGCCTTGGCCGCAAGCGACTCCGCTGACTGCTGTTTCGAAACGTAATCCGCCTGTCCCTGCCCGTTGCAATTGAAAATGGCGACGACGTTGGTCAATTTCCTCTCGGCGATCAGGTCCATCGCCTCCCAGATTTGCCCTTCGCGCGACTCACCGTCGCCGATCAGCGTGTAAATTCGCCGATCGCTCTTCGCCAGCCGCGCTGCGATACCCAGCCCGGCCGCCACGCTCAACCCCTGCCCCAGCGAGCCCGTCGCCGCATCAAAAAACGGAAACCCCTCCGCCGGGTTCGGGTGCCCATCGAGCACGCTTTCCGTCTCGCGTAACGTATTCAAATCCCCGACCATCAGCTTACGCGCCGACTTCCGGTCCTTTCCCACCATTCCCCCAAGGTCGGCATAGGCAGCATAGACGGCCGGCACAGCGTGACCCTCGGACAAGACCAACCGGTCGTTGCCCAGGTTCCACGGATCGGCCGGATCCCACCGCATCACTTCGTGCATCAGCGTCACGACGATCTGCATGATCGACAAGGCACTGGAGGGGTGCCCCGATCCGGCTGCGGTCGTCATCCGCAGGACCTGTTTCCCGAGTTCAATCGATTTGGCGTTGATCGCGTCGCTTCGTCCCATGATCGCTCCTAAATGGATGCATGGCTAAACAGCACTCCTTTACCGATGAAAGGTATATCGCCGTCAGGGGGTAGGCCGCAAGGCGGGTTTGCTACCTACGCGCCGGGCTGCCCATTCCGTATAATCCGTCGGCCAGGACGGCGACCGGCGCGGTGGCCGCCTTTGGGCGGGACATACATGGAGGTATGGGCGTGGACTGTTTCCAAATCACGGGCGGCAATCGACTTCGCGGCACTGTCGCCGTCAACGGCTCCAAGAACGCGGCGCTGCCGATCATGGCCGCCTCGATTCTGACCGAGGGCGAGACCGTCCTGCGCGGCGTTCCTCAGCTCGAAGACATCAAGCATCTGACCTTCTTACTCGAAAAGCTCGGCGTCAATATCTGGCGAGACGAAAAAGGCGGCCTCCATCTCAAGGTCGAAGATGAGATGAACTGCCACGCCGAATACGAACTCGTCCGCAAGATGCGCGCCAGCGTCTGCGTCATGGGGCCCCTGCTCGCCAAGCGCCGTCAGGCCCAGGTCAGCCTGCCCGGCGGCTGCAACATCGGCGACCGCCCCGTCGGTCTGCACCTCCAAGGCATGGAGGCCCTCGGCGCGGAGATCGAACTCGTCAGCGGCGACATCCATTTGCGAAGCAAGCGACTCAAGGGCGGTGAAATCTTCCTCGGCGGTCCTTTCGGCTCGACCGTTCTCGGCACGGCCAACGTCATGATGGCCGCGTGTCTGGCCGACGGCACGACGGTCATCGAGTCCGCCGCGTGCGAACCGGAAGTCACCGATTTGGCCGAGTATCTCATTGCATGCGGCGCGCACATCAGCGGCCACGGGACGCCTCGCATCACGATTGAAGGCGTGAAGACGCTGCGCGGGTGCGAGCACACGATCATTCCCGACCGCATCGAGGCCGGCACCTTTATGATCGCCGCCGCCGCGACCAACGGCGACGTCAAGCTGACCAACTGCCGTCTCGATCACTTGCTGGCCCTGGTCGATCGTCTCAAGGCTGTCGGCGTCAATATTGAACGCAACAACGGCACGGTCACCGTCTCCTCCTCGCGCCGCCTGGAGCCGATTACCGTCACGACGCAGCCCTATCCCGGCTTCCCAACGGATTTGCAGGCCCAGATCATGACCCTGCTCTGCATGGCCGACGGCAACAGCATCATCACCGAGAAGATCTTCCCCGACCGCTTCACCCACGTCGCCGAACTTGGCCGCATGGGCGCCAAGCTCCGCAAGGAAGGTCCCACCGTCATCGTCGAAGGAGTCAAGCAGTTGGTCGGTGCGCCAGTCATGGCCAGCGATCTGCGGGCTTCCGCCGCCCTGGTCCTGGCCGGGCTCGTCGCCAAAGGCAAAACCAAGCTCGCCCGCGTTTATCACATTGACCGCGGCTACGAGCATATCGAGCAGCGCCTGGTCACTCTCGGAGCCGATATCGAACGAATGCCGGAATGATCTCACGCTGAGCCGCAGAGTCCGCAGCGACGAAAAATCAAAAAGGAGCATGGATGCTCAAAACCAAGAAGCTCAATCAGAACCACCCCTGCAAGTCGGAGACCCGCCGTGGTGGGGGGCCGCCGAGTGACTATCGAACATCGCGCGGCGCTCCTTCACAGTCGCGGCTCTGTCTTAATACCCCCTCTTCTTCTCTGCGTACTCTGCGTCGGAGTTTACCCGCCGTGGCGGGCGTGAGATTTTCTCCATGAACTGCGTCCACTGCGACTATCTCCTCTGGAACCTCTCCGAGAACCGCTGCCCCGAGTGCGGTAGCGGTTTTGAAGTTACCGATTACGCCTTCCCGGCCGGAAAGGTCGAGTTTCTCTGTCGTCACTGCGGCCAGGGCTACATCGGCAACGACGCTCGCGGTGTGCCCTACCCGCGCAAGTTCGAATGCGTTTCCTGCCACCACCCGCTCGACGCCGCGGACATGACCGTCCGCCCCGAGAGCGAGACCGTCGTCGCCGAGGCCCTGCACTTTGGTACGCCGTGGCAGCATCGCCGCCGCGTCGGTTTTCTGCGCGGCTTCATCGACGCCGTCGCCCGGCTGGCGATCAGCCCCGGCGAATATTTCCGTCTCGCCGCCGCCAACCGTAACGACGGCTCCGTGGCCTTCAGCGTCCTCTGCGCCTATGTCGCCCTGATGGTCTTCGCTGGCATGATGATCCTGTTCCACGGCACCGGTTTAGCCGCGTGGATGCCGGACCCGCTGAAATTGATGAAGTCCCCGGCCCTGATGATTGTGCTGGTGGCGATCCCCTTCGTGCAGATCGCCTGGAACTATCTTTATGGCGTGTTGATTCAGGCGGTCTTGATGGGCCTCGGCCACCACCGCGGCGAACTCGACGCCTCGGTCCGCGCGGTCGCCCTGGGTAGCGCCGTCCTGCCCGCGATCCTGCTGCTGCCTCCTGTCGGGATATTTTGGTATCTCTGCGTCGTGTGCAGCGGTATCGAAAACCTGCACGCCACGAGCCGCGCCAAGGCCCTGACGGCCACGCTTATCCCGATGCTCATGGCGCTCAACGTCGCCCTCGCAGCGTGGTATATTGTTTCATGAGTCCTCAGCCCGAAGGGCTGATCGATAGTAGCCAGTGGCAAGCAAAGCGCCGCCACTGGTTTGAGGGCATCCGAAAACCATATCGACCCTGAAAGGGTCGAATGATCTCTCACCCCCACAAATATCGCTCGTCATACGTTGCATGGTATTTCTTCAAAAAAGCAAGGTATTCCTCTTCAAACGTGATCCTTCGATGATGTTCCTTCTGCCGAGCAATGTATCCCCTGAGGTCCTCTATTTGCGACTCGCCGATCGAAAACCCGCCGTAGCCCTCCTGCCACTGGAAATCTGCAAAATACGCAGCCTTCGTCTTGATCCATTTTGACGAATCCTTCTTCATGTCCATCATCAAATCGGCGAGCGTCCCGCTCTTGGAAAGACTGATGAGCAAATGCAAATGGTTGGCCGTTCCGCCGACACTCAAGAGCGGCGACTGTGCATTGCGACAGATGCCGCCGATGTAGGCATACAACTCCGGCTCAATCTCCGGCTTGATCAAATTCGCGCGGTTCTTCGTCGAAAAGATCGCGTGGACAAGCAATCGTGTGAGCGTCTGGGCCATCGCGCGAAATCGTGTTTCAGCTTGCGGTCTAAGTCAAGACGACCCCTTCAGGGTCGAAACGATTGGGGGTGGCTCCTCAAAAACAGGGGCGATGCCCCTGCCTACTATCTCCCAGCCCTTCGGGCTGGTTGATCGAACGCGGTCTCTTCAAATGGGCTGTCGGTTCTTCGCCTGAAGGACTGACCGATCGTAGCCGATGGCAAAGCGCAGCGCCACCACCGGTTCGCGAGGCACCCTATTTAACTCGACCCTGAAAGGGTCGAATAATCCTAACTCTTCCGATACACATCCGTACTCAAATACTCCAACCCCGAATTAATCATCAGCATCGCCTATCTCTAACGGCTCTTTAACCGTTTCCACCCGAGCTTGAACAAGTAGTACAAGACCATCGGATAAAGAACAGAGCAAATGGCGGCGTTTACCGTCATCGAGACCCGAGAATCACAGCCCGACGGCATGATCAGAAACGTCAGTAGAGCTGCGGGATAATCAACTATGTCCGCGACGAGCGGGGCTAATTCTGGACCATTAATAAAGAGAAGCATCGTGGCAAAATGTGCCATACCAAGAAGCGCGGCCGTGTAGCGCGCGTACCTCAACACAGTGGCTGTGTTCTTGGTGGCCACTAATTCCTCCGATACACATCCGTGCTCAAATACTTCAACCCCGAATCAATCATGAGCGTCACAACCGTCGCCTTCGGCCCCAAGCGCCGCCCCACTTCAATCGCCGCCAGGGCGTTCGCGCCGGATGACGTCCCGGCGAACAGCGCCTCCTCCCGCGCCAGGCGCCGGGCCATCTCTTTCGCATCCGCCGTCTTGATCGGGACAATTTCATCCACCACGCTCGCATCCCACAGCGGCGGCGTGAAGCCGATCCCGATCCCTTCGATCGTGTGCGGTCCAGGCCTGCCGCCCGACAAGACTGGCGACTCACCCGGTTCGACGACGACGATCTTCACGCCGGGCTTGTGCCGTTTCAGTATGCGGGCGACGCCCTGCGTCGAGGCCGACGTGCCGGCGCTCTGCACGAACGCATCCACCGCCCCGTCGGTCTGCCGCCAAATCTCCTCGCCGAGTGGATAATAGCCGGAGATGCTGTCCTTGTTTTCAAGCTGATTCGTCCAGTAGGTATTCGGCTCGCGGGCCATTTCGCGGGCCCGCGCGATCATGTCGAGGAAAAGTTGCTTCGTCGAGAGACCGCCGGGGCTCTCGACGAGCGTCAGTTCGGCGCCCAGCGCTGCCATGTGGTCGCGCTTCTCCAGGCTGAAGGCGTTGGACGTGACGACTCGCAGGCGATAACCCTTCGCCGCGCAGATCAGTGCCAGCGACGTCCCCGTGCTGCCGCCGGTGTACTCGACGACCGTGCCGCCCGGCCGCAATCGTCCGTCCGCCTCGGCGCACGAGATCATGGCCAGCGCGACGCGGTCCTTCATACTGCCCGTCGGATTCTCCCATTCGAGCTTGACGAAGATTTTCGCGCAATCCGGAGGCACGACCCGCCGAAGCTGTACCATCTTCGTATTGCCAACGGCATGCAGAATGTTGCCCGCAGCGATCATGTCGTTCATCCCCCATCCGACAAATACGCCAGGGCCTTGTCCGTCTTGCCGTCCATCACCACGCGCAGCCGACGTCCCCCGCTGACCGCCGCGACATCAATGACATGAACCACCCGGGCGTAGTCCGTGTCCTTGGGCAGCAGCTCCGCCAGGGCATTCGGCGAATCCTTCAGGAAGGTCTCATTGAACCGGTTTCGCCGGTCGTCTGGGTACAGCGGTAAGTAAGCGATGTTCGCCTCGACGAGGTCTTGGAAGAAATGCGTGCCGAAGGAGACCTCGGGAACATAGCCGTCGCGTTCTCGGGCCACTTCAATGAGCATTTTTGCCTTGCTGATGTCGGCGTAGGTGACCGGGACACCGAGGCGGATGTCGTTGCTGCCCCAGCGACCGGGGCCGATCAAAATGAAACGCCTCCCGGCGAGCCGTTCATTCAACCGGCCAATGACACGGGCGATGGCATTTCGCTTTTCGCGGCTGGGGACGGTGTCGTAGTCGCGCGGGTCGATGTAGACGATGAATTCGATGTTTTCCACGAGCCCCGTTCGGACGAACTTCTGCGCGCTGAAAATCGTTCGCTCCTCGGGGATGTCCTGGGGGATGGAGATGTCCTGCATCTCCTGGAGATAGCTGAGCGTGCGACATTGGAGAAGATAGAGCTGCGTTCCGTCGTGGGCGAATTCGACGTCGACCGGCACGCCGTAGGCGCTTTCCAGCCGCTTGAGAAGGCTTCGCATCTGTGTCGTGATCGTCCCTTCGCTCATCAGTTTGTCGAAGGTGATGTACAGATTCTTTGGATCGGCGTCGATGTAAGTCCCCGTCGGCGTGGTGAGGGTCCCGTCGTGGTCGATGCTGACGATCTTGTCGAGCAGCGGATAGTCGACAGCGTGTTGCATGAGATGTTCGAGGGAGACGGATTCGAGCCGATTCTTGGCCAGGTTGATGACGTCGAGCGTCCGCTGCGAGTGGGCCTTGACTTCGGCGGTGGAAGATTCGTGCCGCAGCGTCGGCATTCCCAGCGCGACCATGCGCGGAAACTCCGCCCCGACTCGGTCGACCGCCCGCGTGCCGAGGCCCATGACGATTCGCATGACGCCGTCCTCGCGCTTGATCCGCGGGCTCCAGCGGTATTCGTTGCTGCTGAAGGCCACGCCTGCGTAACACGGCGCGAAGTACGGCCCAAACCGCCTCCCGACGACGCGCTGGATCAGCACGGCCATGTCTTCGTCATAATCGATGAGATCGTGTTCCCGGCGATAGAGGAGCGGGTCGGGCCCCAGCGCGCTCGCATAGACTTCCGCAATCGCTCCGAGAAGCGCCTTGAGACGTTTCTCCGGGCTGCCTTGGTTGGGCACGAAAATGCTGGCGTATTTGCCGCTGAAGGCCGTGCCGAAGCGGTCTTCGAGCAGGCTGCTGGAGCGTACGATCAGCGGCCACTCGCCGAGCTGATGCAGCACGGTGCGAAGCCGTTCGACGATCCCCGCCGGGAATTCAGCATTGCGAAAGACCGACTTGATGAGCCGGTACTCCTTGCGAATCTCGTCGGAAGTCTTGTATTTCTGATTCTGATATTCGCCGAGGCCGTTGAAGGCAATGAAGTCCTCGATGACGTCGGAGCGAAGGTAATAGGATTCCGGGATGGCAATCGGCGACTGGGCAGATGCCCCTTCCGGCTGGCTGATCGCCATCGGCTCGGTGTATTGAGCGATCTCGTTGAGAGGACGCTGTTTGGGCCCGGTGACGATTCGCGAGGCGAGAAACATGCCCGCGGCCTTGCCGCCGATTCGACCGAGGCCGGCCTCGGCGCCGATCGTGCGGTTGATGATCTCCTCGATATCGCGGATGCGAAGGAACTTTTTGGCGACGGCGATGAATTCGAGCTGGTCGCTGATGAGATGGCGGATGAGCCCGACGCGAATGCCCATCGCCTCGTCGGGCGTGAGCTGCGCTTCGCCTTCGGGCAGCGCGCAGAATCGTCGGACTGTATCTCCCAGGAGCCGGAAGGACAGCGATCCCAGGGTGACGATGGCGCGAAGCTTTTCCGCTTCCTCCCTTTTGAGTGCGAGGTTGACCATTTCGTCAATCTCGTGCGGGGAGAAATTCTTCACGGCGTAGCCGCGCGTCGTCTCGTTGACCAGATCACGCTCCCGGGCGTCGCCCCGCTGGGCCTCGACGACATTGGGATTTTCCGCGCCCGTGGCGTCGACGTTTCCCGCAGCGGCCCGCGCTTCGTCGTACACCTGATCGATGGTGACCACTCCGCGCTCGTGCAGCGCCACGAGGAGTTGCCGCATAATGCGATCCACGATGTGGGGATGACGGGTCAGGTGTTCGTCGAGACGGTCGACCGCGGTGATTCGTTCGGGTGAACCTGCCATGAATAGTCCCTGCTCGCGGCGATTGTAACTGTCGAAAGCCCGAAGAGGGGTCATGGAAGCGAAAATCCGCTGGATCGGATTGCCCGCGTCCTGCCCTCTAAGTTTCGGCCATTTGGCGAGTTACGGACCATCTCCCAGCGGGCAAAAGGGATGGTTGCATCCGTGTCGATAGTACCCTAGACTGGTGGGGCTTTGAACCGACCTGCGACCTCGGCGGCGAGTTCGGATGGTCGGAAACCAGCCTCGAAACGAAAGGAACGCCTGGACAGAACATGATCAAGGTCCGCCCCCGCCCGAATGAACCCGTCCAACAGCTCATGCGGCGACTCAAGAAGTTGTGTGAGCGCGAAGGCGTCCTGCGAGAGATGAAGCGGACCGCCTATTACGAGAAGCCGTCCGATCGCAATCGCCGCAACCTTCGCAAATCGAAGCGCCGCGTCCAAAAGTTTGGCGTCCCCGAAGGCCGTTAGAACAAACCCTATTCCATTGTCGGTTGGAAAAGAAACCTGCTCGCGGTTCGGCTGCGCGCGTCAGGCGCCTTTGCGAAGGTGTTGTCGCGGCTTCGAGCAGCGATAGACACCGCCCGGGGGAACATTCAGCCAGACCATTCGATAATCCACGTCGTTAAAGACACGCTGATAGAAGCCGCGATAGATCATGGGGACAACGGTAATTTGAATAAACACGCCGTTGGGACCGAGCGATTCATGCAGCCATCGCCAGAGCCGGACTTGTGCTCGCGGGGGCAGATTAGGCGTCGGCAGACCGCTCAAGACAAAATCGACCTTATGAATCCCCAGGTTTGAAAGGGGCTCGGCAACCCGCGTCGCATCGGTTTGAAGCAGCGTCGTCTCCGGGAATCGTCGGCGAAGAACCTCGCAAAAATCGGGGTCATTTTCAACAGCGACAAAACGATGATGCGGCCGTAACCGTTCGACGACCTGCTCCGTGACCGGTCCGGTGCCGGCGCCAAGTTCCACGATGGTGCATGGACGGCTGAAGTCCACATGGTCCAGCATTTCGGACACCATGGCTCGGCTTGAGGGAACCGCCGAGGAAATGGTCCGCCCTTTGGCCATGAATTTTGAAAAGAAAAGCCCCGCATCCGAGAGACGTGCCCTTCTGGGGGCAAGCGTTGATTCAACCAGGGCGGGTTCGACGACGTTGGCGTTCGAAGGGTCGCTGCTCACATTAGCTCCATCGATAAAAATCGCGATCGTCCATCAACCG
>CAYPXR010000029.1:0-28202 GCA_964414585.1 uncultured Planctomycetaceae bacterium
CAGGCTGCTAAAAAACGCATTGTAGCAGTTGAATTTCGCATTCTTTTTTCCGTCGATGCGTCAGTCATGGGAATTTCCGTTTACCGTTCTCGTTTTCCGACCTCCTCGGCGGCCCATCGAGGGTGTTGGCCGGTGAACAAGCCGGCGATTTCGATCCTTCTCCTACGACGTCGTCGCCAAGAGGCGGCTCATGCGCAACAGATTGTAGGCCGCTCCGGTGATCTCGCATTGCATCTGAATCTTCCACCGGCCCACGAACCTCGCCCGCATCAGACCGCCAATGGTCTTGCACCAACCGAAGATCTCCTCCGCCCGCTTGCGAAGTCGCTGACTGATCGCGTAGGCCTTCGTCTCCATCCGCCGTCGACCCCGGCGACGGGCTTGACCGGCGTTATCTTCCGCGACGATCGCGCCCTCCCGAATCGCCACGTGCGGCGTGATGTCCGCCCCTTCCAGCGTATCGAGGAACTCCCCATCGTCATAACCCGCATCGCCACCCAGCGTCGTGACCGTCAAGTTCTGACGCCGCCGCGCATGGCCAATCATCGTCATGGCCTGGCGTCGCTCGGCCCGCCCGTCGGCCGCATCCACGCGAATATCCACGCACAGGCCGCTGCGATGTTCCATCAGGACATGCCCGCTGTGCGACAAGATCGCCGGTTTGCCCTGGCCCTTCCGCGCCAGGCGCGCCTCGGGGTCGGTCAGGCTGCGGTGGGTGGCGTTGCTGCGCTTCTGGTCATGGAAGTTCACCGTCGGATTGCCCGGGTCATCATCCTCCGAAGAGTCGCTGACCTTTTGGTCCTTCGTGCCGATCGGCCGCAGGCTTTTCTGCGAGGCCCACGACTGGATCAACGTGCCATCGACGCTGAAGTGCTCATCGCTGACCAGACCGTCCAAGGTCGCTTCCTTCACCACCCGGTCAAAAAAGGCCCGGGGCAGACCGTACACGTCGAACCGCTCGCGGTTGGTGCTGAAGGACTCCGGCGTCCAGACCGCTTCCGACGGCGTCATGTCGAGGAACCAGCGAAACAGCATGTTGTATTGAATCTGCTCGCAGAGCTGCCGTTCACTGCGGATGCTGTACAGCGCTTGCAGCAGCATCGCCTTGATCAGCCGCTCCGGCGGTACGCTCGGTCGACCGGTCTGGCCGTAGGCGGCATTGAACTGCCGCGACATGCTTCGGAGAATCGCATCGGCCCGCTGCTTGATGAGCCGCAGCGGATGACCCGGCGGCACCAGGTCTTCCAAGTTAAATGTGTGAAACAGGTCGCTGCCGTCAATCGCGCGTCCTCGCATGATACAATCCTCCGTGATCGGGACCGGCAGATTGTAGACCTGAACATCAATGTCAGCCGGAAAATCCAGAGTTTTTTAGCAGCCTGCTAGGATGTAGGGCAACCAACTGGAGATCCTCCCATGCCGAACATTCCATTCCCCAGCGACCTGCCGTTCTCTTTGCAAAACGTGCGCAAGGAATTCGACCAACTGCTCGATCGAGTCTGGCACGTCGGTCTCACGACGGCCCCGCTCGACGGCCAGGATTGGGCTCCTTCGATGGATGTCTTCGAAGAAGCGGACCGCTTTCTGGTCCGCGTCGAGGTTCCCGGCATGAGCGCCGAGGACATCGAAGTCACGATCCTCGCCAACGTGCTGACGATTAAAGGGTGCAAGGCGACGATCCCCGCCTCCAACCAGGAGCCGCGCGCGCTGCGCTCCGAGTGCCGGTATGGCAGCTTCAGCCGTAAATACGAACTGCCCGGCGAAGTGCAGGAAGACGCCGTCACCGCCACATGCAAGAACGGCGTGCTCGAACTGGAAATTCCCAAACGACACGAAGCCCGGGGGCGAACGGTGAAAATCAATCCCGGCAACGCCTAGTCAAAAGTGTTCGGCGGGCGCTACTTCGATGCGCCTTTGGTCTTGAGGGCCTTCTGCTTGGCCTTGAGCCGCTGAACGCGTTTTCGATGCTTGATATTGGCGAGCTTTTTCTTCTTATACATAGGGTTCCTTTGGTGACGGTTCGGTAATAACGCCACAGCCTAGAGAACCTCGTCGCCCCTTGCAAGTGGACGACAGCGCGGGCGACCCCTTGCGGCGATTACCGCTTTCCCTTACGATTCCCTGGGTGTGGCTCGGCGGTGGCCGGGAGGCCAGAAGTCGATGATTCGACGCACGGTCCTCTTTACCGGCCGGGTACAGGGCGTGGGCTTCCGCTACACGGCCTGCCGCATCGCCGAGAGCTACGCCGTCACCGGTTACGTCAAGAATCTCCCGGATGGCCGAGTTGAGGCCGTCGTGGAAGGCGAGACCGCTGAAGTCGAGCGGTTCTTGACTGCCCTCAGACAGGACATGGCCGACCACATCCGCGACGCCCAACAGCACGATAGTGCGGCGGCGGGTGAATTCGGCCGTTTCGACGTCCGTTTTTGAAAAGGATGATCCGCGGGAATCAGGACGACTCCCGACCCTTGCACGATCCCGACTGCCTTCGCCGGAAAGCGGCTGAGCCGCTGGCGAGTGGCCCCATACACGCCCATCGGAGACGTTGTCTCTGAAAAGCCCCGCCGATCGGCTCGACCGGTTGGCGACGCATGAAGCGTATTAGGAAAGCTCCATCGATGAACAACTACGACCTCCATGTCGAAGGGACGCTGGAATTGTCCGAAGGTGGTTCCGGTTTCCTGCGCGACTCGGCGCGCAATTATGCCGTCGGTCCCAATGACGCCCAGTTGCCGCGAGACGTCGCCAGGCGATTCAACCTCCGCGGCGGCGAAGGCCTAAAAGCCGTCGCCAATCGTGGCAAGAAGGGGAGAGGGCCCCTGACCATCGTGAAAATTGATGCCATCGGTGGAAAACCGCCGGAGGCCTATGGCGCGGTCAAGCCCTTCGACGAATTGCCGGTCGTTCACCCGGACCAGATCCTTCGCTTTGAGACGCCCGGCGGACCGGGCTCGACGCGCATCGTCGATCTCCTCTCGCCGATCGGAAAAGGCCAGCGCGGCCTGATCGTCGCGCCGCCGCGCACGGGCAAGACCGTGCTGCTCAAGCAGATGGCCGAAGGCATCCGCGCCAACCATCCCGAAATCTTCCTGATGATGCTCCTCATCGACGAGCGCCCGGAAGAGGTGACGGAGATGAAGCGCATCGTCTGCAAGGAAGGATCCGGCTGGCAGCACGGCGCGCCGGAGGTCGTCTATTCCAGCAACGACCACGACGCCAAGAGCCACGCACGAATCGCCAGGCTGATGATCGAAAAGGCCAAGCGACACGTCGAACTCGGCGAAGATGTCTTGATCTTGCTCGACTCGCTGACCCGCCTCGGCCGCGCCTTCAACCACATCGTCGGTTCCAGCGGTCGGACAATGACCGGCGGGCTCGACATCCGCGCAATGGAACATCCCAAGCAGATGTTCGGCTCGGCCCGAAAGATCGAAAACGGCGGAAGCCTGACGATCATCGCGTCGGTGTTGATCGAAACCGGCAGCCGGATGGACGACTACATCTTCCAGGAATTCAAAGGCACGGGGAACATGGAACTGGTCCTCTCGCGCGAACTGGCGAATCACCGAATCTGGCCGGCCATGAACCTGTCCGAGTCCGGCACGCGCAAGGAGGAATTACTGCTCGGCCAGGCCACCTACGACAAAATGACCCGCATCCGCCGGCGCTTGCTGACCATGACGCCGCAAAAACAAATGGAAACGATGCTCGAGGAACTCGGCAAATTCCCGTCCAACAAGGAATTCGTCGATCGCCTGGCGTAATGACGAGACCGCCATGAAGGCCGCCCGCTACCATCAGACTGGTTCTCCCGAAGTCATCCAATATGAAGATGTGCCTGACCCGAAGCCGTCGGCGGGGGACGTCGTCGTCCGCGTCAAAGTGGCGGCGCTCAATCGGCTCGATGTCTTCCTGCGCTCCGGCGCCTCGACCATGCCCGGCTTCAAGATGCCCCATGTTGGCGGCTTCGACATTGCCGGCGAAGTAGCGGAGCTGGGACCCGGCGTTAGCGGAATTACGATGGGCGACCCGGTCGTCGTTGACGCAAGAGTCACGGGGCCGACCGCAAAAGGCAAACTCGACATCATCGGCATCGCCCGGCCCGGCGGATTCGCCGAGAAGGTGCTCGTCCCGGCACAATGCCTGCGACCGAAGCCACCCGACTACTCCTTCGAAGAAGCCGCAGCCTTCGGCTGTGTTTACCTGACGGCCTATCGCTCGTTGGTGCATTACGCCGGCGTCAAGTCGGGCGACGTCATCCTGGTCCATGCCGGCGGAAGTGGGGCGGGCACGGCCGCGATCCAGGTCGCCAAGTCCCTGGACGCGACGGTCATCACGACAGTCGGAAGCGACGAAAAAGCCGCGAGAGTCAGGGAACTGACCAACGCGGATCACGTCGTGAACTATCGAACACAGGACTTCACCAAGTTCGTCCAGGACGTGACCAACGGCAAAGGCGCGAACGTGGCCTTCGATCCCGTCTGGGGCACAACCGCGCCCAAGACGCTCGAATCCCTCGCCATGGGGGCCCGCTGGATCGTGATCGGAATGGTCGGCGGCTTCGACGCGACGCTCCCGGCGGGGCTGCTGCTCTTCCGCGAAGTACGCATCCAGGGCGTCGTTGAGTTCTACGCGGAGAAAGACCAGATCGACGCGGCTTGGGCGCTCGCCCACCAGGGAAAGGTTCGTCCGATCGTCGCGAAGACCTGGCCATTATCCCAGTTGGCCCACGCGCACAAACAAATGGAGCAGGGCGACGTCGTGGGAAAGGTCGTCATCACGCCGTAGCACTTCACATTTTGATGTTGGAAAAATAAAGCCCCGGTCGAGCATGACCGGGGCTTCTGTATTTTGACGTTTGATCGGTTGACGTTTCAAACGCTACGGCGTGGGATCATCGTCCGAAAGCTTGGCCATGGCATGTTCCGGTTGCGGCGGCGGCTCGGCCACGGGGTGCGAGAGCGTGTTGCTCGCCAGCGTCCCGATGTCGAAGAGCCGGTTGAGTTCCGCCCCGAAGTTCGGTCTCGGCAGATTCCAGACCGTCTGAATGACGGTGGGCCACGTTCCCGTCAATGATCGCCACGGGTGCGCGCAAGCCACCATTTCCACACTGGACGGCTGCTCCACGGTCGCCGGCATGGGAATCAAGAGGTCGCTCGATCGACTCTGCGCCATCGCTTCGACCAACGGATCGCGCTGGGGCGCCGCCGAAGCCGACGGATCGTTGGGCGGTTCGCGAGAAGGCTCATTCGGGTGCACCGCAGGCGCCGCGTCGATCGGCTGCATCGGTTCGACATCGTATTTTTGGTGAAGCCCGTCACCGTCAGGGCTGGCGGTAGGAGCCTCCACGACCTCGGTCGGCGTCAGGTGAGTGCCGGGCACGTTGGTGAGGGAGTCGGGCAGCGTAAACGCGCCGCCGATCGGTTCTGGTCCGTCGGCATAGACCGGCGCGGCCGTTGGCGCGGCGGCCGGCGTGAAGTCGGTCGCGCGGGCCGCCGCGGTGGCAAACGGCACCGTTGAATCAGAGTCCGACGGCACGGCATTCGCCCGCGTTCGGACAACGGACGACTGGGTGTTTTGTTTCATGGTGTTGGGCGCAACAGGCTCGTCCGTCTTGGCGACGGGCGGCGGTGTGGTTTCGTCGTCGGTCGTCATAGGGTCACCGGTGTTGGAATCACCGCCCAGTTCTCCTTCGGGTGTGTTCGCGACGACCTGGAGCGCGAAGGAAATGGCGATGCCCAGATTGGCGGCGCGATCGAGCGCATCCACGCGGAATCGAATCTCATGATCGAGCGTCTCCTGCGGCAGCGTGTACGTGATCGATCCTTCGTCCGCCAGGTCGCGCTGAAGTTCGACGGCCTGCTGGTCGTCGCCGGTAAAGTCCGTCAACATTCCGACACGCACCGGATACTCGATCAGGTGATAGTCGGAGGCCTTCCACGAAATCGTCACGGTGTCGCCGACGTGATACCACGACTGTTCAGGCTCGATCGTCACCTCGACTTCGGGCAGCGCCGTATCCACGTGATACACGCGCTCCGGCAGCGGCAGCGAGTGAAGCGCCGGTTCCTGTCCGGGGCCGACAAAGCGGATGCCGTAGTCGCCGTCATCCTTCACCTCAAACGGGAAGAACGATTGCTGGCGTCCGAAGTACCCGGCCTTGTTCCAATGGAACCCGTTATTGTCCGTCCACCAGATGGCGACGCGCGGCGTCTCCTCGGGCGTGTAGCCCTCCGGACGGCGGATCATCACGACCTTGTCTTTGGTGAAATAGTGCAGAGGATCGCCGGGCTTGACCTTCGGCTCCGGCGTCAGCTCTTGCGCCGGCTTCATGTATTGCGGTGCGTCGTAGGCCCACTCGTGGTAAGTGTTCGGCGGATCAAACGGCGCATCCGGGTCGCTCTTGGCCGTGCGATCCTTTTTCCAGAACGGCGCCGGCATGTGCTCGCTGCACGCCGTTGTCGAAAGGACGATCAAAAGGGCAACGAGCGTCCATGGCATCCATGCATGTTTTGACATGAAAATCATCCTTGCGTGGGTGGCGACCAAATCTCAACTCAAGCGAGGTAGAACGCCCCCGTGGGCGGTAACCACCTCCTGGTCGCGACTCTATCGACGCGGTACGGGAGAATCCTTAATGCGCTACAGAGAGAATGGCGAAAGGTCCGTGCGACCGTCAGCGGGCGAGTTCAACTGCCCGCCGAAAGAATCGCGAACCGGCGGTTTCAATATTGAAATCGGGGTTTTTCGCTCGATTTGGGGGGGCAAAGAGATTTCGCTCGGGATGGGGCATCAGACCGAGGATGCGACCGGTGGCGTCTGTGAGCCCGGCCACGTTTCCAATGCTGCCATTGGGGTTTTCAGGAAAAGCAGGACAACTCCCGTCAGGGCGGATGTATTTCAGTGCGATTCGGTTTGCGGACTCCAAACGGCTCAGTGAGGCCTCTCCTTCGGAAGGCAGGAGCTTGCCTTCACCGTGGGCGACCGGGAACTCGAAGACCGCGTCGGGATCCAAAAACGCGCAAGGGGACGATTCGGCGCGGACGGTCACCCAGCGATCTTCATATCGCCCGGAGTCGTTCAACGTGAGCGTGCAAGCCACGCCGCAGTCGTCGCCGGGGAGCAGACCCATGCGAACGAGAACTTGAAAGCCGTTGCAGATCCCGAGCACGCGCCCGCCGCGCTCGACGAAGTCGCGGATCGCGTCGCCGACGTGGTGGTTCAGTTGGTTGGCGAGAATTTTTCCGCTGGCAATGTCGTCGCCGTAACTGAAGCCTCCCGGGACGGTGAAAACGTCGCACGCGGCCAGCGCCCGCGGTTGTTCAACGAGGCGATTGACGTGCAGGAGTTCAACGCTGGCGCCGGCCTGTCGCCAGGCGAAGGCGGTCTCTTCGTCGCAATTGATGCCGGCGGCGCGAAGGACCAGGACGCGGACCGTTTTCATCCGGGAGAGTGTAGTGCAATTTCGCCTCGTGTGAAGTTCGCGGTCGGAGGCGACACCCGGCCTCGTTTTTGACTTGATCGCGCGTCGCTCTGAGAATGATTCGGAACCATGGCGAGAAACTTCCTTCATCCGGCGCTCGGCGGTCTCGTCGCGGCCGTCCTCTCGGTATCGGTCCACGCAAGTTGCCGACCGCGCGAATCTCCCGCGCCGTCTTCCGTACCGTCGACGCCGAAACGAATCATTTCCATTTCACCGAACTCGACCGAGATCGTCGCGGCCTTGGGCGCCGGGGACCGGCTCGTCGCCGTCAGCGACTTTTGCGTCTGGCCGCCACGGGTGAAGTCTCTTCCACATGTCGGCGGACTTTTTGACGTCAATCTCGAAGCCGTTCTCCGTCTCCGTCCGGACCTGATCGTGCTTCGCGGTCGACAACAAGGCGTTGAGCAATTATGCGAGTCGAACGGCATCCGTCTCTTTCGTGATCGCACCGAAAGCCTCAACGACATTTACACGACGCTCGGCGAACTCGGCGACCTCCTCGGCTGCCCGGACAAAGCGGCGGATGCGCAGCGGCGAATGCGCGATCGACTCGCAACCATCGCCAAAGCCGTCGAAGGCAAAACGCGGCCGCGCGTCCTGATGACGATTGCCCGAAACGCCGAGGCGATCTCTTCCGTCATGGTCGGCGCCCGCGGAACGTTCGTCGACGACATGATCACCGCCGCCGGCGGACAAAACGTCTTTGGCGATCTTTCGGCGGCCTACCCCAGTGTTTCGCAGGAGGCGATCCTCGTGGCCAGGCCGGAGATCATCATCGACGCCATGCCGGAAGTGAAAGCGACGGCGGAACTGGAAGCCAAGACCAGAAAACAGTGGAGCGACCTCGGGCCGTTGCCCGCCGTGGAACACGATCGCGTCTATCTCTTGTCCGACGAAAACGCCACAATCCCGTCGCCGCGCATTGTCGAAGTCATTGCCAGGCTGGCCCGCTGGTTCCATCCGGAGGCGAAGTTTGACTGACGACAATGTCATTCTGGCGGCACGGTCGGTCTCGTTTGGATTTCCTCAGCGGCCCGATTTTCTCAAGCCGGTCACGCTGGAGATCGAGCGCGGACAATGCTGGGGGATCATCGGTCCCAACGGCGCGGGAAAGAGCACGCTCCTTCGACTGTTCGCCGGCCTCGCGACGCCCAGTTCGGGGATGATCCATTTTCAAGGGCGCCCGCTTTCCGAGGTGTCCCTTCGAGATCGGGCGAAGCGGATCGCATTTCTTCCGCAGACGCCCCCGCGGGACCTCGTCATGTCCGCGCGCGATGTCGTCCTGCTGGGGAGGTATCCGCACCGTCAGTTTGCTTTGTTTGAAAATGCGTCGGATTTTCAGATCACCGAAAAGGCGATGACCACGACTCAGACGCTCGAGTACGCCGACCGTTCGCTCTCGACGCTGTCCGGCGGGGAGGCCCAGCGCGTTCATATTGCCGCGGCGCTGACCCAGGAGCCGGTCTTGCTGCTGCTCGACGAGCCGACGACGGCATTGGACCTTTATCATCAACTCTCCATCCTCGGAATCGTCCGGCGGCTGACGAAGGAGTCGCATCTGGCGGTCGTCGTCGTCACGCACGATTTGAACCTCGCCGCGCGGTTCTGTACCCATGTCCTTCTTCTGGATGACGGTCGTACCGTGGCCTCGGGGCCGCCCGTCGACGTCATTACGCCTCGCGTCCTCGAGCCCGTTTACGGCGTCAAACTGGCGGCGATTCAAGCGGAGGGCGGCGATTGGATGGTGCCGATGGCTCCGACGAACGCGCAACGCGGGGGACGGCCATGAATCGTCTCGACCGGCGACGCTATGTCACGCATCTGGCCATCGGCGCCGGCTTGTTTCTTGGCATCCTGCTTCTCAGTCCCGGGATCGGCAATCAATCCCGAACCGTTGGCGTGATCGACGCCTGGAAAAGCTTCGCCCATCGAAATGATGTGCCGTATCCGCCGCTGGAATATCAGATCGGGTTTCGGCTGCGCCTGCCGCGGACGCTTCTGGCCCTGGAAGCAGGCATCACGCTGGCCCTTTGCGGCGCGGTTTTCCAGACGCTGTTTCGCAACGCCCTCGCGACGCCGTACACACTCGGCATCGCCAGTGGCGGCTCCCTCGGCGCGCTCATCGCCATTCGCTGCGGAGTGGAATTCGCCGTTCTCGGAATCTCAGGAGTCACGATGTCCGCCTTCGGGGGATCGCTCGCGGTCATCGGCGTCGTGTTTCTGCTGACGCGCGGCACGCGCCGTCTGTCGACCAGCGAACTGCTGCTCGCCGGCGTGACGCTCGGGATGTTGTGCTCGGCGATGATGATGCTCGTAACCTCGATGTCCAACGCCCGTCAGACATTTGAAATCATCCGCTGGATGATGGGCTCGCTCGAAACGATCGGCCATCTGACGTGGTCGTCGAATCTCCCGCTTATGATCCCCGCCTGCGCGGTCCTGATTTTCTCGGCGCGGGCCTTGAATCAGTTTGTCCTGGGCGACGAACTGGCCACCTCTCGCGGGGTCAACGTCGTGCGACTTCAAACAGTCTGTATCCTCCTCGCCTCGCTGGCCACGGCGTGTGTCGTAGCCGTCTGCGGGCCGATTGGATTCGTCGGTCTCGTCGTTCCTCACGTCACCGCGCTGATCGTCGGTCGCGATTGCCGCATTCTTCTGCCCATGTCGGCCATCCTCGGCGGTGTCTTTCTCGCCGTGTGCGATTGGATCTCCCAGTTGGCGATGGTGTGGGCCGGGGCCCTGGCCGGTCAGAGCCTGGCCGTCGTCGTCCTTCCGATCGGAGTGGTGACGGCGATCGTAGGCGTGCCGATCTTTCTGGTCTTATTGCACCGCCGCGCGACCTGAATGGTTGCCGCGAAACTCGACCTCCGGTATTCTGAGGATGCGGACACCGGTGGAGAGGTCCGCGTCAGATCGATCGTGAACGAAATGAATCAGCCCGGAATTCGCTCGACGCGCCGAAATGCGGTCATCGTTACGGTGATCGCGATGATCGCCGTCGCCGCGACGGTCGTTTATCTCCAGCAGCGGCTTCCCCGGCGATGGGCGATCGTGGACCCCGGTATTTTGTATCGAAGCGGCCAACCCAAGACCTGGCAGCTCGATCACGCCGTGGAAGACTACGACATCAAGACCCTGTTGATCGTCCGCACCGGGACGAGCAAATCCGTCCCCGACGAGATGGAGCATGCCCAGGAACGCGGTATGCGGGTCATCCACATTCCCGTCGAAAGCCGCCAACCCATTCCGGACGAGCAGGTCAGGATGTTTTTTGAAATCGTCGACGATCCGGCGAATCAACCCGTCTTGATCCATTGTTCGGCCGGCCGACATCGCACCGGTTACCTTTGCGCCCTGTATCGCATCGAACGGATGAATTGGACGGTCGACCGGGCGATGGAGGAATTGCTCTCTTTCGGATTCGATACGAAGGACCAATCGGTCGTCCTGGATCAATTGAAGGCCTATCGGCCCGGAAAATGGAAGCGGCCCGCGGACGATGCCGCGACGGCCGAGATCCACTCAGCGAGCCACCCATCATGACCGGCGTGTTTCCCCGCTTCCTTGCGCAGGCATTCATGTCGACGGAGGCCGTCGCCCCGCTTCGCGGACTTCTCGGCGAAGGGGCCGACGTTGACACAAGCTGGCTGGCCTTCGGACTCGCGGCGGAGGCGGTCATTGCGATTTGCATCGCGGCGCAGTGGATCGCGACTCATCGGGCCGGTCGATTCACCCTCCTTCCATGGATGGTCTATCTGGTGGTCGCGGCGACGTTCATGCTGGCCGTCTATGCCTGGATGTTTCAACAATGGGTTTTTCTTCTTAGCCAACTCCTCTTCGCCTTGATCGGTCTTCGTCTCTTGGCGTGGTCGCGCGAGATGCAGGAACTTGCCAAACCGGGTGATTCGCCGAGATTGCCGGTCGTCGCGCCGGATTCGGCGGAATTGAAGTTGCCGCTGAAAGACCCGCCGTCAAGCATCAAGCCGACGTCGCGGGCATCTCGATAAGGCGGAAATTCGATTCATTTCTTACGCGCGGCCTGGGAGAGGCTCGCGTGAATTCCCGAGGCGGCGATTTTTCCCTGTTCCACGGCGTCAACGACTTCCGCCCCTTTGCTGATGCAATCGCCGCCGGCGAAAAGTTTTGCGACGCTCGTCGCCCCGGTTTTTCGATCGACGACGACCTTGCCCTTGTCGAGCGTCAGGCCGGGTACCGCCTTCAGCAGATCGAGCAGCGGCTCCTGACCGAGGGCCTTCACGGCCATCTCGGCGTGCAGCGTGAAGTTCGAACCGGGAAGGATCTCCAAGCTGGCGGTGCGTCCCTCGCCGGTGGATCGCGTTCGGGCGAACTCCACGCCGGTCAGCTTTCCCTTTTCACCGACAAACCGAACCGGCGCGGCGGAAAACTCCCAATGAATGCCGTCTGATTTGGTCAATTCGTATTCGTAGGCAAAGGCGGGCATCGCGGCATCGGAGCGACGGTATGCGATCGTGACATTTTTCGCCCCGAGGCGAACTGCGGCCGTGGCGACGTCCACCGCGGTGTTGCCGCCGCCGACCACCACCATGCGGCGACCGTACTTGCATTTTTCCAGGGGCTGCGTGTGCGTCTGAAAGATGAAGTCGAGCGCCTCCCACACCCCGTCCAGGTCTTCACCTTCAATATTGAGCGGCGCGGTGCGACCAAGCCCCACACCGAGAAAGACCGCGTCATAGTCGCCAAGCATTTTGGCGATGCCTGCGCCGTCGACGGGGCTCTTGAGTCGGAGATCGATCCCGCCGATCTGCAGGACGCGGTCCACTTCCGACAAGGCGAATTTCGTGTCGTACTTGTAATAGGCGATGCCGTACGTGTTGATGCCCCCGGCCATCTCGCGCGCCTCAAAGACCGTCACGGCGTGGCCGTGCTTGCGCAGTTCATGGGCGCAGGTCAACCCGGCCGGACCGGCCCCAATGACCGCGACCTTCTTGCCGGTGGGGGTGCCGGCCTCAAAAAAGGAAACGCCGACATCCGACGCGCGATCGCAGGCAAAGCGCTGTAGACGCCCAATCTGAACCGGGGCCTTCAACAACGTGTTATCCACGCAAGCGCCTTCGCAAAGCACCTCCGTCGGACAGGCGCGAGCACAAGAGCCGCCGAAGATATTGGCATTCAGAATCGTCTCCGCCGCACCGATCGGATTCTTGTGCAGGATCTGGCGGATGAACTTCGGCACGTCGATGTGCGTCGGACAGGCCCGGGTACACGGCGCGTCGAAGCAAAAGAGGCAACGTGAAGATTCGGTTAAGGCTTCGTCGCCCGTCAACGCGGGATCGAGGTCAGCAAACCGTCGAGCCAGCTCAGCGGCCCGATCCGTTGTGGGGTTCTTGGACATGGTGGGCGATTATACAGACAAGGTTCGTCGTCGCCTTTTTCCGAATCAGCACCATGAGGCGCCAAAATAGCCCGCGTCACGCGCAAATCTTGCGCCATCATGAGCAACTGTTTCATTCTATTATCGGATTTCCCTTGGCCGTTTTTCCACCCGCATACCATCCATAGTGTTCGCCATCCTCGACTCGTTGATGGGCAGTCGGGACTGTGAAAATCAGGGCGACCCGACCACAAGTATTGATAGAGAAGGACTTATAACCGTCTGCCCGATAAGAGCGCCGGAAATCACACTGCAAGCGAAAAAATGCACAATCTTCTCCGGCTCAACATATAGTGGTGGACCGCAAAAACTTTGAAGTCCGCATAGGGATTCGACCGATAGCACTCTTGAGGTGGCAGGGGCTTGGTCTACGGAGTTTGAGCGGCAGAAATTGCCGGGGCTTCGCGGATCGCAGGGCTGAAAGTCGCGGGATTCGAGAACTTCGCCGTCGAATCACGCGTAACTCGGAAGTATCGGACCTAGAATACCACTGACCAGAAACGGCGAGGTGAATCATGAATGACATCAATTCGATCGGCACCCTGGCGTTGTCCACGACGCTGCGAGAATTCGCCAACCAAACGGAACATCGTTCCGACACGCGAAATACCGCGGTCATCGAAGACAGCGTGGAGATCTCCGATCTGGCGTCCTTCCTCAGCCGCCTGGCCGAATTGCCCGAGGCCCGGGCACGGCGGATCGTGGACGTACGAAACGCCATCCAGAACGATACCTACGAGACGCCGGAAAAGCTCGATGTCGCCACCGACCGGCTGCTCGCGGCGCTTTCCAAACAACCCTTCAGCAAGAAGGCTCCGTAGAGAGCCTTAGGGGGACCGGTTCACCGTCATTGGCTCGGTCGTCGAAACGGGTTGTGGCCTCGGCCGACCCGTTTCGGCGTTTTTACCCCGCCGGCCTCACTTCCAGTCCATCCATTCCGCGGGTTGCCGACGCGCCCGCCGCTGTATTACAATGTATTACCGCCGGGCACGCGACGCCCGAGTTGATCATGAAGACGACTCCGCGAAATATCTTTGCGACGGGTTCGCTCGTCGCGGCCCTCTCGCTCGGCATCGCCGGCTGCGACCATCCTCCCAGACCGCCCACCATCGGCACGGTCCGCGCGTTTGTCACCATCCTGCCGCAGGCCTATTTTGTCGAACGCATCGGCGGATCGCACGTGACCGTCGGCGTCATGGTCGGCCCCGGCCAGTCCTTCCATAGTTACGAGCCGACGCCGAAACAAATCGCCGACCTCGCGGAGGCCCAGGTCTATTTCACCGTCGGCGTGCCGTTCGAGCGGACGCTGATCGATAAGATTCGTGCGACCAACCCGCACCTCGTCGTCGTCGATACGCGCGAGGGGATAAAGCTCCGCCCGAGTTCGGAGCATGACGAGGATTCGCACGGGCACGGCGAAGAAGGCGACCCGCACATCTGGCTCGATCCCATGCTCGTCAAGATTCAGGCCCGAACGATTCAGGAGGCGCTGTCCCGCCTCGACCCGGATCATGCGGCGGACTACGAGATCCACTGCCGCGAATTTCAGGGCGACCTCGACGAAACGAACGCCCGCATCACCAGCGAGCTGGCCCCCTTCAAAGGGCGGGAGTTCTTCGTCTTTCATCCTTCCTTCGGCTACTTCGGCGACGCTTACGGTCTCAAAGAGGTCCCCGTCGAGGAAGGCGGCAAGGAGCCCGGCGGCAGCGAGCTGGCCCGGATGATCAAGCGGGCCCGAAGCGCCGGGGCGACGACGATCTTCGTGCAGCCGGAGTTCGCCTCCAAGAGCGCCGAAACGGTCGCCATCGAGATCGGCGCAAACGTCGTCACCCTCGACCCACTCGCCAGGAACTACCTGAACAACCTCGGCGACATGGCCAACAAGATCGCCGTGTCGCTTCGTCTTGCCGACAACCGCGCGAACGATCGCATGACCAAGGCGGGCCCGTGAATCCATTGACCAAAACCCCGGACGCCGACCGGCGCGCGACGGCCGAGCCGCCGCGGACCATCCTCCGCGTGAAGGACGTCTCGTTCTCCTACGACCGCGAGCCGGTCCTCACCGACGTCTCGTTCACCCTCGATGAAAAGGACTTCGTCTCCATCGTCGGTCCCAACGGCGGCGGCAAGACGACGCTGCTCAAGCTGATCCTCGGTCTGCTCACGCCGACGCGCGGGCAGCTTCGCGTCTTTGATCTCCCGCCGGACAAAGCCCGCCGCCGCGTCGGCTACATGCCGCAATACGCCCAGCTCGACCCGCAGTTTCCCGTGAGCGTGCAGGACGTCGTGCTCATGGGTCGCCTGGGCGCCGGCGGCACGTTCGGTCCCTACCGCGCGGCGGACAAGCGCGTGGCCCAGCGCGTCCTTTCCGAAGTCGGCCTCGCCGAGTTCATCCGCCGGCCCTTCTCCAAGCTCTCCGGCGGTCAGCGGCAGCGCGTCCTCATCGCCCGGGCACTGGCCTGCGAGCCTGACCTGCTCCTCTTGGACGAGCCGACGGCGAACCTCGACATCGGCATCCAGGACGACTTCTACGAACTCATGCGCCACCTCAGCGAACGCCTCACGGTCATCCTCGTTTCGCACGACGTCGCCTTCGTCTCCAAGTTCGTACGCACAATCGTCTGCGTGAACCACACCGTCTCCGTCCACTGCGCGAGCGAACTGGCCGGCGGCGACGTCCTCGCGCTGTACGGCCGCGACGTCCGCATGGTCCGCCACGACCACGACTGTCGCCACGAAGGGGGGCACCACCACTGATGGAGTTCATCGACGCCCTCTGGAAGCACGACTTCGTACGAATGGCGCTCTTCACCGGCATCCTCGCCAGCGTCGCCTGCGGCATCGTCGGCACCTACGTCGTCACGCGGCGGATCACCTACATCGCCGGGAGCATTTCGCACTGCGTCCTCGGCGGCATGGGCGCGGCCGGCTACTTCCGCGCCGTTTACGGCTGGAAGTTCTGCCACCCCATGGCCGGCGCGATTGTCTCCGCCCTGCTCGCCGCGCTCATCATCGGTTGGGTGACGCTCCGCGCGAAACAGCGCGAAGACACCGTCATCGGCGCGATCTGGGCCATCGGCATGGCCGTCGGCATCCTCTTCATCGCCAGGACGCCCGGCTACAGCCAGGACCTCATGAGCTACCTCTTCGGCAACATCCTCATGGTCTCGGCCCAGGACCTCTGGCTGATCGTCGCGCTCGACGTCTTCGTCATCGCCATGGGCCTGGCCTTCTACAACAAGTTCCTCGCCGTCTGCTTCGACGAGGAGTTCGCCCGGCTGCGCGGCATCCGCGTCGAGTTCTATTACCTGCTCCTGCTCTGCCTCACGGCCCTGACGGTCGTCGTGCTCATCAAGGTCGTCGGGATCATCCTCGTCATCGCGCTATTGACGCTGCCGGTCGCCGTCGCCGGCCAGTTCTCGCGGACGCTGCTGGAGATGATGGGCCTGTCGGCGATCTTGAGCATCGTCCTGACGACCGGCGGCCTGGCGATCAGCTACGGCCCGAGCCTGCCGACGGGGGCGACGACTATCGTCCTGGCGGGGGCGGTGTATCTCCTTTCAATCATCGCCGGGCGATTCGTGAAGCGCGCGGCGCGCAAATGATGAATGACGAATAGCGAATAGCGAAATCAGAATGGGGAATCGCACGCCCTTGCGCTAGGCCGAAACTGCGGCGTATTCGTACACTGGTGCGGTCTGCTGTGGCTGCGGAAGTGCAGAAAGCAGCGACTCGATACGTCGCACCGTCTGCGGTTCAAGAAGAACGTCGCCGCACACATCGCACACGTCGGCGGGCACATGATCGATCAGGATGAGGCGTCCATGATGCCGCACGCTATGGTGAATGGACCGGCGTTCGTAGGTTCCGGGGCAGCCGGCAATCGAGCATTTCATGGTCGCTCTCTCCGTCGAGTGGCCGTCACCCACTTGGGCGGCTTGGGCAGATAGGCCGTTACAATTATAAGCGTCGGCAACCTCGTCGTACAAACCACATGAATATCCCGGTAATCGGCATCGGTGCCATGCAGGAGGCAACAAGCGCCGCGCCGATGGTCCGGGTAATCTTCGAGGATATTTCCGTTGGAAATGGCGTGGAGGAGATCATCCAGGCGGATCGCTTCCTCCACCATCTCCTGTTGAGCATGCTGCGTCAGCCGCATGCTGCCTTCTGCGGCCAGTGCCCGAATACGTAGAAGAATTTCATCCGCAGGCGCCATGCTATCTCTTTCTCGCCATTCGAGTCACGCTCCCGGTCGAGACCTCCAAAACCCAGTGTCCACGAAACGAGGGGAAGCACAACCCCCGAAGTGAGGCTGGAGAAGGCCAAAGGAGGCCAAAACGGAAAGGCAGCCAGGCTCGGAGGCACGTGGGGCTCTGGGTGCGAAGAAAATAATTTCTGGCGCAAACGAGCGCAATCGAGCGCAAACATGATGCGGGGAGGGGGCTGGAAGGGGCCGTGCAACAATTTTTTGGGGTTGAATTTGCTTGAAAAACTTGAAATTCACGTCGGGTCTCCATTGCGCGCGGAATCCTCGGGTGCAGTGGCCGGTTGCTAGTGACCAGTGGCCAGTGCTTGACGATGGTGGCGTTTGCCGCCTTTCCTGTTTCTATCCAGTACTCTTGCTCCGCGCTCCCTCTCAGGAAGGCTTCAGGCCTGAGGCTTGAGGCTTGAGGAAGGGCGGCGACCTGCCCTGGGTTCGCATCGTGCGGGCGCGGCCACAACCCTGTCAGGGTTAGCGAGATGACGGCGATGGGGTTGAAGCCGCCGGTGTACCAGTAGGGGCCGTCTTTGCCCTGCTTGGTCCTGGGTAGCTGGGTCCGCTTCCCTGGCGGGGCTTGACAGATAAGCATTCGCTTATGTATCATGCGCGCATGAACCGCCGGTCCGCGAGCAGCGATGTGTTTCGTGCGATTGCCGACCCTACGAGGCGGGCTGTCCTGGACCTGCTTCAGGTGGGCGAGCGACCCGTGCGGGAACTGGCCCGGTCGTTCCGCATGACGCAGCCCGGGCTGTCCCAGCACCTGCGGGTGCTGCGCGATGCGGGCCTGGTCAGGCAGCGCCGCGTCGGCCGCGAGCGTCTGTATAGGCTTCGGCCTCGGGAGTTGAAGCCGGTGGCGGACTGGGTGCGGCAGTACGAGCGGTTCTGGCGGCACAAGCTGAAGGCCCTGGGAGATTTCCTGGAGAAAGAGCGATGAGCGACGACATCCGCATCGAGCAAACCTACCCGTTTCCGCCCGAGCGCGTCTGGCGGGCCCTGACCGACAGCGCGAAGCTGGCGGAGTGGCTGATGCCCAATGACTTCGAGCCGCGCGTGGGGCACAAGTTCCAGTTCCGCTCAAAGCCGATGCCGGGTTGGCGCGGGTTCGTCGAGTGCGAAGTGATCGAAATCGAGGCCCCTCGCCGGTTGGCGTACACGTGGCTGGGGGACTCCGATTGGAAGGAGCCAACCGTCGTGCGCTGGACGCTGGACCCCCTCGAGACCGGTACGCGACTGGTGTTGGAGCACAGCAACCTGCAGGAGCCGTGGGGCCGCGCTCTGCAGGCGATGCTCAGTCAGGGTTGGAAGAAGATGATGGAGCGGAAGCTGCCGGAAGTGATCGAACGATTGGCCTCTGGCGTGGACATTGGCCCCGCGCCGGGCCCGCGCGAAGGGACGTAGTGGTCAAAACAAGAGAAGTCATAGCCCGGAGACAACTTTGAAAACGAAGAACATAAACAAAGGCAGTAGCGGCTTTGCCGTGACGCCGGAGAAGTACGGACCCATCCGCAAGGCGATCCTGGCGTCGGTTTCGCGCGGCGGAGCGGGCGTCGTCTTCAAGGAGCTGGTGGCATCGGTTGCCAGCCAGGTGCCCGCCGAGCGGTTCCCGAAGAAGGGCTCCATTTCCTGGTACACCAAGGTGGTTCAACTCGACCTGGAGGCCGAGGGTAAACTGGAGCGCGTGCCGGGGGAGACGCCGCAGCGCATCCGCCGGGCGTGCCGAAATGGTGCGAGCGCGGTGCACCGGAGGGCGAATCAATGACGTGGAGACGGCTGGCTTTATGTGGAGTCCTGGTTTTTGTCACGCAGGCCCTAGTGGCCGGCATCCTGTTTGGGCTCATGGGTCAGCGCCCGGATGATTCGACGCTCTTCAGACCGGAGGGCGATGAGAGAATCGGCCCCTATTTGGCCAGCCGAGTCTTATCCGTCGCGCTCTTCGTGTACATCTTTACGTGTTGGTACCGGCGACGTGGGTGGCGGGCCGGGCTTCGATTTGGGATTTTTGTCTGGCTGTTCTATTCCGTACCGATGACGGTGGGATTCTGGTCGTTCCTCCGCATGCCGGACGATCTGGCGCTTGCTTGGGTGGGGATCGGCCTTGTCGAATACGTCTCCAGTGGAGTGGTGCTGGGGCTCTTGTGTGGTCGCCTTTCGGTGAGCCACATCGGGAAATTCGGGACAGAGGGGCTGCTCAAAACCGCTTAGCTGGTGCCACACTTCTGAGGGACATCAGCGCGGCATACACGACAAACGAAATCCCAAAACTGATGAACCACGCATAGTGGTACATCTGAATCCAGACCTCGGGGACCTTGATCGTCGTGACTGTGCCGATGAAGCCGGGGACGCAGGGGGCGATGCCGAGGGTTAGCGCGATGATGGCGATGGGATTGAAGCCGCCGATGTACCAGTAGGGGCCGTTGCGGACGTAAAGGCCGTGGAGGTGCAGGCGCGTCTTGCGGATCACGAAGTAGTCGGCGATGAGCACGCCGCCGACCGCGCCGAGCAGGCCGGAGTACGCGACGAGCCACTTGAAGATGTACCCGCTGGGGTCTTCGACGAGCTTCCACGGCATCATGAGGATGCCGATCACGCCGGTGATGTAGCCGCCGATGCGGAAATTGATCGCCTTGGGCCAGAGATGCGCGAAGTCGTTCGCCGGGCTGACGACGTTCGCGGCGATGTTCGTCGCCAGCGTGGCGAGGCACAGCGCGAACATCGCGACGACCAGCACGGCGTGGTTGTCGAAGCGCGAGAGCAGGACGACCGGGTCCCAGAGGCGCTTGTCTTCGCCGTAGATGACGAAGGCCGCGGAGGTCACGGCGACGCCGATGAACGAATAGAGCCCCATCGTCGTCGGCAGGCCGATGGTCTGGCCGAGCACCTGGTCGCGCTGCGAATAGGAATAGCGGGTGAAGTCGGGGATGTTGAGCGAGAGCGTCGCCCAGAAGCCGACGTTAGCGGTCAGCGAGGGGATGAAGAAGGACCAGAACCTGCCCGCCTGCGGACCGCCGTCGGCGAACTGCGACGGCTGCGTCAGCATCGTGCCGAATCCGCCGGCACGGTCATAGGCCCACCAGAGCAGGGCGAGACCGAGGACGATGAGCAGTGGGGCCTTGATGTTGAGCAGGATGCGGATGGACTCGATGCCCTTGTAGATGACGAAGATGTTGATCGCCCAGAAGAAGAGGAAGCAGGCGAACTCGGCGAGGTTGATGCCGAGGAAGGTGTCGGGGAGGGTCCGCCAGGCGGGGAAGAAGACGGCGAGGATGGAGAAGATCGCCCATCCGCCGATCCAGGTCTGGATGCCGAACCAACCGCAGGCGACGAGGGCGCGGAGCATCGCGGGGATGTTGGCGCCGAGGAGGCCGAAGGAGGCGCGGCAATAGACGGGAAAGGGGATGCCGTACTTGGTGCCGGCGTGGGCGTTGAGGATCATGGGGATGAGGACGATGACGTTGCCGAGGAAGACGGTGAAGACGGCCTGCGACCAGTTCATGCCGCCGGCGATGAGGCTCGACGCGAGCATGTAGGTCGGGACGCAGGCGGCCATGGAGATCCACAGCGCGGCGATGTCCTTGGTGGCCCACTTCCGATCGGCGAGCATCGTCGGCGCGAGATCGTCGTTGTGATAGGCGGAGTCGACCGGGCGGTTGACGAGTTCGTGGATGCCGCCGGTGACGCGGACGGCGGCGGCAGTGTGATCGGTGTGCATGATGTGTAACCGACGGCGTTATCGGGTCGAATTTTTTGTTACGGCGGACCAGACCGCCCTGCGTGGACCGGCGACTCGAACTGATATACAATATCGGCAATGTATCAAGGCGTCATGGTTCTGGCCTCCCTTTGGACGATCCTGGGCACGCCGCTGTTGTGCCCGAGCGGGCTGATTCCCTGCTGCGAGCCGGCGGCCGTTGGCGGCCTTTCGGACGGGGGATGCGACGGCGCGGGGCCGCTCGGCGATTGCGAATGTCCCTGCAAGAGCCCGACGCCGACCGATGAATGCCCGACCTGTACGGTCACGTGCGCGCCGCTCACCATGCTCGACGCCGGGCCGAGCCGGCCGTGTCTGGAGCCGACCTGTCAGTCGATCCTGTGGCCGGTCGATGGGCTTGCCCTGTTCACCGGTCCCATCGTTCGGTCGCCGTGCGATCCCTTCTCAAGCGGAGGCCCGCCGGGGGCGCTCTCCGCCGGCCTGCCTTTATTGATCTGATTCTCTCCGATGGTTCGTCTCGTTTCGATGCGGCGGTCCCGCGCGCGTCGAAATCCGTTTGGACCGGGTTGCAACGATCGGAGAGTCATGATGTCGATCAGACGATTGGGCTTTATTCTTGGAATATCCGCGGCGAGCCTCGCGATCCCACTGTCGGGGTGCGACCGCTCAAAGTCAGCGGAGGGCACGACGCCGAATGCGGGCCCATGCGAGAAACACAGTCTCGCGATGGCGCAGTGTCCGTTTTGCAGTCCGGGCATCATTGAGGCGGAAGGCGAATGCGTGGAGCACGGCGTGGCGGAGGCGTTGTGCAGCCGGTGCCGGCCGTTTCTCGTGGCGGCGTTCAAGAAGGAGAACGACTGGTGCGCTGAACACGGGGTACCGGAGTCCCAGTGCATGATTTGCAATCCGTCACTGGCCGATAAGCTGCCGGCCTCGCCGCTGAAGACGGATCCGACGTCGATCGAATTGATCGCGGACCCAACGGAGTCTCCGCGCAGCACTCGGACGCCGTCAGTAACCTGCAAGAATCATACGCTCCGCATCCGCTTTACTTCGCCCGAGATCGCCAGACAGGCCGGTCTTGATTTCGCGCAGATCGAACTCCGGCCGCTGACAGCAACGCTCACTTGCAATGCGTCGGTCGCCTACGACGGCAATCATTATGCGCGCGTCACGCCGCGGGCGCCCGGCGTCGTGCGCGAGGTGACCAAGGACCTGGGCGACGTGGTCCAGGCGGGCGACGTGCTGGCGGTGATCGAATCGGCGGAACTGGCCTCCGCGACGGCGGAGTATTTGCAGGCCAGCGCCCGATTGACGCTATGGGAGAAGAATCACCATCGCACGCACGACCTGGTTCAGCAGGGCATCTCCGCCGCCAAGGAAGACCTCGAAGCAGAGGCGCGGCTGGAGGAGAGTCGTCTGGCGCTGGCGACGGCCCGGCAAAGGGTGAAGAGCCTGGGCCTCAAGGAGGAGGAGATCCAGTTGCTATCCGAGGGAAGCCAGACGGAGGGTCTGCTCTCCATGCGAGCGCCGTTTGCCGGCGTCGTCGTCGAACGCTCGGCCGTGGTGGGGGAGGCGGTGGACACGATGGCCCCGCTCTTCGCTATCGCGGATACGAGCCGGATGTGGGCACTGCTGGACGTCTACGAAAACGATCTCTCGCAAATCAAATCGGGCCAGGCGATCGTCCTGACCGTCGGGGGCGTGCGGGGCGAATCGTTCGCCGGCGTGATTACCTGGATCAGCACTCAGTTGGATGCGCGGACGCGAACGTTGAAGGCCCGGGCGGTGATCGATAATCCCGACGGGCGATTGCGGGCCAATATGTTCGGTCAGGCGGTCGTGAAGGTCCATGAAGGGGAAGATCGCGTCGTCGTGCCGAAGAATGCCGTGCAGTGGGACGGGTGTTGCAATCTCGTCTTTGTGCGGCAGAGCGATCAGGTCTTCGTTCCCCGGCCGCTTCGGCTTGGCTATGCGGCGGAGGATTTCTATGAAGTCCTTGACGGCGTGAAACCGGGCGAGGCGGTGGTAACGCAGGGGAGCTTCCTTCTGAAAACCGAACTTCTAAAGGGCAGCATTGGCGCCGGTTGCTGCGAGGCCGGCGAGAAGAAGAGCTAGGACGAACCCGCCATGCTGACACGAATCGTAACGTGGTCGCTCGATCACCGGTTTCTGGTGATTGTTCTTTCGCTGTTGCTGGTCATCGGCGGCGGGGCGGCGCTCGCGCACCTGCCGCTCGATGCGTTCCCCGATACGACGCCGGTGCAGGTGCAGATCAATACCGTTGCGCCGGCGTTGTCGCCGCTGGAGATCGAACAGCAAGTGACGCTGGCCGTTGAACGGGCGATGGGCGGCGTGCCCGACGTGTTGGAGGTTCGGTCCATTTCAAAGTTCGGCCTGTCGCAGGTGACGGTGCTTTTCAATGACAGCGCCGACATTTACCTGGCCCGTCAACTGGTCAGCGAGCGGCTCGGAGCGATCGAGTTACCGGCCGGAATCGAACGGCCGAATCTCGGCCCGCTGGCGACCGGATTGGGGGAAGTCCTGCATTATCTGGTGACGGGCAAAGACAAGTCGCTGGAGGAACTGACGACGCTGCACGACTGGGTGATCAAGCCGCAGCTTCAGAGCGTTTCGGGCGTGGCTGAAGTGAACACGTGGGGCGGACTCCGCAAACAGTATCACGTTCTGGTCGATCCCCGGCGGCTGGTGAAATACGATTTGACACTCGACGATCTGGCGCAGGCGCTGCGAGAGAATAATGCGAGCGTCGGCGGCGGCACGATCAGCCAGGCGGGCGAACAGTATGTCGTTCACGGGGTCAGTCTGACAACGACCCTCTCCGAGATCGGCGACATTGTTGTCAAGGCGTTTGACGGCGTGCCCGTGCGGGTTCGCGATGTGGCGGACGTGGAGATCGGCCACGAAATCCGGCGGGGCGCGGCGACGGCCGATGGGAAGGGCGAGGTCGTGCTCGGTCTCGGTTTTATGCTCATGGGCGAGAACAGCCGTGAGGTGACCCAGCGAATGGAGAGGCGGCTCGAGGAGATCCGGCCGTCCCTGCCGGAAGGCGTGGACGTCCGCACCGTCTATCGCCGGACGGACATCGTCGACAAGGTCATCCACACGGTTCGCGACAATCTCTTTGAAGGGGCGCTGCTGGTCATTGCGGTCTTGTTCGCTTTTCTCGGCAACATCCGCGCGGGGCTCATCGTGGCGCTGGCCATCCCGCTGTCGATGCTGTTCGCCGGCACGGCGATGATCCGATTCGGCATCGCCGGCAGCCTGATGAGCCTGGGGGCGATCGACTTCGGCCTGATCGTCGACAGCTCGGTCATCATGGTGGAGAACAGCCTTCGGCGGCTTTCGGAATCTGACGGAAAGCGGTCTTTGTCTCAAATCGTCCGCGACGCCTCTCTGGAGGTTCGCAAGCCGACCATGTTCGGCGAATTGATCATCATGATTGTCTATCTTCCGATCCTGACGCTTGAAGGGGTCGAAGGGAAGCTCTTTCGGCCGATGGCGTTGACGGTCATCTTCGCCTTGCTTGGCTCGATGATCCTCTCCCTGACGCTGATGCCGGTGCTCACGAGCCTGCTGCTGTCGCGTCGAACCCGTCACGGGGATAATGTCGTGGTTCGTGTTGCCAAGGGCCTCTACCGGCCCGTTTTTTCGTTCGCCATGCGGCGCCGAACGGCCATCCTGCTCAGTCTACCGGTCTTCCTGGGCGCGGGTATCTGGCTCGCCAGCCGGCTCGGCGCGGAGTTTATTCCACGCTTGTCCGAGATGGACGTCGTGATCAACGCCGTGCGTCTGTCCGGTGTCTCGCTCGACGAGTCGGTTCGCTATGGCGGGCAGATTGAAAAGGCCATCCTCGAAAAATATCCCGACGAAGTCCTCGACGTGTGGACGCGGACCGGCACGGCGGAAGTCGCCACCGATCCGATGGGCATCGAGCTATCCGACATCTTCATCACGCTTCGCCCGCGCGAGCAATGGAAGCGTGCCGCGTCGCAGGATGAACTTGTCGAGTTGATGGCGAGGGAGCTTGGCGGTTTGCCCGGCATGAGGCTGGTTTTCACTCAACCAATTGAGATGCGCGTGAACGAAATGACGGCGGGCATTCGCACCGATCTGGGGGTCAAGCTTTTCGGCGACGATCTTGAGACGCTCAAGACGAACGCCGCCCGAGTCCATGAGATTCTGGAGTCCATCCCCGGTCACGCGGACGTGTATGTCGAGCAAATCACCGGTCAACCGGTCCTGGAAATCCAGGTCGATCAGGCTTCGATTGCCCGATACGGCGTGCCGAGCGGCCACGTGCTCGAGTTGATCGAAGCGATGGGGGGCATCCATGTCGGTCAAATACGGGAAGGCCAGCGCCGGTTTGAACTGGCGATTCGACTGGCGGATCGATATCGGCACGATTTGGCCTCGCTTCGCGACGTACTTGTGACCAGCGCTTCGGGCGAACGCATCCCGCTTTCCAAGCTGGCCCATATCCGCGAGATCGAAGGGCCTTCCACCATCACGCACGAGGCGGGGCGTCGGCGCATCGTCGTTCAATGCAACGTGAGAGGTCGGGATGTGGCCGGCTTCGTCGAGGAAGCCCGCCGAAAGATCACCGAGGAGTTGCCGTTGCCGCCGGGGTATTTCGTCCGCTTCGGCGGTCAGTTTGAGCATCTGGAGCGCGCCGGGCGACGGCTGATGGTCGTCGTTCCCGTGGCCATCGGATTGATCTTTGTTCTCCTGATGATGAGCTATCGACGGATCGCGGACGTGCTGCGAATCTTTGTCACGTTGCCGCTTTCGGCCGTCGGAGGGGTCGTGGCCCTGACACTCCGGGGAATGCCGCTGAGCATTTCGGCGGCGGTCGGCTTCATCGCCATGTCGGGCGTGGCGGTGCTGGGAGACCTGGTCTTTGTTTCCCACCTGCGCGGAATGCTCAACCGGGGCGCGGGCCTGCTGGAAGCGGTGGAACAGACCGCGATGTCCCGGCTCCGGCCCGTCCTCATGACCGGGCTGGTCGCGGGGTTGGGATTCGTGCCGATGGCGCTGTCCACCGGAATCGGCGCGGAGGTGCAGCGACCGCTGGCAACGGTCGTCATCGGGGGCATTGTCACGAGTACCGTTTTGACGCTGGTCGTTCTCCCTGCGATTTACGCCGTCTGGGCGTCGCGATCGTCCACGGACGCGATGTCCGCCAAGGAACTCGAAGCCGACGATTGAAGTTCACGCCCGCGCCGATACACTGCGCGGCCCGCCGGTCCCTCACGGCGTCAGGATCCTCGAATGGTCATCTGGATTTGGATCGGGTTCATCGTTTTCGTGCTGGTGATGCTGGCGCTGGACCTGGGCGTTTTCAATCGCAAGGATCACGTCTTTCGCACAGGTGAAGCGCTGGCGTGGACAGCCGTTTGGATCGTCCTATCGCTTATTTTCAACATTGTGATTTATTACATGTACCGCGATCATTGGTTGGGAATCGGCCTGCATCGGGGGGGGGAACAAACCGGATCGAGCGCGGCGCTCAATTATTTTACCGGATATGTTGTCGAAAAATCGCTCAGCCTCGACAACATTTTCGTGATCGCGATCATCTTCGAATATTTCAAGGTCCCCGCGAAGTATCAGCATCGCGTCTTGTTCTGGGGGATTCTCGGGGCGCTGGTCATGCGCGGGATCATGATCGCCGCCGGGGCGGCGCTGATCCACCGGTTTGAATGGATCATTTACGTCTTCGGCGTTCTCCTGATCTTCACGGCCATCAAGATGCTCCTCACACGTCAGGAGGATGTCTCACCGGAAAAGAACCTCTTTGTTCGATGTGCGCGAAAGCTCTACCCTGTCACATCGGATTTCGAGGGGCACAATTTCTTTACACAAATCGACGGGAAGCGGGCCATTACGCCGCTTTTTCTCGTGCTTCTGGTCGTGGAAAGCACCGACGTTTTGTTCGCGGTGGACTCCATCCCCGCGATTTTCGCGATTACAACGGACCCTTTTCTCGTCTTCACGTCAAATGTTTTCGCCATTTTAGGACTGCGTTCCCTGTTTTTCGCCCTCGCGGGCATCATGGGCCGGTTCCACCATTTGAAGTCGAGTCTCGTTTTTGTCCTGGCATTTGTCGGCGTCAAGATGCTTTTGTCCAAGTACTATCCGATCGACGCGCCGGTGTCCCTGGCGATCATCGTCGGAATTCTTGCCGTCGGCATTATCGCCTCCGCCATCGGACCGGAAGAGCGGGAGCGCCGCCGGCAGCGCCGAAGCGGCAAAGAGTCCTGATCGGCGGCGAATGCCATGCTTCTAAAAACCGCCAGAAAGCTGGTGATCGCCGTCATCGGGGCCACGGTGCTTCTGTTGAGCATCGTCGGGTACATCATGCCCATCATCCCTGGTATTCCGCTCACTTTTTTGGGGCTCGCCATACTTGCCACGGAGTTTGTCTGGGCGAAGCGCCTGCTTCGCAGCGTGAAACGACAGGCGCAATCCGTTCTGGACTCCGTCCGCTCGAAGGTGACGGGGTCTGAAACAACAGATCCTGGCCAGCGCGATCAGGATCAGTCGTAATAGGATCGCAAGGTATTGCATGGAGTTGCCACCGATTCAGGGCTGCGATACGGTCCGCTCATGGCCCGGTCATCCTCGTCACTGCCCGTTCACGAAACATCGAAAATTTCGCTGATCGTGGTCCTTCTGGCAATCCCGGCGGTCGGCGCGGCGTTGACCCGCGATGCGAATGGGGTGAGTTGCATCTCTCCCTGGCTCGCGGTCGTGCTTCAGGCGCCGCTTGTTATTTTTTGGTCCCTTTTCGAGACGGGGCTGATTTCCCCAAGGGGTCGCGCTCGGGCCGGTCCGATCGACGGCGTTCTGACATGCGTCGTCGCGATCGGCGCAGCGATCCTGGCGATCCATTTCCACTCGCCAGTCGTATTCTTCACCGCGACCACCGTGTTTATCGCCGGTCAACTCCTCCTGGAATGGTGGACCGGACTATACCATCGGCTCGAACCCCTGATGTTGGAACCCGTCGGCGCCGTGGGGATGGTCGCCCGGCCGTGGTTGTTGACCATAATCGCCGGCACGATCCTGCTGTCACTTCCGATGGCGACGCACTCGTCGGTCCCGGATTACGCTCACAACTTCTGGCTGCACATACTCCAATGCGCGTTCACGTCGACCAGCGCCGCGTGTCTGGTCGGCGTCGGAGCGTATGGTTTCGGCGACGATTTCACGCTGTTCGGGCAGATGGTCCTGGTCCTGATTACGCAACTCTCCGGCATGGCCTTCGCGGCGCTCGGCCTTGCCGCTATCCAGCCCTTTTTGACCC
>CAYPXR010000030.1:0-35491 GCA_964414585.1 uncultured Planctomycetaceae bacterium
CTAGAGCGATTCCCGGATCAGTGGCCGATCCGAACCGCGCCCGTTAGAAAGCGGCGCGGAGCCATCGAATTGCGCTCGATCATCCATTCACCCGGGAATCGCTCTAATTGAGGGGCCATCGAAACCAAAGAACAGGGCCCCCGCGCCCGCCCTATCACAGAATGGCCCGGGCAGACGCCTTCGCCGCCGGCTCTAGCGAGGCAATCGATCGATCTTCGCCGCGAGGACGAAGTCGCTTTCGGTCAGCCCATTAATCTTGTGTGTCCAGATTTCCACGCGGACCATGCCCCAGGCGAGGTAGATGTCCGGGTGGTGGCCCTGTTCTTCCGCCAAGGCGCCGACTTTGTTCACGAAGGCGAGGGCCTTCACGAAGTCGGGAAACGTGAACGTGCGGAGGATGTGGTGATTCTTTTCCGCCGCCCAGCCGTCCAGTTGACCGAGTAGTTCCCGTACCTTTGCCTCGTCGAGCGGCGGGACACCGCCCTTGCACGGTACGCATTGTTGATGGGCCAAATCCGCCATTGGACAAACCTCCTGACGCCGATCCGCAACTCGATCGCCGACGTCGATTCTAGCACGATCAGGCCTGCGAACGGCCGGCGCCTTTGCGACCCGTGAAAAACAGGGAGATGCCGAACCGATTGTCGAACATCTTCCCCAACAAACGAATGAACCACCGGGGGTAGACCTTCCACAAGATCCGATAGGGCAACGATTGATATTGCCTGCCCGCCTTGATGAGCAGGAGATCGCCGAAGCCGACTTTCGCATAGACATGGAGGTCGGTGAAGCCGGCCGCCGACAGCATGTCCGACGTTTCCCCGCAGGAGTAGACCTTGGTTCCGGGGCTTTCCAGATTTTCAAAAACCGCCTGTCGCGGGGATTTGAACGGTTTGCCCGCCAACAACGCATAGCGCGCCCAGAACATGAGCGTCACCGGCGAGTAGACGTGATAGATCAAGCCTCGAAAGACGCCGCCCGGCTTGAGCACGCGGTGGACCTCTCGAAACGTCCGCGGCGTATCCGGGGAGCAGTGCAGCACGCCCATCGAATACACAATGTCAAACGTATCGTCCTTGAGGGCAAGGTTTTCGGCGTCGCCGACCATCAGGCGATAGTGCCGGGGGTCCAGCTTTCTTTGTTCGAGGCGCGTGCGAGTCATGCGCACGCCGGCCTCCGTCAGATCGACGCCGGTGGCGTCGGCCCCGTTTAGCACCCAGTTCATGAAATCGGTGCCGCCGCCGACGCCGACCTCAAGAACGCGCTTACCCCGGGCTGACGGGAAATCGGCGAAGGGAGGAATGTACGGTTCCAACTGGTAGCGGACCTCGGCCATGCGGTCGAGATCGACGGTGCTTTCCGGCGTGTCGCGGCCGTAGGTCGCGCCGCAGACCTTGGCTTCCCAGTATTTCTTGACCGCCGTTTTTGAGGCCGATTGGTCCATGTCATGCGTCCTTCGTCTGCGTCCGGATCTCGACACGGACCCCAACAGATCGAGGGGTCGGCTCGCGTCAGGGATTTCCCTTCGCCGTCCCCTTGTCCACGATTCTATAAACGATGCCGGCCGGAACAAGATCATACTGGTCACGGAATCGCTTCGACAGATAAGCGGCGGCGTTTGTGCATTGATAGGCCGCCTGGCGCGCGATAAAGGGACGAAGAGATGCGTCATCACCGGCGATCCACGGAGGCGCCGGCTGAATATCGCCGGCGTTCAACGCGACGTCGGGGCAGAAACCCTGCACGTCGCGCACGTAGGTCACCGCATTCTGAATGGTGGAGTCGCCGAGCAGCGCGCCGTCGGGCGCAGCCGTCTGTAGCGCCTCTTTGGCAAAGCGTTCGGTGCCGTCGTAGCCGTTCTTGCGCGGGCGAAGGAAGTAGGTGTAACCATCCCGGTAGGGAATCTCCCGTTGCAATCCCAATGAGAAACCGCGGTCGCGGGCGATTTTCGGCGCCACCTCATAAACGACCGCCGGCAACAAGGCCAACGCGAAGCAGGCGATCCGCGCCGCGCCCGATCGCGTAACGACCGGAACACCCAATGCGGCGAACAACGCCAGGATGACATAGCAGGGATAGAAAAAGACGAACTGGTCCGGCACGAGATAGCGAACAGCGAAGACAAAGCCGACGACGAAGGTGACGGCCGCGAATGCGCTCAGCAGGTGCGTCTCCGTCTTTTTGAAGGAGACCCAAAGTCCAATCGGCGCGAGAAGAATCGCCGGCGTGGGGAAGTTCATCGCGAAGTATAGAAGCGATCGGCCGAACATGTGCGTGACCGAGAACGTATGGGTCAACACCACTTCGGCGCGATTCGGCGGCCCCACGAGTGATTCCTCAAGCACGGTCCAGGCCGGTCGACCGTGGGCGATCTCCGCGACGATCAACGTCAGATAATGCGAACTGCCGACCAGGACGGCGAGAACGAGCGTCAACAAGGCGCCGGGCCTGATGATCTTCGCCCGAAGGGCCCACGCCACGACGATCGCGTAGGCGGGCCAGTGAAGGATTGCAAGTAGGTGGTTGGAAAGATTCAATCCATTTACAAACAGGGCCGTGATGAGCCAGCCGCTTTTTCGAGTCGAGAGAAACTTCTCCAATAACCAAAGTTCGACGGCAAGTCCAAGGGCATACAGGCTATAGACCTCCGCGATCACGGCGTGCATCCAGAAGGTATGGCTCACGCCCAGAAGGATCGCGCCGCACACGGCCGCCGGCGCGGACCGAGTCATCCTGAAAACAAGGCTCGTCAGAAACCCCAGCGCCCCGGCGGCGCACAGCCCCGAAAATAGATTCACCCGAAAGGCAAACGGACCGACGGGCAGCCACGCGAACAGCCTGGCCAAGAGGATATAAAGCGGATGCGCCAGCGGCAGTCCCTGAATCCCCGTTGTGTCGCCGTGCCACACGCGGAATTGAAACATCGCGCTGTCCTGCCAGAGGACGCCGGGGGCGCAGGTCAATGCGTAGAGACAAAGGGCGGCAACAAACACACAAACCGCCGGCGAATGGCAATTGGCGGATAGCGAATAGCGAAATGACGAGGATGGTTTGCGTCCGGTTGTATTCGGAGACCGCCTTTCGCTATTCGCCATTCGCATTTCGCAATTAGATCGCGACCCCGTGCTGGGTCAGCAACTTTTTGAGGCCTGGAATCGACTGGAAGTCCGCCAGGTTCGCCGCGGAAAGATGGACCCCGAACTCCTGCTCCAGCGCCCCGATCAGATTGATCTGGTTCAGCGAGTCCCACGTGTCGATCGTGTCCGGGGAAAGCTGATCGCCGACCGCCTCCGGGGCAATGCCCAGGACGGCGGACACAACGGAACGAAATCGATCTTCCACGGAGGACATTATCTACTCTCGTCGGCGTTCTTCACGGTGATCTTCAGCCAATCGGGAAGCGACCCGGTCGACTTCACCGCCTTGATCCATCGTTGCACCGACCCGGCCGCCGGGCCCTCGGTAAATCCGCAAGCGGAAAAAAAACCGGCGAACGGCTTATTCTTCGCGGTCGGCTCGAACTCGGCCGCCAGTCGCTTTGCGCCGCTCGCCGCCGCGCGCTCGCCGATCCAATTGACAAAGGCCTCTTCGACGGTTCGTCCCAGGATCCGACAACTCATCAAAAACAAATGCAGCGTCCACTCTTCTCGATCTTGCTTCACGACGGCCAGCCCGACCGTGCCATGGTCGCCGAACCGGTCGTTCAAGGCAAGCGTCACGACGAGGTGGTCGCCGGAATTCATGAAACGGCGGATGTCATCCTCGCTGCATCGGATCGTGTGCATGTTGAATTGGTTGGTGCGGCTGGTCATCTGCGCCGCCCGAGCAATCTGTCCCGCGGAATTGACGGAGAGCGTCATTTCCATCTCCAACTGACGATAAAACGTGGGCATGTCGACGGCCGTCGCCTGGAGCGATCGCCGCCCCGCCTCTGCCTGATAAAGTTCGCCGCGCTGCCGATCCTCCGCCGAGACGGTCCATTGTTCGAAACAATCCAACGCCTCGATCACCGCGGCATACTCCGCCGGCTCGGACGGCAACGGAACGGTCAACACCTGCGGCAGCGCCGCGCGAACGAGTTCGCATTCGACCGGGCTGTCGTCGATGAAAACGAAGCTATCAAGGCCCAGATTCAACTCGGCCGCGATCTCCTGAAGATTCTCCGGCTTGGGGCGCCAGTTGATCCGCATGGAGGCGAAATGCTTTCGGCGCAGGATCATCTCCGGATGTTTGTCCAAAACTTCTTCGACGCTTCCCGGCTCATTCTTGCTGGCGATCGCGAGAACAACGCCGCGGTGATACAGCTCCAAAACTCGGCGCTGAAACGCCAGATACGCGTTACCGGGATAGTCCGGTCCGAGTGCGATGCCCTCCGTACCGACGTCGCCCACGACGCCGCCCCAAAGCGTGTTGTCCGCGTCGAGCACGAGCACTTTTTTGGACAAGCCGTGGAGCGGCCGGAGGTGCTGCACGTAAAAGCCGGCGAGCGACCAGTAGTGCTCCGCGGCAACGGGTATGCGCGCGTACATCGCCATTCGCCGATCCTGCCAACGATTTCGGCCGTGCCGCGCCACGAGGGCGTCATAGTCCATGACATAAACATTTTCGATGGAAGCGGCCGTTTCTCGTAACGCATCGTTGGCCTTGCCGATCAGCGCGCCTTGGGAATTCGCCGCGCCGCGGTCGGCAATGCCCAGAGACGGCGAAGCGGGAAGCTCGTAATTCTGAATGAGAACGTGCGCAGCGTAATGCCGGCGAAAACTCGCCAGCGCCGAGCAAAGCCGGGCCGACCAGTCTTCCACCAATCTCGCGGCGTCCGTCGCCGAGAGCGAATTAAAGGCGTCGTAGATCGCCGGGAAAACGTCCTGCAGCCGCACGGCCAGCAACACGACATCCGGCTTGAACGTCCCCGTGCCGGATGTGGGGTCGATCAACTCCCGATCGAATTGACCGTAGGGCGCGAGGTAAAGCTCGAACGCGAAGCCGGCGCGAAGTCCCTGCAACTCCAGGGCCGGTTTGAGCGGGTCAAACGTGAACGACGAAAGACACGCGACTCGAAGCGGGACCTGCGCCAGGGCGCGAAGATGCGGCGACAGCGCCCGCGCGGCCTGGGCCATCTGAACGATCGTCGGCTGTCGATGCACCTGATCCAACAGCGCCGCCGCGCGGGCAGGATCGATCCGGTCGCCGGGCGTCGCGGGCGATTTCATCGGCTTACTCCGCCTCCAACAGCTCGATCATCAGCCCCTGGTTGATGATGAATGCGACCCGCCGATTGTCGAACGCCTTGGCCGGCTTAGCCGGCGAGGCCAGCGTCGCCCCCGCGATGATCCATTGCGTCAGGCATTCATCGAGATCGTCGATTTCATAGCAAACGTGATAAAGGCCGATGCTCCGTTTCAAGATCGAATCCACCGGCGAGGGCTGGGCCGCCGGTTCGAGCAGCTCCACGCGCAAATCGCCGAGACGCAAAAATTGAATGTTCACGCCCTGATTCGGGTCCTGCACGACCGGTGAGGCCTCGGCGTTCGGAAAGAGCCGGCGAAGCGCATCGGCGGCGACCGCCAAATCCCTTACGGCGACGCCGACGTGATGAAAGGCTGCGGAACTGGTCGCGGACATCCGTTCGATTCCTTGAGTCTCCACCGAATCAATGCTCTTCGACGGCCGACGATTCGGTCTCGTGCTCCATATGTGCCGTTGCGGAGGCGGGCTTTGCGCCATCCAGCTTGGTACTCTTTCGACGGGGCTTGCGCCAACCAATCTGCCGCCCGCGCGGCGGACCGGTGAAGTTGGCGAACGGTGGCACGTCGCGCGTCAATTCCGACGCCGCATGCACCACCGCGCCATAACCGACGCTGACGCCGGGCATGATTCTCGCCATCATTCCCACGAAGGCGTACGGCTCGATGACGATCGGCGCCTCGATAATGTGCTGCTGATCGGGCGGGGCCATGTGCGACATGCTGATGAGCTGGCCGGGGTCGGCCGGAAACTCGATCGTGTTGGTCGCGCTGTACAAGTGCGTGTGCGCCGAAATGCCGACGCAATCGTGGATCAAAACCGTTCCGCGCCCGGCGATATGCACGCCGGGGCCGAGGTGCACGTAGTTGCCGATCGTGATCGAGCCGCGCTGTCCGTGACGACGTTCGCCCGCCGCCATGCGCACGCTGGTGTCGATGTGGCAGTTCGCGCCGATCGAGACGTTCTTCGGCCCCCAGATTTCCACGCCCTGGTCAAACAGCGTGTCGGGGCCCAGATGGCCCAGGCGGGACTTCCAGTAGCAACTGCGCAGAAAGAAACCGGCGGCGTTGCGCGTGAAGGTCCGCGCGAGCGTTTCCATGAACCAGGAAATGACCGGAATCCTCGACAAAATCATGATGAGGGCTTGCAAGACGCCCATGATGACGCGAACGAGATTGCCGATCGTGAGCCACAGCGGCGTCTTGACGACGTTTTGCGGTTCGGTGATCGAGCCCTGCATCGCCGCAAGGACGAAATCGAGTGAATAGACCAGCCAACCGCTCTTGAGCGGCGGGTCGGCCGGCACGTACCAGCTCTTGGCGATGCCGGCGATCTCGGAGCGCGCCTTGGGCGCCGTCATTGGTTTTTGCTGGGGCGGCGGATGGCCGACGTCGGTCGAGGGTCTGCGAAGTTGCTCGATCAACTCCTGCGGCGACATCTCCACCGGCATCCCCGACGGCGCAAAGACGCGCCGGCGCAGGTCCGTCTCGCTCCAGACCGGATCGCCGTAGAGGCGCATGTAAATTCGCGGCCGGGTGAATTTCAGAAGGGGCCCGATCGGCCAGTGCAATTTCAGATTCGACGGAAACGGGTGTGCGACAAAGCCGAGCGATTCCTTAAACGCCTCCAGCGTCGTCAATTTGCTTTTTAAGGAATAGTGCGCCTGCTTGATCCCCATCGCCGAAGCCGACGCCAGGCAGTGGAAGATGATCGTATCGTTCGGACGATTCGTCAGTCGATCCGTGTGCGACGCAATCGTGTCGACAAAGACCGTGTCGTCGATCACGCGGGCGATCAGCCACGCGCAAAGTTCGTTGTTCTTGAGCGGGTCGCGGGCCGTGATGACCGTCGTGCCCGGCCAGTCCGCCAACTCACGCCAGGTGTTGACGAAGCGCTCGGTCCCCATCGTCTTGTTCCAGCCGGTGCGCTCGACGTGGCTGTTCCAAACCTCGCAGGCTTCCTCTGCGAGCGGCGTTTGCGAGGGGTCGACGACCTCGATGTTCAGCGATCGAAACCCTTTGCGAATCGCCCGCCGCTTGTTGCTCGCCACGCGCGAGAGGTCGTAGCCGGACAGATCGTGGATGACGTTGAGCCAGACGCGGGAATCCGCCCGCTCGTCCGGCACCGGCCCCTGCCAGCCCAGCAGGAACTTCTGCGGCATCACCGTTTCAAAGGATTCGATGGGCGAAAAATAATCGACCGGCCACGCGAAGCCCGGTTTGACGTAGTACCACCATCGCCCGCGACTATCCTGAAATGGCTTCCACACGCCCGCCCACGAAATGAGCCCGTTGTAGTACCACCAGAAATCGTTGTGATCCATCTTGCCGGCGGCGCGGCAATACGCATCCTCCGTCGTTCGGGCCAGGACGGTGGATCGGAAACCCGGTAATTCCAATGGTTTGGACACGCAGAACTCGCTCGACGCCGCGCCTTCTAGGATTCGCCGCCTACAGGATATCCGCTCGTTGTCGGGCTTACTCCACAATTCACCGAACGCGGTTGACGTCCGATATTCTTCTCCATCCGGGACCGCTTGTACAGTGGATACTCTGATCGGATAAGGAAATGAAGAAGGCCTAGCCGACAATCGCATTCAAGGTACGCGGGACGCCGAGCGTCTGTTCGATGACCGCCCCCAACGGTTGGAATTTGAAGTTGCGCAGCAAAGCCCGGAGCTTGCCCGCAACCGACTCTCGATTGCGAAGTTGAAGTCGATAATACCGGCGAATTCGACTCGCCATCGCTGGATCCTGGTTCGACGTGCCGGGCATTTCCGCCGTCGTGTCGATCTCGTAGGGGTGCAAGTACACGACCGCGGGTTGTCGACGGCCGATCCGCCGCATCGCCCACTGCGTGACCGCCTTCGGGAAATGCCGAAGGTACCCTCCCCCGCAAACCGGCACACGAACTCCGAAAAGCGATACCGTGGACATTGGCGCTTCGACGATCGTCCGTCCGCCGGGCAGCGAGACGGCGTGAATCTCCGTCCGAAATCCCGGCCATCCATAACGCCGGCCCTGGATCGGGTAAATGCTGGAATCGTATCGAAATCCAGCTTCGGCCAGGACCTCCAACCCCCATTGCGTCGAGGGCATGATCGAAAACGCCGGCGCGCGATGCCCTTCTACGGGCCGCCCGACTAGGTCTTCGACTAACCTCTTGGTCGGTTCGACCTCGCGACGAAAGGACTCCGGAGTGAGCTTGAAGAGCTGGCGATGATAGAAGCCGTGAACGCCAAGCTCGTGACCGGCGTCGGCAATCTCGCGGACGAGTGCGGGGAAAGTTCTCGCCACCTCGCCAAGCACAAAAAATGTGGCATGGACCCCATGTTCTGCCAGAATGGCCAGCATCCGGCGCGTGTTATTGACCACGCGCCACGTCGGCGGGCCCTCGCGTGCGAGCCAATCCCGGGCGAAGATGTTATGCTCATCTTCCACATCGATGGTCAGGGCATGAATCATGCGCTGAACCTATCGGTCAGATAAGTGGGCCACCGAATTTTTGATCCAGAAACTTCGCTGCCCGATAAACCTTATGATGATGAATACGTTCGGTGCAACGCGTCCGCGAGCCGGTATCGGACGCGGCGGTCGTCCTGCTCGCTTGGTTCAGGTGTTTTCATGAACGAACAAGATCAACCCACGGAAATCGCATCCGCCTTGCCCGACAACGCGAGCCCGCCCTGCTGTGGCTGTCGATGGCTGCGCCGAATCGAATTCGCCCTCGCCATGATCGGCGGCGCACTTCTGCTCATGGTCTTCACGCCGATCACCCAATGGCTGTATGACGCTTTGGATCGCGAATCGCCGCTGGTCCAATCGAAGTACATCATTTGCCTGGGAGGCGATCCCGCCCGGGTCATCGAAGGCTGCCGCCTGTTGTCAGAGGGCTATGGCGAAAAGCTGATTCTGAGTAATCACGATCAGTATGCCGACCAAATGCGGGACCTCGCCGTTGAATGGGGCGCGCCCGCGGACAAAATCCTGCTGGATCACCATTCCAGAACGACGCTCGATCATCCCCGGTCGATCCGTGAGAGCCTGACAATCGATCCGCAAAATGACACCTGCATCGTCGTCACGTCTTATGCCCATCTGGCCCGGAGCAAGGCCTGCTTCGAAAAAGCCGGCTATCGTCATCTCGTCATGCGCGAACCGCGCTGGGAACGGCAGTTCCGCAGCGGCCACGGCTGGAAATACCGCTTTCGAATACTCCCTTCCGTCGTTTATGAATACGCCGCCTGGGCCGAGTATTACCTTCGCGGCGCCGTTTAGGGCCGATTCATTGGCCTTCTTTGACGTATGGACTTGGCTCCCGCGATAATCCCCGCCATGGCCTCGCACGAACCTCAACCCGCCGACCATCCCTCCGCGACTTCGCTCAGCGACCTCCCTCAGGATGAACTGCACCGCTACGGACAAAATCTCGGGCTCGAACTGGAGTCCGGCATTCCCGCGCCGGAAATGGTCCGCCTCATCCGCAAAAGACAGGAATTGCTTATCGAGCTCGACCGCGACGCCCTGCTCGACATCATCGTCTGGTCGCGTCGGCCGCTTCGCCAGTCGGCCGGGAAGGAAGAAATGGCCCGCGAGATCGCCCGGATTCAGCGGGTCGATTACCACCGCCTCCCCCACCGCGGCCTCGTCGCCCTGGCCAAGCTCCGCGGCGTCAGCGTCAGCACCACCGAAACGACGGAGGAAATCGCCGGCCGCCTCAAGCGGAACGACGGTCTCTGGAAGCGCCTGGCCGCCAAGCGCCGCACGTGGGTCGGTTCGATGCTCACGCACCTGATCGAGGGAAAGCGCGACGAGCCGAGCGACTATCGCTTCCTGCCGGAAGACGGCGCGGCCTCCGCCGAACTGTCGCGGCGAAACCTGAAGAGCCAGGTCCAGGAACACGGCATCGTCGGGGGCATCGCCGAACGTCTACGGGGCGCGGCCGATGATTATATTCGTGTTAAGCTCGACGAAATCGAAGCACGGATCGACGAGAAACTAGACCAGATCGATAATCGGCTCGCCGAGTGGCGCGATCGCGAAGTGGCCAACCGGCTGAAGATTCTGCGCATCACCCTGATCTTCACCGTCCTTGTCGCCCTCCTCAGTCTCGGGTATAACTGGATCAAGGGAGTATCCCACTAGGTCCATGGGTCGCACCCGGCAAGGGGTGGCACCGGCTTAAGGCCGATGTGTTCGAATGAGATAACGCCATGTACGAACACCTGACGCCGCGGATGGAAAAGATCATCAAGCTCGCGCAGGAGATCGCCCGCGAGTACGATCAGGACTACGTCGGAACCGAACACCTGTTGCTGGCCATCCTTCGCGAGGGAACGGGCACGGGCGTCGCCGTCCTTCGCGAGCTTCGCGTCGACGAATCCAAGGTCAAGTCCCAGGTCGACAAGTTCATGAAAGCCAGCCTGGAGGATACGTGGGTCTTCGGCCGCCTGCCCGGCACGCCCCATTTCCGCAATGTCATGGCCGTGGCGATCGAAGAGGCCCGCCAGTTGGAAAGCAAGATCGTCGACAGCGAGCATCTTCTGCTCGCACTGGCCCGCGAGGATGGCAGCGTCGCGCAGGCGAGCCTCAACGAGCTCGGTGCCAAGGCCGGCACGATTCGCGCCAAGCTCCGCGAACACATGGACCGCACGCCGGGGCAGACGCCCCATCACTAGTCTGGCTTCGAAAGTCTCGTCCGAATTCACCCGGGCCGGAGAATCAGGCGTCGACCAGAACCTTGAACCCGCCGTAAGCCATCCGCTTGCAGTCGAAGGGCATCGGGCCGCTGACCAGCTTTAGAAGTCGCGGGTCTTTCATCACCTTGGCGTTGACGCGGTCGCGATGGGCCTTCGATTTGAAGACGATCCACGAAAAAGCCACCGTCTCGCCGGGCTTGACCTTGACCAGTTTCGTGTAGGGCACGCCGAACTTGACGTTGAGGTCGTCGCCGATGCACTCGCGGTACTCGAGCGCGCCATGCGCTCGCCAAATCTTTCCCGCCTGCTGGGCGATCCGGCGATAGACGTTGATGCTCTTCTTGGTCACGGGGAGGACGAAACCGTCGACGTAGGGCATGGGAAGTCTCCTGATTTAGGGGAATTTTGACGATGGTCATTGTATGTTGACCATGGCGGACATCCAATACTCAAATTTGCCGCTGAATCTGCAAATTCCCCTTCCCCGACGGGTCGATAAGGACTCTGGCACGCCGTCCCAACGGAGATCACACAAATGGGTTGGCTGGATCGCATCAAGGGAAAACGCGGCTCGTCGCGTGAAGCCCACTCGGGCGTGAAAACGCCCCCGCCGCCCGATCGCGTTGCGGACATCGTCAATGATCTGGGCAGCAAGGGGCGGTTCGACGAAATTGAAAAGGAACTGTCGCGTTTCCATCTCGCGACATTAACGCCCAAGGAGGCCGTCTCCTGGCACACGATGATGATCGCGACTGCGTTTCGGCGTGGCGATCGCGCCACCGCCTATGAACGTGCCGTCACCGCCACACGGGCCTTTCCCGACAATCCCGAAATTGCATTTGCCCTGGGGCAGGAACAAGAATATCGCGGACAGATCGACGAGATGGTGAACTGCTTTCGGCAAGCGCCGTTTCCGAAGGTCTCCGCCCATCATACGCTCGCGGCCGTTCGCTATTGTTACCTGCGAGGGCGCTTCGCCGACGGCCTCGAATTCATGCGCCCCCTGCGTGACGCTTATTTCAAGCTGGGGATCGCCGATGACACGTTTCTTTACATTCGCGGTATGCCGTTCGCGGGCTCCGCTTTTTCCACGGCGGCGTGCCTGCATTTGTTGAACGGGGACGCCGCCGGCGCGCGATCGCTCTTGAAACGGGCCATGTCCGGCCTTTCGGATTGCGACCTCTCGGATTTCCCGCCGCTCATCGATGCCCTGGATCGCCGCGAGCCTGGGGCGGCTGTGAAGGCACTGGAATCTTTGCGAGCGCCGCACCTTTCCGACGGACCCTTCAGCGGGTTCGTCGCCCTGCAAATCGCCGTGTGGCGCGCGCGGACGCTGAACACGATGTCCGAGGTGGACGCGACGCTCTCGCGCGTGACGCTCAGCGAAAATGACTTCCCTTGGCTGCACGACGTGCGAACGCTGGCCTACGGGGAGGCCTACCATCGTTTCAACGATGCGAAACAGGAGGAGTCTGCGCTACGCGGATTCTTGGAGAAGCAGCCGATGCTTTTCGAGCCGGAATGGGTCTTCAAATTCGGCTTCATGACCTATCAGGAGCACGTGCGAACGTCCTACTGGCTTCCCAACCGGGACCGCAGGTGAGCGTGGTCATCTTGAGTTAACATGCAAGGATGATGTTGCGCGGCGCTCGAAGACTCTGCGTGTTACTCGCGGCGGCCGGACTTTTCGCGGGGTTCGGCTGTTCTACGAGTCCGACGACCGGTCCTCGAATTCGCATCCTCGGCACTGTGCAAGATGGCGGACTGCCACATGCCGGGTGTTGGTGCTCGCACTGTAAAACTGCCAGAACAGACCCTTCCCGCCGCCGTTATGTTTCCAGCCTGGCCATCATCATTCCCCAGCCGAAAGACCGACCGCTTATCTACCTGGTCGACGCCACGCCGGACATCCGGGAGCAGCTCGATTTCCTGCACGACCTGCGACCCGGCGTTGCCCACGGCATCGATCGAAAACCGATCGACGGCATCTTCCTGACGCACGCGCACATCGGGCATTACCTCGGGCTGGCGTTCTTCGGATACGAAGCCCTGAACACATCGAACCTGCCGGTCTATTGCACACCGCGAATGGCGGACTATCTGCAGTCGAACGGGCCGTGGAGCCAATTGGTTCGGATCAAGAATACTTGTCTGACGACGCTGGAGCCGGATCACACCACATTCTTGCCAGACGATCTCGTTGAACACGTCGAGGTTACGTCGTTGAAAGTGCCCCACCGCGACGAATACTCAGATACCGTGGGTTATCTCTTCCATTGTAAAAATTCCTCACCGGGAAGAACCGGGCCGACGATTCTTTTCGTGCCGGACACCGAGCGATGGGATCGATGGAACCCGTCGCTGCCCAAGGTGATCGAACGGTACGGGGTAAGCGTCGCCATTCTGGATGGATCGTTCTACTCGGCCGACGAATTGCCCGATCGCGGCGCCACCAGGATCGGTCACCCGCTCATGAAAGATACGATGGACCTGCTTGAACCGCTGGTCCGCGCGGGCCGATTGACCGTGTATTTCACGCACCTGAACCACTCAAACCCGGCGCTCGATCCATCGAGTGGGGCGTTTCAGGAAATCACGAAGAAAGGATTCCGCGTGGCCAAGGAAGGGAACGAAATACCGCTGTAGATCGATGAGGTATCACGATTAGCGGCGATCCGTGATGATCCGACCGGCCTGGAGAACCATCAACGGTCGGCGGACGGCGGCAATGTCCCGCAACGGATCGCCTCGAACGACGACGAGATCGGCGATGTATCCTTCGTCGACCCGGCCAAGGGTCTTCCGCATATCGAGAACCTGCGCGGCGACGACCGTGGCCGCTTGGAGCACGGTGGGCGGTGACATGCCGCCGGCGACCATCAACTCCATCTCGCGAACATTCTCACCGTGCGCGAAAACGCCCGCATCGGTGCCGAATCCGATTGGAACACCCATCTTCACGGCTCGCGCGAAAGTATCTTTGGCGGTCCGCAGATCGGCCGGCTCCGGTTCGCCGGGTTTCCAGCCCTGGTAATGGGCATAGGCCTCGACGGCCGCCAGCGTCGGGCACAGCACGACGTGTCGGTCCTTCATGAGCGACAGCACATCGTCGGAGGCCTCGTATCCGTGCTCGATTGTCGTCACACGGGCCAGCACGGCCCGACGGATGCCCTCGCTGGTCGTCGCGTGGGCGGCGACTTTGAGTCCCGCCGATCGGGCCTCGTCCACAATGGCATTCATCTCCGCTTGCGAGAAAGTCGGCGTCGTCGGCGCACCAACGCGACGATGGTAGTCGGCGTAGAACTTGATCCAATCGGCGCCATCGGCAATTTGTTTCCGAACAACACGCCGCACTTCATCCACCCCGGTCGCTTCGTCGGCGCCCTGCGGCACAGGCCAGCGAGGATCGTAACCCTGTGGTCCATAGCAGCCGGTCGCGACGATCGCCCGGGTCACGGCGAAAACGCGCGGACCGATTGCAAGGCCGGATGCGAAGGCGTCGCGCAGCGCCACGTCGGCGCAGGCCGCGCCTTCCGTGCCCAGATCGCGAATGGTCGTAAAGCCCGCCTCCAACGTCGCGCGACCGGCGGCGACGGCACGGATGACGCGCAATTCCAACGACTCCTTGAGCACCTGGTCATTCCACGGCGTCTCGTCGTAGGGATGGAGCAGCAGGTGCGTGTGCAGGTCGATCAGCCCGGGCACGACGGACAGGCCGTTTAGGTCGATCGTGTTTGTCCCCTTGGGCGGCTTGAACTCGGACGTCGGGACGATTCTCGCGATGCGTCCGTCGTGGATAAATACGGCACGATTTTCCAACCAATGCTCGGCGTCAGGATCAAGCACGCGGGCGTTGGTCAGCAGAAGATCGGATGTTCGCTCCTGTGCAGCGACGGAAGCGACCGGCAACAGAACCAGTAAGAATAAGTGCCGACAATACGGTTGCGACGGCTTGAACGGCATGAGTGGGGTCCTCCAATGTGGCGTACTGTCGCGGAAGGCGCTAGCGCGGGTCAAGACGATGGCATCTCCCCCGTCGCGTGCCGGGCCCAGGCAAGTGCAATGCCGTCGTCGAGGCTGCGGCGGATCGTCATCCACCCGTGACGGTCTTTCCAGCCCGCCTTGGCCATGACGTGCAGCGGCTGATCCTGCACGCCGGCCATGATGATCGATGTACCGGCCTTGCGGAGCCGCTCGATCGCGGATTCCAGATTCACCAGCCCCGTCGCGTCCATGATCGGCACGGCGGACAAATCGAGGATCAAGGTCTTCACCTCGCGTTCGATGATCCGCAGTTCGCTCATCGCTTTTTGTGCCGCGCCGAAAAAGAGCGGGCCGGCGATCTCGTAAATGATGACGCCGGGCGGTAGAAAGACCTCGGGGTGTTCCGGGCTCGCGCTGATCAGCCGCACACTCGACACCTCCGCCATTCGCCGCATGAAGAGGACCGCCGCAAGGACGACACCGGCGCTGACGGAAATGACCATGTCGAAAACGACGGTAAGCCCGAAACAAGTCAGCAGTACGAACACGTCGCTGCCGGGCCCGACGCGGACGACATGGGCGACATGCCGGGCCTCGCTCATATTCCAGGCGACGACCATGAGCAGCGCGGCCATCGACGCCATCGGCAGATAGCCGAGCCACGGAGCAATCAGCAGGATGGCCAGCAAAATGAAAATGGCATGAACAATAGCCGCCACCGGCGAACGTGCGCCGTAGCGGATGTTGGTGGCCGTACGGGCAATGGCGCCCGTCGCGGCGATGCCGCCAAAGAACGGCGCGGCGATGTTACCAACGCCCTGGGCGATCAACTCGGCGTCCGGATCGTGCTTCCCGCCGGTCATGCCGTCGGCCACCACGGCGGACAGCAGCGATTCAATCGCGCCGAGCGTGGCGATGGCAAAGGCCGGACCCGCCAGTGATCGAAACAGATCGAGCGACAAAACCAACGGTTGCCCGTCAGGACCGGCACAGTTCCAGGGAAGCAGCGGCATCGGCGGAACCTGGGGGATGCCATGCCTGGTGACGCCATCGAGAACAAATGTGAAGCGGCTATTGATGGTCGCGACGTCGAAACCTGAAAAATAACGCGCGGCCACCAGGGCGGCGATCGCACCGGCGGGCAGCGCGATCAGCGGCGCGGGAATCGACTTGGTCACTCGCGGCCATACAACCAGAATCGCAAGCGTCAGCGCGCCGATCGCCAAGTCGCTCCACCGGGTCGTAGGCAGTGACAGGGCGATCGCTTGAACGCGCTCCAGAAAATGTTCCGGCATCTTTTCAATCGTCAGGCCGAGAAAATCTTTCACCTGAAGCGTGGCGATGACGACGGCGATCCCGCTGGTAAACCCGGTCGTGACGGGATAGGGAATGAATTCGATCAATCTCCCCCAGCGGGCCATCCCGGCGATCAGCAACAATGCCCCCGCCATCAAGGTGGCGACCAGCAGCCCGCCCAGACCGAACTTCGACGCAATCGGTGCCAGAATCACGACGAAGGCCGCAGTCGGGCCGGAGACCTGCACCGACGACCCGCCGAGCAAAGCAATCAGTCCGCCTCCGATGACCGCGGTATAAAGTCCGTATTGCGGTGGCACGCCGGAGGCGATGGCCAGCGCCATGGAGAGCGGCAAGGCCACGACGCCGACGACGAGGCCCGCGAGCAAGTCGCCTCGAAAGTCGCGACCGGAGTATCCGGCCCTGATGGTTTTTCGGAGTGCGATGGCAAACCGCGCCGAATCCTGCGGCAGGGCCGAGACCGCGGCGCGGTGTCTTTCTGGCATGAACGGCGATCCTCCCGATCGCGACCGACGGCTGAACATTGCGAAGGCAGCCCAGCGCCTCTAGCATGTCCGACCATGATCGAAACGTATTGTTATCGACGAGTTCGGACCCGGTGGATAAGCCGATTGCTCCTTGGGCTGACGGCGACCGCGATGGCCGGGGCGGGATGCCGCTCCGAGGCCCCATCCACACCGGTCGCCGTCACTCGAGAGGATTGGAACTACCGCGGGTCGAAGGGTCTTCAATGTTCGTCGGCCCATTACATCCTGCGAACGACCTGTTCGTCCAAGCCGTTTGTGGACGCGCTTCCGGGTTTTCTCGAAACCTGTTACCTCGCCTATTCCGAATTGCTGCCCGCACAAAGCGGGCCCGAACAACCGCTCGAGGCCTATCTCTTTCAAAGCCGCTGGCAATGGGAGCGATTCACCGAGGAATTCACTGGTCCCCGGGCCGCCACCTATAAGAAAATCCGTTCCGGCGGATACTCCGAGCGGGGGGTGACGGTCTCCCATTATGATTCGCGCCGCAGCTCCCTTTCCATTCTCGCGCACGAGGGCCTCCATCAATATCTGGAAGTAACGCATGGCAAACCCATTCCCGCGTGGGTGAACGAGGGGTTGGCCTGCTATTTCGAATCCTTCGACCTGGACGAAAGCGGCCGGCCGGTCTTCAACCCGCGCAACAACACCCTTCGGACGCCCGCGCTTCGAAGACAATTCAGCACCAAGACGATGAAGCCGCTGAAGGAATTGCTGAGCACGAATGCCGGACGGGAAATCCACCAACCGACCCAGCAAGTACTCGGTTGCTACAGTCAGTGGTGGTCGCTGATCATCTTCATGCAACGCCCTTCGCGCGGTAATCCGTATCATGCCGGTTTTCAGGAGCTGCTTCGCGAATTGGGCACGGAGACAATGGAGCGAAAGGCCCAGGCCTTCATGGCGGCCGACACGGACGGCACGATGAGTTACGGCGAGGCGGTTTTCCGCGCCTATGTGACCGACGACTTCGAAAAGTTTCAAGCGGACTATGACGCGTTCCTCCCGGAGCTGCTCGGTCTCATCACGTCATGAGTTGACAACATGCCCACGCCTCGTCGTCTCGATCGATCCCCTCCGGAGGGCACCGTCTATCAGAGCCCCCTGGTCGCGCGCAATGCCTCCGCCGAGATGGCGGAGCTGTTCTCGCCCAGACGGCGCGCCCTGACGTGGCGGCGCATCTGGCTGGCCCTGGCGGAATCCCAGCGGGAACTCGGGCTGCCGATTTCAGCCTCTCAGGTGCGCGCGCTACGGGCCGCCGTGGACAGAATCGACTTCGCCGCCGCCAGGAAACACGAATCCCGCCTCCGCCACGACGTCATGGCCCACTTGCACGCGTTTGCGGATAAAGCGCCGTCGGCACGGGGAATCCTCCATCTGGGCGCGACCAGCATGGACATTGTCGATAACGCCGACCTGATCCTCCTGCGCGACGCCTTGAGAATCATCCAACAATGGCTGATCACGGCCGTCGACGCCCTGGCCCGACAGGCGAAGCGGTATCGTGCACTCCCCTGCCTGGGCTTTACGCATTTTCAACCGGCGCAGTTGACGACGGTCGGCAAGCGAATCTCGCTCTGGTGTTGGGATTTCTCGCGAGATCTTGAAGAGATCGATCGGCTTATTGACGGGCTTCGTTTTCGCGGGCTTCGGGGCGCAACCGGGACTCAGGCGGGGTTTCTCAAGCTCCTGGGCAGCGCCGCCAAAGTACGAAAAATGGAAGACCGCATCTCGAAAAAACTCGGTTTCCATACTTGCGAGCCGGTCACCGGACAAACCTATTCCCGCAAAGTCGATGCCCAGGTCATCGCCGCCCTGGCCAACATCGCCGCGAGCGTACACAAATTCGCCAACGACCTGCGCCTCCTCGCCAATCTCAAGGAAATGGAGGAGCCGTTCGGCGCCGCGCAGGTCGGCAGCTCCGCCATGCCCTACAAGCGAAACCCGATGCTCTGCGAACGGGCGACGGGGCTGGCGCGCTTTGTCATCAGCCTGGCGCAGTCCGGTTTTCAAAACGCCGCTGAACAATGGCTGGAGCGCACGCTGGATGATTCCGCCAACAAACGGCTGCTCGTGCCGGAGTGTTTTCTGGCGTCGGACGGAATGCTCCAAATCGTAGTGACCGTGGCGCGAGGCCTCGTCGTTTATCCAAAGATTATTCGCTCGCACATCGACGCCGAGTTGCCGTTCATGGCGACGGAGGAAATCCTGATGGCCGCCGTCGCCGCCGGTGGAGACCGGCAATCGCTTCACGAACGAATCCGAAGACATTCCCATGCCGCCGGCGAACAGGTCAAGCGCCACGGCCGGCCGAATGACCTGTTGATTCGCCTGAAAAAGGACCCCGCCTTTTTCGGCGTACCGATCGCGAAAATCTTGAATGCGGGGAGCCATACGGGGCTCGCGCCTCAACAGGTGAACGACTTTTTGCAGAACGTGGTCGGCCCACTTCAACGGCGTCATCGCCGAACCAAGCGCCGCAAACCGGAGATCGCGGTATGACGACGGAAGAACTGGCTCAACGGGTTCGCGAGGCGGCGTACCTCGAAGGTGATTTCACGCTGCGATCGGGCAGAAAATCGCGATTTTACATCGACAAGTATCTCTTCGAAACGCAGCCGGACATCCTGGCCGAAATGGGCCGTCGACTCGCGAAAAGGGCCACATCACAAACCACGCTGATCGCGGGCGCCGAACTGGGCGGCGTCGCACTGGCGGCGGCGGCCTCCATGGCCGCGAAGTTGCCGTTTCTCATCGTTCGAAATGCAAAAAAAGATTACGGGACCGGCAAGATGTACGAGGGAAAGCTCCAGGCCGGCGACGTGGTGCTATTGGTCGAGGATATCGCCACAACCGGCGGACAAGTCCTGGAAGCCGCGAAGGTCATTCAGTCCGCCGGCGCGCGAGTCGAAAGGATTGTCGCCGTCGTCGATCGAGGCCAGGACGCTGCCCGGAAAATCCAGGAAGCCGGGTTCACCTTTGAAGCGTTGCTGAACAATACCGACCTGAATCTCCCCACCGAATCGCCTCAATAAAGAAAAGAGGCGACAGGTTGTGAAGACCTGCCGCCTCTTGGAAATCACAATACACGAAACCGGCCCGTCGTAGGGGCTAGGGGACGATGCACGCATCCGATCGCGTTCCCAGATTGCACACGGTCGAAGTCGGCATGCTGTTCCCGGAGTCAACCGCGACGTTCGAACCGGCCTGGTGAGTGGAATAGCAATTATCCTTGCCTCTGGAGACCTTCTGAACTTTCGCGGAGATGTTTCCGGAGAGTCCGACGTCCGGTCCCTTTTCGAAGGAAACGTGGGAATCCTGGAATAGAACGTTCTGACCTTCGCGATTGGTGTGGTTATTGCTGTTTCCGCGGAACGAGGACGTTCGGTCGTCGTCGAGCTGCACGCCCATGATTCCGCCCTTGATGTAGGGGTTGCCGTCCGCCATGAACGGGAAGGTCGGCTCCGAGCTGGTGCCGATCGCCGGGCGGTTGGGATCGTGCTGATTCTGATAGCCGTAGCTGACGTTCTGAATGCTCTGGAAGTCAAAATAGGCCAGAGGATCCTGCGAAGGATCGGGGATGTCCGTCGTGCTGGGGCAGATAAACTGCTTGGGAGTGGTGTTGTTCTGGCGAATCACGGACCACATATCCACCGAAATGGACGGGATACCCGTCGTCGGCGGTTCCGTGGTGCGATCGTTCGGTCGGAACATGGAAATCGCGCCGGCCGGACTGCCGGTGTAGACGTCCGCGATGCAGGGGAAGAGACCGGGATCGTCCTGCGCGTAAATGTACATCGCCTGGCCGATACCGCGGAGGTTGGCCGAGCAGACGGTTCGCTTGGACAACTCGCGGGCCCGCGAAAGACTGGGCAGTAGGATCGAGATCAACAACGCGATGATCGCGATGACCACCAACAGCTCAATGAGGGTAAAGGCTTGTAACTTTTTCCTGATTCGATTCACCGTAATACTCCTTTGGGCAACGTCCTGGTGCCTGACCCGCTCATTGTTCCGGCAGGCCTGTTTGGGACACAAAACTGATGGATAAGACCTCGATTCGGTTCGGCGCTTCCGTTCGCTCATCAAGCGTCGAAAGCCAGGAAACCTTACCAGAGCAACCGGTCATCCCATGCGAACGTGTTGCCCCATCGCTCGCACGTATCGGTCAGTCCCGCTGGAATATCTCGGCGACGACAAAAAGCCGAGGGCCTGCGGGCCGTTGACGTTTTTTTAAGCTCAGCGCTCCAACCTCTCAGCGCTGTCTTGGCGGGCTAACACCGAGTCGTTTTGCCGACAAACCCTGTCGCGCAAAAGCGATCGGCAAATACCCGCAGTGGGCCGCCCCTATCGTGGGGCTACATCGGAAGGAGAAAGAGGCACGAACCGGTGAGGAATGACTCGCGGTAATTATCAGCCCCCGCGCGGGCTTGAATGAAGGAAAGTCTAGGTATGATAGCTAGCGATTGATTGCCTCTTCTCAAATCACCCGTCTAATAAGTTCTCCACGGAGAGGGGGCTCCGATACGGGAACCCTCCTCTACTACTATATCCTACACCCGGAACGGACCTTGTCAACACTTTTTTTCGGTCCAACTAGACCTCGAAAGAGGTCACCTCTACCCGCTCTGTATCGGCTTGACCCAGGCCAAGACGAGCACCCGAAGTCAGGAATTTTGGCTTGGAGGCCCCCGGCAGGAGGGGATTCAATTCATGTAATGATCTGATTTCATTGAGGATACCGTAACCCGTTGCGTCACAAGCCACGGGGTCCGTGCTAAAGAGCAGGTCCCCCACGGTATGGAGGTCGCTGGCTCGCGCCTCGGGTCCTCCGTCATACACCACCCGCATCGCATTCATGATATTAAGACGCAAGCGGTCGCGGATGGGTGGCGATGCCACGATTTCGGCAATCGCGGGATCGCAGCCGTTGGCATGAAAACGGGCGGGGTGGCGGATCAATCCATGGGAGAGGTTCTTCAAGCACCCGGTCATCGTCGCCAGATGGTGCGTCTTCAGAAAGGGAATATTGATGATCGCCGTCGCCTGGTCAAGCGCGGCGACGAAGCTGTCTTTTCCACTCGCGCCGAATTTGATTTCTTCCGCCTGCCAGCGAAAGTCCGGGGCTCGTGTTTGACGGATGATCCGAGCATCGTCCTGACCGGCCTCGAGGACGATGATTCGTTCGGGCCCCCAGCCGGCCGATTGAAGCGACTCGATGAGTTCCCGCGCCAGCGGAGGCGTCGTCCCGATCCGTTCGGCGGCCGATTGGTTGAACTTGAGCAACACGACATCGTCGGGGCGGAGAAGCCGATGCCAGGCGTCGGCGACCGTCTTCTCCCGCGCCAGCGCGCGCAGGCCCTTTGAAAAGCATTCCTTCAGGATGGTCGGATTGACGACCCTTGACGACACCAGCCGTTTCGACGACACGCGGATGACACTCGCGGAATCTGCGGCCCCGGAACGCACGGGCACGCCGGCCCCTCGGGCAACGATTTGCCCGAGCAGCCGCTCCGGCTCCTGCAGCGCCATCGCCGCGGCGGAGGCCAGTGCCGTTCGCAGAAATTCGCGGCGAGATGCCGCGGAAGGATGCGACGACGGAGGATCGTTCGAATACAATGAACTCACGTTGACAGTCCCTGACGCCTTGTTAGTTTATCGACGCCCGCGGACGATCGTGTCCACTGAGGATCGAGGCCGACCGATGCCCCCGGATGAAAAAAAACGAATGGATCGTCTGCGGAGCGACTTAACGACGGTCGGACAGGGGCATGTTTTCGCCTTTTGGGATTCGTTGAACGAGCGCGCGCAATCGGCCCTGCTTGATGACCTCGAGGGCGTCAACATCCCGGAGTTGCCCTCCCTTTCAAAGCTGGCCGCATCGGCGGGATCAGGTCATCCGGCAACCAACCTCGAGCCGGCCGAAGTCGTTGCTCGATCGCAGATCTCGCGCGACACCATAGAGGAGGGCCGGGCGTTCTTGAGATCCGGTCAGGTCGCCGCGCTCACCGTCGCCGGCGGTCAAGGCACCCGTCTGGGACTCGACGGTCCCAAGGGAGCCTTGCCCATCTCGCCCGTCCGCCAAAAGACGCTCTTTCAACTCTTCGCCGAATCGATTCTCGCGACCGATCGACGCTATAGTTGCAAAACGCGCTGGTACATCATGACGAGCCCGGCCAACGACGCGCAGACGCGAGAATTCTTTGCCCAGCACCGCTCGTTCAATCTGCCCCCGGATCGGGTCAAGTTTTTCAAACAAGGCGTCATGCCCGCCTTCGATCGTCAGGGAAAAATTCTGCTGGACCAACCCCACCGTCTGGCCCTGTCGCCCGACGGTCACGGCGGCACGCTGCTGGCCCTGGCCCACAGCGGCATGCTTTCGGACATGGCCGCCGCCGACATTGAACACATCAGCTATTTTCAGGTGGACAATCCGCTTGTGTCCTGTCTGGACCCGGCCTTCATCGGGTTACATGCACAAACTGATTCGGAGATGTCGAGCAAGTCCGTGCCGAAAGCGGACGACCTGGAAAAAGTCGGCAACTTCGCCCGCGCCGACGGCCGGACGATCGTCATCGAATACTCCGACTTGCCGGAAAATCTGGCCCGACAGAAAAACGCCGACGGTTCGCGCCGCTTTGACGCTTCCAACATCGCCGTCCATATCCTGTCGCGGCGGTTCGTGGAACGCCTGACGGCCAATCCCTCGGCCTTCGCGCTTCCCTGGCATCGCGCTGAGAAAAAAGTGCCCTTCATCGATCTGGCCACCGGCCAACGCGTCGAGCCCGATCGCCCCAACGCCGTCAAGCTCGAGGCCTTCATCTTCGATGCCCTTCCCCTGGCGAAGCGCACGGTGGTCATGGAGACGTCCCGCGAGGAAGAATTCAGCCCGGTGAAAAATGCCACGGGCGTCGATTCCATCGAGTCGGCGCAGCGCGACATGAGCCGCCGGGCCGCGCGATGGATGGCCGCCGCCGGTTTCGTCGTACCCCGCCGCCCCGACGGCGAGCCCGACGGGCGCTTCGAGATCAGCCCGCTCATCGCCCTCGACGGCGGGCAGTTCGCGGAAAGCGCCCCGGCCATCCGACCGCTCTCACCGGGCGAAGATACGTATCTCGGGTAAGATTCTTTTCGATGATGCCGACCGAAAGATCAGACTCACGCGAGGCCGACGTTGTCGCCCGCCCGCCGGGCCCGACGTCGATTGTCGGCCCCTGCGCGATCGCGTTTCTCGCCAGCGCGAGCGTCATGATCGTCGAGCTGTTGGCCTTTCGCTTTGTATCCCGTTATCTCGGAAACTCCATCTACACCGTCACGGCCATCATCGGCGTCGTTCTCGGCGGACTGGCCATCGGCAATTACGTCGGAGGTTTCCTCGCTGATCGGTTCCGATTGGGCCGAACGCTCTCGCTATTTTTCGTCCTGTCCTCGGCCGGCTGCTTCGCCGTACCCGTGATCAACCGCCTCGTGGGCGAATGGTCCGCGCTGGCCGCCCTGAACTGGCCGCAACACATCGCCGTCCATGTCATCCTCACTTTTTCACTGCCGTCGCTCCTATTGGGCACGATCGGCCCGATCGTGGCCAAGATGGCGCTCGAACGGACGGTGCACGTGGGCCGAACCGTCGGGAGTGTTTACGCATGCGGCGCGCTCGGGAGCATCGTCGGCACTTTTGCCTGCGGCTTTTTCCTCATTCCTAACTTCGGGAATCACGCGGTCATACAGTGCGTTGGCGGCATGCTGGCCCTTCTGGCCCTGATTTGCGGAGCCAGGGACTGGTTGCCCCGTGGCTGGGCCGGCGCCTCCATCTTCCTCCTGGCGCTGGGACTCGCGCCGTGGCCCTGGGCGCGGACCTTCGGGGCCGATTGGGGCCTCCGAGAAAACATCACGCCGCACGTCCTCTTCGACGCCGACAGCGAATACGGCCACGTTCGAATTGAAGAATCGAGCGAGACGCCCGGCCTGAGAACCATGATTCTGGACAAACTCGAGCACAGCTATCTTGACGTCAACCGGCCCGACGATTTTCATTACGAGTACGAACAGGTCTTTTCATCCATCACCAATCTCGTTGCCGGTCAACGCGACGCTATCCGCGCCCTCGCCCTCGGCGGCGGCGGTTACACCTTTCCGCGGCACATCCTCCGCCATTGGCCCCGAAGTGACGTCGATGTGGCGGAAATCGACCCGGTCGTCACGCAGGCCGCGATGGCCGCTTTTGAGTTGACGCCCGACCCGCGGATCAAGATCGTCCACCTTGACGCCCGACAGCACCTTGTCGATCTTCTCCGCCGAAAAAACGCCGGCGAACCGATCGCTCCCTTCGATATCGCCTTTCTCGATTCGTTCAACGATTTCAATGTCCCGTTTCATCTCACCACCAAAGAATGCGACGAAATGGTCTATTCGCTTCTCTCCGACGACGGCGTTTATCTGACCGTCTTGATTGACGTCCTGGAGGTCGGCGACTTTCTCGGCTCCATGCTCAAGACGCTCGGACAGACGTTTGCGCATTGCGAATGCATTTATGCCGGCGAAAAGGACGAGCCGTTCAACGCATCCGCGCGCAATACCTTCGTCGTCGTCGCCTCGAAAAAGGACCTGCGCCTCGAACGACTGGTCCCCGCACGCGTCGCCGCCCATCGACTGACTCGGCGGCAACTGGACGATCTGATCCACCGCCCGAACGCCCTCGTCTTGACAGACGATTACGCACCGGTCGAGTCGCTCCTGCTCAACGTCGTGAAGCGCATGAGCAAGGACCGCCCCTGGAAGGCGGACGCCCTCAAGTTCTACAACCTCGGAAACTCGGAATCGGCGCAAGGTCACTATGCCGACGCAATCGTCGCCTATCGCCGCGCCCTGGAATTGGAGCCCGCCTTTCACCTGGCCTATATCAACCTGTCCCTGGCGCAAATCGAACTGAAACAATACCAGGCGGCGATCACCTCCCTGCAAAAGGCGGCCGAGGTTCGTCCCGACCTGCCCAACCCCCTCATCGATCTCGGCGGCGTCTACATGCTGCTCCACGATTACGAAAAAGCCGTGGAGATCTACGAACGGGCGATCCGCATCAATCCAGATTACGCCAACAGCTACAACGCCCTGGGCATGGCTCTGGGCAATCTCGGCCGGCTCGAAGAGGCCCGAAGCGCATTTCGTCGCGCCCTCGATCTCCATCCCGATTTCGCCGAAGCCCGCGAAAACCTCAACCGCGTCGATGGTGCCCTTCGGCCGTCACCCTCGACTCGTCCGTCCTCCAATTGAATCCTCTCAAAGCCGGCGCCCAACACCGACCGAAAGGAACGCCCGAGAGGCAGGGGTTCAGGGTCGTATTCCAACGATTTCGCCGTTCCGGACAATCAGGTCCAGTCCGTCCCAGGCTGCGGTCAAACGAATGATTGCGTCCGTCTTGCAGAGTAAAGCGACACAAAGGGCCGCGGCGACTTCAATCGCGGCAATCAGGTACAAAGCGGCCTCGGGGCTCATTTTCAAACGATTCCAGCACATTCTTGCATTCAACATGACATTGTCCTCCCAGGACGCCGTTGGGGTCGGCCCAACGGGCCGACCCCGCCGCAGGCCGTTCCACACACTATTCGTGGGGCCCGGGAGTTTCTGTCATGGAATTTCAAAAAAACGATTTGGGGAGTGCCGCTAAGCCTTGCCGAGGAGGGTTTCCAAGCGATCCAGACCCTTGTCAATCGTCTTGATGTCCGTCGCGAAAGAGAGTCGAACGTGGGTGTCCATGCCAAAGGCGCCGCCGGGGACGAGGGCGACGTGCGTCTTGTCCAGAACGTGCGTGCAGAACTCCGCCGAATTGCGGACGCCGAGGCGGGCAAAGGCGCCCGAGACGTTGGGGAAGCAGTAGAACGCCCCCGTCGGCTCGGCGCAGGTCACGCCCTTCAACGCCGACAGACGCTGGTGCATGTGGCGGCCGCGCTTCTCGAATTCCACCCGCATCTTCTCGACGTGCGTCTGATCGCCGGTGAGCGCCTCGACGAGCGCATGATGAATAAACGTCGCCGTGCCGCTGGTCGTGTGGCTTTGCAGCTTGGCCATCCCCTTGATGATCGGCGTGGGGCCGGCGGCGAAGCCGACCCGCCAACCGGTCATCGCGTGCGTCTTGCTCGCCGCGTTGAAGGTGATCGTCTTGCCGTACCACTCGGGACTCACGGCGGCGAAGCTGAGGAACTCGCGATTCGCCCCGTAGAGCAGGCGATCGTACATCTCGTCTGAAAAGACGATGAGGTCGCGACCGGACAGGACCTGCGCGATCGCTCGAACTTCGGCGGGAGTGTAGGTGAACCCGCCGGGATTCGACGGGCTGTTGAAGACGACGACCTTCGTTCTCGGCGTCAGCGCCCTGGCGAGTTGCTCGGGCCGGACGCGAAGGCCGTTCACCTCGTCGCCGAGAATCGGAACGACCTTGCCGCCGCATAGTTGAATCTGCTCGGGAAAAGTGACCCAATAGGGCACGGGCAACAGCACTTCGTCGCCGGGGTCGAGTAGGGTCGAGAAGGCCAGGAAGAGCGCTTCTTTGCCGCCGACGGTGATGATGACTTGATCGGACGTATAGGTCAGTCCGTTGTCCCGGCGAAGTTTCTCGCAGACCGCGGCGCGGGCCTCGGGAATCCCGCTGGTCGGTTTGGCATAACCGGTCTGACCGGCGTCGAGGGCTCGTTTGGCGGCGGCCTTGATCGATTCCGGCGTGTCGAAATCCGGTTCGCCCGCTCCGAAGCCGACGACGTCGACGCCGGATCGCTTCAGCTCCGCGGCCCGCGCGGCGACGGCCAGCGTAGCCGATTCATCAATTGCTTGTACCCGCTTGGATAGTTCCATCATCCAACTCGACTATAATCGCGCCGGTTTCGGCCGGCGCGAATCGAGACTTTAATCGGCGCAGCGCCAGCGGGCAAGCAACATCAGGGAGTATTCATGGCCTCCGCAAAGGTATTGGACGTGGGGAATTGCGACCCCGATCACGGGATGATCCGGCAGATGCTGCGAGAACACTTTGACGTCAACATCGACCGGGTAATGTTTGTGGAGGATGCCCTCGCGAAGATGCGTGAGAATGGGTACGACCTGGTCACGTTCAATCGGCTGATCTTCGAGGACGGCAGCGAAGGAATCGAGCTGCTGAAAAAGGCGAAATCCGATCCGGCGCTCAAGGCCTTGCCGATCATGATGATCAGCAACTTCGACAACGCCCAGGCGGCCAGCGTCGCCGCCGGCGGCGAGCCCGGCTTCGGCAAGAAGTCGGTCTTCGCCGCGACGACGGTGGAGCTCCTTTCCAAATACCTGCCCCGAAAGAATGCCCGAACGGGAGCGGCCTAGCCCAATGAGCGGCCGCCGGGCCGATTCGAAAGACTCCTTTCTTTTATAGCCGCAACGAATCGAGCTATTGAGCATACTATGATCCGGGTAGAATGAACCCGTCGCGGGAGACGTTCTACACTCTGGTGGATCGATCTGTCAGGGAACCGTGGAAACGCTCGCCATGAACAAATCTATCGCTCAATCGGTGTCGCAACGCTTCAAGGCGGTCGCATGGGCATTCATCGCAGTGTTGATGGCTTCCATGTTCGCCGTCGCCGGGGATCACGCGACCTCCGCTCCCGCGTCGCATCGCGCCTCCATTGTCACGATCGAGGACGAAATCAACGATGTGACGCTCGCCTCGCTCAAACGCCGCGTCGAAAAGGCCCGCGAGGACGGCGATGATCTGGTTGTCTTCGAGATGAACACGCCCGGGGGGCTCGTCTCCAGCGCGCTGGAGATTTGCACCTACATCAAGAACATCACGGACCTGAAGACCGTCGCGTGGGTCAAGCCGTCGGCCTTTTCCGCCGGGGCGATGATCTCGCTCTCCTGCAACGAGATCGTCATGGCCAGCGCCAGCAAGATCGGCGATTGCGCCCCGATCGTCATCTCTCCGACCGAAGGGTTGAAGGAGCTTGGCAAGACCGAGCGCGCCAAGGCCGAAAGCCCGATCCTCAAGGAGTTCCGCGACAGCGCCCATCGTCGGCACTACGACCCCCTGCTCTGCGAATCGATGGTTCGCCAGGGCAACGAGATCTGGTGGCTGGAGAAAGGCCCCGGCGGCGAACGGCGATTCGTCCTGAAGGATGAGAAAGAAAAACTGCTCGGCGAAAAGAAGAGCCCCTGGCGCCTGATCGAAACAATGCATGACCCCGTTTCCGGCGAGCAGCTTCCCGTCAAACAACCTGTCGTGGAAGACCGCGATCTTTTGACGCTCACCCAGACGGAGGCCGTCGCCTTCGGATTCGCCAAGGCGATCATCAGCAGCGAAAGCGAACTCCGCTCGCACTACGGGCTCACCGGAGTGCTCGATCGCTTCACGACGACGTGGTCGGAGGACGTCGCAGACTTCCTGAGTTCACCGGTCGTCCGCACGATCCTGATGATGCTCATCATGCTCGGCGTTTATGCGGAGTTCAACGCCCCGGGCCACTTCGTCGGCGGCGCGGTCGCCCTCGTCGCGTTGATGATCTTTCTCGGCGCGCCCTACATCACCGGACTCGCCGATGCCTGGGAGATTCTGCTGGTCGTACTTGGCGTTATTCTTCTGGCCGTCGAGATCTTCGTGATACCGGGCTTCGGCGTCGCGGGAATTCTCGGTATTCTGCTCATCCTCGTCGGCTTCATCGCGACGTTTGTCCCCGCCGAGCCGGGGCCGATCATCGTCCCGCGCATGCCGGGCACCTGGCTGGGTCTCAAGACCGGCGTGCAGGTCGTCTTCGGCGGGCTCGGTCTGGCATTCGTCGGCATGTGGGTGCTCAACAAGTTCCTCCCGAAGCTGCCGGGAGGGCGCGGTCTCTTTCTCGCCCCGGCGGCGACGACCGGTCGCATCGCGGCGGGACTGGATATTCCGGTCGGCCCGCAACAGATCGTCCAGCTCGGCGATCGCGGCCGCACCTTGACCAAACTTCGGCCTGCCGGTAAGGCGCACATCAACGGGCGGAGAATGGACGTCATCGCCCAGGGTCAATTGATCGACGAGGACCACGACGTGGAGATCGTGGAAATCACCGGCGGGCGAGTCGTGGTCCGTGAAGTGAAGAACGCATGAGCCGAGGGCTTGTGTGCGAATCTGGTTTTGCGTGATTGAATGGACTACTGGTTGATCTGGTCATTGGTGCTCTTTGTCGTCGGCCTGCTGATCGCCGTCGTCGAGGTGGTCGTGCCGTCCGGCGGCCTTTTGTCGATCGCGGCGCTGGGCGCATTGATCGGAAGCCTGGTCTGCGCCTATCAGCTCAGCGGGTGGATGGCCACGGCCCTGGCTGCCGTCGAACTGGTTTGTGTGCCGATCGTCGTGGTCATCGCGTTCAAGGTCTTGCCGAAGACGTCACTGGGGCGACAGCTCATCCTGAGCCCGCCGTCGCCGACGAAGACCATGGCGGGCGCGACGCCCTCGGCCGCTTCCCAAGAAGGATTTTCCGCCTTGATTGGAAAAGAAGGGAAAGCCGCGACGATGTTACGGCCCGCAGGGACCGCGGAACTGGATGGACGGCGGATCAGCGTCGTCACGCGCGGCGAAATGATCCCCGAAGGCAAGAGGGTTCGCGTCACGGAAGTAGAAGGCAATCGAATCGTCGTGGAGGCCGTTTGAGGCGGCACGCAACGGTAGATTAGGAATGAAGGACCTCACTATGATTCCCATGCTTTTGGCTCAACAGAACGACGTCAGCCAGTACCTCTGGTACGGCGTCACGTTCATCATCTTTGTCGTCATCCTCGTCATCGCGCTGGTCGTGCTGGCGTTCGGCAAGTTGTGGCTTCGAGCCCGTTTCAGCGGTGCGCCCGTCGGATTCGGCGCGCTGGTCGGCATGTTCCTGCGGCGGGTGAACGCCTCGCTCATCGTCGACGCGAGAATCTCGGCCGTTCAAGCCGGTGTCACGGAAATCTCCACGCCGCAACTGGAGAGCGTCTATCTCGTCCGGCGAAACCCGGAAGACGTGCGAATTTGCGTCACGGGACTCATCACCGCCCACAAGGCCGGATTGCCCATCGAAATGGATCAATTGCAGAGCCATCTCTTCGCCGGCGGCAATGTCTCAAACGTTGTTCGCGCCATGGTCGAAGCCACGCGAGCCCGCATTCACCTCGATTTCGACAGCGCCCGCGCGATCGATCTCGCCGGACGCGACGTCCTCGATGCCATCCATACGTCGGTCAATCCGAAGGTCATCGATTGCCCCCTCGCCTCGCTCGGACCCGACGCCCGGCTCGACGCCGTGGCCAAAGACGGCATTCGTTTGCTGATCAAGGCCCGCGTGACGATTCGCACGTGCCTGGAGCGGCTCGTCGGCGGTGCGACGGAAGAAACCATTATCGCCCGCGTCGGCCAGGGCATCGTCAGCGCCGTCGGCTCCTCCCTGACCTACAAGGCGGTCCTCGAAAACCCCGACCATATTTCTCGCGTCGTGCTCAACCAAGGACTGGATGCGGCGACGGCCTTTGAAATCGTCTCCGTCGACATCGCCGATGTCAGCGTCGCCGGCGTGGCCGACAAAGCCAACGTCGGCGCATTCCTCGACACCGAGCGTGCTCTCGCGGACAAGCAGCAGCGCCAGGCCGAGGCCGAAGGCAAACGCGCCATGGCCATCGCCCGTGAGGCGGAGATGCGCGCCCTCGTCGAGGAAAACAAGGCCAAGCTCGTCCTCGCCGAGGCGCAGGTGCCGCAGGCCATCGCCGACTCGTTCCGCTCCGGCAACCTCGGCATCATGGATTACTATCGCATGAGGAATATCCAATCCGATACGGCGATGCGCGACGCCATCAGCAAGGATGGACATGACAAGGGGCCCGCGGGCGGGAAGTCCGCCTAACAGCGCCATCGAAGGCGACGAAGGAGACTGGCGTGTACGCGTCGGATGGGATCGCACGAGTATTGGCGGCCTCGGATTGGCAATCCATTCTCGCCGGACTCGTCTTCGTGCTCGTCAGCCTCGCCGCGGGTTGGGTCAAGAAGCGATCCGAGGCGGCCGCCAATTCCAATCCGACGCGAAAGGCGGAAGAGGATGAGTTCGAGCCCGCCGAGATCTTCGATGAATCCAGGCCGGTCAAAATGACCCCTCGCCAACAAAAGCCCAAACGGCCGCCCATCATTGTGGTCGAGCGCAAACCTTTCCTGGCCCGCGCGGCTTCGCCGAAGCGGGAAAAACGCCGGGCCGGTGAATCGCAATCGCGTGTCGGCGGAACCTACTATCATGGGTCGAAGGTGGTCCAAACCGGGACAGCCGCAAAGCCTCCAATTCCAATACAACCGCGAATGTCACTCGCCGCGGAATTAGGCGAAGTCGCCCCGACGGTTCGATCTTCGCAGGACGGGCCGCTGATTCCGGATCTGCACGACGCAACGTCGCTTCGCCGGGCCATCGTCGCCTCCGAGATTCTCAACCCCCCCCTCGCCTTGCGAGATCCGGATTCGACCTTTGGGCACACCGTGTAGCCTGTGCATAGCCTCACCTTTCTAGGCATACCCGCACACCCATGCTGGGAATAGTTGGGCAAAATTGCGTTTATCTCTCCCAGTATGAAAATGCCAAAAAAGACTGAAAAACGAGCTCCAGCAATAATAAGAGTTACAAGTCGCGTTATAACATTATCTTTGTTAAAAGAACAAAATGATACCGGTAAAATGTCAACTCCTATCTCCATTAAAAACAAGGTCTTATATTCAATACGTACTTGTGTGTAGGTAGGGTGCAAACATTTATCGTTAGCTGAAATTTGCCAAATCAAATTCTTGTGATATATTCGACTTGACAGAAATGGCCCCAAAGCTCCCCCCCAATGTCCTCGCAGATTGAGGGCGAACCGGCCGGGCAGGTGACCGAGAGAGCACACCTGTCGCAGGTCAGCAGAATGAACCAGCCCAGTGCCCCCGAATCGTCGGCGCGACGCGTCACCGGTACGTCGTATCGGGCGATCGTCCCCCCGCCGAGGCGAATCGAGACGGTACTGGGAAGTGGCCCCTGGAGGCCACGGGAGTCGAAAACATGACGCCTGTTTCGAAACCTGTCGTTGAGGTCGGTGAATCGACGGTCCGACGTGAAACCTTCACCACCACGGCCCGGCTACCGGTCGCTTCCATCATGGATAAGCTCTGTCATGAGGATCGCGTCCGATTGCGGCGCGTCCTGTCCGAACCCATCGAATACTTGACCCACGACAGTTTTGCCAGGAGCGGCACGGCCCACGAGCTGTTCTCGACCGTTTCCAGGTCCTCCGCCCGGCCGCAACCCTGGTGCAATCTTGCCGAGCTGGGCGCCGTGGGCGGCTTTCCCGAGATCAAGACCGCGACGCTGAACTCGGCTCAGGAACTCAAGCTATTCCTTCGAATGAATTATGCCCGCTTCCGCATGGCGAAGACGCTCTTTCAATTTGCCGGCAAGCGTCTGACGGCGAATGCCGCCGCCGAAGTCCTCTGGTGGCATGCCCAGGCGATTGCCGCCCGTTGCGAAATCGTCCAGGCCAACGTCCCGCTCGTCCTGGCCATGGCCAAACGCACGCGACTGGGCAACATCGACTACGCCGAACTCATCAGCGAGGGCAACATGGCCCTGCTTCGCAGCGTGGACAAGTTCGACTGTGCCCGCGGTTTCAAGTTCAGCACCTACGCCTGCCGGGCGATCCTCAAGAGCTTCAGTCGCGTGGCGATGAAGACCAGCCGCTATCGCGGACGCTTCCCGACCGAATTCGATCCGTCGCTGGAAAAGAGCGATTTCCTCGATCAACAGCGGCTGGGCGTCGAAGAGGATTGCGTGGACGAACTCCGCGGCATCCTTTCACAGAACTCCGCCGACTTGAATGAAGTCGAAGTCAAAGTCATCCAGGCCCGGTTCGCCCTCGGCCAGATCACGGAAGGACAGGCCGACGGCCCCAAGACGCTGGAGCAGGTGGGTCTTCTGATCGGCGTCACCAAGGAACGCGTCCGACAGATACAGAATCGGGCCCTGGCCAAGCTGCGAAGCAAATTGCAGGACGACTACTTGGCGGCGTGATGGACCTCAGCCGCCCCCGGCTGAGATGCCCACCGACAAAAAAACGGCAAGAAAACGCGGCCGCGACCGACAGGGCTTCTCAGCCTTCATCGATCGCGGCCGCTTGCGTTTACGCGCACCCCCATGTTTGGCGCCCGAATCCTACGGGGACTCGAAATTCAGGCAGCACGGCATCACGCCGGAGAAAATTGTCGCCGCTTATTACAAAACTGGCCGCTTTCAGAACGCCACTTGATCGGGTGATCAAACCAGAGATAGCTCGCGCCCAGTAGGCCACCCAAGATTGCGACGGCGATCCCCTCGATTGCAAGGGAGGCCGTGATTTTGCGTGGTAGTTCCGATGCGTCAGCGAATTGCGCGTGATCCCTGATGGCTGCGCAGGTGCCTATCAAGCTCGCTACCAACAAGGCCCAAAGAGTGGCACGAAAATAATTGTTCCAGTCAACGACGCGACGGGCGCGGGGCGCGAAGTTCATGGTTTCGGCGGCTTCATTGCCGCACCATGCTTCCCGGGTAGGGTCCACCGTAGGTGGTGAGTTGCCCATCGCCCTGGCGGAGATCGCGCACTTCCAGGCTGAACTGATCCGGAGATTGCTGGGTGGCTCGAAGCGTCGTCGCGACGGTGCCGGCCGGCAGGACCGGCACGGTAAAGGTGATCGCTGCTATTACGGGGTCGTCGCCATCGATCTGAATGGCCAAATCAGTGACGCCGGGCAGGGCGTCGACGCAGGCGTCTTCGACGGCCAGCAATTTCAACCTGTCAATCGTGAGACAGAGGATCGTCGTCCGCGAGGACTCGCCCACAAAGGTGACTTTCCAGCGGCCGGTGAGATCGGCGGTAGTGGGCTGCGAGGTGGATCCAGCGATGATGACCGGCCCACCGCCGCCAGCCGGGGAGCGTCCCTGGCAGGTTGTTCCGGCGATGAAGGCGACAAGGAGGATGCCCATAAGGAGTCGCAACACGCGGCCCGACCCTTCTCCCCCGAATGTGATCTAGGGCCGTCGGCGGCGGTTCAAGCCCCGATCGGTTGCCCCTACGTGCGCGCGTAACCAAGAACGCGGCGGTACGTGCTAGGATAGAGTGTAAACGACCCCGGCCTGTGAGCAATCCGCAACTTCCATCGGTCGTTGCCACGCAGGGCTCCATCCCTGGGGTTCGCCGACGCGGATTCACTCCCGATGGCCGGCTGAGTAAGGTGCCGGGAATTTAGATCAGCGCCGGAGGGGCCGTCAAACTTTTTTTTTAGATTATTCTTGGACCAGGATATCGTGGGAGTCGGCCGCCGGGCGTCGGCGTCCCCGTCCCGTCGGCCTCGAAGCGGCCTCGGAAGGCCCGCTGGTCGCGGGTTTTCGCCACCCCCGCCCGCGAACGCCGGCCTCGCCGGGTCGGCTCGTGACGACGTCCGGTTTCGGCGTGTTGGGCCTGCCCGCCGGGCCCGCCGGCATTGGCGTTTTGGCGATTCGTCGTTTTGGCGTTTGTTCCGCCGTCATCGCCTCGGCCTCGCGCTGCTGGAAAGTCTTTTTGTGCGGGACCGGCCGGGCCGCGCCAGCGGCCTTGAACCAGCCATAGATCGCGTCGTAGCGCGAGTAAGCATAGAGCCCGCCGCTGGCCAGCAGGGCGATGGCGAGCAGCCGCGTCGCGTAATAGCCGAAGGTGCTGCTGGTGTGCACGCCGCGTTTCAGGTCGTAGT
>CAYPXR010000031.1:0-29530 GCA_964414585.1 uncultured Planctomycetaceae bacterium
GCGCAACGCAAAAAAATACCCGACCGCACCGCCCTCCCGAACCCCCGCCCTGGTCTCTACTTGTATTCTCCGATCCCCTTAATCCCTCAATCCCTAAATCCCTAAGTCCCTAAGTCCTTCAGTCCCTCAATCCCTCGCCGAACGGGAGCGTTGAGCAAGAGTACTGGATAGAAGAAAGGCAAGCAGCCAACGGCCCGCCTCCTCGGCCAATGGCTGAAGGCTTTCGACTTTCGGCATACGGCTTCTTGCCAAGTCCGCGACAATCGGAGATTCCGCGCGCCGGAGTAACAACATGATTTTTCACCTTGTTCGCCTTCTTTCGGCTTCTTTCGGCCTGAAAAAAATTTCCGCGGCGCGATGCCGTCGCCCAATGTGAAAATTCCGTCCGCTTTTTTGGCTCAATGTCGCTCAATTTCGCCCCTCCCTCGGGGGGGGTCGGAGAAAATAGATGATGTCCCGAGCCCCAGGTCCCAAGTCGAAGGCTCGACGCGGCGAGCCGCCTCGCCTGCACCCGGGCGTTCACTCCATCGGGAATGCCCGCGCCATATGCTCGAGATAGCGCCACTGCGCCGCGATGCGGCGCTGGATCGCCTCCAGATCCATCGTGGCCGAAGCATAGCGGCGCTGGCGGGAGGTGTACCCTTCCAGCGACTTGGTCGTCGGGCGGACATTGATTCGATAATGCTCGCCGTCGAAAACTTCGTAGAGCGGAAAGAGCCCGCACTCCACCGCGATGCGAACCAGCTCCACGCTTTCATCCGGTTCGGACTTCCAGCCCACCGGGCAGGGCGAGAGCATCACGAGAAATCGGAAGCCCTTGATCTCCAGAGCGGTCCGCACCTTCCGCAAGAAATCCTCGCGGTGCGCGACGGAGAGCGTCGCCGCGTAGGGGATGTGGTGCGCGGCCATGATCGCCATCATGTCCTTCTTGCGTTCGACCTTGCCGCGCGGGCTCGTGCTCGTCATGACGCCTTCGGGCGTGGCGCTGCTTCGCTGGCCCCCGGTGTTTCCATAGATCTCGTTGTCGTAGCAGACGTAGATCACGTCCTCGTTCCGTTCGGCCGCCGCCGAGAGCGTCGCGATGCCGATGTCGTAGGTGCCGCCGTCGCCCGCCCAGCAGATGACGGGATGATCTTCGCCGTTGAGCCGCGAGATCGTCGCCAGTCCAGTCGCGACGGCGGGCGCGCTGGCAAAGGTTGTCGCGGCGACCGGCGCGCCGTAGGCGCTCGTCGGAAACGCTCCGGCGGTGACGATCCCGCAACAGGCGGGAATGGCGACGAGCGGCATCCGCCCGTCGAGGGCCTGATCCAGCAACTGAAGTCCAAGCGACATGCCGCAGCCGGCGCAGTTGGTATTGCCGGCTCGCAGGAGCGCATCGCCGGCTTCGCATCGAACGGATGGCGCGATCGACGTCATACGGAAACCTCCCGCCGCCTTGAGCATTGGCCCTGCCAGCGCGGTTCGGCCTCCTCGTTGAGGTTGATCAAGTCGTCGAGGATGCCGTTGATGATCTCGGGCGTGACATCGCCGCCGCCCAGGCCGACGACATAATCCTGCAGGATCAGATCGCTCCGACCGCGAAGCGAGGCGGCGATCTCCTGCCAGAAGATCCCGCCGGAGCCGGGCGAATGATTGCGGTCGAGTACGCCGATCCGCGTCGCCGAGGCGGCGGCGTCGCGTATGGCGGTGCGAGGAAATGGCCGAAAGAGCTTGCACTTGATCATGCCGATGCGATCCCCCGCGTCGCGTCGATGCTGAACGACGCCGCGAAGCGTCCGCGCCATCGTGTTGCAGGCGATCAAAATCGTGTCGGCGTCGTCCGTCGACGTCAAACTCAGTGCGCCATCCGGGCGGCGATCGAAGACGCGCTGAAACTCATCGATCGCCTGCTCCAGCACACCCGGAACGCGCTGCATCGCCTCTTCGATCTCATGCCGATGGTGTTCGGTCTCGCGCGGCCAGGTGAGACCGCCGACGGTGGTGGGGTGATTGATGTCAAGCCGATGTGGAACATTGCACGCAGGAAGGTAGCGATCGATCTGCTCCTGCGTGGGCAGATCGAGGACCATTTGCGTGTGCGAAATGACGAAACCGTCCATCGCCACCATGACCGGCAGGAGAATTCTCGGGTCTTCCGCGACGCGAAAGGCCAGCAGGATCGTGTCGGCCAGGTCCTGGTGCGAGTCGGTGTAGAGCTGAATCCAGGCGGCATCGCGAAGGGCGAGGCTGTCGCCTTGATCGACCCAGATGTTCCACGGCGGGCCGAGCGTGCGATTGACCGCGATCATCACGATCGGCAGTCGGTAGTAGCCCGCGGCGAAGACGTTCTCGGTCATGTAGGCCAGACCGTTGGCGGAGCTTGCGGTGAAGGCGCGGGCGCCGGCCAAGGACGCGCCGATGCAGACACCCATGGCGCTGTGTTCCGACTCCACCGGCACGATTCGCCCCTTGGAAAAATCGACGCCGCACAGATGTTCGACGATCTCGGTCTGCGGAGTGATCGGATACGCGCCGGCGGCGCAGCCCCGGGCGTCGCGATTCGCCTCGCCGGCCATCGCGAGGACGCGGCCCGCGACCTGGTTGCCGGTCAGGAGCATTCGAGCCATGAATCACCTCTCGCCGGGTCTAAAGTTCCGACAGATAAATCACGCCGCGCGGACATTCCGACGCACAGACGCCGCAGCCCTTGCAGTAGTCGTAGTTGAAGCGGTAGCCGTCGCCGTCGCGTTGAAGAATGCCTTCGGGACAATGCGTCACGCAGCGGTCGCACTCGTTGCAAACGCCGCAACTGAGACAGCGGCCGGCCTCCAGTTTCGCTTCGTTGATCGTCGCCGCATCGTTCAAGCCCTGTCGAACCTCGGTGAACCGTCGCCGGCGTCGTTCGGCCGGCTGTCGCGCTGCGCGGTGCGCTCGCGCTGGCGTGAAGACATGCCAGTGCATGTTCTCCGGCGTCGCCACGGGGGAGAGGCCGGCGGGAAGGTGATCGTCGCCGGCGAGGGTGTGATGGATTTGCAAAGCGGCGCGCCGGCCGCTGCCGATCGCCGCCGCGACGGTTCCTTCATTAGTCGCCAGGTCGCCTCCGACGAAGATGGGTGACTGGCTGAGGCCGAGGAGTTCGTGCGCCTCGTGTACTTCCGATCCCTCCGGAAGAATGGTGAGATCGGCGGTCTGGCCCAGCGCGAGGATGACGACGTCGCAGGGAACGTCGAATTCTCGATCTTCGCTCGTCTCCATGATCGGCTGCGGCCGACCGGATTCGTCGGGTTCGCCAAGCCGCATCCTCGCGCAAGTCAGGACGGCTTCGCGCGCTTCGCGCCGCAGTCGAACCGGAAGAACCAGTTCCTCCAGCGACACGCGCTCTTCCAGCGCTTCTTCAATCTCCTCCGGGATTGCGGGCATTTCGTCGCGCGACCGTCGGTACAGGACCCGGACGCGACGAGCGCCGACTCGCAGGGCCGAGCGCGCCGCGTCGATGGCGGTATTGCCTCCGCCGATGACCACGACCCGTTTGCCGTCGAGCGAGATATTTCCCGTGCGGACACGGTCCAGAAAGTCGATTCCCTGCAGGACGACGTCGGATTCGACGTGGCCGAGATTCATCGTGCGCATTTCCTGCAGGCCGGAAGCAACGAAGACCGCGTCGAATTTCAGGGTGAGTGCCAGCAGTTGGCTTCGGTCGACGTACCGCCCGGTGACGGCGCGAACACCGTGACGGAGGATGAAATCAATCTCGCGATCGAGCACTGTTCGCGGAAGGCGATACTCGGGAATGCCGGTGCGGAGAAGGCCGCCGAGCTCGTCGCCACCTTCGAAGATCGTCACGGGGTAGCCGAATCGGGCGAGATGATAGGCCGCGCTGAGGCCCGCGGGTCCGGAGCCGATGACGGCGACCGATTCGTCCCTCCACAAAGGCGTCGGCAGCGGAAGCCGGCCGCGATCGGCGGCGTGCCGTTCCAGGTCGCGAATCTGTACCGATTCATCGAAGAGATGACGATTGCAGGAATCCATGCAGGGCGCGGGACAGACTCGCCCGCAAACGCCCGGCAGCGGCGTGGTATTTAGCAGGATTTCCAGCGCTTCGTCGTTTCGCTCCTTCGAAATGGCAGCGACAAAGCCCTGGATGTCATTTCCGGCGGGGCAGACCGCCATGCACGGCGACAGGAGGCGTCGCCGTTCGGGACGCCGAGTGGCCCAGGCGCCGGTGCGAATTTTCGGGGCCTGGCCGACGTCGTCGTCGAGCAGCCCGACCGGCGGGGCTGAGGAAGTCGCCGCTTCGACCGTCACGAATTCGCCGGGCAGTACGGCCTGCGCGACCGCGTCGAACGCCGCTTGCGCCGCGTCGAGGTTGGCGCCATCGAATTTCAGTTCCGCAAAGGTCGCCTGCACGTCGGCCATGGTTAATCCGAATACGCGTGCAATCGCGCCAAACATCGTGGTATTCACGATCGGCACGGTTCGCGTACCCAGTTTGTGGGCGGATGCGATTTGAGTGGCATCGATGGTGGCGATACACCGGCCCGGAAAACGGTCGGCCAGCGCCGCCGGAGCGTCCGGCGTGTTCAAAATCATCCAGCCGTCGCGTTTCAATCCGGCGAGAATGCCCGGACCGATGAGCGTGCGATCGAGCACGACGACGTGGTCGGGATGTCGAACCTGGTTGTGATTGGTGATCTCGTCCTTATCGATGCGGACGAAGGCCTGAAGTGGCGCGCCGGATCGCTCGGCGGCATAGACGCCGAAGGCCTGACCGTACTCGCCGCGCAGGAAGTAGCAGGTGGCGATGAGCTTGGCCAGCGTCACGCCGCCTTGGCCCCCTCGGCCATAGAGAATCAACTCCATCACCGATCTCCGGCTCAAGCAGCCCGCGCCGCGAGAGGGGCCTATACAACCCATCCCCACTGCGCCCCCCGGCGGCGCGGAAGCTACCGCCGAAACTACCTGCAATTCATGTGCCGAAGGTCAAAAAATGGAAAAAGAACGGATAAAAATGGCCAAGGGGTCAGGTGGGAGGCGTCCGGGTCGGACGACACGGGCCGAGATCGACTTTCGCGAAAGTGCGTGAATTTCAGCAATGGTGCGGAAAACTCCTCACCAACCCCAAAGGTGAAGATTTTGATGACACCCCGGTCAGCGCATCGGCGAACTTATGCGTATTGCCCGTCGTAGAAAGGGACTCTGCCGAAAATCGGCGTAGAAGAGCCGCCTCTGAGCGGAATAGCCCGCCGCTTGGCATCAATCCGCGCAGGGTCTATCATCCGGAAGGGGCTTTGGACAGCAATCGGACCAGGCGAGCGACATCGGCCAAAGGCCGACCCCAAAAGGACGATTCATGGCAAGCGGGCACGGCTTTTTCGGCGTACAAAAGGCGGAAGACGAATTCCACGGGCACTCGCACTTTCACGACCATGCCGGTCATGACCATTCGCATGGCGAGGCCGCCGAGGCGGCGCGCTGGGCAGGGTTCTGGCTCTCCGTGACCCTGGCGGGCGGCATCCTGGTCCTGACCAGTTTCTACGTTCAGTTATTCAGTCCCAAGACGTTGACCGAGGTCATCAACGCCCAGGGCCTGACCGAGGTCAAGGAAGAATATCTTTACCAATTCCAGATGGATCTCGTGGCCGCGATCGGCGCGTTGTTGCTGGGCGCCCGGATCCTTTGGCATGCGATCGGCAATTTGTTTCGCGGCCACATGCACATGGACGAGCTCGTGGCCCTGGCGATTGTCGCGGCCTTCGCCGCGCAGGAGTATCGCGAGGCGGGCGTCATTGCCTTTTTCCTCCTGCTTTCCGAATTGATCGAGACCCGTACGGCCATCGGCGCCCGGGCCAGTATCGAGGAACTCGTCAAACTGACGCCGAAAAAGGCGCGGCTCATTACCCCCACGGGTGAAGTGGAAGTGACGGCTTCGGCGCTCGAGTCCGGACAGCGCGTTCGCGTTCGGCCGGGCGACAGCATCCCGGCGGACGGCAAGGTGGTCTCCGGCGATTCGACGGTGAACCAGGCGAACATCACCGGCGAGTCGCTTCCGGTCGACAAGCGCCCGGGCGATCCCGTTTTTTCCGGCACGTTGAATCTGACCGGCGCGATGGAGATCGAGGTCACCAAGGTCGGCGAAGAGACGACCCTCGGTCAGGTTCAATCCCTCATCCTCAAGGCCGAGCGCACTCGAATCCCCATCATGCGGCTCATTGACCGCTACGTGGTCTGGTACACCCCGGCCGTACTCATGCTCGCCGCGCTCGTCCTCTTTTTCACCAAGGACACCAACGGCCTCGAACGGGCGATCGCCATGCTGGTCGCCAGTTGCCCGTGCGCCCTGATCATGGCCACCCCGACGGCCATGGTCGCCGGGCTTTCGTGCGCCGCGCGGCTCGGCATCCTCATCAAGAACGTCGGCCATCTCGAAAGCGCCGGCCGGCTGACCGCCGTGGTCTTTGACAAGACCGGCACCTTGACCACCGGCGAACTCGCCGTGACCCGGCTTATTCCGAGCGAAGGTGTCGACGGCGCGGAATTGCTCCGAATCGCCGCCTCCGCCGAACAGCTCAGCAATCACCCTGCCGCCCGCGCGCTGATGGATGTCGCCCGCGAAGCCAGCGTTGATTTTGCCAAGCCCGATCGATTCGAGGAAGTGCCCGGCAAGGGAGTGATCGCGTCGGTCGGCGGCCGGGATGTCTTGATCGGGCGTGAAACGTTCTTGAACGAACGCGGGGTGAAGACGACGGCGCTGGCGTCGGCCTCGCAGCAAGCCGAGGGAATGAGCCAGCTCTTTGTGGCCGCCGGCGGGAATCTTCTCGGCATGATCGCGCTGGAAGATCGCACGCGACCGGCGGCGCGCGAGGCGATCGAAGACCTTCGTGCCATTGGAATGAAACGCGTGGCCATGCTGACGGGAGACCGGCAGGCCGTGGCGCGGCGCGTGGCGGCGGAAATGGGCTGCACGGAATACCGGGCGGACTGTCTGCCGCACGAGAAACTCGAACTGGTCGAAGCCATGCGGGTACAAGGCCATCGCGTCCTGGTCATCGGCGACGGCGTCAACGACGCTCCGGCGCTGGCGGCGGGCGATTTGGGCGTGGCCATGGGCGCGGCAGGGAGCGATGTGGCCATCAATTCGGCGTCGATCGCCCTCTTGAATAACGATCTGACGAGGATTCCGTTCCTCGTTCGCCTGAGTCGGGCGACGCGCAAAGTGGTTCTTCAAAACCTTGTCTTCGGTGTGGTCTTCGTCGTGACCGTGATGACGCTGGGCGCGTTTAACGTGATCTCACCGATTGGGGCGGTTTTTCTCCATTTCGGTTCCAGTCTGGCCGTCGTGTTCAACTCGGCGCGGCTGGTGCGCTTCGGAGAGGATCGTGCGACGCATCAGCAAATCATGGAGTCCGTTGATACACCCACGAAGCCTTCGCCAAAGCCGGTCCTGGCCTGACCCGTCTCAAATTCCGATCCACAAAAAAGCCCGGAGCAAACTTGCTCCGGGCTTTTTGTTATCGATCCGTCGCTTGACGGGAGCGTCACACGCTTAGTGGCTGTGGCTGCTGCCGCCGCAGTCGCCGGCGAACCAGCAATCGATGTCGCCGAGGTCGAGCGGAACGTCTTGCTGATTGCGGGTGCCGGAGCGGAAGCCGGTGCCGTATCCGAAGTTGTAGTCTTCGTCGCACCCCGTTCCGGCCGCGACGGCCGTGACCGCGATGACCAAACCCAGAACCATCTTCACCATTTTGCTGGCCGTTCGATTCATCTTTCGAGCTTGCATGTCAAATCCTCCCAACGTTTTGGATTCCAGTCGTTACTCTGCCCAGGACATCCTGAGCACGCAGGAGGTACACCGCGTCGCGCCGCCTCTTATGCGGCGAGAAAATATTTTTTGCCCGCCGACGGTTCTTGCGGTAAATAGTTGTCCTGTCGTGTTTTACAACCGGTTAGAAATCTCAGAGTGCGATGTCTAACTGTCTAGGTGACACTGACTTAGAGCGTTATCTGGCGGGAGAGCTACCATCCGGCCAGCACGCGACCGTTGCCTCCCATTTGCAGGATTGCCCGTCTTGCTCAAGCCGCTTCGCCGCGCTGCAGTCCGAACACGAAAAGATGGTGAACATGCTCCGGGGTCTCGGTCCTCAGAGCGGCGATCTGTTCAGCGGCACGCGCCGGGCCGAGTCGCCGATGATCGGGCCGGAAAAGCCCGCGCAATCGACGGGAGCGTTCGGACTTCAAATCGAAGGCTACGACCTACAAGGCGAGATTCATCGCGGCGGCCAGGGCGTCGTCTATCGCGCCGTCCAGCGCGGCACGAATCGGGCCGTCGCGATCAAGGTCCTTCTGGAAGGTCCGGCGGCGTCGATCGAGTCCAAGAAGCGATTTGAGCGCGAAGTCGATCTCGCGGCGAGACTTCGACACCCCGGTATCATCACCGTCTTTCATTCCGGCGAGACGAACGACGGGCGGCAGTTCTACGTCATGGATTTCATTGACGGCGCGCCGCTCGACCGGTACGTCCGCGAGAACAAATTGCCGCTCAGCGAATCGCTGAAAATCTTCGAGCAGGTCTGTCGCGCGGTCCACTACGCGCACCAGCGCGGGATCATCCACCGCGATTTGAAACCGTCGAACGTTCTGGTCGATGCGGAGGGCTCGCCGCGCGTGCTGGACTTCGGTCTGGCCAAGATGGTGACGACCGATCTTCAAACCCAGGTCTCCCTGACCGGCCAGGTCTTCGGAACGCTCCCCTACATGTCGCCGGAGCAGGCGACCGGGCGGCAGGATCAGCTCGACGCGCGGACCGACATTTATTCGCTCGGTGTCATGCTCTATCAGATGTTGACCGGCCAGTTTCCTTATCCGGTCACGGGTTCGATCACGGAGGTCTTAAAGACGATCGCGGAAGCGCCGCCGGAACGGCCGAGCCGGGTCTGGAAGTCCGGCGTCGGCGTGCCGAGATCGCCGTCGACTCGCCGGGCCGCGGACCTGAAGTGCCCGATCGACGAGGAAGTGGAAACGATCACGTTGAAGTGCCTGTCGAAGGAGCCGGAGCGGCGCTACCAGACCGCCGAAGGGCTGGCCGCGGATCTGGCGAGATATCTGGCCGGCGAGCCCATTCAGGCGAAGCGCGACAGCCACTGGTACGTCATTCGGAAATCCATCCCGCGGTACAAGGCGTCAATTGCTCTGGCCGCGACCGTCGTCGTCATCGTGGGCGCGACGATCGGATTCAAGATCCAACGCGACCGCATGAACGCGCGAATGGCGGAGCAGCGCGCCGCCGAGCGTGAACTCGTTCTGGAACAATGCCGCGACGCGATCATGCTCCTCGATGCCAATCGCCTGGATGAATTACTCGATCGCTCGAAAGACCTCGACCTCGACCCCGGTCTTTATCACTGCTATCGCGGGTGCGCCCATTTCATTCGCCTCGAAGATGAAGAGGCGATCCGGGAGGCGGACGAAGCCGTCCGGCTCCGGCCGGACATTTCCGAGGCGCATTACCTTCGTGCCGGCGTCCTGGCCTATCGGCGAGATTTTCTCGGTGCGATGAAGGAATTCGGCAACGGGCAGAAAAAGGCGACCGGCACGTCACTCGATTTGGCGTTTCAAGGTCTGCTCAAGTCGCTGCTGGGCATGCACGATTCCGCCATGTCGGACATGGATTTGCTCGTGTCCCGCCAGCACGGATCCGCGGCGGTCCTGTTCGTCCGCGGCTTTGCCCGCTGGCTTCGATTGTTGAACGAAGCGCCGGTCGATCTTAACGAGCGGCGCAAGGTCGCGGAACTGGCCCTGTCGGATTTCGACGCGTCGGCGGCGCTCTATCCGAAGGTCGCCTTCATGTTCGACATCCGCGCCGACATTCACGACCGCCTCTTTAACATCTACCGCGCCGACGGCGATACCCGCCGCGCTGAGGAACAACTCGTCGCTCAAAGGCAGGACGCCGAGGCCATGACCCGGCTCGGCGCCGCCGGAAACGGTTTCGTCGCGCTCTCCTGCATCGCCATGTCGCAGGACGATTACGCCGCGGCCGCGCGAAACGCCCAACAGGCCTATGACTCGCTGAGAAACGTGACGAAGTACGCCGCCGCCAATCGAAACGACGCGCTGGAAGCCTCGATTCAGTACTGGATATTGGCCTCCTTCGCTCTGGGCGACGACGACGCCACGCGAACGCTTGCCCGTCGCCTCGAATCCGAAAATCCCTCGCTCGCCGGCGATTTCAGTTTTGGTTTCACGGACGGTTATTTCGGCGAGCCCGAAGCCATCAAGAAATGGATCGAAAAAAACGCCGGCGACTCAAAAATCATGTCGCCCTCTCGAGTCTTCGGTCTCTGGACGGGGCTTGCCGCGCAGGGCCGGAGCGATGCCGCGCATTTCCTGGCCACACGCGCGCAAGTCAATCTCACTGATCGGCTCGGCATTTACGGGAGTTTGATCGGTTATTTCCGAGCCGAGCTTTCAGCCGAGGCCCTGATGAAGGCATCCGGCAAGAGCGCCAACCTGCTCAGCATGGCGAGATTCGTTACGGCGCTGGTCGGCAAGGATCGCGAGGCCAAACTCCGCCGACTCCGCAAAATTCGCGACCTCGGACAACCCGGCGGTACCCCTCGTTGGGCCGATGCCTTGATCTATCGGGCAAAAAACGACCCGACCTTTCTCCGCCATCCGTTTGCGAGAGCGCCGAAGACGGCGACTTCACTGAGCAAGTAATGGGATCGCGCCGGGGCGGCACGAAGACGATCTCTTTGCCTTATGGGAAAATACCCCGTTCGTGGTAGACCTTCTGGAGGCGGGCAATCGCGATGACATAGGCCGCGGTTCGCCAGGAGGTTTTCAGTTCTTCTGCTTTCGCTTTGACGCGCTCGTACGCCGTGATGATTTTATGTCGTAGTTGCGAGTCCACTTCCTTCAGTTCCCAGCTTTCGCGGCGCTTATTCTGGAGCCACTCGAAGTAGCTCACGATGACGCCGCCTGCATTTGCCAGGATATCGGGAAGCAATTCGATTCCCCGCGCATGAAGAATTCTGTCGCCCTCGGGATCGGTGGGGCCGTTGGCGCCTTCGGCCACCAGCTTGACTTTCAACCAGGGGGCGGTCACGGCCGTAATCTGGCTTTCCATGGCGGCAGGAATGAAAATGTCAGCGGGCGTATTCATGAACATGATGTGGTCGGCGAACTCGCCGCCCGGAAATCGAGCCACGCCGCCATGGGACTGCACGTGCGATGCAAGTCGCTCAATATCCAATCCTTTCGGATTGCGGACCGCGCCGGTGACATCTTCCACGGCGACCAGCGTCGCTCCCAGCGCGGACAACAGGTTGACGGCCCACGATCCGACATTCCCGTATCCCTGCACCATGAACGTCGCATTTCTCAGGGGCAGCCCGTGATCATCGCACCAACACTGCACGACGTCGACGATGCCCTGTCCAGTTGCCTTGTCGCGACCCAGGCTTCCGCCGGATTCAACCGGCTTTCCCGTGACGATATGGATGCAATTTTGACGCTCGTGCGGAGAGACGGTGGAAAGATAGGTGTCCATGATCCACGCCATTGTCTGGGCGTTGGTATTCACGTCAGGCGCCGGAATGTCGTATTCCGGGCCGATGTTGTCGCCAAGCGCAAACGCAAATCGCCGGGTAATGCGCTCTCGTTCGCCGATAGAATATCGGGAGGGGTCGATCTGAATTCCGCCTTTGGCGCCGCCGAACGGCACCCCAACGAGGGCACACTTCCAAGTCATCCACGCGGCTAGCGCGCGCACCTCATCGATCCGGACATCGGGGTGATATCGCAAGCCGCCTTTGAATGGGCCTAACGCGTCGTTATGTTGGACGCGATAGCCCGTGAAGACTTCGACTTCACCGTTGTCGAGCTTGACGGGGAAATTTACGACGATTTCGTTTTTCGTCCGGGCGAGGATTTTGCGCAGACTCCGGTCGAGCTGAAGCTGTTCCGCCGCAGCGTTGAATTGGGCCATGACGTTGTCATAGAGACTCCCAGCGACAGGCGATTGCAGCGCGACGCCGGGCAATTCGGATTCGACCGCCGTTTCCGGGGTACTGGTTTCGGGCATGTTCGCAGGTATCGTCTCTAACATGGGGGCAACTCCTTGACTCCGGCATCGACACCGCCGGAAACGGAAATCCTCAGGCGTCTGTCAAGCGTACTCCTCGCATTGCCAGACTCCGCCGGCCGGCTTTGGGAAATCACAAGTGGCTTGGTGCAAACAGGTGGCACACAACCCATGAACCGTCGCGGTTTCTTCCACGCTGCCGTGCGTTTCCTGGCAAAAGACCAATTGACCGGGCAGTTGTTTCGCAACGGCTTCCGTGTACTCGTCCTCATCCGCCAGCTCGTTAGGGAAGGTGGAGTGCCGGATTACGACGGCGGGAACGCCGGTCACAAACGACAGCCGGCCCGGAAGCTGGAAAGCAGACATTGCATCGCCGTCTTCAGTTTCAACGACAACCTCTGTTTCATTGCGCTGCGGTCGCGGAGCCGGGGATGCCGCGAATTGCGATTCGCTCGCAGCCACCAGTAAGCCGGGCAGGCCCAACGGCGTGGTCCATTCATACTCTTCGCTTTCAACGAGCTGTTCGGGGCGAACAGCCGTGCGCAGCGCAGACCGATCTTCATGTTCCTCTTGGTCGATGAACTCGCGAGACTGACTTGGGACTCGCCGGCTCGCGGCGATCTTGTTAACTAGCGCCAATGTCTTCATGATTCACCTCAAATTGCGTGCTCGGCCAATGACGTTTGTCACCGTTTCGCACACTTTTGATGGAGCAAGGAGCGTGCCCGGCGAGAAACAAGGCGAATCGCCGATTTTGGGGCGAAAAGATGGGATGAAGCCGCTAGGCGCGCGAGGCGAATTGAATCGGCGGAGCGAAACTCCCCAGTTCCAAATGGACGGGATCCCAACCTTAAGATCCGAACCGGTGGGCCTTTAGTTTCTCGCGGAGTGTTTTTCGGTCGATGCCGAGGATTCCGGCGGCGCGGGTTTTGTTTCCGGCCACGCTTTCAAGGACCAGCCGAATGTGTTCGGCCTCAACTTCGGCGAGGGTTCGATGCAGCCCCGAGCCGCGTAGCGCGGAGAATCGCATCAGCTCCGGAAGGTCGGCGACGTCGATCGTATCGCCCTCGCTCATCACGACGAGACGCTGGATAACGTTTTGAAGTTCGCGGACGTTGCCGGGCCAATGATAGCTTCGAAGTGAGGCGAGCGCGCCGTCGGAGAACCGAGGAATGACCTTGCCGGCCTCGGCGGCATACTCGGAAGCGAAGTGATGAATCAGCAGCAGAATATCATCTCCACGCTCCCGGAGCGGCGGGATACGAATCGGAATGACATTGAGGCGAAAAAAGAGGTCTTCGCGAAAGAGGTTCTTGCCGACGAGGTTGATCAAGTTTTTGTTCGTGGCCGCCACAATGCGTACGTCAACGGTCTGCGGGCGAGACGCGCCCACCATGTAGACTTCCTTTTCGTTCAGCGCGCGGAGCAACTTGACCTGCATGGCCGGGCTGGTTTCGCTGATTTCGTCGAGGAAGATGGTGCCGCCGTCGGCGGTCTGAAAGAAACCGGCGCGGGTTTGCACGGCGCCCGTGAAAGCCCCCTTCATGTGCCCGAACAATTCGCTTTCGAGAAGAGTTTCGGGAATGCCGCCGCAGTTGACGGGAACAAACGGAGCCGCCGCCCGTGTACTGCAATAGTGGATGTCGCGAGAGACGAGTTCCTTGCCTGTTCCGCTCTCACCGGTAATCAGCACGGTCGCGGCGCTTTGCGCGGCCTTTCGGATCGTGCGATTCACCGCGCGCATCGCCTCTGATTCTCCAATCAATCCAGAGGGCGACGGGGATCCGCCTTCGGGCTCGTGTCGGATCGCCTTGCGCAAGCGCAGACTTTCCAGGGCGCGACCAACGGCTTCCAAGAGCTCGGCATCAGTGAACGGTTTGGCCAAGTAGTCTTCGGCCCCGCCCTTGACGGCTTCCACGGCGCTGGCGATGGTTGGATAGCCGGTAATCATCAGAGTTTGGGTGTTGCCGAAGTTTTCTCGCACATGGTGAATGAGATCGAGGCCGCTGGCGTGCGGCATCTTCAGGTCGGTGATCACCAAGTCGATTGGCGCCTTCTCCAGCACAGCGACGGCTTCGGATACGCTCGAGGACGTGTACACTCGGTGCCCGACGGATTCCAGGTTCCGTCGAATGATCTCCACAGTTGGCGCTGCGTCGTCGACAACGAGGATGTTGGGCGGAGATTCGCGTGACGTCATGAGAACCTCGAAGCAGATAATACCGGCTCTTCAGCGGGAGGCAGGCGAATCTCAAATCGCGAACCCTGTTTGAGGGTGCTTTGGACATGGATCGTCCCGCCGAGCGTCGAGACGATTCCAAGCACGACGGAGAGCCCCAGTCCAGTTCCCTCGCCGATGTTCTTTGTGGTAAAGAAAGGGGTAAACAAGCGGCGTTGCGTGGTCTCGTCCATTCCGACGCCTGTGTCCTCGACCGTTAACAGGACTGAGCCATCGACAGATCGCGTTCGTATGGTGAGGGCGCCCCCAGTGGGCATGGCTTGCATGGCGTTTACCGCCAGGTTAACCAGTACTTGTGTCATTTCAGAGGGCACGGCGGCAATGGGGGGCAATCCGTCGGACAAGTCCAGTTGCAGGTCGATACCGCTGCGACGACACCGCGCTTCCAGGAAATAGAGGCTCTCGCGAATCAGCGTGCTTAAGTCCAGGCGGACGCGCTGGGCGTCGCTCTGCCGCGAAAACAGCAACAGCTTCTTCACAATCTCGCGTCCATGAAGGACCGCCTCAACAATCTTTTCGGCATCGCGGTGCGCGGTTTCGGACAAGCCAGGGCTCTTCTGAAGGAGTTGGGCAAACCCCATGATGTTGCCCAGGGGCTCGTTGAGTTCGTGGGCCACGCCTGCCGCTAGTTGGCCGATGGTCGCCAAACGATCCGCGTGTCGGAGTTGCTCGGCCAACGAGGCTTTGGCGGCGGCCGACTCGGACCGCTCAACCAGCAAGGCAATTTCGTGCGTAACGTTGTTCAGTAGATCGCGCTCCTCCGGGAGGAATGCCCCGGCGGCAAACTCGGGGTGCATTTCAATGTAGGACACCTCCAGCGAGCCGCGGGTCCGGCCGCCGACCACGACCGGAACCGTCAAGCGTTGTTCGCTGATGCGATAGCCGTTCGTCGAATACACACGATCGTCCAGGATCAGACGCGCGGCGGCGATGACGGGAAACTGCATGGCGGGAGGGAGCTGTTCCACGATGGCCTGCATCGTCGACTCGGATGAGACGCCTTCGCGCTGCACCACTTGCGCGATGCCGTGGAGGCACGTCAGTTCCTTGATGCGTTCTCGCAATCGAAACTGTGCCCGGCGGTTGACCACGGCGCGACCGATCGTCTCGCCGATTTGTTCAAAGTTGAAGCAATCCTGGTCGCTGAAGCGACGGGAGGAGGTGGAACAGAGCACGAGCAAGCCCGTCAGCGCAGGTCCCTCATGGAGAGGCAGGAGTAGCATATTCGCATCCCCGTATGTGCGGAGTGCGCCGAATAATGCGTGCTCACTTTGCACGATGTCCTTGCAGCGATTTCTTGATGCCTGGTCATGCACATGAAACGACCTGCACGGCATCGTCGTGTCGGTCTTGACATCGCATAGTCGACGCATGAATTCTACAATCCGTCTTTCCAGACCACCTGCAGAGACGCCTCCTCCGTCGATCTCCTTGGACATTCTCAACGGCTCGAAGTGAAATTCGGACGACGCGCCCCTGGACATGAGCCAGCGATAGTCCTGATCAACATCCGTCATCCACAGATGGATGGCGTCCGCACCGGAAAAATCCAGCATCCGGCGGGACAATTCCCGAAGGAACTCCATTCGCGCTATTCCGGTGGTTCCCAGATGCGCGATTCGGCGGCCCAGGGCCCAAAACTCCTCGAGGCGTTTCACGTCGTTCGAAGGGGTGACAGGAATCGACATAACTCAATCCGGTCGTGCTCATCCAACGACACCGCGGCAAGCGTGCGTCGCGGGTATGACTCCGCAAATGGCTGCTTGAGTGTAGTCGTTCACGGCGACTCGAGCCACGAACGAGACGAAACCTGCCGCGACTCCACCGGGAGACGAGCGCTTACTCGTCCGCACCGATCAGTTCGTGCATGCGCTGTTGCAATCGACGGGTGATGCGGAACTTGATCGCGTGGACCTGGTTGGGGTTCATGCCCAGGTCGGCGCAGACCTTTTCGATCGGCTGATCCTCGATGACGTAAGCCACGAAGGCGCGAAAGGTTGATTCCTCGACCTCGTCGCGGATCGTCTTGAGGCAGTGCTTGAGGTGCTCCTGCTGCCAGATGCGGTCGAACAGTTCGTCCGGTTCGGACTCGCGCTCCTGGGGCCGCTTGAAGTCCTGGCTCTCGGCCAGTTGATCCTTTCGATCGCGCAGGAGGTTGCGAAAACGATTATTGACCAGCGTACGCAGCCAGCCCTTGAAACGCCCCTTCTTGGGATCGTACTCGAAGCGGTCGATATTTTGATGGATCGACGTCATGCAATCCTGCACGACGTCTTCGCTCACGGCCGCGTCGAGACCGCGCGACCGGGCGTACTGCATCAGCATCGGCCGGTAGATGGCGTCGAATTCCACCCACGCCGCGCCATCCGCGCGATCGCGGATGCGCAGGAGCAGGCTGGGGCGGGTCGTGTCCATTCGTCGCAGCTCCCAAACGAGATGGACCCTTTATCGCGCGTTCGGCGCGATTCGTCAACGACGCGTTTTCCGACGAATCCGGCGGAGCGCGAGGACTCCGGCGATCGACAGCGGCATCATCATCGTCACGCCGGGGCAGCACAGTCCGCAGAATTGACCGGTGCTCATGTCCTGGGTAGGCGTCCCGGGGTCCTGTGTGGGGTTGTTCGGATCCTGGCTCGGCGGCGGGGCGTTGAAGCGAAGGGCGCGGCTGTTCAGGCGGTCGCCGGCGTAAAGGTTGCCCTTGGAGTCGCAGGCGACGCCGCCGACGTCGTTGATCGAATCGGCGCTGATGCCACCCTTATTTTGCACGTTGGTCGCAAAGTCGCCGCCCTGACCGTAAACGCGATCGGCCGTGCTGTCGTTCTTGGGATTGTTGAACTCCAGGATGCGCATGTTGACCGAGTCGGCGATGAAGAGATTTCCGCTGACCGGATCGACGGCCACGCTGACCGGCGTGCTCAGGCTGTTCGCGCTGAGGGCGGGGTTGTTGGGGCCTTGCGAAACGAAGTCCGGCTGGCCATAGACTCGCGCGGCGGCCTGGTTGTTTGACAGCGGGGCCAGGTACAGGAGCACGCGGTGGTTGAACTCATCCACGACGTACAGATTGCCGTCCTTGTCGAGGGTGCAGCCGCTGGCCCGGTTGATGGTGTTCGCCGCCGGATTGGCGTTGCCCTGATTTCCGTCGCCACTGGTGAGATTCGGCTGGCCAATGACGAGATCGGCGGTCGTGTCGCCGCCGCCTGCCGCGGGCGTGTTGAAGCGCGTGCAACGGCTGAGAAACCGGTCGGCGAGCCAGACGTTGTCGTCCTTGTCGACGGCGATGCCTTCGGGATTGCCCATGTTGTCGGCGGTTGCGGCGTTCATCGCCGCCTGGTTTGCGGTCGTGAAGCTGCCGGCCTGGCCGAAGACCTGCACGGCGTTTTGGCCGTTGGTGAAGGGCGGATCGAATCGAAGGATGCGTTTGTTGTCGGTGTCGGCGATATAGACGCGGCCGGCGGAATCAACGGCGACGCCGCGCGGGCCGCTGAGGGTGTTTTGCGCCGGGTTCGCGCCGCCCTGATTGGACTGAATGCCCGCGAAATCCGCCTGGCCCAGGACGATGTCCGCCGCCTGGCCGTTGGTAAAGGACTCGGCGCTGGGATAAGAGAGCACACGGTTGTTGCTTGTGTCGGCGACCCAAAGGCGTCCATCCGGACCGACGGTGAGGCCGCGATTACCGTTGAGCGTACTCGCCGTGCCATTGGCGCCGCCTTGATTGGCGGTATTCGTGGTAAAGCCGGTCTGGCCCAGGACGGCATCGGCGGTCGTATCCGCTGGAGCGGAATAGACTCGCGCGGCGGCGAAGGCGATGCAGAGTACGGGGACTGTGCATAGTCCAGAAAATCGACGGCTAATCATGTGTAAGACCCTTTTCTTGCGAGGTGTCTGCCGGCGGATGCCAGCTCGCGAACGCTCACCCTACACAGGGGGAAGGCGTCCGCAAGTAGGCCGAGAATTATGCAATATGATTTGGAAAAGGCAAATCGGGGCGGCTCAAAAAACCTACGGCAACCCGGAAACGCGTGCCGTGCCACCTATTAAGGCCTTGTCGGGGGATAAACCGGCAAAAAGGCGAAAGCGACCGCCGCGATGATTAATAGAAACGCGACCCAATGATTCCAGCGCGGCGTCTCGTGGAGGTAGAAAAAGCAGAAGCCCGTGAAGACCAGCAGGGTGATGACCTCCTGCATGATCTTGAGCTGCGTCGCGGTGAACCGCCCGTGCCCCCAGCGATTGGCCGGGACTTGCAGGCAATATTCAAAAAAGGCGATGCCCCAACTGACGAGGATGACCTTCCATAAGGCGGACGATTTGTATTTGAGATGACCGTACCAGGCGATGGTCATGAAGAGGTTGGAGGCGACGAGAAGCAGGACGGTTGGCATGGTGGGATTCCCTCAAAGCTCGTAGTTACGCGAGAATACCGCAAGCAAAAACAATCGCAAAATAGTGGGTGATCTTCGAAGGCAGGGCTGTTAAATCAGGCGAGGTTTCGCCATCGCAATTCTTTGACCGTGCCGTCGTCTTTCTGCTTTCGGTCAATGCCGCGGAAGACGAGCCTCGCGCCGTCCGGTTCAAAGTTCGCGCTCATCCAGCCCAGCGACGTCCCGGGCTGGAGTCGAAAACCAAGAGCGGGCAGGTTGACGAAATGCAGACCGTCGGTCTCCCACATGCGGAAGATGTGCGTGTGACCGAACAGGACCAGTTTGACCTGCCGGCGAGGCAGCACGAGCTTTTGAAACTCGTCGTAATCCTTCAGCCCGACGGGCGAGTGATCGGGGTTGTGGTGCAGGCAGACGATCGTCGGCGTCGTCGGATCGGCGTCGAGCCGCTCTTGCAGCCATGCGAGTTGTGATTGTCCGAGGCTGCCGCGAATCGCCTGCGTCCGCTCCAGTGAATCGAGAAAGAGCCACTGACGGTTGTTGATTCGTCGAATGGAGACCGCCTTTTCGGCGACGGCGCTGTCGTTTTCCACCGACAGGGCCTGCATGAACCGCTGACGATGATCGTGATTGCCGAGCGTCAGGTGGGTCGGCATTCGCCGATCGCGCAGCGGGTCGGTCAATTTGAGAAACGCGGCGTAATCGTCCGCCCGCCCGCGCATGTATCCGATATCGCCGTTGAAGAGCAGTTGATCCGGTCGCAGATCGACAATCTCGTCTACCGCCTGGCGGAGATTTTCCGTCATGCACGCCCGACCGAACCGCCGCTCCGGCTTCGCGCTGATGTGGACGTCGGAGAGCAGCGCCCACGTCTCCCCTCGCCGCTCGGGCCGCTTCGTTTCTGCTGACGGCAGCACGGCCTGGCTACAACCGGCGAGACAGGCGGCGATGAAGGATCGACGGGTGATTTTCCAGAGATCGACGGGGTGATCGGCCGCGTCAGAAGAAGCCGATGGCCCCGAGTTTGGTTCACTGATGTTGCTATTGAGATGAACGGGCATGGGTAATCCCGACTATCGCGACTATTCGACCATCTATGGATAGAAAACGAAAATCCGCGATGGTCTTCACCCTTCAGGTGAGAATTCGACCCTTTCTCCATTGTCATGTCGAAATTTCTGCAAGACTTCATTGAGAAATGACGCACCGCACTCCGGGCAACGCGGCTGTTTTAAGCCCTTCAAAATATATCCACATGTTCTGCAATACGGCACATCAGGATCGAGCGCATTATCCAGATTCAAACGCTTGAGCCGAAACAATCCATTCATCGTAATGAAAATCAACAAGACTAAACCAACGGGCCACCACCAGCCTGCGCCAAGTATGAAGATGATTGGAGAGCTGATCCACAAGGGCTTTGGACTCAGTACGAGACCAAAGCCGGGATCTGCCACGACATGACATGCAAACAAGAATGCCCCGGCCAGCGCGGGCAGAATCAAACAAGTCGGCGCGAGGATCACGAGACGAGCTTTGGAATTCGCTCGAATCTCAGGCTGTCGATGATCGATCGCAAACATGACAATCAAGAATAGCGTAGTAATCACTAATAGGACGGTCCCTCCGATCAAGGCTATGAACGGAATCAACCGGAGTGCCGACTTCATGAACGGCTCTAATGTTGGAAAAGGCTCGTCCATACTCGCGGAGACAATTCCGAGTGGTATCGCAATCTCTATTGTGAATCCAAGAAAGAAGAGTAGAATCGCAGACGAATTTGATATGTTGACGGCTGCTTCGGCGAGTCGGTTAGGACTCCACATCAATCGGAATGCCCAACAAAACGATTTTGTCCGCATTTCATTACGAGGTCAGGCAACTGCAAGCTTCCATCCGCGCGTGGCAGTGGGTCGTCACGACCGCGCCTTTGAGCGTCGCCTCACTGAACCCCGGAAAAAACACGCGGCCACTCGTAGATTTTACTTTCTGCCGGAGGCGGCGCTAAGGCGCCGATGCTTCGACCGTTGTCGTCGTCGCTTCGTTAGCGTCCGCTCCAAAGACGGCGTCAGCAGAATAGGCCGAAAGAAGTCGGCCGGGTAAAGGTAATCCTCCTCCGATTCATCGATGACTCGAACCCAACCGTCGGCTTCCGCTTCAGGATCCGATATCGCGCGATAGATTTTTCGCAATTCAAGTGATGCGGGATAGTCGTCGTTGCAGACGCAAATGACCCAGCGCCGTCGATTGCCGTTATTCTTCGCCATTAGAACCACTCGATAATACGCTTCACCCTGATTTCCCGCCGGCCGACGCCATGCGCCTCATACCAGTGTAGCTCGGCCTTTCGGATTTCGCCATCGATTTTGCGTATTCGCGCAACTCCCTTGAGTTTGCGCCAACGCGATCCTCCGTACAGGCGGCGCAATCGGCGAATGTCACGGATAGCATTATTGACGGCGATGACTTCGACAGATTCGATCCGCCCGAGTATTTCGAACCTCATGATTCGGTTGATTTAACCCGAGACGACCGTCAGCGGCAAACTTCCATCCGCTCTTGGCAGCGGATCCGGCGGTTTAATCGAGACCATTCCGCCGCGCAGCGTCGCCTCGCCTCGTTCGACGCGAGCGGCGAACGCGACGGACTCCTCGTACAACGCTTCGAGCATGTCCGCCTCGCTGACGGTCCGCTTCTGCTCGCCCTGGACGTAGATGATGCCCTTGCCCTTGCCGGCGAAGACGGCCACGTCGGCGCCTTCCGCCTCGCCGGGGCCGTTGACCACGCAGCCCATGACCGCGACCTTGACCGGGACTTTGATGGACGCGAGCCGCTGCCGCACCTCCTGCACGAGCTTGATCAAATCGATCTCGATCCGCCCACATGTCGGGCAGGCGATCAACTCCGGCTCGACGCGCGGCCGCAGGCCCAGGCAGCTCAGCATTTCCTTGGCATCTTCGACCTCCAGCACGGGGTCGCTCGCGTAACTGATCCGCACGGTGTCTCCGATGCCGTTCGACAAAAGCGTGCCGAGCGCGACGACGCTACGGATGCAACCGGTCTCCTTCGGCCCGGCGTGCGTCACGCCCAGGTGCAGCGGGAAGTCGAACCGCCCGCTGATCGCCGTATAGGCCTTGATGCAGATCCGCGGATCGATGCTCTTGGCGGAGATGACCACGTCGGCGAAATCGTTCTCTTCGAAGATGCGCAGATACTCGGCGAGCTTGTCCATCATGATGCCGACGAGCTGGTCTTCGTAGTTCTGCTCCAGCCGGCCCATTTCCTCGGCCCGCTTGGACTTGTCCTTGCGCTCGACGATCCCGCCTTCGTTGACGCCGACGCGAATGGGAATGCCGCGCTCGCGGCAGGCGCGGATGACGCGATCGACCTGCTTGCGGTCCTGAAGATTGCCGGGGTTCAGGCGAATCTTGTGAACGCCAGCCTCAACGGCTTCGAGGGCCCGCTGAAAGTGAAAGTGCACGTCGGCCACGATCGGCACCGGCGACTGCGGGAGGATGTGCTTGAGCGCCTCGGTGTCGCGCGGCTCGGGCACGGCGACGCGAACGATATCCGCCCCGGCCTGGGCCAGTGCCTGAATCTGCGCGACGGTCTTGTCGATTTCGTACGTGTAGGTGCTGGTCATCGACTGAATCGAGACGGGCGCATCGCCGCCGATTAGGACGGGACCGACGCGGACCTGGCGGGTTTTACGGCGGGATGAGTCCATTCGTCAGCCTTCAGCTATTCCAATAGCCGAGATTGGTTGCACGCCAAACGCCTTCCGTTTTTTGCAATGTCAATTCCTCGCCACTACCCGAAAGAAAGCCCTCGTTCCATCCGCTTTGAAGTCTCAGGCCATCCTGATCTTGTTTTATTGCCAAAATCGGCTTTGTTTTGTCAAATGGAAAGCTGTTGCCGGTGCCGGGCAAATAAGACGTGCCACCGGCCCGATAAAAGTCCACTATGTCGACAAGCACGTCGTCCGCCACACCGCCCATCACTTCAAAGGGTAACTCGTTGCCGCTGGGAAGAGTCCTTCGGTCCAGCGATCGATTGCGAGGCGCGACGTACCGATATTCGCCGAGAGAGCTCTGGATCGCCGGGCCCGAATACTTCCGCTTAAGTGCCTTAGTAAGCGCCTCCTGCAACCGCAAGTCATTAGATAGGCCTGCAACGTGACCCTGATACACTCGCCCTTTGGTTTGTGAAGGCATTAAGTAAACGTTTACTAGAAAGTACCCATCGCGGTTGGAGCGAACGTAAACAAACCAGATTGGCTCTTGCGGGAACTGTGTCGTGCACGTATCGATAATCCGAAATTTCTGATCGGCGGTGAGGGACCCCGGGGGGATTCTGGTGCTGTACGTAATCAGTAACGGCCGGTCATCCTTCGGCTGCGATTGCGGATAATCATTTTTTGAATCCTGATTCTCGCTTTGACCCAAACATCCAAAACAGAAAATGACGCCTGTCATCGAAACCACGAGAGCGTGTACCCTTAAGACGGGACCGACACGGAACTGGCGGGTTTTTCGGCGGGGGGGCACGTTATTTGTCAGTAAGCTTCAATCGGCACTTGCAGAGTGCGCCTCGATGCACCGTCGGACTTGAGGACCTCTTCCGCCCGACGAAGAACGGAAGCCGCATAGTAATGAGCGCCACAGCGGTCGCATACGCCGATCGGCACGTTTTCGAGAATCACGATTCCGCGATGATGGGCGATCGGCTCACGATCCAGAACCTGTTGTCGGACTGTTCCGTCGCAATACTCACATGGAAAATCGCTGATGTTCATTATCGTATCTCGTAAACCGTGATGATCAGCATCGGACCCGCGAAGCGAACCACCACGCCGACCTCCGTATGCACGTCGCAGGCGGTTCCTATCACTTCATAGCGCGGCCCACGAGGATCTTCCCGGAATTCCTTCTCTATTTTACCAGTCAAAATCGCGGATTCAACGTCGATGATATCGAGGCCGTCTTTGCGCATTTCCAGCAAGGCATGGGGTGTCACCACGTAATCGCCCCATTCCACGGCCAACCGCATTTTTTCGAGGAGTTTGCTTTGCCTCATCGATCTCATCCGTCCCGTTGATGAGCATTCTCATCCGTCGGGCAGATGATGTCCACGATCGAACAATAGTCACGATTGGGCGAGGAACTGCGGTTTTGAGCGATGCCCTACGGGCACGGCCCCGTGCTATCCAGCAGCGCCGCCGCGAAGTCGTCGATGTCCTGCTGCGTCAGCGGCGGGCCGCTCGTGTTCATGTCGGCGCAATTGGTATAGGCGCCCATGATCGCATCCGCGAAATCCTGCACGTCGCCGCCGTCCACCGAGCCGTCGCCATTCACGTCGCCTTTGCACGTCGGGCATTCGCACTCGTCGGGGATGCCGTTGCTGTTCGCGTCCTGACTGACCGGCGGCTGCATCGGCGTCTGCACGATCAATTTCCAGGAAATCAGCGTGCCTTCGTCGGCGCCCGCCGTGTCTTGCACCGTCAGGGTCCAGTTGCCCGTCGCCGATGAACCGTCAAAAGCCGACAACGCCTGTTCCGGTCGAAAGCTCCCGTTATAGGGCGGGCTGCCCGAGGTGATCGACGTCGCCGCTTCGTCGTCGAAGATCGTGTTGGTGAAGTTGTCGCCACTTCCGCCGCGGTTGGTGCAGAGCGAGATCGTCGTCGCGCCGTGGGCGAGTTTGAGACGCAGGTCGCCGTCGTAAGTGTGGGTGAGATTGACCTGCACGTTGACATCCACGACCGACCCGGGGACGGTCGCGTTTTGCACGCTCGTCGTCGTCGAATTATCCAGAATCGGCAGGTTGATCATGCCGCTGTCGTAGGTCGTCGAGCCGCCGGTCACGCCGTTGACGTCGCAACTGTCCGGCACGCCGTTGGCGTTGCAATCCGGCTCGCCTTCGCACGCGTCGATCGTGCCGTCGCGGTCGCAGTCGGGCTGGCAATCGTCCGGTACGCCGTTGGAATCACAGTCGTTGCCCGCCAATTCGCAGGCGTCATAAATGCCGTTGGAATTGCAATCCGTCTGGGCTTCGCAGGAATCGATGGTGCCGTTGTTATTGCAATCATGGCCCGACAACTCGCAGGCATCGAGAATCTGGTTGCTGTTGCAGTCATGGCCCGCCAGTTCGCATTCGTCGGGGACCTGGTTCGTGTTGCAGTCGTTGCCGTCGAGTTCGCATTCGTCCGGCACGCCGTCGCTGTTGCAGTCCGCGCTCGTTTGGTTGGCGACGTCCTGGGAATCGGGGACGCCGTTGTTATTGCAGTCCGCTGCGGCCGGCGCCTGAAGCGCGGCAAGGATCGACGTGGCTCCCGCACCGGGCTTAAAGCGACCTAGCACCGCAGCGCTGGACACGGACAGCACGTTCGCGTCGAACCAGAAGTTGTACATTGTGCCCCAGCGGATGGCGTTGGCGTTCGGATCAGAGGCGTAGGTGCTCGTGGACCACGTTAAATTGCCGCCAGAGTTCAAGGAGGTCCATGCGGCATTGGAGAAACCCTCGTCGTGCGAAAGCGGCGCGGAAAAGCCGATGTTCGTGATCGTGGCTGCACCGACGGGTACGGAAAACGATCGGATGCCCCGGTCGCTGTTCATGTTGTAGACGGCGTAGTCGTAGCGATACTGTCCGCCGCCGAGCGACGTCACTTTCGTTGCAACGGTGATCCGCCCATCGACCGGCCAGCTATCAAGCGTAGTGAAAGTCGCGCCGGCCCACGCCTTTATCGCCGGTTGCTCGCGCACGGTGGAACCCGCGCTGGTGAAGGTCCAATTGGAAGAATCGCCGGTGACGGTGTACTGCCGATACGAGGCGTTGTTGTTGCCGTTGCCGTTCATCGCGTCATCGGGCGTGATGTACTGCCCTTCCACGTAATAGAGCGCGCCCGCATTACCCAGATCGGCGTGCTTGACCTGGAGTCCGTGGCTGATCGCCGTGTGCACGTGGCCCGAATGGTTGTTGGCCGTGGCGCCATTGAAATAACCGGTGACGGGATTGACCTCGCTTCGAGGTCCAAGGTCCGGGCCGCTATTGAGTCCCGATCCGTAGGGGTCGGAACAGTGGACGCCGAGGTGTTGGCCACTGGAGGCCGCATGGCAATCCGAGTAACAGAGGGTGCCCTGCAGGGCGGTGAAGCCGTGCTTAAGCCAGGCCTGGCCGATCTGCGTCATCCGCCCATCCTTCAGGCGATACATGTTCTGCGCGATGACCGGGTGGCGGTTATCCGGTAATTGGTACCAATCAAGTTCCTGGTCGCCTTTGTTGCAGGAGGTGGTACCGACGGCCAACGCGGCGGTGTCTCCAAGGCGGGCGTAATCCGTCAAGCCGGGCAGGTCACCCACAATTACGTCCGGACCGGCCAGGCTCTTCGAAGCGGCCATTCCCAAGACGAAAACGACAAGCCCCGTCAGACGGAGCGATGAAAAACCATTCATCGGGAGGATCCCCCCTATCAACAAACCGCGGGGCCCATCCACGCGAACGACCCCGCTGTCTGGAATTTTGCTCGTGATACCAACGACTTTATTGTACAACCCCCCACGTTGAAATGAAAGAGCCCGACGGCCCTTGACGGAGCCGAAACGAGCTGGAACATGATCCCCGATGTCGATATTCATGATGAAGTGGATTAGGCCCTGTCTATTTTCTTCGCGAGGACCGGTCTTCGCTGCTGTTCTCGTGGCATGCTTCGCCGGATGTCGCCAGCCGGACGACCGGCTTCGCGACGAAGATCAGGCTCGCCGGGACCATCTTCGATCCTCCCATCGATCCCTTATTGGCAAGTCTGTCGAAGCCCGACCGATCGAATGTCTGACCTATGGCGACGGCCCGGATACCGTACTCATCCTCGCAACGATCCACGGCAACGAATCGGCCGGCACGCCGCTCCTGGAGCGGCTCGCTGTTCACTTCGACGCCCACCCCGACCTGGTCGCCGGCCGTCGAATCCTGCTGGTGCCGGTGACGAACCCTGACGGCTTCTCAAAGCGCGTCCGTCACAATCACAGCGGCGTCGACCTAAACCGAAATTTCCCGGCGTCCAACTGGAACAGTTCCGAACGCCATGGCGACAGCGCGCTTTCCGAACCCGAAAGTGTCGCACTGCACAATCTGATCGAATCCGCCCGGCCCAACCGAATTGTCAGTCTGCACGAGCCCTACGGCTGCATCGACTATGACGGCCCGGCGGAGGGATTGGCGCGCGCCATGGCGGCGCAATGCGATTTGCCGGTCAGGAAACTCGGCGGCCGACCCGGTTCGCTCGGATCCTACGCGGGCGAAACGCTGAAAATCCCCATCGTCACGGTCGAGTTTCCCGAATCCGTCGCGCGCTGGGACGGCGCGGCGATGTGGGACCGATACGGCAAGATGCTTTTGGCGGCGATCACCTATCCGGAATCGCCAACGCGCTGACGTTGGGCTCGTCTCGTCCTTCTATGCGACGGCCCGTCCAATGATTTGAAGTTGGCGACTACACTGCTGCCGTTGCATCGGCGAGGCGGTTTCGGCGGGGCAGGAGGAATACCGAAAGAAGCGTCAGGGTAATGAGCAGCGTGTTACGCCCGATGGTCAGCCAGCCGGCCTGTCCGCCGCCTTTTCCCGTGCAGCCGCATTCGATCTTGAGCCCCAGATAAAGCGCGGAATAGCTGACCGCCGCCACGAAGACGAGCAACATCCCGATGATCAGAATCGCCCCGCCGCGCCGGGTCGCGGGAATAAGCAGGGCGAGCGCCGCTCCGATTTCGATCCACGGCAGAATGATGGCGGGTGCGTTGAGGTACGCTTGAGGCAGGATTCGATAGTTTCCGATTTCAATCGCGAATTGTCGCTGATCGAAATACACCTTGGTAACCGCGGCATACAAAAAGAAACCGGCAACGCCCAACGCGCACAAATGGGCGATCCATCGCTTGACGGGTTTGTCGGCGACGCCGTTCAATGCCCCGGCTCCTTGGTGATGAAGGGTCCGAATCGGCCGGACGACTCGATTTCCTCCCAGCCTTTTTCATAGACCGAAACGTCGGTAAAACCGAATTCACGCCGCAGCGAATCCGAGACATTGTGACTCGCTTCGCAGGTGCCGCCGCCGCAATATACGACGACCTTGGCGGTCGAGGGCACGACACTCATGACCGCATCGGAATTCTGAAAAATCGCACTCGAGGGAAGGTTGACCGCGCCTCGAAGGTGTCCTTCCTTGTAATCGTGTTCCTCTCTGGCGTCGATGAAAAATGCCTCGCCCGAGGCGAGATACTGAAGCACCGTGTCGATCACGACAATTCCCGGCTTTTCGGCCGGCGCGGACGTGCCCTTGAGGCTGCTGGTTGCCAGGTCGATGACGGCCTCTTGAGGAGGAAGCTCTTTGCGAATCCAGGGAATTGGATTCTTGCGGAGCGAATTCGCCGCGATGCCAATCCCGCTGCTGACCACCAGGATGATCAGGCTCATGCCTAAATCGCGGATCATGCCGGCACCCGTTCCCGACAAAAGGAAGTCCCCGGGCGTCAACCGCCGCGGCGGATGACACCCGGGGGGATCGATGTCGCTAAGGTCGAACGCTCTACTTCTTCGCGCCGGTCGGAGCTGCGGCGGGCGCAGGCGGCGCCGGCTTTCCAGCCGGGGCGGCCCCGGGAGTGGCCGCCGGTGTCGGTTGCGGCTTGAACTGCGCCGTCACATCCGGAGGGGCGGGCGCGGCCACGATCGGAATCACGATCGACGGCATGTTTGCGTTGTCAGTCTTAAAGGTGATCTTGTCGCCGCCCGGCGGAATCTGATAGTCGGCGGGGACGTCGAGGCTGATCCGATAGGCCATGCCCACCGGCTGCGTCTCCAGGATCGAGACCTTCAGCTTTTCATTCGTCGATTTCAAGTCCGAAACCTTCAGGGACGTCGTTGCGTTATTGCGGACGAAAAACTGTCGCTGCATGGCCGCCGGCCGATTGGTCGGCAGCGTCAGTTGATTCGGCGTCACCTCAACGTCCGCCGTCACGTAGGCATTCACCGGAATCTGCAGCTTTGGCATGTCCTTGACGCCCGTGTCGATTTCGATATTTCCCGACACGACGCCGGAAGATAGCGGCGGGACCACGGCGACCGTCAACTCATACTTCTTGCCCGCTTCCAGCTCGCGGACGGTGCCTTTGAACGACGCCGAACTGCTCTTCACATTGGTCAGGTTGGCCTTGTCCTCCGTGTTGTTGACGATCGTGAGCTTGCGCTCGAGCGTCGCAGACGTCATGCTCTCCGCCGTCAGTCGGCCGAACGAGGCCGACGTCGGGGTCGTCTGAATCGGTTGCCAGACTTCGCCCTTGATCTGCAGCGTCACGTTTGAACCTTCGCCCGTGACGTTGGTGTTAACCATAACGGTCTTGTTGACCGGACCGGCTGCGTGACCCGTGGCCATCTTGATCGGAATCTTGCCGGTTTGTCCCGGCTGAACGATTTTGTCATGAGCGCCGGCTTGTGTGCAGCCGCAAGACGGCCGGACCCGCAGAAGCTCCAGCGGTCCGGTGCCCGTGTTGGTAAACCAGAAATCGTGTACGACGTCCTGACCGGCGCGAATTCGGCCGAAGTCGTAGATCGGCGTGTCGAACTTGATGGCGGGAACCTCGCCCGGCTTGAGCGTCACCGTGGGCGCCGGAATATCGCCCGCCGGATGGGCCGCCGGCGCCGGTTGACCTTTCGGAGGCATCGGACGCACCGACGCGGGTTTGGCGGCGGGCGGCGTGGCCTGAGGTTGCGCCGCGGGCGCGGCCTTGGGGGCCGTCGGCGGGGCGCCGTCACTCTTTTTCTCCTGGGCGGGCGCGGCGAGGACCAGCCCGAAGAGGGCGATCATGG
>CAYPXR010000032.1:0-26452 GCA_964414585.1 uncultured Planctomycetaceae bacterium
TTCCTCCTCTGGCAGATCAGCTACGCCGAATTGGTCGTCACCGACGTCTGCTGGCCCGACTTCGGCGCCGACGCTCTCGACGCGGCCATCAAGGAATACGGCGGCCGAAACCGGCGGTTTGGGAATGTGTGATTCCTAATCCCGACCGCGCTTTAAGTGTTCTTTTCTTGACCGTCGCGGTATAATAATGAGTTATGCAGGTGACGGTTCAATTACCCGATGAAATCGCCTCTCGCCTGGGGGAGACCAGCGAGATGCCGCGCCACTTATTGGAATCACTCGCAGCAGAGGCTTACCGGACAGGCAAGCTCTCCCGAAATGAAATCGGCCTGCTCCTCGGCTTGGACTATTGGCAGACGGAAAGTTTCCTCAGCGCCCACGAAGCCAAGCGACCCTATTCCCTCGAAGACTTGGAAATCGATCGACAATCTCTCGCCGAGCTTGACCAGAAGTGATTCTCGTCGTCGCCGATACCAGTCCGATCCATTACCTCATTCTGATTGATGCGATAAAAGTTCTTCCCCGACTCTACGACCGACTTATCTTGCCACCGGCCGTTTTTAGAGAATTGACTCACCCCCATGCACCGGAATTGGTCAAACATTGGTTGAACTCCATCCCACCCTGGCTCGAAGTAAGGCAACCACAATCTGTGAGCAAAATTGGCCGACTTGACCCCGGTGAGACGGAGGCCATCGCACTTGCCGTGGAATTGAAACCCGCCTTCCTGCTCCTTGATGAATCAGAAGCTAGGCAAGAAGCGCTAAGGCTAGGTCTTTCAATCTCGGGAACAGTCGGCTTTTTGGAGAAAGCGGCTCAACACCGGCTGCTGGATCTTCGCGAGTCGTTTGACCGGCTGCTAAGAACGAGCTTCCGAATTGATTCTGATTTGATTCGCGACGCCCTCTCGAGAATCGATACACGAAAGCAAAAAAGGTGACCACCATCTTCTCTTATAGTTCTTGAGAGAGACCAGTCGAACTCCTATCATGCCATCCGTGACATCATCCATCGACGAACAACTCCGTCTCCTCGCCCGCGGCTGCGAAGCCATCTACACCGAAAAAGAGCTGCGCGTCCGCCTCGAAAAAAGCGCCGCCACCGGCAAACCGCTGCGCGTGAAGCTCGGCATGGACCCGACCGCCCCGGACATCCACCTGGGCCATACCGTCGTCCTTCGCAAAATGCGCCAGTTCCAGGACTGCGGTCACCAGGCGATCCTCATCATCGGCGACTACACCGCCCGCATCGGCGACCCCTCTGGCAAAACCAAAACGCGGCCGATGCTCGACGAGACGACGATCAAGAAAAACGCCGAGACCTACTTGCAGCAGGCCGGGCACGTCCTCGATACGAGCCCCGACAAGCTGAAGATACGCTACAACAGCGAGTGGCTCGCCCCGCTCAACCTCGCGGACATCCTCCGGCTGATGAGCCACATGACCGTCCAGCAGATGCTCCAGCGCGAAAACTTCGCCAAGCGCATCGAAGCGGAGGAACCGATCGTCATGACCGAGCTGATGTACCCGCTCATGCAGGCTTACGATTCCGTCATGATCGACGCCGACGTGGAACTCGGCGGCACCGACCAGACCTTCAACAACCTCGTCGGCCGCGACCTCATGCCGCAATACAACAAGCCCGGTCAGATGGTCATGATCATGCCGATTCTCCGCGGTCTCGACGGCGTGGAAAAGATGAGCAAGAGCCTGGGCAACTACGTCGGCCTGACCGACAGCCCCAAGGACATGTTCGGCAAGACCATGCGGATCGGCGACGAAATGATGAAGGAGTGGTACACGCTGCTCACGACGATCCCCGCCGATGAAATCGCCGTCATCACCGATTCAGCGAAGACTCATCCGCGCGAGGCCAAAGTCCGCCTCGCCAAGGAAATTGTCTCCACCTACTACGACCGTGCCGCCGCGGATCATGAAGAGGAAATGTGGCAAAAGGTCTTCCGCGAAGGCGCGCTCCGCGACGACATTCCGACCGTCACACTCCCTCCGGGCCAGTGCGAAGCCGACGGATCCATCTGGGTGCCCAAGCTCCTTAAGGCGCTCAACCTCGCAACATCAACGAGTGACGGCCGCCGACTCATCGAAAACGGCGGCGTGCTCATCGATCAACAAAAAGTCGCAGACCCCCAGGCCAAGGTGAAACCCGCCGACGGGATGCTGATCCAGGTCGGCAAGCGAAAGGCGGCCCGCCTTCAGGCGCCATGAGTGCACCCATCTCAAAGCGTGCACGATCCGCTGGATTCCATCAATTGAAACGCCGCCGACGGCGCGGCATTGCCCGGCGCGGTAATCACGTCACTCGTCCACGTCCCATCCGGCGAACCTTCGTCGGTCCAGCGCAGGATGACCGTATCGCCGCACTGAAACTGGTATCCAATCTGTCCGCCATAGCGTTGTGTGCAGGCGGTCAGATTCTGCGGGTCATCGCCATGGTTCCAACCGCAGAGTCCGAGCATGAACGTAGGATCGGCATTGGAACAATCGCCGCGCGTGGGATCGATCTGCCTGGTCGTCACAGACACCATCTGCCCCGGCGCCAGCATCGGCCGATCGTCGAGAAACGAATGCCCCGCCGCTTCCAGCCCCTGCGGGCACAGCCCTGGATTCGGGGAGACATACTTCGACGTGCTTTGATTGACGAGATAAACCGTTACCTCGTCGGGGCTGCCCATCAAAAAATAATTTGGAAACGTGTCGCAACCGGCGATACCGATCAAAACGATCCCGAGCATCATTCCCCTGCAAAGTACCTTCGCCATAATCCGGCCTCCGATCGGCCATCGGATCGCGCGAAGATTTTCCGCTCATGATTAGTGAGTTTGGTATGCATCGAGTCCGATGGCAGAAACCATCTACTCGTGTTGCGTTGACGCCGATTCGACGGAGCGACCGTCAACACGATGCACGGTCGACGCGTCCGGCCTGGCTCGGCGACAAACGTTCCGCCCGCACGAATTCGCCGCGGGGGCGATTCGACGACGCGGTCCTCTCAATCGTTAATTATACCAGAATTTAGGGTGTCGTGCCCGTGCCGCCGGGGCTCTTGAGTGCGGGCCGCAGGATCATCGTTACTTTCGCACCGACCGGCGGAATGGCATCCGTATTCGCCAACAACCAAAGCTGACTATCCGATTCGCTGTGACTGGCCGGAAGTCCGAGAAGTGAACTGGGAAAATCCACGACCGTTACCAGCGTTCCCTCGATGTTCGCAGCGAACGTGCCGTCGTCCTCGCGCCGCGAACCGGTGAATAGCCAGGGCGTCCGACGCATCGGCGATTTCTTCGCCGCGTCCATCATCCAGTCGCACGCCGATTGTTCGCGATTCTTCCCGCCACCCTCACATCGAACAAAAACATCCACGGGATCACCGCTCGGCAATTCCACTTTTTTCGTCTTTTCGTCGTAGCGCATCGGCCGGCCCGGCGACAGGCCGATCAGACCCAGCGCTTGATAAATTCGCTCACAGGAAACGTCGGTTCGCACGATCGTCTCATGCTCCTTCGGCACCTGCGCCCGGCTATACGCAAACAATTCCAACGCCCCCTTTCGCAAAACCACCTCGGAGTCGATCTCCACCTGCGGCACGCGATAATCAATCTTGAGCCCCGGCCCGTAGTCGACCATCTTGCCGGTCGCCGTCGAGTGTGACTCCGCCACCTTCGCATCCGAATGCGGAGTACAGCCGACCGTCGTCGCAAGCCCGCCGATCACAGTGACAATCGCAGCCTGTCGGCAATTCATCGGGCCATCCTTTCATGCTTCGGCCGAGGTCACGGAGTTTCAACGCAGTTACCGAACCGATTGTAGCGCCTCTTGCGCCCCGGCGAGATTTTGTCGGGCGCCTTCGTTGCCGGGCTGAATCGCAACAAGTCTTTCAAAACAGCGAATCGCCTCGCGCAATTGCGATCGAACCGCCTCCGTGTTGCCGGCATCGCGCGCCGCGGCGGCCAGATGCCCGTGGCAAAGACCCAGGTAATTCCACGTCGCCGCGGAGTCAGGAGCCAGTCGAACGGCCTCCTCGAACAAACGCGCCGCGGGCGCATACCATCCGAGCACCCAGGGAACCGCCCCCATCGTCGCGATGCTCAGACATCGATGGTAGCGAAATCCTCCTTCCGACCGAATCCAGGCATCGACGTCAATATCGTCCGGCGATGGCCGGTGGGCGTTTACGACCGAAAGCTGCTCCGGCGTGCGCCGCAAAAAGATCAGCGCATGGGGATCGAGGTAAACAAGGGCCCAATCAGGGTCGGCCCTCAAGGCGCGCACGAGCGACTCCGTGTCCGGCGCCACGTGCAGGAGCGCGGCGCCCACGCCGTGTCGGTCGAAAAAGGCGCGATGGTCGATCCTTCCAGCGCCGACCTCGACGACGTCCCGGAGCCACGCATCCGGATAGGCAAACGTGTTCGTATTCACCAACGTCTTGAGTCGACCGCCCAGCCACGGCAGCACGTTGCTCGACGAATAGAGATCCACGAACACGGGAACGTGAACAGCGTTCTGAGCCGACAACCACCTCGCCGCATTGATCAGATTCACTCTCGCACTGTATCCCATCCCCGGCTCGCGATTGATCCGATGTTCGACGTAATAGAACCGCCCGTCGATCACCGACCACGCCCATCCCAATGCGGCAACGATCGTCGCCGTCACCAGCCCGCGTCGCAGCCAGAGGACGGACCGGTGACGCGACCACGACACCGGCATCACCGTTGCCAAAGCACCGGCCGTGAGCGGCGCCGCGACGAATGCAAACTGAGCGATGTTCCGCCGCATCTGCACGGACATCACCAGAAATAATGCGATGGCCAGCCCTTCACTCCATCGGCGCCGAACGAAGAGCACGATGAGCCCGACGAAGCCCACCGCCAGGAGCACCAGGTAGGCGTCGATCGTGCGATAATTGGGCCTCGAACCCAGAAAACGAAATGGCTGGCGAAATTCATCAATGACGGCCCAGGCGCCTCCGCCCGTCTGATCGCCCGCCAAGCTCAGGACTTTTTGTTCCTCGAGATTTCGGAGCGTCGCCAGGGGATGAAGCGCTCCGCGGACGTGCCACGGGTTCATCACGCAGGCGGCCATCTGTATGAGCATCGCCACGCCCAGCAATTTTGCTTTCGATGGAGGTTTCGCGCCGACGGCCGGCTTCCGTCTGACGGCGACCTTGAACATTAATTCGCCGGCCAGCATGGACCCGGTCAACATCACGCCGACGAGAAAGTAGTAGCTGAAATTCGTCCAGAAAGCCTGCAAAACGCCCAAAATGACAATGCCGCGCCAATTGCGCAGGCCGCGAATCAGAACAACCAGCATCAGCGACATGAACGCGTAGCCGAACAACTCCGGGCGTAGCGCAAATCGTTCGTACGAGGCCAGGGCGGCCACGAGCCAGCACCACGCCACCCAAGACCACTCCGGTGTAAACCAGCGCACGATCACGGCCATCGACAGGAATACGACGGCAATCAACGCCCAGCGCAACACCAATAAACCGGTCGCGCCGCCGATCCGTTCGACAAGGGCCATGACGACCTGTGTCCCCCAATTTCCGTTGATGAACGGTTGAACGATGGATGGCACAAGAAAAGGATCCGTCGTAACGATGCGGCCCGTATCGAGGAATTGACGTCCGTAAGCGACGTGAAAGCCGGTATCGAGACTGGAGAGCTTGAACCAACACAAACTCGCGACCAGGACCCCAACGGCGACGACGGAGACGAAACTCAGACGATTGTCGAACGAGGTGGTTCGCGGCGCCTCCGTCATCGTCGCCTCAGAAACTCCAGCGCGGTCAGCGTCCGGTCCCGATAGGCCTTTGCCTCCACGTGATCGGGCTTCAGTGCCAGGACGCGATCGAAACACTTCAACGCCTCGCCGTATTCTTTTTGCGCTTCGTCATATCGCTTCTCGCGGCCGGCGATATTTCCGAGATTGCCGTGCGAGACGCCTAGATATTGCCAGCCTTCATAATAATCGGGCGCGATGCGAACCGCCCGCTGGCTCAGTTCGATCGCCGCGCGATGCCACCCGAGCGACAACGGCACGCCCGCCGACAAACCCAGTTCCAGCACGGACTGATAGGGAGCATCGGTGATGGCACTGCTCCAACGATAGGGGCTCAGATCACTCTCCGACTTTTGATTCGCCGCGATCAACGCCGCATGTTCGGGAATCCGCCTCGCAAAGATCACCGCATGGCGATCGAAACAAACCAGCGCCCACTCCGCCGTATTCTGCGCCAGCCTGCGGATCAGCATTTGCGTATCCGAGCCGCAGTGCAATAGCGCAACGTTGACGTGGTGTTGTTCAAAAACCGGCTTCTCGTCGATCTCCCCCATTCCCAGTTTGTACGCCGTGGCCAGCGTCGACTCTTCATACGCAAACGTGTTCGTATCCACAAAAAGCTTGAACCGCTCCGGCAGCCAGGGCAGCGTGCTGCTGGACGCGAAATAGTTGACGTAGAGATTGGGCTGCAACGACGGCTGCGACGCCAGCCAGCGCGTCGCGTCGATGGGGAATACCCGCTCGCTGTAGCCCGTGCCGAATTCCCGCGTCACCCGGCGCTCGTCGTAGTAAAACCGGCCTCCAACGATTTCAAAGACCCACCATAGCGATAAGCCCGTCAGCAAGACCGCGAAAATATTCCGAAGGTGACGCCCCGTCGGCCAGGGTCCGATTCTTGAAAGCGCGCCCGCGCAGGCCATTGCCGCGATCGGCGACGCCACCAAAGCGAACTGCGCGATGTTCCGTCGCATCTGGATCGACATGACCGCGAAGAGAATCACCGTCAACGCCGGCGCGAATCGACCACCAACCAGACAAAGGATAACGGCGATCACCGCGACCGGCAGAAGGACGAGATAGGCGTTAATCGTCCTGGCGCTGTTGGGTTCGCTCAAAAATGAAAAGGGCGACTTGAATTCCGAGATCATCGACCACGCGCTCTCGCCCGACCAGCCCGGCCCGCCTCCCATCACCTGTCCCTCGCGCAGATACGCGAGCGTCTTGATCGGAAAAATCGCCCCTTCAAAAAACCACGGATTCACAAGAGACACGGCAATTTGAACGGCGACGGCGACCAGCAGGAGCCGTATTCTCCGCCGAAGAGCGGTTGCGTCGTCGGGACGCCGGGTCCGCCACCAACAAAGTGCGCTGCCCGTCAGCCAACACCCCGTCATCAGAAGGCCGACGAGAAAATAGCTGTGCAAGTTCACCCAGACGAGCTGCACCACTCCGATCGCCGCGACGCTCCGCCACGATTTCAGCCCGCCGGTCAGCACCATTAGGATCAACATCATGCAGGCATAACTGAACAACTCCGGCCGCAAGTTGAATCGCTCGTAACCGGCGATAGCCGCCAGCAACCAGGCGTACGACAGCGCGAGCGGGCTCTTGGTTTGTCTCCAGACGATCCACGCCATCGATCCAAAGATGACCGCGATCAAACCGAGGTTGAGCGTGAATAGCCCGCCGGCCCCTGCCGCTTTTTCGACGAGCGCCATCAAGACCTGGCTGCCCCAGTTGGCGTTGACGAACCTTTTGGCGTTCTCGGGATAAAGAAAGGGATCGATTTCGACAAGATGCCCCGTCGCCAGAAAGTGCCGCCCGTACGCCAGGTGATACCCCAGGTCGATACTGGCCAGTTTCGTCCAGGAAAGCGCCAACACCACCAGCCCGGCCGAGAGGAGAGCGACCACGCCGATCGCGTCGCGGGGCGACACGACCGTGGATGGTGCAAGGGCAGGCGCCGGTTGGAAACGTGCTTTCATGGCCTGCCACTATATCGGCAGAAGGAAAAAGGGCCGATCGCCTGCGGATGACAGTCGATCGGCCCATGATACGGTGGGGTGGAATAAGCGGCCGTCACCGGCCTGAGGCGGATGAAAGCGTCGGGAACGCCTCCGCCTCCGCTTCTTCCTGAATAATGATGGTCGGCTTGATCAGGATCAACAACACCTGATCGTCTTTGACGTTCGAGGTGTTGGAAAACGCGCGCTTCAAGACGGGGATGCGCGAGAGGATCGGAACGCCCGCGTCGATGTCGCGCTCGGCGGAGAGTTTTAACCCGCCGATGAGCAGCGTTCCGCCGTCCGGCACCGACACCGTCGTGCGGATCTGTTGCGTCGTCTGCGTGGCCAGTTCGATAAAGCCCGAGCCGACCGTCTGCGAACCCTGGAAAAAGACCGTGCGGAAGTCGCCGAGAATTCTCGTAAACGTTCGAACGGTCATCGTCACGTACCGCCGATCGGCGGACACCGTGGCCTGCACGTCGAGCGACCGGCCGGTCAGCGCCGTTCCGACCTGCGGCTGAAACGCACCGGCGTTGTCGCCGATGATCGGAATCAACGCGGCAATGTAATCCTGCTCGACGAACGCCTCAAACGTCGCACGCTGGCCGTTGAAGAGAACAAGCCGCGGCGCGTCCAGGTCGCTGGTGCGCCGGTCGATCTGCGTCGCGCGGAGCAGGAAGTCCACCTGGATATTGTCCAGGAAGCTGCCGAACATCTGAAAAGCGGGCGTCGTACTCCCGAGGGCGCCCAGCGATCCGGCAATGTTGGACGACTGCGGCGCCGCCAAATCCAGCGTGTTGTTCACGATCGGAATCGGCGTCCAACTGCCAGACGCCGGCCCCACATTGCCGGTTGCCGGGACGAGCCCCGGCTGGCCGTACGGTTGTCCGAACGGCTGCGTCGGCATCCCGATGCCCACGCCGCCCGGAGCGCCCGGCGTAAATCCCAGCCGGGTGAATTGCCGTGGCACGAGCACGGGATTGTTCGTCGCCGGATCGAGGATCGTGGTCCGATCGAAGCCGGCGTTTCCATTGTTCAGAACGACGTCCAAATCGACACCGATTTGTTCGAGCCAGTTTCTTGTAATCGTGATGTATCGCGCTTCGACGGCGACCTGCAACGCCCGGGATTGACGAAGCTGTTTGAGCAGGTCACGAATCTGGGCATGGGCCGACGTCGTCTGGGTGATAATGATTTGCTGATTCAGCGCCTGGATGGTGCCCACGTTTCCGCCGGCCTCGCGCCAGCTTTCCGGATCAATCGTTTGCTGAATCAACTGGATAATGGGCTGTAAGGGATCTTCCTGGTTTTGGCCGAGATCATCGTCGTCATTCTGACCGCCGCCGCTTCCTCCGAAAAGATTTCCTCCGGCGCCACCACCACCGCCGCCGCCACCGCCACCGCCGCGGAGAAAGCGACCGCCGCCCAATCCGCCCTGCTGGTTCTGGCCTTGGCCGATCTGGTCGAGGCTGATGGTGCGACCGCGGAAGGTCGGAACCGTGATGATCAAATCTTGAACGTTATAAACCCGCGCCACCGGGTTTCGACTGAGGTCTTCTTTCGTGGAGATCTGAATCACGCCGTCGGAGATCTCAAAGGCCAGTTCCGTTTCGCCGCCCCCGAGCTCGTCCAGGATCAGTTTCATCGCCTTTTCAAACGTGACGTTTTGAAGTTTGAGCGTGACCTCCGTAGTCTTGTCGATTGAGGCCGCCTCCAGGGCGGTCCAGTTGGGGATGATGTTGAGACCCGTGAATTGCCTCAGCTTTTCAATGACCTCCTCAAACGGCTGTGCGTCGAACTTCAACTCCGGCGCTACCGTCGATAGCTTCTTGCGTACTTGCCGGTTGATTTCGGGCTCGGCGGCCTCTTCAGCCCCGGTTCGCTTGGCGGTGATCTCCGGCCAATTCTTTGGATAATTAATGTCCTTGTGCCACGGAACGCTGGACTCGGTTGCTTCCACCAGCAAATCCTGCGACTCGCTGTTCAGATCGCGCTGGGCCTGGCGATCGCGGATATTCACCGCGAGGTCGCCCAATGTGTCCTTCATCCACGCCGCCTGATCGTTGTCCGGATCGATCGTCAGGACCTGATCGAGCACCTGGATCGCGTCGTCGTATCGACGTTCCGTCCGCAATTCGGCGGCCTGGTCCATGAGTTGCTCGACCCGGCGGTTCTTCGTCAGTTGTACGCGATTCGCGCGTTCCTCTTCAGTCCGCTGAACTTCCAACTGCTTTTCGCGAACCACGCGCTCGTCGTAGGCCCGCTCCTCGTCGTCCACGTACTTCTCCAGCTCGCCGGCCTGATTGCGATAGTCCTCGTATTTTGAGGCGGGCGACGCATACCGCCGATTCAACTCGATGGTCTGCTTGGCCAGGGCCAGAAGCCGCCGCGCCTCGTCGAAATCCTCCGCCAGCACCGCCTTGCGCAGCTTGGACTCGGCGTCGCGATAAGCCTTCTCCGCCTGTTGCCAGAGCAGTTCGTGCTCCAATGCCAGTTCCTCCACGATCGAAGGTCCCTTTCCCGGCGAGGGAGCGGCGATCGGAGTCGCGGATGCGGCGGGTGGCGGCGCGGCAGGCGGCGATGCCGGCTGGGCCGATTCGTGCGAGGCCTGAAGTTTTTCAATCTCGCTGAGATGCGCCGTCGCCTTCGTCTTTAGTTCCGCCGGGGCATACTGGTTTCCGCTGACTTGCTGAAATCGCTTCGCGGCCTCGTCCAGTTGATGGTCTTTCAGGGCGGACTCGCCGGCGGAAAAGTCGGTTCGGGCTTCCCCGATCGCCGCGATCGCCTTGGTCGCGAGCGATGAATAGCGCTGCAACTGGATCTGCTTCGACTCGTCGGTGAAGTCTTCTTCTTTCAACGTCTTCAAGACGGCGTCCGACTCCGCGTACTGGCCGTTGTCGAATAACTTGATCGCCTCCGCCAACCGATCCGAGGGGGACGGATCGTCGCCTCGTACCGACGTCAATCCGATCACCAGCGACAACGCCGCTGCCAAACCGACTGTGCGCATTCGCATCATGGGAAACTCCTCGTCGCTTCCATTCTCATCCCTCCCGAGAATGGCCGTCATCGAAGGACCTTGCGTGAGCCCTCGTCGCTTTGCCGTGCCGTGGAAATTACTGGCGGGCGCAGCCTCTATTACCTTACGTCCGGACGTGGGTTGGGGGGGCGGTTAGCGGCACCGTTGTGTGCCCGTCCGAGACGTCTTACGCCATAAACCTATTAGAATTTACGCCGACGGCGGTCCATTTGCAAGCCTGAAAGCGATCGAACCGTTCAGCGGGCGTCCGAAATCGTTCGGACTCCCCTACCCGCCCATCCAAGATCGGCAAAGTTCCGCAGCGAAACCGGTCCCGGTCGATTTCCGGACGGCCACGGGGATCCGATGACCCGGAAGTCTTCGGCCTTGGAAAGTCCGCATTTCTGAAAAAAAACGGGAAATGTCCGCATTAAGGGGCCTGGACCGTTATCCGATACTCACATGCGGAATCGATTTGCCCTTCATCGTGGCGCTTGTGGACCAAGGGTCCTGTAAGGCTACGCCAGGAAGGGTCGGAGGCGTGCTCCAAGTGGGTACGCAGGGGAAAAATCAACGATGGCACACGCAGCGCAAATACTGGAGCGGCCTCAATCTCCCTCCAAGGAACCTCTTCAGGATCAATTGAGGCGATTGTTTGCGAAAGCCAAGCTGCCCAGCAGTCCGGCCCTGGCCAGCCGAATTCTCGAACTCGCCGACAACCCGGACACGCCCATCGAGGAATTCGCCAACGCCATCCAGATGGATGGCGCACTGGCCGCCCGCGTCCTCAAAATGGCCAACGCGGCCTGCATGGCCTTGAGAACCCCGGCCACGACCATTCATCGCGCGGTCACGGTGCTTGGGCTGGGTCGCGTTCGCGCGGCCGCCTTGAGCTTTCAGCTCGTCGGCCATTTGAACAAGCTCGGCGGAAAGAACTTCAACATCAAGGCCTATTGGCAGCAGTCCGTCCTCCGCGCCTGCGTCGGTCGCGCGATCGCCAGTGCCGTGTTGCCGTCGATGACCGAAGAGGCGTTCCTGGTCGGGCTCCTCTGTGACGGTGGAGTGCTGCTCCTGGTGCAACTCCATGGGCAGGAATACGCCGAGCTGTATGAAACCGGGACCCGCACGCCGCTGGCGTTCTTCGCCGAAGAAAAATCGCGATTTCCCCACAACCACGTCGATGCGATCTCGGCCATGGCCGCCGAATGGAACCTCCCGGAAACCATCCGAAAGCCGCTCGCCTGTCAACACAAACCCGCCCGGTTGTCGCTGCAAGCGGGCGATGTCGAACGCCTTTGCGCCCTCGCTTATCTCATTGGATCGATCTCCTTTATCGAAGACCAGAACACCGCCGACGATCTTCTCGGTTATGCGTCGGATCAGTTCGGCTTGACGCCTGACGACTTGCAAAAATGTCTGGCTTGCGCCGGAGAGACCTACAAGCACTCCGCCGAACTTCTCGGGGACAGCCTTCCGGAAGACCTGGACGTCACCGAATTACTGGGCGAAGCCAACCGCCAGCTCATGGCGGCCGCCGGTGAAGCGGAAACCAAGGTTCAAAACGCCGAAGCTCAGCGCGACCAGATCAAAACCGCCCTCGGCGAATACCGGGAGCTGGCCGCGCGCGATCCAATGACCGGTCTTCTAAACCGCGGCGCCCTCACCGAAGCCACGACGAAACATCTCGCCGACGCGCGGGAGCAAAACACCGAGATCACCTGCCTGTTCCTCGACGTGGACAATTTCAAGAAGCTCAACGACGAATACAGCCATCAAACCGGAGACCTGGTGCTCAAGGCGGTCGCACAGGCCGTCCCCAAGGCCGTCGTTAACGCGGGTTCGGTCGGTCGGTACGGCGGCGAAGAAATCATTTTGGTGATGACCGGCCTCGACGCCCGGCAATCCGCCGCCATCGCCCAACAAGTCGTCGATCTCGTACGCAATATCGAATACGCGAAACTCGGCCTCAAAAAGCCCGTGACCTGCAGCGTGGGCAGCGTCTGTGGAAAGGCGAAACAGTTCGAAGACGCCGAGGCCCTGTTTGCCGCGGCCGATGAACAGATGTACATCGCCAAGAAGGGCGGGAAAGACCGCTGTTCCTGCAAAGCGATGAATCCCGAACCGTCAATGGAATTCGCCTCGAAGATGCCGTTCGGTCTGACGACCGGCCATCGAGTAGACTCAGGCGGTCAAATGCAGGACCAGGCGGCGAACTCAGGCGACGTCGGCCCCTCGATTGCGGAGATGTTCAAGCAAATCGCCGATCAACTCACCCGGAACAAGTCGGCCCTTCACGTCAACCTCCGCAAACAGGATCGGACGGAGCTGTTGACGCCCTGTGTGATCCGGCTCGTCGCCGGCCCGCACCTCGAGATCAAGCAAGGGCAAGCCTACGTTCGCAACATTTCCACGACCGGAGTCGGCGTCCTGACCAGTCACCCAATGACCCGGGGCGATGCCATCGAGGTAGCCATTCAATTGCCGGGAAACGCACTGCTCTACGTCGCCGGGCTCGTCGCCTTTTCCCGGCACGTCAAGGGACCGATCCACGAGATCGGCGTTCAACTTGCCGCGCACGCCAAAGAACCAATCTTCTCCGCCGATCTTAAAGCGGCCGTCAACCAATACGGCTGGCTCGCGGAGGCCCTCGGCCCTCGCAAAGATAACGGCGGCAAGTGTCGTTAAACACGCCGATGGCCCGTCAAAGCGACTCCACTATTCCGTCGGCGGCCAGTACACGATATCCGCCGGGCCGCCACCGCCCTTTTCGCCGCCCTTGATCTTTTTGCTAGACCCGCCGTCGTCCTGTAGGTTCTCGCCGACGCTGTAAAGTTTGAAATCGCCGCCACCCGTTGAATACCGAAGATGCATCCCGCTGAATTCGTCGATGGGAATCGCCGCAACATACCTCGGCGTGAGTTCGCCGAGGCGCTGCGGAAGCGCGCCGTGCTCCAGCCGGTATTGCAGGATCGCTACGAGCGTCCGCGTCGCTAACTCGTTCATCGTCGCCTCTCGAACGAGCAGGTTCGCCCTGGAAAGGTCTGGCAACATAAAATTAACGAGGGCGTAGCGCTGTCCCGAAGCATCGTCGTTGCGGACGGCCTGCATCACGTTGGACATCTCCGCCCGGCGCGAATCGTAAAGCGGCAACGTGTAAAGTTCCTCCATCTTGTCCCACAACTCGTGGTATCGGGCGACGGTATCCCGCCGATCCGCATGGACCGCCGCCACGGCCAGCATTCCCGCATCCGTGCCATACCATCCCATCGGTTCAACATTCGCCGGCTCACCCATCACGATCAGTTTGGCGAACTGGCTCGGGATCAAGTGACCGTTGCCGACGCCGTCGTCCGTGAAGACATATTGCACGACGTCGTTGAAGAAGAAGGACTCGGCCCGAAAGTTCCCCTTGATCGCACAGATGGGCATCGTCTCCACATGGCTGGCCTTGACCAACGCCAGATGGTCCGCCGTGACCGCGTCGCCCGTCCGATACAGGACGCCGCGCATCTCGTTCGTCGACAACGTCACAAGGGCCACGCCGATGAGCTGTTCGATAATGGTTTGCCCTGTGTAGAGCATCGCCCCGAACCGATGCGCGATGTCCAGCGAACCCCACGCTTCGGCGAATTCGCCGCGACCGAGGTGTTCCCGGGCATCGAGCACCAGGAACCGCCCGAGAGAACGAAGGTCCTGGAGATGAGGCAGAAGCATCGCAAGCGTCGGCGGAACCAGCGGGTCTTGTTCCGTCGCCGGTTCCGGCTTTTCCCCCCTCGCCTGCGCCTGAAGCCGCATGAATGCCAGGATTTGAGCGTTGTCATAGGCGAATCCGTATGACGGTTTGCTTGCCGCCTCTGTCAACAGTGGCAGAATCGATCGGTTCGACTCCACCCATGCCATCGCGGACGACCAATTCGGATCGCCGGGCCGCGGAAGGTTCTTCTGTGTCGTGACAAGCTCCGGCGGCATCGGACGAAACTGTAACAACGCCTCGCGCAGGACCGGCCAGGCCCGATCGCCTTCGGGAACCTTCTGAGAAGGTTCGTTGATCTTGGCCATGTAATCGACGGTCGGCGTCGGCGCACCGTAGGAAATGTAAGCAAGGTAACCCCCACCCGCCGCCGCAAACAACACGAACAATACCACCATTGTCGACAGTATTTTCCAGACCATGGGTCTTCCTCGTTTCTTGCTGCGGTGAATGAGTCTCGCCGCCAGATCCGGGTCACCGAATCCATCGCGCAGGACTCCGATGGATTCTTCCAAAGACACGACCTCTTGGAACAGTTCGATCAGCCCTTCGCGAAAGTGGCTCTCCAACTCGGCAATCAACTCGCGCCGTTCCGACGGCCACAACCGCGCCTTGCGCACGACGCGCCGGATCAATTCGGACAACACCTCGGGCAACGTCGAGAAGGAATCGGGGCCACGAATGTCGGGGGCTGTATTGCTCATGCCAGTCGCCAGGCCTTCTCCGCCGTCGTCCCCCCAATAACCAGTTGTCCCATGCCGCGAACCAGCGCCTCCCATTGCGTGAGGTCACGCTCCAGCCGCTCGTTGCCTTTGTCCGTCAACTTGTAATACTTGCGATCCCGCCCGCTCTCTGAGCTGGTCCACTCGCTCTGGACCAAACCCTGCGCCTCCAGGTTGTAGAGCAGCGGATAGAGTGTGCTTTGTCCGAGCTTGAGCACGCCGTCGCTTCGTTTGGTCACCTCCGTCACCAATTCGTACCCGTACATGCTCCGCCGCTTCAAAAGTTTGAGCACCGCCAGCGGTAGGACGCCTTTGAGAAGTTCTCGTTCGATCTGCATATCTTGTCTCCTATACTATGTATCACATAGTATGCGAAGCGTAACTGAGAATCAAGTCCAAACGGATGGAGAAGACTAGATTATCGTAAATAACCAATCTATCTGAGCTTAGACTCGAACATTACTCTTGAAACGACCCCGAAGGACCGACCATGATTTGTGACGACCACCCAATCCTCCTCGTCTTTTCCGGGGTGGCCACGGTCGACCGCAAAAAGCTCCCGGGCGTTCGGCTTGAAGTACGATTTGAGCAGCCCGAAATCCTCGCGTTGAAAGATCATGTAAACAACACCCGGCGCGTCCAGCAATCGACAAATCCGGTCGGCGACATACATGCGAAGCTCGATGCCGCTCATCTCGTCGCGCCGTTCCGCCATCAGCTTGTAGGGATCGATCACCTGACGAATGGACCGACCCCAGTAAAATGTCACGCGACCGTCCGGGCGATTGCTGGCCCAATAGACCGTCGCCTGTTCCGGAACGCCGGCTTTTTCCAACTCTTCGACCAGGCGCCGGGGGGCGTCGATGTTTCCGGCGGCGGGCCCGACCACGCACCATACTCCGACAAACGTTGCAAACCCGGTCATGGCGACGAGCCCGACGCTCTGCCAACGTCGAGCGCGAACAAACATCATCCCGGCCATTCCCATTCCACCAATGGCGACCGTCGCAAAAAGCGGCGTCGCCCATGCAACGATCCCGTGCCACTCCTCGGGATACATTCGATGTCCGACGAACCAGCCGACGACGGCCACGGCGGCCAGTATCGCGACGATCGCCGCCACCGCGAGCATCGCCCGACGAGTCGACACCTTGCTCCGGAAAAAAAGTTGATCGAGCACGGGCCCCAGAAGAAGCGCGCAACCCGGTATGAGCGGGAGGATGTAATAAGGCTTCTTGAAACTCATGATCGAGAACAGAACCAGGCCCGTCACGACCCAGAACCAAACATACGTCAGGGGTCGGTTGAATCTCCGATAGGTGCGAAGAAACGGGACGGCCAGTGCTTCAGGCAATGACAAGCACCACGGCAACGCCAATCCAAACAGAATTGGGATGTAATAAAAGAAATCACCCCAATGACATCCAGGATATTTGCCCCGCGCCCGATCCAGAAATTCATAGTCCCACAATTCCCACGCATAGGGTTCCTTTCGTACGACCATCAGCATCCACGGCAGGAACATCGCCAGAAAAAGCGGCAGCCCCCACCACAGGCCCGTCGTCGAAATACCCTGCCAAAATCTCGGAACGATTCCACCGAGCGTGGACCGACCGATACTCCCAAGCCGGCGCGGTCCAAGCCTCGCCAGGCTTCTCATGGCTCGCCCCGCGAACCACCACGCCGCGAGTGGCGCGACGACGACTATCATCGGCATCGGTCCCTTGGCCAACATGGCCAGTCCCAGCGCGAGGTAGAATTTTGCCAGATGCTGTTTTCGTTGAGCCGGCCGGGTCCGGGACCACCAGAATTCCGCGAAGGCCCAGGTGCAGAACAACGTCAGAATGGCCTCCGCCGTCGCGTTGACGGCGAAGAGAAGCGTCCCCAGGCTGCTCGCGATCACCACCGTGCAAAGCGTCGCCACGCGGCCATCGAACATGCTTCGCGCCAATCGCCGAACGATCACGATCGTCAAAATAACCGCGAGAACCGAAGGCAGGCGCGCCGCGATTTCCGACACCGGCTTCAGAGGATCGTCGATGACGGGCAGCACGGCCGACGCCGCGGCCACCAGCCACGACGCCAACGGCGGCTTGACCAGAAACGGCGTGTCCAGGTAATGCGGGATCAGCCAATTCCCGGACGACAGCATCTGCCGCGCGGATTGAGCGACAATCACCTCGTGCTCCGCAAAATGCGGCCCGCTGCAAACCGCCAGGGCCATGCCCGCCAGCCAACTGATCACAAGCAGGACACCGGCGCGCCGGGGCGGCGAGGAGGAACCCGCCACAAGAGTTTTGCTGCTGTTGGTTTGAATCAGTCAACACCCAATAAGGCGCAACGCGAGCATCGGTATGTTAGGTCGTCAACGACGACATTTCAGCCGCAGGTGGTCCGCCATCGCGCCAGGTCGGCGAGCTCCTTGGAAAGACCCCGATACGCCTCCAGGGTGAGTGCCTGTTGCCCGTCCGAGAGGGCTTTGCAAGGCTCGGGATGAATTTCCACCATCACGCCGTCGGCCCCCACCACGACGGCCGCGCGGGCCAGGGGAGCGACCGCCCAACTGATGCCGACGCCGTGCGACGGATCGGCGATCACCGGCAGATGCGAATGCCGTTTGACCATGACGACCGCGGAAAGATCGAACGTATTTCGGGTCATCGTCTCAAACGTGCGAATGCCGCGTTCGCAAAGGATGACCTGATAGTTGCCGAGCGACAAAATGTACTCGGCGGCCATGAAGAGTTCTTGAATCGTCGCGCTGATGCCGCGTTTGAGAAGAACCGGCCGCCGCATCCGTCCCACGGCCTCCAGGAGCGAGAAGTTCTGCATGTTCCGCGCGCCGATCTGGAGCACGTCGGCGACCTCGGCGACGGCCTCCAGCGATTCAACGTCCTTGACTTCCGTGACGATTCGCAAGTCGAACGACCGCTTGACCTCGTTGAGCAGTTGCAGCCCTTCCTCCTTCAATCCTTGAAAAGCGTACGGCGACGTTCGCGGCTTGAACGCCCCGCCGCGGAAGAACTTCGCACCGCTCGCGGCGACCGCCTCCGCCGTCCGCATCGTCTGTTCACGCGACTCCACCGAGCAGGGCCCCGCCATCACCGCCAGCGACCCGTCGCCGACTTTGACGCCACGGACTTCGACGATCGTCGACTCCGGCTTCACCTCCCGGCTGACCAGCTTGTAGGGCTTGGACACCGGTACGCATTCCGCCACGCCGGGCAATTCCAGAAAATTCTCCGGAGAGACCGCTCCCTGGTTGCCCGTGATCCCGATCGCCGTCCGAATCGAGCCGGGGATTTCGTGAGGCGCGAAACCAATCTCCCGGACGCGCCGACAGACCGCCTGGATCTGTTCGATCGTCGCTCCGGGTTGCATCAGAATCAACATGTTCTATTTTCCTTCACCACGCGGCGCGCTCGTGGGATTTTTTTCGCGAACCGACAACCATCGTGAATAACCCGCGAGATGGACGCACAGGAGCCGCTCCGCGTCGCGGTCCAGATCATAGTCGCGTTCCAACTCCGCCAGCGTCTTTTCAAGATTCCAGCCGCAGCACTTCATGCGATAGGCCGCCCACGCCGCGTTCGATCGCTGCTTCCCCGCCGCGCAGTGAAAATAGAGCGGCCAGTTCGCACGATTGGCGATGACCTCCGCGGCCTGGTCCAGGGAAGCGTAATCGCCGCGCCCGTCGCCCGGCATGGGAAATTGACAAATCTCAATTCCCAGCCGTTTCGCCTCGTCGAACATCTGATTCTCTTCCTGCCGGTCGTTCCGCTCCGTAAGGTTTACAATCGTACGGATCGACTTGTCTTCCTTGAGATGATTGATGTTCTCGGCGGTCGGGAACCCCCCGCGAAAAACGCCGTCCGGCACGACCTCGGCGAACCGGCGCGGATATCGGATCCGATCGTGGATCCGGCTGCCGACGATGGTGGCGATGGGCGGCGCCGCCAAGACGATGACAAGAATGATCGTCCGGGCCATGGAATCCTTCACTGAACCGCCGCGGCCGTCGACGGAATCCCCGCCGTGTTGATGTAATCGATCATCTGACGCAGCCGGCCGTGCGAGCGACGGTTGAAGTGCATGACGATCCGCGGCTTGTCCGCGAACTCGTTGCCCTCCTCCGCCAGGGCCCGCGACGGCTCGATGGTGCCGCTGTCGCAGATGTCTGCGAATTGCTCCTGCAAATGGCTGATCGCCGCCTCGGGCAGCGCCTCGTTGAGACGAATGACCAGACGGTCCCGCACGTACCGATACGAGTGAAACCGGCGATAGAAAGTAAGTATGTCCTGCACGGCGACCTCGACGTCGTCGGTCACCTTGATCAGGTTCATGTCTTCTTCGCTGATCATGCCCGTCCGCAACAGCTCCGCCTTCACGTACGTCCGCCAGTGCTGCCAGTACGTCCCGCCGGGCGCGTCCACGAGCACGACCGGCACCAGCGCCGTTTTGCCCGTTTGAATCAACGTCAGAACCTCGAAGCCTTCGTCCTGCGTGCCGAAGCCGCCCGGAAACAGCGCGACCGCCTTGGCCTCCTTGGTGAACATGAGCTTGCGGGTGAAAAAGTATTTGAAATTCACGAGTTTCTTGTCGTCGGCGATGATGGTGTTCGTTCGCTGCTCGAAGGGAAGGCGAATGGCCACGCCAAAACTCGCATCGACCCCGGCCCCGCCGTGACCGGCCTTCATGATCCCGTCGCCGGCGCCGGTAATGACCATCCAGCGGCACTCGCGCATGCGCTCGGCGAACTTGACCGCCTGGAGATAATCCGGATGTTTCTCGGGCGTCCGGCTGGATCCGAAGATCGAGACCTTGGGGATGTCTTCGTACGGCGCGAAAATCTTGAACGCGTACCGGAGTTCCGCCAGCGCCTTGTCCACCAGCTTGATCTCCGCCCGGCTCGTCTCATCATGCGAGAGACGGCAGACCGTGCGGATCATGCTCTCGAAAATCTCGTGATCCGGCCCCGGCGCATGCTTGGAGACAAATTCCGCAATGGCGGCGTCCCGGACGCTGCGCTCCTCGGGGGTTAACTGACTCTGTTCATTCGACACTTTTCTATACCTCTTGGATTAACACAAACTCGGCAAACACTTCAATATACCACTTTTGGACTCGTCCAACAAAGAACACCTGCGTCGACGTAACTGCCGGTATCATCGTGACCTAGTGCACGTGTTCCCCGCGTCAGATGCCCACCAGTCAAGGATTCGGAGAAGACACCGCCCCGCAGGCCCAAATGGCTGCGACGGCGACTGCGGCGGTCTCAATTCGCAAAACAGTAGGAGCAAGACGCACGGCCCTTCCGCCCTTCGATTCGATCTGGCGACATTCATCGTCGGTAAATCCGCCCTCCGGACCGATGAGGACCATCAGCGGCGAATCCATCTTCATACGCGATTCGACTTCCCGCAGTTCGTCGGCAAGGCTCCGTTCTGCCCGATGAGGCTCGCCGTAAAATATGCTCGCCGCGCCCTCTTGTTCGAGGAGCACCTGCGCAATAGTGACGATCTCTCCTACAACCATGACCGACGCCTGCCCCGATTGTTTGGCGGCTTCCACCACCTTGCGTCGCCACCGCGCCAGTTTTCCTTCGCCCGGTTCGACCTGTCCCCTTTCGCAGGCCAGCGGCCACAATCGATGAACGCCGAGTTCTCCGCATTTCTCCACCAGCCAGTCGCCTCGCGGACCTTTCGGAATGGCCACCGCCAACAGCAGCGGCATCCCTCGCGGTTCGACCAGCCCCTTCCGTTCGACGACCTCAACGTCAAATCCCCCGGTGTCCGCCGAGCGAACCCTTCCCACGACCTCCCCGCCGCGCCCGTCGAACAAAATGACCGACGCGCCGATCTTCAGTCGCAACACGCGAAGCGCATGCCCCGCCTGGGCGCCGCGCACGCGAATCAGCGAGGGTGAAAGATCATCCACTTGAAACCGTCTTGGAGTCACAAACGTCATATTCCGGCCGCCCGAGGGAGATGACAAGCCACGAAGCACGCGGTTCCTTCGCTCAGTCGAGCCGACCCGCAATGAGGGCCGATATCAATAAACACGGACTTTTTCGTTCCGCTTTGGGCTTTGCCGTTCATGGATACCCCTCAACCCCAACCGCCGCCCGAAGACCCGCCAATGGTCATTTCCGACGACGAAGTCGAGCAATTATTGCAACAGGCCCAAACGCTGGTCGACGAAATTGCCGAAACCACCGAGCCGGCGTTTACCGACGATACCCCTGAATCCGTGCCGACGACGGAAGAACCGACCGCGAGCGAGGCCGAGGCCGAGGCCGAATTCGCCCTCGCGTCCACCGCCACCAACATCGAAGAGCCCGCGCCCGACGCCGCACAGGCGGTCGAGGCCACCGACGAAATCGCCCGCGAACTGGCCGACATGATCGACCAGGCGCCGATCGCGCCCCCGGCAGACGATGTTCCGGCGACTGAACAACCCGTCGCAGATTCGCCGACGTTGGATGACGAATTCAGGAATGCCGTACTGGAAGAAATCGTCGAAGAACTTGAATCTGGGAATCCAACCGAATCCGCGCCGGTCGAGCCCGTCGAATCGATGTCGCGCGACGTGGTCCCGGCGACTCCTGAAGTTCCTATGATAGCGGAAGCGCCCGCCCCGCCCGAAGTTTCGCCGCCTCCGCCCGCCGAACCGGTCCAAAAGGTCCCGTTCAAAACTCGCTTGGCCTCTATCGGCCGCATGGCCTTGCGCGCATTGATGATCGTGCCGATCAGTCTGGTCAATCTCGCGCTGCGCCTGATGATGCTCCTGGACCGCCCCTTCGCCAGCCTCTCGCTAGAAACAAAGTTGAGAATCGGCCTCGTGTCGCTGATCACGATCTTCATGGGCGCCGCTGTCTGGGTCCTTCCGCGCGTGGCCGCCCACAATCCCTATGTGGAAATGGAAGCGCCAACCCAGGCGGCCGAATCACATCACTAATTGGGCATCGCAGCAGCCGTTGCCCCTGCTGGTCGCCAGGTAGAGCATACCGTTCTCGATTGGCGCAAGACCAGATCGCGCGAATTTCAAAGCAAATGGCAAATGGTTGATGGATGGGAGCGAAGCTTTGGGGTTCTTACATCCCGTACGTGGCCGGTTCGAAGTCCGCGTCGGTCAAGCCCGCATGTAGCTTGATGTTGCGGTACTCGTACTTCCCAAGCAGAGAATCGGGATTGTTGATCTCGGACGAGAAACAATAGACCGCGACGGGAATGCGGTATTCCTTGTCAATAAACACTTCCGCCAGCCGATCCGGGTAGGGCCCATTCTCTCCGGTATACGGCAAATGGCGACGGATCACCCAGACGGGACGCCCGTCAAACCGGCTCTCGCCGCAGAATTCCAATTTGAGCACGCCCTCTTGTTTGGCCTTCTCGCAATACTTGATGAGCATGTCCAGGGCCCGCGTGAATCCAAAATCATCCAGCGAGCGGCGCGACGTTTTTTTCGACAGTTTGCCGTGAATCGGCTGCTTGAGGCTCTTCACGAGCAATCGCGCGACCGGTCCCGGCTGGCATACCGCCAGATCACGATCGTCCACGTTATCCGCGTCGGCATCAATCCAGCGATCGCGGACATAGATCACACGGTCCGCCAACCCGGGATTGCGCCGCCAATGAAAAACGACACTGTACGGCTCCTGCCGGAATTTGACGTCGATCTCCTGCTCCTGGCTCATGCCCGAAGGCAGGGCTTCCTGTTTGACAAGGGTGCATTGGTAGTCTTTGACCTGTCGCAGGTGAAGCGCTCGCGCTTGAATCAGCGCCGACAACGGATCGCGTCGAATCAGCCGTTCGAACGGCTCCACCGTATCGCGCTCCGCCGCCAACAGGATCGGAGAGCCCTGACGCAGTACCACCTCGTTGTCGCCGGTCAACCCGAATTGAAGATAAAGAATCCCCGCCAGACTCAGGCCAACGAGCAACCGAATTCTTCGTTGGGTTAACTGCTTGGAAAGTCGTGGCATAGGGGAAGTTCCTCTTTCGGCGACGGTCGAAGGGTCATCAGGCCCGGCCGTCCCGTTCGCCGTGGCGAACGAACTCCGGCAATTCCTGCTATCCATACATCGGTAGGGTTCAGAATGACCGTTAGCCAAGTTCACCTTCATAAAGGCGGCGATTACTTGCGTAGCAATACAGGCAAAGCGTGTTTGCCCATAACTCCAAGGACCGCGTTCAATCCCCCGCGCCGGGGCTACGAAGCACCGAATGAGCCTGGCGGCCTCGATACCTCTTATACGCGTCCTTCTACTAAAGAGTAGCGTACAGTGGGTGAGCGGTCAATCTGAAACGTCCGCCAACAAATCACAGGATTCCAATTCGCTCATAACAATAGGAAAATACGACGGTTATTGCGGTTCTATCCGAAATAAGTTGTTACGGCAAAAACAGCCGATGTTGCACAATATAGGACGCGACCTCCGGAGGAGTCAGGTATCGGACGCTTCTGCCTGCGGCAACTCGCGCCCGAATGTCCGTCGAGCTGATATCGATCGCCGGCGTTTCAATGCAGTCCTCTAACAGGGATTTTGCCGCGTCCGGCCCGACCGCCGCCGTCAGGGAATCCATCGCCGGTGGTTTCCATCCGGGCCGCGTGGCCGTCACGATTCGCACCTGTTTCACCAACTCGGCGATCCGGTGCCACGTCGGCAATTCCGGCAGCGAATCCGCCCCGATGATCCAGATCAGCTCGACCCCGCTCCCAAGGTGCCGGCGAAACTCCGCGACCGTATCGATCGTGTAGCTCGGTCCCGACCGGTGCATCTCGACGTCGGACACCTCAAGGAGCCCGTCGCCCGCCACCGCAAGTTTCGCCATCGACAGCCGATGGCTCGCATCGCTGAGAATCCAGTCGCGCTTGTGCGGTGGACGCGCCGACGGAATCAATACCACGCGACAAAGTTCCAACCGCTCCGCAATGCTGCGGGCGGCAATCAAATGACCGTGATGAATGGGATCGAAGCTCCCGCCGTAAAGACCGATGCGCTGGCTCATGTCGAAATTCCGCCGGATCCAGGCGCTGAAAAGGAGAGCGGGCCGTGCCGATTCAAGGGGCCGACTCGGCGCCTTCCGCGGCAGCCGCGGCCACCGGCTTGTCGGATTCCGACGCGGATGCGGAGGCCGCCGGTCGCCAGGCAATCTCCAGCGAAGCGTCCTTCACGCCGAGCGCCACGGAGGCCGATTGCCCCTGGCCGGCCTGCGCTTCCGACCGCCCCGCCATCATAAGATAGTAGCCCCGATTCGCCTCGAACCGCGCGTCGAAGGCCAACTCATGCACAATGCCGGCAGAATTCGGCCCCTTCCCCAGGCTGTTCGCCAGCAAATTCTCCGTCTTGATGACCGAGCCGTTGCTGTCTTTGATGAAAAACGTGAGCGTGCCTTTCGCGACAGGGGCCGGCTGATCCTTGTTGCTGTCGTCTCCGCCCTGGAGCTGGCTTTTCTCGGTCACTTTCACATTGAGCTTCACCACCGCATCCAGCGGCGCGTCGCCGCTATTGTCAAAACAGAATCCCAATTGAAATTCACCCCACGCGTCGCTGCCCTCCGCAGCCTCCGCGTGACAGGTCGCCCCGCTCTTCCCGTCGGGTTTCGACTCACCGCGGCCACTTCCGCTCTGCCCGGATCGAAAAGACGTGTAATTGAATGCGTCTGAAGCCGGAATCTTAAGGGCGCCCCGCGCCGCGGCCGTTTTGTCGAAATCCGGCCGCTCCGCTGCGGGCTTACGCACGTCCATCGTCGTATCGCCGCCGCCGCACGCCGACATCCAGATCGGAACAAGGATGACCGCAAGAATCGTATGGAATCGTCGCATCATCATTCTAGCCTACGACGCCCCGACAACGCTGTAAAGCGGTCGCCGGAAGCCGATTCTTGATCTTTTCACACCCTGCCCTCAAAATCCTGTCTCGTCTTTCATCAAGACCCCACAGGACCAGCCATCATGATAAAAAGCGAATTCGGAATTCAGAATCACGGTCTCGCACCGGCCCGACCCGTCCATTGGAACAACTCCGTCCCGCAACTCGTCGAAATGGCCATCGCCCGAAATGAGGGCCAGTTGACCGACATGGGCGCCTTCAGTGCCCTCACCGGAAAGCGAACCGGCCGCTCCCCCAACGACAAATTCATCGTCAAAGACACCGCCAGCGAAAAGACCGTCGACTGGGGCAAAGTCAACAAGCCGATGACCCCCGACGCCTTCGAGCGGCTCCGCAAGAAAACCATCGAGCATCTCAATCAACACGAGCTGTTTATCACGGACGCTATCGCCGGCGCCGATCCGAAATATGCCCTGCCCATCCGCGTCATCGGCAGCAAAGCCTGGCACGCCCTTTTCGCGCGACAACTCTTCCGCCGACCGACGCGCGAGGAATTGTCCGCGACCAGGCCCGAGTATCTGATCCTCGCCGCGCCGGATTGTCTCGCCGACCCTCAAAAAGACGGCACCAACAGCGAAGCCTACATCGCCGCCGATTTCACGAAGAAGATCATCCTCATCGGCGGCACCCATTACGCCGGCGAGATCAAGAAATCCATCTTTACCGTCATGAACTACGTCCTCCCCGACCGCGGCGTCTTCCCCATGCACTGCTCCGCCAACGTCGGAAAGGAAAGCGACGTCGCCCTCTTCTTCGGCCTGTCCGGCACCGGCAAAACGACCCTCAGCGCCGACCCGCGCCGCCGACTTATCGGCGACGACGAGCACGGCTGGTCTGATACCGGCGTCTTCAACTTCGAAGGCGGCTGTTACGCCAAGTGCATCCGCCTCTCCGAAGAACGCGAGCCCGACATCTTCCGCGCGATCAAATTCGGCGCCGTCCTCGAAAACGTCGTCGTCGATCCCGAGACCCGCGACGTCGATTTCGACAGCGACAAGTTCACCGAAAACACTCGCGCCGCCTATCCCATCGAATTCATCAACAATGCCCTGCTCAAGGGCTTCGCCGGTCACCACCCGATGGCCGTCGTCTTCCTCACCTGCGATGCCTTCGGCGTCCTCCCGCCGATCTCGCGGCTCACCACCGAACAGGCCATGTATCACTTCATGAGCGGCTACACCGCCAAGCTCGCCGGCACCGAGGCCGGCATGGGCAACGAGCCCCAGGCCACCTTCAGCACCGGCTTCGGACAACC
>CAYPXR010000033.1:0-24136 GCA_964414585.1 uncultured Planctomycetaceae bacterium
CATCTTCGACGGATGCCTGACGGTCGCATATTTGAAAAGACTACCTGAACCGGAGGATGACTCATGAATCGATCCCAATTCTCGGCCGTGACCGCCCTATCGCTCATCGTTTCCATCGGCGCCGCACCGTTGCGTTCCGCCGCCCAGTCCGGCAACCAACCGGACCTGTACAAGGCCTATTTCCTGGAAAAAGAGACCAAGGACTATTCGGCCGCGCGGAAGCTCTATGAAAAGGTCATCGCGGCGAGAGTCAATGATGAAGTCGCCGCTTCCGCCAAGGCCGGCGCGGATCGCTGTCGCGACCAGGTGGCCGCGCAAAACTTTGCAATGCTCATGCCGCCGGACGCCATGGCCTATATCGAGATCACCCGGCCGGGACAGATCATCGAAAAGCTCGCCGACATGCTCGGACTGACGACCAAGGACATGCAGAAAGTCCTGGGGAACCGCCCCAGCAAAGCATCCAGCGCCCCATTCCACATTCCCGAACAGGTCGTCATCAGCCCGTCGATTTTTGAAGTCCTCAATGGATTCGGCGGCGCGGCGGTGGCCATCACGAATTTCGATCCCGGCCACGATGGTCCGCCCTCCGGCGTACTGGTCGCGCATCATGGCGATGCAACTCTTCTCAAAGGGCTGCTTGAAACATTCTTCCAGTTTTCCCCCACCGCCGAAAAAATCGGCGGAATGCCCACCTTTGCCGTTCAGGCTCCTGACGTTGGCGAGATCACCGGCGTCCTGACGCAATCGCTCTTCATCGTCGGGACCGGCCGAGATTTGGTCGAAGGCGTGGTCCACCGTCTCGTTGCCTCGGACACCGCCTCGCTCGGTTCGCGCGAAGACCTTTCAGAAGTCCTCACGCAACGAACCGGCTCGACGATCTTCGCCTTCTGCGACTTGGCGGCGGTACTGAAGAAGGCCCGGGGCGCGATGTCCGAGGACGATGCCAGGGAATTCAAGGTCGCCAACGCCGTGGCGGACCTCGACCACCTTCGCTGGGCGACCTATTCGATGGGCATCCACGAAGGCGCGCTCACGTCACAACTCGCCGTTCGATTCGCCGACGACCATCAGAGCCTCGTGTACAACCTGTTGCGACTGCCACCGATGACGCGGCAATGCCTGTCTCGCGTTCCACCCGACGCGGCGGCCATCTTCGGCATGGGCCTGAATCCCGCGTGGGCGCAGGCCGCCGCCGATGCCGCCGGCCGAAAGACGGATAAGCTGACCGTCACCGGCTTTGACATCGGTCGCGAATTCTTCGGAAACATCCGCGAAGTGTGCGCGTTCGTCGTGCCGGGCTCGATGGCCGAGGGCAGCGAAGGCTCGTCCAAGATTCCCAACGTGGGCATCCTGCTCGCCGTGAATGACGTCAACCGTTCCAAGGCGTTGTGGAACCAACTCCTCTCCATCCCCGGCCTCGTCGGCGGGAACGAACCGATCGCTCCGAAATCGCTGCAAGTCGGTTCCACGGATGCGATGGCTTACTCAATTCCCGATTTCGGAAAGGTCTATCTGGCCGAATTCGACGGCGGAATTGCCATCGGCCTGACGAAAACCGCACTGAAGTCCGCCGTGCAGGCCGGGAACAAGGACCACAACATCCTGAACGACCCGGTTCTCGGCAAAGTCATCGAAGAAATGCCGACCGATAGCAGCATTATGGCCGTCGCGCACATCGGACGGCTTGCCAAAGTCGCCGCCGGATCGGGCGACATGGGAATGGCGATGGCCGCCGGTCCCGCCGCCGAACTTTGCGCCAATACCGTTGCGTGGTTCGGCATCGGCCAATCGCCGACCCAACTGACGCTCCGCACGTCGATCAGCGGCCTGCCCAATGTGAACGACGCGCTCAAGAAGTTTTCGCCGATGATCAACGCCTTCGCCGGCAGCATGGGTCATCATCCATCGCGCAACGTCATCAAAAGTGAAAAGGGCAAGGAAAAGCCGGCCCGCAAGAAGCACAAGAAGGCGGCCGAGGAGCTTTGATCCGGACCGCCCTTTGACGGCAATCCGCCTGGAGCGGATGATGACAGGATCGTAAGCGGGCGAATCGATGCCAGGCGATCCACTCATTCGGAATATCTCCGACACGGCCCGCTGGGCGGCGGTCTTTCGCGCCGTCGAGGCGGATCGGCCGAATCCGCTCTTCCGAGATCCTCTTGCGCGACGACTCGCCGGCGATCGCGGAAATCAGATCGCCGAAAACATGCCGGACGGAATGAAACACGCGTGGTCGTGGATCGTCCGCACCTATCTCTTCGACCAGTTCATCGTTGATCATCTTGAAAAGGGCTTCGACCAAGTCGTGAATCTCGCCGCCGGATTGGATGCGCGGCCCTATCGAATGACGCTGCCGTCGTCGCTGCGATGGGTGGAAGTCGACCTGCCCGAAATACTGGCTTACAAGGAGGAAGTCCTCGCAAAGGAAAGGCCCGTCTGTTCGCTGGAGCGAATCCGCCTCGACTTGACGGATGGGGATGCCCGCCGAGCCGTCTTCAATGATCTCGCGGCCAAATCGAAGAAGACCCTTGTGGTCACTGAAGGACTCATCATCTACCTGACCGAGGACGGTGTTTCATCGCTGGCGCGCGACCTCTCCGCCGCGCCGAGTTTCCAGCGATGGGTCATTGACCTCGCGTCGCCGGGCCTGCTCCGCATCCTCAAGAAAAACATGGACGCCGATTTGAAAGACGCCAACGCCGTCTTCAAGTTCGCCCCCGCCGCCGGACCGGACTTTTTCAAGCCGCTCGGCTGGAGCCCGGTCGACGTCCGCCCGATGCTCCACTCCGCCGCGCGCCTCAAGCGACTGTCATTCTTCATGCGCCTTCTAGCCAAAATCGCCCCCGAGGCTTATCGCCCGCCGGGAAAGCAACCCTGGGGCGGTGTGATACTCCTGGACAGGGAATAGCGGTCAAAACAGCGAAAGACGGTTCGTGAGACCACCATTGTAATTCCGTTCATTATTTCAACGGACGCAACCATGGCCCGACGCTCTCAAACGCATTGGATCGCGGACCAGCGGCAGATCGCCGCCCTGGCTTCGCCGTTGCGGCAGGAGATCGTCGATGTCGTCGAATCGGCCGGACCCTGTTCGATCGCCCAAATCGCCGCCTCCCTCGGCTATCCGCCCGACCGGCTCTACTTTCACCTCCGCCGGCTCCTGGCCGTCGGTCTCCTTGTGAACAACGGCAAGACCGGCTCCGGCCGAACCGCCGCAGCGACCTTCGACGTCCCCGGCCGACCGCTTCGCATCCGATATGACCGGCGAAACAAGAAGTCCATGCGTTCGGTCGCCGCCGTTCAGGACGGCCTCCTGCGCCTCTCCCGCCGCGACCTCAAGCGGGCGATGGCGTCGCCGAACGCCGTCGTCACGGGCCCCCTCCGTAACACCTGGGCCGGGCGATCCCGCGGTTGCCTGACGCCGCCGCAGATCCATCGCCTCAATCGCCTGATCGAAGAGATCACCGCATTGGTCAGAAACGGAAACATGCAACCGGGCGCCCAGCCCGTGGCTTTTACCTTTGTCCTCGCCCCTTCGCGGACGACCCGCGGCCGGGGTCCATCCTCAGGAGTTCGCAAATGAAATGGTTCCGTTCAAATGCTGTTCGGGGGTGCCTGTTCGTCCTCGCCGTCGGTACCGCCGCCCCATACGCGCAGGCCGAAACCGCCGCGCAAATCGTCGAAAAGGTGCGGGCCGCCCTGGGGATCGACGCCTTCGAAAAACAGGACAAGGCCGTCCGACTGGATGGGTCCGTCCAGAACATGGGCCTGACCGGCACGCAGACGCTGTTGTTTGACTCCGCCGGTCGATTTCGCAGCGTGACCGATTCCCAAATCACCAGGGACACGGTCTTTGACGGCAAAACCGTGCGAACCAGGGACGTCGGCGGTGAGGTCGCGGATGAGTACTTTGGAGACCGGACCGAGTCTCTCTTCAGCACCTGGGCGGCCACCGGCCTGTGGTTTTCAAGGGAACATGATCGGGAATTCGTCCTGGATAATAAGACCGACGAAAAGAACGTGATCTTGAAGATCGAATTTGACGAAGGCCGTGTTTCTGGCGAAGTGACCATCGACCGCGCGACCTGGAGACCGACGAGCTGGACTCTACACCATCCCGTCGGCGATTCGACCATGACGCTCAAGGGCGAAGTACGGGCCGGTCCCCTCATCCTGCCCAGGGAAATCCAACTGGTCAGCGAGCATGGCAGCAATCTCAAGGGCGTCGTCACCAACGCGGAGTTGGTTCCCACCCCTCAATGGTCCGTCGAGCTCGCGTCATTGAAAACGAAACAGGACGCGACGTTTGACTCCGCCGTACCCTCCAGGCTCGACGTCAAAAAAGCCCCGACCGGTCACTTGCTCGTTCATCCGTTGGTCGGCGGAAAGGACCTCGGATGGTTCATCTTCGACACCGGCGCGGGCACCAACGTCCTTGAAAAGCGCGTCATCGCCAAGGCAAAGTTTGAGACGTTCGGCACGGTTCCGGCCGTCGGAATCGGCGGCGCCACCCAGGCCTCCTGGTGCAGACCGTCGACCCTGCAACTGGGACCAATCACCCTTCACGAACCGCTGACCGTCGTCATGAACTTGTCCTTTCTTGACCAGCACATGGGCGTCAAGGTCGCCGGCATCATTGGCTACGGGACTCTGGCGCGATGCCTCGTGGAACTCGATCTGGCCGCTTCCGAGATCAACATCCACGACTCCGCGAAGTTTCACCTCACCGGCGCGGATTGGTCCCCCTTGATGCTTTACAACCGGGTCCCCTGCGTAACGGGTCGTTTCGAAGGACATGATGCCTTCTTTCGACTCGACACGGGCGCCGGCGGCACGATGACCTTTCATGCACCGACCGTGGAGCGTTTGGATCTGTTGGAGGGACGCAAATCGGAATCGGCCATGCTGGGCGGCGTTGGGGGGGTAAAGCCGGCGCGCAGCGCCAAGGTCAAGTGGGTGGAATTCGGTGGAAAGCGCCACAAAAAGATCAGGGCGACTTTCGCGACCCAAGCCGCGGGAGCCTTCGCCGACCCCTACATTGACGCGAATATTGGAGGCGAACTGATCGGCAAGAGCGTGATGATCATCGATTACCCGAACTCCCGAATCGCTTTCAAGTGGAAATCCGAACAGTCCGGCTCCGAATCCAAGCCGGACGTCAATGACCAGACGACGGCGGCCAGGGCGAAACCCGGGAGGCATTCCGCCCATGACAAAGTTGCTCCGACCACGCCGATGGAAATGGTCAACGACCGGCCGGTCATTGAACTTCGCGTGCAGGGTAAAGGGCCCTACCGCTTCGTCTTTGACACCGGCGCAGGTGTCACCATCCTGACGCCGGAACTCGCCCGCGAATTGAAGATCGAAGCGACCGGGAAGACGCGAATCGGCGATCCCTCCGCGCCTCACGGAATCGAAGTGGACACGGTCAACGTCGATATCGGATTGTGCGCTGAAAATATCAGCGACGTCCCGGCGGTCGTCTGGGACGATAAGGCCATCTTTTCGGCCCTGGGCGACGTGCACGGCATCATCGGCACGGCCGCATTGCCCGATTACGTCGTGACGCTCGATTTCGAGAAAGAGCAGTTCCGACTCTCGAAGGAACCGCTCCCCAATACGGACGGCACGGTCCATTGCGACAACCAGCACGGCATTCCCGCATTGGACCTGTCGATCGGAGAACGGATCTTTCCGGCACAGATCGACACGGGAAAGTCACGAGATTTCTCGATACCGGCCCGACTTCGCAACAAGCTCAAGTACAAAAGCCCACCCGTCTCCGCTCAAGGACGCACCGCCAACGGAGAATTTGACATGGAAATAGCCACGCTCGACGGCACGGTTAAGATCGCGGGTTGCAAAATCGTCGACCCTGAGCTTGAGATCACCGATCGATTCCGGCAGGGCGTCGTAGGAACGGGAGTGCTGCGACGATTTGTGATCGAGTTGGATCTGGCCCACGAACGCGCCCGCTTTACGCCCATCCCCGGCTGGAAACTACCGGAGTCCGAAAAACGCCGGTACGGCATGATGATGTCGATGGGCGACGGGCCGGTCAAAATCGCCGGAGTGGTGCCGGGCAGCATCGCCGACCGCGCCGGTTTGAAGGAAAATGATGTCGTGTTGAAAGCCAATGGGCAGGACTTCGAAGCGATGAATTTCTCGGAACGAGGAAAAATCGCCCGACAATCACCGCTGGTGCTCACCGTTGAGCGAGAGGGACAACCCATCGAAATCAAACTGTCATTCGATGACCCACCGAGCCCCAAGTCGAACCAACCGAAGAAGGAAAAATGGGTCGAAAAGGGCAAATAATCGGGCGGGACTGTTTCGACCGCTTCTTCAAATAATCGCGTCCTCTTCGTTACGCCGCAGGGCGAGCTTTGCGCCCCCGCTGCGCCCTATGACACAGAAGAAAAGGGTGCTCTGGCGAAAAATTTTTCTCAATTCCTGCAATCATCACCTTCAAGCGGGCGTTTGAACATTAGATCACGCCGTGGGTGATGGTTTCGACTCATGACCGTCGCCACCCAATGGGTCCGTACACCCGGTTGTCAGTCCAAAGGGAGAAAAACCATGCGAATTCAGAAACTGGCTCGCGGAATTCTTGCGATTTCGATCATGATGGCATTGGGGTCCGGCTGCGGAGTTTCACCGGGCACGACTTTACAAGACCTGCTGACTTCGACGGGCCTGGGCAACGTGACCGTCGCGGATGTTCTGAACGCCATCCAGAATTTCACCGGCCAGTCCACGGCGCTGCCTTTCGGTCAACCGCTCAGCTCCAACCAACAGGCGCAAGCCAGCGAAATTCGATCCCAACTTCAATCCGGTCAAATCTCCAATCAGCAATACGACGACCAGATGATGCAGATCACCGGCATGCAGGGTCCGGGCCGGCCGTTTCAGGCATCGTTGGGACGATCGTTTGGTCCTGAGGGATTTCACGGCGGTCCTCAAGGCCCCATGCAGGGCGGTCCGCCTCACTTCAACGCGGACGCGCTCGAATTGACGGATGAGCAGCAAACCCAGGCGCAGACCATTTTCGATGCCATGCGTCAGGACATCACGACCCTTCATCAGAATGCCAAGGCTCAGATCGACGCCGTTCTGACGGCGGATCAACTGGCCATTCTGCAATCGCTGGATGAAGGCGGTCCGCATGGCTTCCGATGCTTCGGCCCGGGGCATCACGACGACGAATTGGCGGACCCGCTCGGCCTGACGGACGATCAAAAAGCACAGATCAAGACGATCATGGACGATACGAGAACCGCGGTGGACGCGCGACGACAACAGGCCCGTGATGAATTCCGCGCGATCCTTACGACCGAGCAGCAGGCGCAGTTGGACGAGTTCGAGGCCAACCACCCGCACCCGCCGATGCCGCCGCCCCCGACGAATCCATAAGAGGTACCATCTCCTTTAGATCGATGGATCGGAACGAGGACCAACGCTGGAAATCCCGGCGTTGGTCTTTCGCTTGAGCCAATCGCGGAGGTATGCGAAAAACTCTTCCCTTATCGTCGTTTCCAACCAGGGAAAGTGCCCGCAACGCTCCCACTCGTGATATTCCAACTGCGGCAGAAACGGCGCAAGACTCGAATGGATCATCGCACCCGGATGGGGATCGACTGCCCCGTGCAGCATGAGGACGGGCGAGCGGATTGCCGCGAACGCCGCCGGATACACGCCTTCCACCTGCAGACGCACCATGTCGCTCCACGTTTCCTGATGACCCTGCGCATCGCATCTTTCGGATTCCAGTCCCCCTTCGATTGGATCGAAGGAATACAGGGGCAGGATGAGTTCTCCCATGACCCCCAGACGTTCGTCAGGATCAGGCACCTCCTTCGGCAAACGGCCGATCCGCCGCTTTAGTTCGCGGCTGGTTCGTTCCGCGATCACGGCGTGCATCCGTTTTCGAGCCTCGCGATCGAATGTTCCGCAGCCCACCAGCACGATCGGCCCCGCGCGAGACGGGTACTTCGCCGCATAAGCCAGCGCCAGCATGGCCCCCCACGACGATCCGACCAGCGCCGGTTGTGCATCGCCGCACTGCGATTCGATCAGATCGTGCAGGTCCTCGACATGAAGATCGACGGTCAGCCGCGGACCGCCCGGCTCGCTCCGCCGCTGAAATGGTTCGAGGGCCCGAAAAGAATCCGCCAATCCGCGCGCGACCGCCGCGACGCTTCCGGGCGCGCCCGGCCCGCCGTGCATCACGATCACCCAGGGCCCTGCCACTCCATACGTGCGGACTTGCATGCCATTCACGCAACGAAACCCTTGAGCCCTCGCGCTATTGGCCCCTGACGAGGAGCCCCACTACAATCCCTTCATCGAAAGGACGGGCAATTCCATGAGCTTTGAAGAACGAGCCGATGCGGTCGTGGCGGCGTTGGACGCCGAGGAATTGAAGCTCGTCTATCGCGTGCTCCATCAGCACCTCGGCGACCATCCCGAATTGATGGATACCGACTTTCTCATCGAATTGCAAAATTACCTTCAGCGCCAGGCCAAGGCCGCCGGCGTGGACATTTCCGACCACTCCGCCTGGGACCGATGGATCGGCCACGAAAACGCGACGTCCTGCGACATCCGCAATCGAAATCGTCGAGTCATTGGCGAGTAGGCCCGATCGCCGCGGCGAGTCGCTCCAGTTCAATCACCCGGTCGATCTTCTTCTTATTACCGTCCTCGTCGGCCAACGCCGTCAGTATTCCGATTTGCTCCTCGAAGATGGCCGCATATTCACCGGCGGATGGGTGCCGGTCTGCAATGCGGCGAAAGAAACGGGCCGCGGATGATCTTCCCGCGATCATCGCAACGGCAACGCCCGCTTGCGGCTCCGCTTCATCACGCCATTTTTCCAGCGCCGCAACGCCCGTTACGACACGGTAATTGCTCGGAATCTGATTGTTCAATACCGCCGCCGTATGTCCGAAAGCGATGTTCAAAACCTGCTCAAAGGATAAGCGGCACTCTTGAAATTCCTGGACTGTATAAACCTGAACCGGCGGCCCTTCCAAGACGACGGTTCGCCCCTCGGAAAACGGCGTCCGACCGACGACAGGACCGCCGACATCCACGCTGGTAATGATTCCCCAACCGGTACGATTCGGCGCGGGCCATCCCATCCATGCCAGCGCGGGATATCCATGTGCGAGCGCCGCGCGAACCAGCGGCAGATAGCTATCCGCGAAATGGCCGACAAACTCCGGCGGAGGGACCGGCAGCGGTGCGGCGCCCGGAGGGTGCAAATCGCGAAGCTCCAGCCCGTACAGCCTGGCGGCGGATTCCAGAAACGCATGCCGCCCGTAAACGTTCCACTGCTCACCCGGTCGCGCTTCAGCCGCGTGGGTCACCTGCACGGCGTCCCCGAGGACGACCGCCAATTCATCACGATCCACCCGGCAACCGTAACCTTTCAACACGGCGTCAAGACAACACAAGAGCGATTGAGAAGGAACTTCCGGGGGCTGGACTTGTATTTCAGAAATTCGCGCTTCGGCGGTCGGCTTCACAGGGTATCACCATTCGGTTGGATTCGTCGCCAATGTCCGTCCGGACCGAGCAGATCATAAGGTCGATACTGGGCCTTGTAGTTCATCCGCTGACACTCGCGAATGTAGTAGCCGATGTACCAAAAAGCCAGTTGCCGACGGCGACATTCCTCGATTTCGCACATGGCGCTGAAGACGCCGAGGCTCCGCCGGGAATGCCCGGGATCGAAATAAAAATAGACGCTGGAAAGGGCGGACGGCGTCGCGTCCACGATCCCGACGGCCGCAAGACGGCCGCCGATCGAATAAGTCATTTCGAGCGTCGACGTCGGCGAATGATAAAAACATTCCTCGAAGCCCGGCCGGTCCTCGCTTTCCAGGTCGTCGTGTTGCAGTCGTCGATAGGCGTTGTACATCCGCCACTTTTCTTCCGTCGGCGACGGAGGGCCGACGGTCATGTGCACGTCGGCGTTGCGGCGAAGCACCCGTCGCTGCGAACGACTCGGCGTGAATTCGTTGACCGGCACGCGGATCGGCACGCATTCGCGACATCCGTCACAGACGGGCCGGTAGATCAGCAGCCCGCTCCGTCGAAACCCAGCGTCCATCATCCGTTGATACGCCGCGGCCGGAAGACGTCGCGTCATGGCAAATTCATGGGTCGCGGTCCGCCCCGACAAATAGGCGCAGGGGCCGGAGGATCCGGGATTCAGCGGCAACGAAATCGATTCGTCTGTATCCGCGACTGGCCGATTCACATCGAATAGCATAGCATCCGGAAGGCAAGAATGGGGGCGCTAAAAGCCGCCCGGCCCCGAACCTGCAACCGCGAGCAACTTCCAAGGAAATAACCATGCCGAACACCGTTTCACGACTCATCGCTGCCTTGTCATTCGCCATCGTTTCCGGCGCCGCGTCGGCCGCCCCGCAGGTCGGCGACAAGGCTCCTCCGGTTAAGGTCACCAAATGGATGACCCAAACGCCGCCGTCAACCCCCGGCGAAGCAGGCGCGGACAAAAACGTTTTTCTCGTTGAGTTCTGGGCGACGTGGTGTGGTCCCTGCATGAAGAGTATTCCGCACCTGGCCGAGCTGCACAAAAAATATCAAAAAGACGGCCTCGTGATCATGGGCCTCAGCAACGAAGAGCCGGAGATCATTGCCAAATTTCTTGGAGAACGGCTCAAGAAACTGCGCATCGAAATGCCCTATTTCATCGGGGCCGATGAGGAGATGGAAACGCAGAATGTCTGGATGAAGGACATCGAGGGAATCCCCTACGCCTTCCTGGTGGATCGAAAGAGCATGGTGGTCTGGACGGGCAATCCCCTTGCCGACACCAAGGAATTGGACGATGCCATCAAAAACGTATTGGCCGGGCAATTCGACATCAATGCGGCCAAGAAAGCCGCCGAAAACGCCAAGAAGGCGGACGATTTGATGAATGACCTCCGCGCCGCCTTTGGCCTGAGCGACAAGGCGAAGGTCTTCAAACTCCTCGACGAAATCATCGCCCTCAAGCCCAAGGACCTTCAAGCCTATCTGATCAAGCGTCAGATGTTCATCGAATTTGAAATGGAAGATCAGATCGCCGGTTGGGAGGCCAGGATCGAGGAGGCAATGAAGGACTCGCCGGACAGTCTCTTGCAATTGGCCGACGTGGAACTCGGCAAACCGATTTCCAAGCGAAACCTCGGGCTTCTATATCGAAGCATCGTCCGAGCCAACGAACTCCACATGGGCAAAGACGCGGAAACCTTGGCCTTGCTGGCCCAGGTTCAATGCAATATGGGGATGCTCGACGCCGCCATCGCCACCCAGCGCCAGGCCAACGCCCTGGCGACCGGCGAAATGGCCGAGGAATTCAAGCTCGTGCTGAAGTATTACGAAACGTCGAAAGAACTGGGCAAGACTGCGATGAAAACTCAATAGGCTGGCGGATCTCTCCGTTCTGATCCATCAGGGTTCGGAATCATCCAACGACGTTTCCGCCGCGACTGTGCGCTCATTGCCATGGCCGTCCGTTTTCGTCAGCGCGCCCTCGGAAAGAATCCGATTCATCGTCTGGCATGCCGCTTCCCGAATTCGCGGATTCGCGTTTTCGCCCAGGTTTCGAAGCAGCGGCAGGCAATCCGCCGCCGGCGAACCAATCCGCCCCAGGGCCTCGACGACCGCGACGACGACTGCATCATCGTCATCATCGAACCGTGAACAAAGCGCCGGGACCGCCATGGCGGCGGCTTCGCCCATCGAGCCCAACGCCGTAGCGGCGCGAACGCGAACCAACGGATTAGGGTGCTGAAGGATCATCGACAAATCGGAAACGGCCGCACTGGCGTCGCACCCCAGCGAGTCGATGGCCTCCAACGCCGAGCAGACGACACCATCTCGGCTATCGTGGGCAAGCTCCTGCAAAATCCCGACCGCGGGTCTTCCCAGTGAACCCAGCGCGCCAATCGTATCGCACAGCATGAGCCGCGAAAGAACATCCGCACGGGCCATGAGGTCCCGCAGGCTCCCCGACAACGCCTGCGAGCTGACTTCCGGATCGATTCCGGACCCGTCGTCCGACGTACCCGTTGTGGCGAAGAGCAGTTCCCGCGCGCGCTCATTGGTCGGCGCGAGCTTGGCCAGCGCCTCCGTGGCAGCGTCCCGAACGCCGGATTCTCCCTCCCTTAACATCGCCGCCAGCGCGTCGAGGTGAACTGAATCGACCGACCCAATGTTGCCGACGGCCTCCACCGCCGCCGTGCGCACGTCGGTTTCGCGATCGCCGAACAACGTGACCAGTATCGGCAAGGCGGTCCGGGATGCCGGGCCGATCCCTCCGAGCGCCTCGGCGGCCCGCCATCGAACCATGGCGGAAGGATGAACCAGTGCTTTGGTCAGCGCCGGAACCGCGAAGGCCGCGGCAGGGCCGATTCGACCTAATGCTAGCGCGGCTCCGCCGTCCGGATCATTCACCATCGTCGCCAGAACCGGCGCCGCCGCCGCCGCAGGCTCTCCCATTCGACTCAAGGCGATCGCGGCATGATATCGCTCCGAACGAACCGGGCTGTGCAAGGCCGCAATCCACATGTCCACAATCGAGTCGACAACGGGTCGACTTCCGGGGGCGATTCGCAATAAGGATGCCGCGGCGGTGGAGCGAAGGTGCCCGTCGGCACTGGCCAGACTATCCACCAGCGCCGGGACCGCCGATCTCGCCGCCGGTCCGATTCGACCCAGAATCCAGGCGGAGTCGGATCGCACCACCGACGGGCTTTCGCCCAGCAATCGGACCAACGAGGCGACCGCCTTGTCGCCGAGGGCACACAATGCGGATTTGATTTCGTCATAATCGGCGGCAAGGGCATCCGCCTCCGCCATATGCAGTTCCAGCGAGACCCCCGACGATTCCGGCGATTCGGACCCTCGCTGGGCCTCGCTTTCGGCGACAATCGTGCGGGCAAGGTCATCCATTCGGGCACGGAGCGCAACGAGGTAATCCGAAAGCGCCGCTGCTTCTAATTCTCCGCGATGAACGTGGATGCCTTCGGCTTCCAGGGAATAGCCGATTCCTCGAGATTGGAGGAAACCGGTCAGTCCCGACTCGCGACGACCGATCGGGGGATCCACATACGGGATCAAGACCGTGTCCAGGGACCCCCGATCGCCTCGCAATCGCTTCCGGCGCGATTCGTCATGGCGGGAAGCGATAGGCGTCGACGAAGCGTCATCATTCAACTTGGCGATCATCGCCAAAGCGATCTGCCTGGCGTCTTCGAGCCGGCAGAGTTGGGCCCACGCGCGCGTGGGCTCGACGTTGCTCAGCTCAAGTCGGCCCTGATAAAGTTCGCCAAGTTCGCCCTCGTTGGGGTAGTCTTCGCGGATTTTTCCCGTCTGCGTGTTGGCGACATAGAGCCCGCCAATATCCAAGGTCAGTTGTTCGGGATGCTCGATTTCAGAAAGACCGATTCGCCCCACGGGCTCCATTCGAGTTCCGACCCGGCCTTGCGCCAACACACTTCCGTCCGGTCTAATCTCCAATTCGCGCACGTCGGCCGGCAAATCAACTCGTGGGTGAAGGTCCGCCTCCGGCCACGCGCCCAACGCCAGCGCGCCGCCGGCCGAGCGAATGAATCGCCCATCACGCGTGTATCTCGGCGTCTCTTCTCCGGGAATGTCCACGGTAAAGAACCCCCTGCCGTAAATAGCGACATCGAACGATTGGTCGGTCTGTACCAACGGACCCTGGCTCACGTCGACGAATAGCGCCGGAAGGCCCTGGGCATGGGGATCGATGATCCGCGTCTCCAGCGAACCGATTTGGGCTCGATGGCCGACGCGGCGCTGCGCGACGATGTTGCCCCGCACCCGTTCGATGGCGTCATTGACGTCGCGAAGAACGCTTCGAACCGCCGCACGGGAACCGTCCAACCCGCCGGCATCGATGACGAGCGTCTCGTCATGGGTCCTCGCGGAAATCCCTTCCTGTTGAAAAAGCGAAATGAGCCACGCATCGTCGCCGATGATGGCTCGATCCAGTTGAAGGAGGGTCCGGCCCTCGCCATTTTTTTCCGTCGAAACGGCCAGTCGCGCGGCGATGGAATCCACTCGTCCGACTTCCGCGAATGCCCGGCGAGCGGTATCGGCAGCCTGCCAACCCGGTTCTCCGGGAATTGCATACGGTGAACTCCCGTCGGCGGCGGAGGGTTGGGTCACAATGGATCCGCCCGGGCCTCCCCCGGCTTGACAGGTCAGCATGAAACAGCAGCCGGTCAGCAAAAGAGTCAGCCGACGGCGGCCAATTCGAAATCGATCAACAGGAAGAATGACAATACCTTCCCCGGCGATGCGGCGATCTATCCGGCGCGCATGATCCACGCGAAGCCTCTTCTAGGATCAAGATCGGACAATTGAGTCGATCGAGGCGCTCGCCCATAGACGGAAAACTCGCCCAGCCCGCTTTTCAATACTGATATCTGCGATGTCTTCGATTGATGGGGATGATTCATCGCCTATAATCGATGGCGGTTCAGAGTTGTCGCCGTCCCCCAAATGAACCTACAGGGAGCCCCGGTCCTTGCCCTCCGCAGTCAACGAATCTCAAGAAAACCGTCCTGCCGCATTGTTACCGCCTCCGGCGGGAAGCTATGCACGCACCGTCGGCTCGGCCGGCATCAGCCTCCTCTTCCACGGCCTGATGGTCATGTTGCTGGGCCTCGCCACGTGGGCCATTGGTTCCGCCGAACCCGCCGCTGGTGAATTCAAGGCCCATGTCGTCGCGACCGTCGAATCGAACGCCCTTGGCGGAGGCTTCAAATTCCCCGGCCAGGCCTACATCGATCGACCGGACTCCGCAAAGCGCGGCGGGCAAAAAGACGGATCGCCCAGCCTGACCGATCTCTTGAAGACCCAGCCCGATGTCAAAATGACCCAGGCCGATCCGATGGGGAGCGGACTGGATCAGTTGTCGAATACCGAACTTCGGCGCGGTGACGTCGTCGGTGTGGGACTCAATCCATCGTCGGGAAATTGCGGCCAGGGGACCGGCCTGGGCGATCGAGACCTCGCCGGCGGCGGCCCCGTCGGAAGTCTCTGGGGCGTCGGCGAGGGACAACGCGCCCATTCGATCGTGTACGTCATGGACCGCAGCGGCTCCATGAGCGATACCTTCAGCCTCCTTCAGCGGGAGTTGATGCGCGCCATCGGCTCCCTGGAGCGCGATCAACTCTTCGAAGTGATCTGGTTTAACGAAGGCAAGCCGACCGAGTTGTATTCGCGTTTGCGCGCGGCGACACTCGAAAACAAGGAACAGGCCTTCGGGGCGATCGGACGCATCGTTCCCAGCGGGCAGACGGAACCTCTCGCGGCGGTCCGCCTCGGACTCGGTTACAAGCCCGACGTCCTTTTTCTGCTGTCGGACGGCGACTTCGGAGAAGAAAACAAGAACATTATTCGCACGATCAACCAGCGAAACAAAAACGCCCGGACCACGATCAACACAATCTTGTTCGTGTATGACACGATGGGCGATGGCGAACGGGTGTTAAGGACGATTGCCGAGTCCAACGGCGGCGTCTTCAAGCACGTGACCGAAGAAGATTTGCGCCGCTAAGGGCCCTGGGCCGAAATCATGCCAAGATCACGCTTCCCCACGCTTCGGACGCTTGCCTTCGCGATCGCGGCCATGGGTGTCATCGCAAACTCCGCGCTGGCGGCGGACGCCCCCACCACCGCCGGGAAATCGCTCCTCGAAGTGATTCGCGAAGGCGCCGAATGGCCCGGCCTGGTCATCGTCCTGCTCTCGCTTGCCTCCGTCACCATCATCGTCGAGCATTTTTGGACGATCCGCCAGGCAACCATGCTTCCGATCGCAGAATTGGAGGCGACGCGGCAACTCATCGAAGCGCGAAAGTTCAAGGAGTGCATCGATTCCATTCAGAAGAGCCGGACGATGTTCGCCGACGTGCTCACCGTGGGTCTGCGTCACGGCCGAAACGGGTTCGACGCGATGTACGAGGCCTCGCAGGAGCGCGCCGCCGCCTGGTCCAGCCGCCTGTTTCGAAAGGTGGAGTATCTCAACATCATTGGAAACCTCGCGCCGCTCATGGGCCTCCTGGGAACCGTGCTAGGCATGATCCGGGCCTTCGGAGCCATGCAGGAGATGCACGGCGCTTACAAACCCGAAAACCTCGCCGGCGGCATCAGCCTGGCGCTGGTCAATACCTTCCTCGGCCTGGCCGTCGCGATCATCGCGCTGGGTTTCTTCGGCGTCTGTCGCAGCCGCGTCGATGCCTTCACCACCGCTTCGCATGCCGCCGCCGTGGACCTTCTTGAAAACTTTCGGCCCATCACGGTCGGAGGACCGGCCGGCGCCAAAAACAATAACGCGTCAACTCCGGCCGGAGAGTCCTGAGCCAGGAAGCCTCCATGAAAAAAGTACCGGCTGCCGCTTCCTTCGATCTCAACCTCGCGCCCATGGTGGACGTGATGATGTGTCTGCTCATTTTTTTCATGCTCGCCACGCGAATGGTCGAGCAGGAAAACAGCCGGATCGACCTGCCCGTCGCGCGGACGGCCCAGGATCTCGAGCGAAGTCAGTTGGACCACCGGTTCGTCATCAACATCACCAACCCCAAAGGCGCGCCCGGACCGACCTATCTCATCCGCGAAGAGTCCCATACGCGCGACGAAGTGTTTGAACTTATCGACGCCGAAGCCCGCCGCCACCCCGGCGTCAATTGTGTCATCCGCGCCGATCGCGGCCTGCCGTACGCTCAGATCGAGACCATCCTGGAGCAATGTGTGAGGGCCGGCGTGACGAACATCACCTTCGGCGCGCTGCGCTCCGAGGGAGTCGGATCATGAGCCGCTTGCGAAATCCGCGATTTTCCAGAATTAATGTCCCCAATCTGGCGCCCATGGTCGATGTCGTCATGGTCATTTTGATTTTCTTTATGCTGGGCGCCGGATTCGCCATTCCCGAAGGCGTCCTGCCGACGCAGCTCCCGAAACAGATCGGCCCCGGCGGAGGCGCCGGCATATCCATCGTGCCGGTCGTGCGGATCGAATTGCTGGACTCGCCCGGGGGCTTGCGAATCCAGGTGATGGGCCGGCCCCTGGCGGAACACTCCATCGACGCCTTGCTGCAATTTCTAATCGAACGAAAAGAAGCCGGCGCCGACCCGGCCGGGCGCGTCCTGCTGGCGTCCGATCCCGGAGTACGTTACGAGCACGTCATAGCCGCGATGGACGCTTGCACTCGTTCGGGCTTTACGAATATCGAATTGGTGATCGGCGGCGGGGCGCAATCCGGACGCCTCGAATCAAATACGACAAGCCCGCCTCCGGTTCGTGACTGATGCGGGTATAACGAATGAGATGATCTCCTTTTTGACACACCTTTCACGGCGGTCTCGCGTCGGCGTCTTCTCGATGCTCTTGATCGTCGCGTTGGGATCGTCCCAGGGACTCGCACAGTCGTCAAGCGGCCTGGAACGGGAACCGGACGACGCCTTGCCGCGCGACCAACGCAGGCTCGTCGCCGAATTGACCAACCGCGACTTGCCCGAATTGGTGGAGGAGCTGCTTTCCAATGCGCCCCTCATGCATCGGATCTACATCGCGCGGGCCTACGCCAAGGCGGCCGGCGGTTCAGCGGAACCGGAGATTCGGCAGCGATTTCTCGAAAAATCCGCAGCCGCTTACCGGCAAGTAACCGCGCTCGCCAACGATGAAAAGTGGCTGCGGGGTCTCCGCCGCCGTTTCGACGTCGCCCAATGGCAGGTCGAACTGGCGGACCTGCTTCTGCGACATTTAGCGGCGCCGGACTTGGACCGCTACGAAGCCACCAGCGGGCTGGACTTCGATCGGTCCCGGCTGGCCAAATTGCTTCGCGAAGCGCATCAGGTCTATCTGGATGCCGGCCGACGGTTGGACGAATTGCTCGTCGGACTTCGGACACAGGAGCAACGGTTCCTGCTCCTGGGCCTCGCGGACAAAATCACGAACCTCGCCGATGCGCGGCGGCTGAACGCCGCATGGGCCGATGTCTATCTCGCCATGATCGACGAACAACCGGCCCACCGATCGCCCCTGCTCGACTCGGCGTTGGCGGATTTTGACGGCGTCTCTCGAACCGCAAAAGACCCTGAGCGAAAGTACAACGCGCTCGTCGGCGCCGGCGTCGCACTCCGGGAAACCGATCGCTACGCCGAAGCGATCGCCGCCTTCGATCGAGTTCGATTATCCACCGCGTCGACGCCCCTGATCGTTCGGGCCCGCTATGAAGAGGCCAGGGCCCATCTCCGGGCACGACATTTTGACGAAGCGCGGCGTGAGTTGGCCGAACTGGGGCGACTGCCGTCATCGGGCTCGAACGATTCCGCCCGATATTATGTCCTCCTCGCGCCGGTGATCTCGGCGTATTGTGACCTTCAGGAATCGTTGACCCTGACGCGCGGCGCCGTGCAGCAGGCGACGCTCCGCGAAAAAGCTGTCAGCGCATTCAACGAAATTGCCAAACAAGGAGGACCCTGGCCGGGAATCGCCCAGGCCTATCTCGACAAGATACAATCGCCGCATCGTCGTCTCGGCGATCTCAGCAATGTCGAGCTATCGCTGAATGCAGCCCGGCTGATGAAAGCGGGGAAATACGGTCAGGCCATCGAGCCGCTTCAAATTCTGCTCTCGAGGCCCGACGCGGGAGACCAGCGGCCTCAAAACGAATTCAATCTCGCGGTCTGTCAATTTCAAATCGGCGATCTCCACGCCGCCGCCGACCGTTTCGAGTCGATCGCCAAAAACCCGGCGTCCGGAGACCTCACGCAGCGCGCCGCTCTATATGCATATGACTGCCGGCGAAAGATCGCATCGTCGGACAAAACGGTGGAGAATTACAAACGATTGGCGGAGGCGGCCGATGATCTCGCCGAACGATTCAGCACCCTGGAGGGCGCCAAAGAAGCCCGCTGGATTGCGGCGCTTGCCTATCAGGAGGCCGGACAATGGACCCTGGCAATTGCCGCGTATGACAGAGTCCCCCCGGGCGCGCCTTATCGCATGAACGCGCTGCACGGAATCGCGATCTGCCGGCAGCGTCTTTACGACGAATTATCGAAGGATGCTTCACCCGATCGCCGTCGAAAAAACGCTCGTTCGGCGGTCGATGCCTGGAGGGCGGTCGCACAGGCGATTGAAGAAGCGAATCCGCCGACCACGACGTCCTCCTCCCAGGTCCCGACGATGGAGGAAGCGAATCTCGCTGCCGCTCAGATACTCGCCGGGCCGGACCTTTTGTCTTTCGATGAAGCGTTGGCGATATTGCAATCGCTGCCGCCCAGCGATCGAACGGTCCTATTGCAACTTCAATGTCTCCGCGGCCAAGGCGATGAAAAGAACGCGCGTCGAGGGTTCGACGAACTTCTCCAGAAAACCACCGGTGCGCAGCGCGGACGAGTCCTCACCGCCCTGGCCCTTCAACTCGAGGAACTGTCGTCTCAACTTGACGCGGCCGGACGCCATGAAGAAGCACAAAAGAGTTGGAAGGAAACGGCCGACATCGTGCGCGAGTTGCTGGATTGGCTCAGCCACCAATCGGCCGATGACGGGGCGACCGCCGCCGCGAGATCGGCCTTGGCGCGGTCCCTCGCGGGCTCGGGCGATACCGACGGCGCGCTGTCCGAGTACGATCGACTGATTGCCGCCGACCCGACCAATGGCGTTTTTTTGCGCGACGCCGCGCGACTCAGCGAGAAATTGGCTCGCCGCAATGATTCACCCGATACGGCCGCAGCGGCTGATCGAGCCGAAAACTATTGGGCCCAACTCCTTCGCGACGGTCATTTGCGAGAACGCTCGCCCGCCGTTTATTGGGAAGCCCGCTATTCCTGGCTCACTCATCAACTACGGCACGGCCGCGCCGCCGATGTGTGGAAAGGGATTGAATCCGAAAAGGCATGGTACCCGGACCTGGGCGGTCCGCCCTGGCAAAGCCGCCTCCTCGAATTGGCGAACAAAGCGCGGGAGATCGACGAACACAGGGTTCCTTGAAGATGCGCCGACCAAACCCAAATTTTTGTCGATTCTTCCTTCTCGTTTGGTCCGTCATTGCAATACAAAGTCCATTTGCCGCCGCCCGGGACGATCCGGACGATCTCGCACACGCCGCCAAGCTTCTCGACGCCGTCAAGGACCATGTCTTTTCGTTTGACGACCCCGCATTTTATTGGTTCTGCCGTTACGTCGCCGCCGGGAAAGCGGACGAGGCACTCGACCATGAAAAGTCGGACGAACCCCTGCCGTGGAAAATGCTTCTCGAACGACCCGCCGATTATCGAGGGAAACCCGTCCGCATCGAAGGCTACGTTCAGACGATCCAGGCGTTCGATGTCTCCAACCGCGAGGGAATCGGCCGACTCTATCAATGCGAACTGGCCGAGTCGGGCACGCGGGCGCTCTGCGCCGTGATTTGCACCGAGGAGCCGGCGAACCTCCCTCTCCGATCCCGCGTACGGGCCCAAGGATACTTCATCAAAGTTCGCGCCTACCAGACCAACGACGGAGAGACCGGCGAGGGTCCCTTGATCGTGGCAAAACGGATCTCCTTATGTTTCCCCTCCACTTCCAGTATTCCGGGCGGGGGCCCGGGAAACTCCGTTGAACGCTGGATGATCCCCAGTGTGGCTTTGCTGGCGGTGGTCTGGCTGGTGCTCCGACGAATAGCGAGAAAGCCGATGGGCGCATCAACGATTCTTCCAGCAGATCGGCGGAGCGCGAAGGCCACGAACGACGATTTCGACTGGTTGACCGATTCTTCCCCCGGATCGTCCGATCCCGCCCGTGATTCCGGAGGGAAGGAGACGTGAAGTGGAAATCACGCGTACCGACTGACTTGCAATTCGCCTAATCGGGGCGACAATAAAGACTGTCAAACGAGACGAATGCCAACCTGAACCGTCCCCACACCCATGCACAAACTCGCAATCCAGTACCAACGATTTCACCGGACACTCCGGCTATTTTCATTGTTCATCATCGCCGCGTTCGGAATTCCTGATACGGTCCGAGCGGCCGGACATGCCGACGTGACCGTCATCAGCATGGGGAGCGGTCAAGTCAATAAGGATCAGCCGGAAGAATCCTGGCGATTGCCGATGGGTCCGACGGGACCGCTTTCGCAGGCGTTGGTTCTGATCGGATCGCAGCCGAAGGCCCCCAAGGAATTCAAATTTCCAATGTCGCAGCCTGCCGACCCGAACGCGCCACCGGAACTCGAACAAGTTCCCGCGACGGTGAAATTCACCATCGCCGGGCAGGAGTTGCCTCCGTGGGAACTGCATCCGTTCGTCACGGGGTATGTCATCAACCTCGATATCATCAAGCGAAACCCGGAATACGCCCTCGGCCGGCTGGCCTTGAAGACGGAACTGTCGAGTCGCGCCGATCAAGTCGGTTTTGCGGTTGTTGGGATGCCGGATCCTCTCTTGTTGAACGAGACGCTGAACGGTCCTCTGGCTGATTTTTTCAACGCCGCCCAGGACTCCGACCTCAAGGCGTATTTCAAGGCGCTGGCGACGGAGATCGGCGGCGACTCGGTCACGGCCCTCCTGGAATATCGAAAGCTGGCGTCCTCCGGGAACGAACGCCTGGCGCAATTGGCCCGACGAGGGGTCCGGCTCTTTGGCTTTGAGACGCGGCCCCGAAAGCTCACCGGCAATTTCCAAGAGCACTGGCGATGGGCGCTTTACCTGCAACAGTGCGGGCTTTATGGGCCGGCGTATTCGGAATTCAACGAATGCCGCATCATCTTCCCGAATCATGCCGAAAGCCAGTTCCGCGCCGGCGAGATGCTGGACCGCCTGAACCCCGACCAGTTCAAAGTGATCAATTACATGGAACGATCCGCGGAATCGCTCCGGCAGACCCTGCATTCGCCGTGGTACACCCTGCTGGTCATCCTGGAATCGCGCAACGACAAGACCCTGACCGATGAACAGATATTTGACTTGAAAGGCGACTGGGTCGTGGCCGAGCGAATGATCGAGGCGGCGACTCGCGGCGCCGTTCAGATCGTCACCACGACCTATGAAATGCCCAACGAAGCCGAATGGGGCGCCGCCAAGTATGCCGGGAAAATCCCGGGCCCGCCCGAAGGTTTGATTCGCGAGCGCGGTTGGTTTGACGGCGTCATTTTCGTTCGCCCCCGCGCGCCGGGCGATCACGAGCCCGATGTGCTCACCGCCGGCGGCGACGCCGGCCCGAAGGGCGCTGCGGTCTCGTGCCTCTACGCCGATGCGACGTGGAAGGAGTTTCTCCAGGCCTGGTATCAGCAGTATTCCTGGGCGGCGCGCGTCGGCGAAGTCGGCGAGGGCTTTCCCATCGGCGATGAATTGTGGGATTGCGGCCATCAACCCGCGGCGCACGAGGCCTACAGTCTTCGCGCCGGGCTCCATTACGACTTCACACCGGCGATGGCTTTTCGACCCAAGATGACGGACGTCAGCCCCCCCGACAGCCATGTGCGTTCGTGGCGGATTCAGGGACCCTATCCGGTGGGCGATTCCGGGGGCGCGGACGGGTCTCCGGCGCACCACGTTCTCGACCCGCTCAACGCCGGCCCAGCCGTCCAGACAATTTCGATCATCAGCAAGACGGACTTCATCGATCTCAAGAAGATCTTTCCAAAGGCGGGACCGGCCCTTGCGCAGGCGACGTGTTGGGTTTATTCGCCCGAGGACCAGGATGTTCGGATGTGGCTGGGCCAGAATGACGGCGCCGCGGCCTGGCTCAACGGTCGCTGCATCCACGAAGGCCGCTACTATTCCGCCAACCGATATGAAGACAAGAACATCGTGGATACCGTCGCGTCGCACGCCCTGCTCAGGCAGGGCTGGAACGAGCTTCGCCTCGTCGTCGAATCCTGGCCTGCCCCGCGCGATCACGGCTGGGGTTTCTCGGTGCGCTTCTGCGACTGGCGCGGGAAATCGCCGCCGGGCCTGGCCTATCTGAACGATCCGCCCGTCGAAGGACTGGCGCCGAAGTATGCCCCCCCGCCCGCCGGTGAATATTATTCGTGGCAGCAAATCAAGAATGATGCGCAGGAGCTCCTTCCCAGACTCTCCGCCGCGGACCTGCGGCGGATCACCGGCATCCCGACGCTTTCGATGGACGGGGCGGTCGACAAGAACGGCGGGCATTTCATCATCGCGTCGCCGGATAAGAAGGCGTCATCGACGTATCGGGCACTTTCTTCCACGTGGCAATCGGGCAAGGACCGGGACGTCCATCTGAACAACGTTCTCGATTGGAACCGCGAGGCCTGCGCGGCGCTCGCCTTTGAAAAGGCGGGCCGGCCGCACACGCTTTTGTTCCTCAAGCCGGAGGCCTTGACCGCCTACACCACCCTTTTGAATGAACCGTCGACGGCGAATTCCGTATTCAAGGGCCGGGCCCTGGTGGATCGATTTCTCGGCTATGTCGTGGTGCCGTGCCCCTCCTCGACGCGGACGCTGTTCGTCCTCGACACCTTTCTCGGCGACGAGTCGCAATGGCCGAAGGAAGAGGAAGACCTGCTGAACCCGATCGGTCCATTCATTCCCAATCCGAAAGACCTCGGGCCGCGACCGTGAGACTTGAGGCTTGAGGCTTGTCTCGTCGAGTCTTCGACTTGAAGCCTGGGGCTTGGGGCATCGGATTTTTCCTCCTTATCCCCCCCGGGAGGGGGGCGAAATTGGGCGGCATTGAGCGAAAAGGCGGACAGGATTTTCACTTTGGTTGTCGGCATCGCGCCGCGGAAATTTTTTTTGAGGCCGAAAAAAACCGGAAAAAAGCGAAAAAGGTGAAAATTCACGATCGATCTCCGGCGCGCGGAATCTCCGAGTGTCGCGAACTAGGCAGGAAGCCGTAAGCCTTAAGGCGAGGGCGTCGCGGCATTATCTTTGTTCCTATTCAATACTCTTGCTCGCTGTCCCCTCCTGGACGGAGCAGGTGATCAGGAGAAGAGGTGAACAGGTGAGGCAAAGGGCGGCCGGGGCTGGGGTTAGGTTCGGCCGCCTGTCGCCGGAAATTTTTCGCCGTTGCGCGGGGTCGGTGCAGACGATTATGCTTTGCAAGGCGAGCGTGCAAGGTTGGTCGCGGTCCG
>CAYPXR010000034.1:0-24383 GCA_964414585.1 uncultured Planctomycetaceae bacterium
CCGCAAGGTCCGTCGCACCGCCGCCCTGACCGAGATGGCCCGCTCGTGCAGCGAGGCGGAAAATCCCGTCGAACTGATCCCCAAAATCATCGCCCAGCGCCTCCTCGACGCCAGCCTCGACGAGGACATCAGCGTCAACCGTCTCACCCGCTTGACCCACATCTACAAGATGACCAGCTACGTCGAACTCGCTCGCCAGCGCCTCGACCAAAAAACGGAAAAGCGAAAAGCCGCCGTGGCGGCCGTCATCTCGGCGGCCGACGCCTTGCTCGCCCGCACCGACGAAGACGCCGACTCCGCTAAAGCCCACGGCAAGCCTGCCGTGGATTCCGCGCCCGACGCGTCCCCCTCTGAAATCTCAAATCCTGATATCTCAAATTCTCCCCATTCCGCAAGGAGTTCACCCGCCGTGGCGGCCAATCCCAAATTCACGATCCCAGATCGACACTTCCCCGACCCTCTGTTACGCCATATCCCGACAAGGGGCGATTTACCCGACCCGGACCCGCGCCGCGAAGCCCTTCGCCGGCGCCTCCGCGAAAATTTCAAACCGCTGGCCGATCCCGTTCCGCCCTGACCGCGCTGCGGCAGATCTTCGACGCGGCTCTGATCGTCCGCTTACGCGGTGATCGTTTTCAATGGAGCTATTCCGGAAGCTTGAGGACCATGCCGACGGAAAGGCGGGAGTTGCCTTTGAGGACGTCCTTGTTGAGTCGCTGGATTTCCTTCCAGCGGGTGCTGCTGCCGCACTGCTTTTTCGCGATGGAGTAGAGCGTGTCGCCGGATTGGACGGTGTAGCTCTTGCCCGTGGTCGCGGGGGACGGCGATTCGGCGGCAGGCTCGGCCGACGACGGCGATGTTGCGAGGATTGTCTCCGATTTTGCTTCCGGCAGGGTGAGGACGTCGCCGATTTTGAGGCTGCGGGCGCTTTTGATCTGCGGGTTGGCGGCGAGAATCTCCGCGGCGTGGGAGCTGTCGCCGTAGTATTGCTTGCTGATGTCCGACAACGTATCGCCGGCGGCGACGGTGTGCCGCTTCGGGGAAGTCGTCACCGGCGGCGCGATGGGTCGTTGCACGGGCGGCGAATTCGACGACAGGGTCGGCGTCGTCACGGCCGGAGTCGGTTGACCGATGACGCGGGGCGCGCCGCGCGGCGCGGGCGAAGGCGTCGGTGCGCGGTTCACCGGGCTTGTGATCGCGGGATTCGCGGCGCCGGACGGCTTTCCGGCGTCGGCGGCGGAAGGATCACGCTTGAGCAGGTTGTCCCAGGTCGCTTCGACCAATTCCGCGGAGGGTCCGGTTCGCAGGGAGACCGGCGCATCGGGCTGCCTGACGGGCGGCTTGTACGGAGTTTGCGGAGTCGCCGTTTGTCCGGGCTGCACGATCGGATGCATCGGAGGACGGCGCTGGGCGAAGTTGTTGGCGAGGGGTCCGGGCGTGGACGGCGAACGAGCCGGGGCGCGGGTGACGCGCTGGGGCGCGGCTTTCTTGTCGGCGCTGACGGGGATTTTGGGCGGCACGGTGACGCGCGTCGGCGTGGCGACGAGAACGCCGTCCTCGTCCTTCTCGCTGCCGTAGAAGAAATAGACGCTCGCCGCGACCACGATCAACAGACCCGCGACGATTCCAATCCTGGTCTCGGTCGTCATGATGTCCTCCCTGACACGACGTCAAATTTTCCGACCGACCGCCGAGGGCGGCGGCCGACTACCCGGCCCTTAGCGGGCCGCGACCATCGCCAGCGCCTTTCGTTTGACCAAGAGCTGCCCGGCGATTGCGAACGAGCTGTACGTTCCGGTCAGGATACCGATGAACATGGCAAAGTTAAAGCCGTGAATCCCGGGTCCGCCGAAGACGTACATGATGATGATTGTGAAGAAGGTCGTCATGCTGGTCAACAGGGTCCGGGCAAGGGTCTGGCTGATGGAGTGGTTGAGCATCTCCGGCGTGACGTCCGACAGTCGCCCGCGGTTCTCGCGGATACGGTCAAAGACAATGATGGTATCGTTGACGGAGTAGCCGATGACGGTCATGACCGCGGCCACGAGGGCGAGGTCGACGCGGAAATTGTCGATCATGAGGGCCTTTCCGACGGCGGTGTTGTAGAGGTAGTGCGATGCCGCAATGGCGCCGATGGCCACGAAGACGTCGTGGATCAGGGCGATGACCGCGGCGAGGCCCCAGCGGATGTTTCCGAATCTGAACCAGACGTAAATGATGATGATGATCCAGCTCAGGGTGACGGCGATGAAGGCGTCGGTCTGGGCCTCGCCGGAGACCTGCTGGTCGAACTGGGTGATCTGGCTCAAGGAAGTCTGGCGCTGAAGGGCCGTCTGGAGGAGATTGACTTCGGGCTCGGCGAGATCGGTGACCCAGGCGGAGGAGAGGCCGCCCTGTTCGTCGAGGAGGGGATAATTCTCGTCGGCGACGACGATCATGGCACGGGAGTAGGTGTCGCTGCCCGGGGCCGAGGGCTTCAGACCGAAGATGTCGGACTCGCGCCAGCCGTGGGATTCGAAGCCGGGCTGGAGGCGCATGGCGCGCAGGCGGTTCTTCAGGGTCGCCAGGGTCTGCGGGGGTTGGATGTCATCGAGGACCATGGCCACGCCGCCGCGCCAGCCCTGGAGGTCGATGCCCGACAGATCGACGCCCTCGGTGGGCATTCCCAACTGGCGGACGTCTTCCGAGCGGATGGCGAAGTAAGGGACGCCGCCGGCACTGGCATCGGCGAGGAGGTTGAAAGTCAGGGCCGGTTGGATGTCGAGGTCGCCCTGGAGATTTTCCATGATCGCCCCGATGACGATCTCCTTGTTGGTTTCAAGGGTGACGATTTCGAACGATCGCCCCTCGGCTTCTCCTTTGCCGACGGCCTGGACGCCCTGGACCTGGGCCTTTTCCATGGATTCGCCGGCTCGATCAAATCGGGCTGAGAAATCCGACAGGGCGGCCTTCATGGCGTTGAGGTCGACGTTCTTTTCCGTCTTGGTGCGGACGACGACTTCGTGCGCGCCGGGGTCAGTGTAGCGCACGGGGTCGAGGTCGTTGAGCTTTTTGTCCAGGACAGCCTTGATGACCGGCTCGAGGCGCGCTGCGGGCACGCCGGGGCAGTCGATGGTAAAGGCCCCTGCCGTTTCGTTGACTTTGGCGGCGGCGATGGCCTGGCCGTAGGACCGGAGCGTCTTGCCGCTTTTGGCGAGGCGATCGGAGATCTGAGCACTGGTCATTGAGCCGGGCGTCTTGAGATCGATTTGGGCGGCGGTCCCGCCCAGGAATTCGATGTCGTAGAGGTCTTCCTTCTTAAGGCTGAAGAACATGACCGCGCCGGCGATGGTGATCGCGAGGGAGAAGGTGAAGAAGACATAACGGAGTCCGATCCAGTTGATGTTGGGCACGCCGACGACGTTCAACATGGGCATTTGGGGCTTGGGGCCTTTCTGAAAGGCCGAATGGATCGCACGGCAGATCCACATCAGAGCCATGAGGCCGAGGATGCCGGGTCCGACATCCATGAGCGATCGACCGAAGAGCATGAGGACGGAGCGATCTCGCACGAGGGCGTCGTTTTTCCAGTAGCCCAGGCCGTAGAGCGCCGCCCCGAAGGCGGCGACGCCGAGGGCGACGACGATGGGATAGCGTTTGACTTCCTTGGGGATGGAAACGGCCGACATCAGCTCGAAGAACATTCGCGTTACGAAGTAGGCCGTGAACAGGTTGAAGACGACGCCGATGCCGAGCGTCAGGCCGAAGCCCTTGATTTCTTCGCTTCCGAGGAAGTAGAGAATGAGGCAGGTGAGGACGGTGGTGACGTTGGAGTCGAGGATCGCGGTGAAGGCCCGTTCGTACCCCTGGCGGATGGCCATGCGCATGGCGGTTCCTTTGGCCAGTTCCTCGCGGATGCGTTCGTTGATGAGGACGTTGGCGTCGACGGCCATACCGACGGAGAGGACGAGACCGGCGATGCCGGGCAGGGTGAGCGTGGCGCCCATGACGGCCATCATGGAGAGGGTGAAGAGCATGTTCATGGCGACGGCGATGACGGCGATACCGCCGGCGTAGAAGTAGTAGCCGATCATGAAGACGGCGACGGCGATGGCGCCGTATTTGGCGGAGGTGAGTCCGGCCGTGCGGTTGGCCTCTCCGAGGGAGGGGCCGATGGAGCGGACGCTGATGGGCGGGTCCTTCAGTTTTCTGGGAAGGCTTCCGGCGTCGAGCTTCTTGACCATGTCGTGCACTTCCTGCGGCGTGAAGCTGCCGTGGATGATGCCGCTGGTGCGGATGACGGATTCGATCGTGGCGTGGGAAATCGCCTCGTCGTCGAGAAAGATGCACAAGGGGCGGTGACGGTTGATTCGCGTGAGGGTGGCGAACTTGTCGCCGCCGCGCTCGTCGAGGGTGAAGCCGATGGCGGGCCGGCCGACGTCGTCGCGATCGAATCTGGCGCTCTTGAGCGACCAGTCGGACTCGCCCATGCGGTGGGTGAGGGCATAGTTATCGCCAATCCGCGCGAGGACGTAATACTTGTTTCCGAACCGCTCGACGATGACTCGGGTGGCCTTCTTGGCGGCATCAAAGTCTTTTTCGAGGTCCTTGATCTTGAGGAAGTCCTTGGGGTTCTCGATTTCGAACCATTGATATTCTTCTTCGCCCGGCGCTTTTCGCGGCCCGCGGGTCTTGAGGGTTTCGAGGTAGCGATTGAAGGCGTCGGGGTTGCTGTCGTCGCGTTCCGCCAGGATACGGAATTCCAGGACGCCGGCGCCCTTAAGCAGGCGCTGCAAATCCGCCGGGTCTTCCAGGCGGCCTTCGCCGCGGCGCTGGGTATGCAACCGGTCGGTCACGCGAACCATCGAGTCGATCTGCGAAGCGAGGCCGGGATATTGTTCCTTGAGTTTATTGATTTCGTTATTTCTGGCGTTGTCACCCGGCTTCGCATCGAGTGCGATCTGCAACCGGCCGATGTCGAGATTGGTGGCCAGGACGTCGACCACGGCCTTGTCAAAATCCTCCTCCAGCTTGACGACCTGGTCGATCGTAATACCGTCCGTCAGCTTGTTGGGGCCGACGTTGGCGTCGAGGACTTTTTTCACGGCCGCTTCGAAGGTTTCCTTTTTCTGGTCGTATGCCTTCACCATTTCGACGGACGGCGCCTTGCCGCCCGCGGGTTGCGTGGTCGGCGCGGCGGCGCTGAGCGCGTCCCAGGCTTTGCCCGCTTCTTCGAGCAGATTTTTTCTTGCCGGGATACCGCGAATCATCGCGTCGAAGGCCTTGGCGCGTTCTCCGGCCGGCTTCTTGACCGCCGCGAGAATGTCGGGTTTGGCGAGATTGTCCTTGCTGAGGATCGCCACGCGCTGGTCGTAGTCCTTTTGGGCTTTTTGATAGGCGTCGTAGGCCGCCGCCGCCTTGGGAAAGGCCTCGCGACGTTGTTCGATTCCGCGGATGAGCGTCTCAAACGCCGCGGCCCGATCGGCCGGCGGTTTGGAGAGCGCGCGGAGGACGTCGGTGCGACGGAGGATGGTCGATTGAATCGCTTCCTGGAGCCCTTCATATTCCTGGCGGGCCTTGACGATCTGCTCGCTCGGGCGGGGCATCTGGATTTCCAGGCGGTTGGTGCCGACCGGCCGCCAGACGAGGTTAAATACGCCTTTGGGGTCGACGCGTTCGCGGAGGACGCGCATGACGCGTTCGGAGAGCGACTGTCGGTCCGCGGCGGAGACGCCGGTGTCGTCGATTTCGTAGAGGAGGCTGTATCCGCCGTAGAGATCGATGCCGTATTTGAGCTTCTGGTTCAGCGGATAGATGCTGGCGAAGCCCAGGGCCGCAAGGGCGCCGACGATGACAATTTTCCACCAGAGGTCGCGTTCATTCATAGGTCACCAGGATTCCAATGAGACTCTCGAAGAGCCGGTTCATTCGTGAGAAGGCGATTTGCGTATCGCGGACGAGACTCGATTTCAAAAAAACGACTGGACGGGCCGACCGGAAACAGGAGTTCTGATCACCGAAACCGGGCGCCCGTGGACGGACTAGTTGGTCGTCGCCGGGGGCGCTTGCGCGCGATAGGACGGATGGTGAAGCGACGAGATCGGCCGCCAGAGCTCGGGCGCGCCGGCGGACTGGAACGACTCGGCCCGAGGAAGGTCTTCCATCGCGATGGACAGACAAGAGTTCAATTCGGAAGAATCCGTTTCCGCGGGTTTGGCCGCGCTGGGGGCGCAGAGACCGGAAGCCGTGGTCGGAGATTTCCCGGAACCGGTGTTGCTCCGGGCCGGGGCGGGGAAGCGTTGATCGGGTCCGTTCGGGAGGTGATGGGCCCGACGCCTCGCATCTTCGTCCGCGCGCGATCGACGCTCGACGGACTTGGCATGCGCCGCCGAGACCGCCGGCCCGCCGGCCAGGGCCAGCGACGCGAGGACGGATAGCGCGGTACAGGGAAGCCGTCTGATGGGTTCTTTTGTCGAGCACGAATTCATGAGCCCAGTAGTCTATCCCCTTGGGGGGTAAGGGGCAATGGAATCGGTTCCCTGTGAATTGAGGCCGGTTTTATGACGCTTCGTCGCGGTTTCGGGCGACGATGGCCACGAGCCGTTGCCCGGTTTGCAGGGGCGCGTCGAGGTCGGGCGGGCATTGGATCGAGCCGTCGGGTTTCTCGATGGCGATGATCTGGGCGTTGTAGGTCCGGCGAAAGTCGGCCTGGCGGAGCGACTTTCCGATGGCGTCCATGGGAACGATGAGCCGCTGAACGATGTCCTTCTGCATCGGCGATACGCCCATCACGAGTTGTTGCAGGTGTCCCTCGGCGCCGATCGCCTTGAGGCTGCCGTGCTCCTCGAGCATCAGCGTCTGCATCTGGGCGACGCCCTCGCGCAGGCGTTCGAAGATTCGTTCGCGCGTCAGCATGCCGAGCCAGCGTCCGCTCCGACCGCGCGGCACCACGGGCAGGACGTCGTGCCGCGTTCGCGCCAGCTCGGACAGGGCGGTGTAGGCGTCCTCTTCGGCGTGAATGGTCTCCAGTTGCGTCGTCATGATGTCCGACGCGATGACGACGTCCGCCAGGCCCGACTCTTCCATGATGCGCCTAATGTCCGCGACGGAAACGAGACCCAGAAGCCGGCCATTTTCCGCCACGGCAAAGACCGGGCGAGTGCCGGGTCGGAGCTGTTCGATGAGATCGCGGAGGGGCGCGCTGGGGGCGACGGTCTGGGGCCAGTCGGGTTCCATGACGTCGCCGACGCGCCAGGATTCGAGCAGGTGGATCATGGTGTCGCCGGCGTGGGCAGGCGATTCGGCGATGCCGCGGACCTGTTCATTGTTGAGTCCCCAACGGCGGCCGACGACGTAGGCCGCGACGCAAACGAGCATCAGCGGGACGATGAGCCCGTAGCTGCCGGTCATTTCCATGACCATGACCATCGCGGCGAGAGGCGTGCGCATGGTGGCGGCGAGGACACCGCCCATTCCGACGGGGATCAATGCGCGGCGGAGATTGGGATTGGCGGCGAAAACACCGGGCATGACCAATTCGAGCGTCGCGCCGAGAAACGCACCCACGACGCCACCGAGAAAGAAGGACGGTCCCAGTGCGCCGCCGGACGCGCCGCTGCCGACGGTGCAGGCGGTGGCCAGGCACTTGGCGACGGCGATCGCTCCGAAGAGCAGGGCCCATCTCCACAAATCGGTGTCGATTCCGGCGAAACCGTTCATGGCGTTTTGAATGAACTGGTAACGACCGCCCATGACTTGCGGCAGCAGGCAGGCCAGTGCGCCGGTGGCCAGACCGCCGAGGACGGGCGTGAACCACCTCGGAACGCGCGATTGATGGGCGACGCGGTTCTCGACGTAGCGAAGCGAGAGGGTGAAGAAGATGGCGGCCAGACCGCAGAGCGGACCGAGCAGGGCATAGGGGACCAACTCCAGGACGGAGCGAAAGCCGAGTTCGTCGGCGCCACTCAGCATGTAATGATAAGCGCCGAGCCCTCCCCAGATGGACATGAACGTCGAGTAGGCGGTGACGGAAGAGACGAAAGAGGGAACGATCGCTTCGGATTCGAACTCGGGTTCTCGATAGAGGACGCTGACGGCGAAGAGCGCTCCGCCGAGCGGACAGCGGAAGATCGCGCCGACGCCGGCGGCGCAGCCGGCAACGAGCAGGATGCGTCGTTCTCTCGGCGAGAGTCGAAAGAATCCGGAGACGGTCGATCCGATGGCGGCGCCCAGTGCGGCGGCGGGACCTTCCGGACCGGTGGAGCCGCCGCAGGAAATGACGCCGACGGCGGCGATCGCCTTGACCAGCGGCCCGATCAGCGGCAAACGGCCCATGCCGTGGTGAAAGGCGCGAATGAAAAGGTCGGTGCCGTGGCCGATCGCCTGTCGCGGCACGAAGCCACATACCAATAAACCGGATAGGAGTCCGCCCAAGGCCGGCATCAGGAGGACTTTCCATTCGAAGCGAAAGCACTCGGTTCCGCCGAGATGCGCGAATCTCCCGACCAGGAGGGCGGTCCCGTGGTGCAGGGCCCACTCCATTGCTGCCGCGGCGAGTCCGCCGAAGATTCCGACGAGCATGCCGAGCGAGAAAAGTCGGCTCCATCGCGCGGCGGGTTTGGGAAGGCGGGCTATGAATTCGCCGAGGCCGGGCATAGGGTAAGTTTACTGGAACGCGGCGACGGTGCGCGGGCGATGTCGGACGCTTTATGCCACAGCGGTTTCGGGGCGTTCGTCGTCGAAGCGGACGCTCACTCGCTTCGACACGCCGGCTTCCTGCATGGTGATGCCGTAGAGCACGTCGGCGATGCTCATCGTCCGCTTGGAGTGCGTGATGACAATAAACTGCGAGAACTTTACGAATTCCTGGATCACGTGGTTGAAGCGCACGTTGTTCGCCTCGTCCAGCGCGGCGTCGACTTCGTCGAGCAGCACGAAGGGCGACGGGCGGCTCTGGAAGACCGCGAGCAGGAGCGCGATCGCCGTCATTGTTTTTTCGCCGCCGGAGAGGAGGCTGATTGACTGCGGCTCCTTGCCCGGCGGTCGGGCCATGATTTCGATGCCGCATTCGAGCACGTCGTTGGGGTCCATGAGGGTCAGTTCGGCGCGACCGCCGCCGAAGAGCTTCTTGAAGAGCGCCGAGAAGTGTTCGGCGACAGTGTTGAAGGTTTCGAGGAAGCGCTGCTGCGATTCGGCGTTGAGTTTTTCGATCAAGGCGAGGAGCTGCTTTTCGCTGGTGCGCAGATCGTCGGACTGGCTGGTGAGGAACGAGAGCCGCTTTTCCAGATCATCCTGCTCGTTGATCGCGTCGAGGTTGACGTTGCCGAGGCGTTCGATCTTCTGGCGGAGTTCTTCAATCTTCGCCTCGACCGCCGGCCAGTCCTGTTCCTGGTCGGGCTGATAATTGACGTATTGCGCGGCCAGATCGACGGACAGCTCCTCGGCGACCCGTGCGGTCAGGTCCTCGCGCCGCACGCGAACTTCCTGCAACTTGATTTGTCGCTCGTGCAACTGCCCTTCGGATTTTTCCAGATCGCCCCGCAATCGGCGGGCTTCGCTGCCATGTTCCTCGACGGAATGGCGCAGGGCGTCGCGTTCGTCGCGGAGCGACCGCGTGCGGGCCGTCAATTCCAGATGCTCCTGCGTGAAAGCGGCGAGCGAGGATTTCGCCTCGGCCATCTGGGCTTCCGATTGAGTAATGCGATCCTGGGCGAGGGCCACGTCACGCTCGGCCTGGTCGCGGTCGGCCTGCAACTGGCCTCGCGACGCTTCGATCTCGGCGATGGTCTTCGCAATTGACGATCGCTGCTGGGCCAGTTCGCCGGTGCGAACCTTCGCGGCGGTGATCGACTCGGACACCAGTTGCCGCTCGGCGGAAAGGGCTTCGATCTTTGCCTGCAATTCGGCCACGGCCCGTTCGCCTTCGCTGCTGGCGGTTTCCAACTGCGAGAGATTCGCACGGCTGGCTTTTTCCTTTTCCTGCATCTCCGTCAGGCGATTGAGCAGGACGGAGACTTCGGAAGCGATGACCGGCCGCTCGGCGGAGAGGTTGTTCACGATTTCGTCGATGTTGGTCAGTTGGGAGGAGACTTCCACTCGCTGCGTGTTGGTATCGAAGATGGCGTTGCGAAGTTCCTGGATGACGTTTTCAAGATGGCCCGCCTCGGAATCGCTCTGGGCCAGACCGTCGGCGAGCGTTGTGATTCGTTGTTCGACTTCGGCGAGTTGGGCGGCCAGTTCGCGAAGCTCGCTGCGGCGGCTGATCAGGCCGGTGCCGACGCCGAGCGGGCCGAGACCGACGCGGCCGCCGTCGTCCCAGACGATGCCGTCCATGGTGATGAAGCGGGCGCCGGCGGGGTCGAGCGCGGCCATCCGCCGGGCGTCGTCCACGGTTTCGACGACGTAGGTGCGGCCGAGCAAGTGCCGGGCGAGCTGCGAGCAGTCTTCGGGATAGCGCACCCAGTCGATGAGTCGGGCGATGAAGCCTTCCTGGTTGGAGAGATCGGGACCGCCGATCGGCGCGGGGACGGCGTCGAGACAGAATGCCCGGACCGGACCGGAGAGATCGGCGAGTTGATCGCGGTCGGCGAGGAGCAGATCGCGCTTCGTGACGACGAGGTATTTTTCAAAGGTGCCGAGGACGGCTTCGACGATTCCGGCGTGGGCGACGTCGGCTTCGAAGAGTTCGCCGACGGCGCCGCGGACGTAGGAGAAGGCTTGAGACTTGAGGCTTGAGGCTTGAGGGTCCTGGGCGGCATCCCGCTTTTCTAATATTTCCTTGGCGCCGGCGAGGAGGCCTTCGTGGCGGCGGTCCAGCTCGGCCAGAAGCTGGCGGCGGCTTTCGAGACCGCTGCGATATTCCTTGGCGGCGGCGTGCTGGTCGAGCAGCGACGCGCGGGTCTGGGCGACGGTGGTCAGCTTGTCGCGGGTTTCTTCCAGCTTCTTGGTCTGGTCTTCGATGAGATCGAGGACCTGGTCGCGACGGGCGGAGAGCTGCTGCTGCCTGGACATCGCCTCGGTCAATTCGGCGGCGATGGCGGCGTCGCGCTCGTCCAGCCTGGCCTTTTCGCCGGACAGCGATTCGTGTTGCAGGTTGAGGCCCTGAATTTCGTTGTTGAGCTGGCTCGTCCGGCGGAGCAGATCGATGATGCCCGCCTTTTCGTCCTCCAAGCGGCGCTGGATCTGAAGCAGTTCTCCGGCCGATGCTGTATCACGCTGCTGCAGGCCGGACAATTCCTGTTGGACGTTTCGCAGGTCGGCTTCGATCGTTTCGGCCTGCTGTTTGTGCTCGGTGAGTCGGGCGACGAGGGCGGCGACTTGACCGTCGAAACCGGCGAGGCGATCTCGCGATCGGCCGAGCAGGTCGGTCTGATCAGCGATGCGGCGCTGGGCCGCGGCGATCCGCTCTTCCTGGCCGGTCATCTGGGACTGGACGGTGAGCAGTCGCCCTTCGGCTTCCGTGGTTTCGTGTTCCAGTTCGACGATGCGGACATTGGCCTGGCTGGCCTTGGTCTCGTGGTCGGAGATGTCGGTGCGGATGCGCGTGGCTTCGTCGGAGAGCGCCGACGCCTCGCGGGACAACTCGTCCTCCGTCGAGCGCAGGCGGTGATACTCCGCCAGGGCATAGGTGCTGCGGAGTTCGCGAAGTTCCTGGGAATAGGCCTGGTAGTTCCGCGCTTTGCCGGCGGCGAGCTTCACGCTGCGCAGGCGCTTCTCGTTTTCTTCGATGATGTCCTGCACGCGGAGGAGATTCTGGTTGACGCGCTCGAGGCGGCGCTGGGCCTCTTTCTTGCGGACTTTGTATTTGCTGATGCCGGCGGCCTCTTCAAAGATCAGGCGGCGGTCGGCGGGGTTGGCTTGTAACAATACGTCCACGCGGCCCTGCTCGATGACGCTGTAGGCGTCAATGCCGACGCCGGTGTCCATGAACAGTTCCTTGATGTCCTTGAGGCGGCAGACCTGCTTATTCATCAGGTACTCGCTCTCGCCGGAGCGGTAGAGGCGGCGGGAGACGACCACTTCGGTCTGGTCCGTCGGAAGCAGGTGGTCGGAGTTGTCGAAAGTCAGATCGACCTGGGCCATGCCGCTCGACTTGCGGGTGCCCGAGCCGTTGAAGATGACGTCCATCATCTGCTTGCCGCGGAGGCTCTTGGCGGATTGCTCGCCGAGGACCCACTTGATGGCGTCGACGACATTGGACTTGCCGCAGCCGTTGGGACCGACGATGGACGTGATCCCCGGGCCGAAGTCCAGCTCGGTCTTGTCGGCGAAGCTCTTGAAACCGGTGGCGGTGAGACGCTTTAGGATCATCTGCCTTGCAAGCCTCCGTGCTTGTGCGACATCGCGCGGCGCCGTGTGCGGCGGTTCGGCGATTCGGGTCTTTTGACCGGCCGGGCCTCCTGCCCGACGGGACGGCGAATCGATCGGCCGGCCCAACCCGACCGAATCTAAGTATTGTATCGACTGTGAATTGTCAACGCTAGAAGGAAGCTATTCCCAAAGTTCCGGCAGGTCGATCCGCAGGCCGGGGAAGAGTTCGGGGCAAAACGGCCCAGGGTCGTTCGTCTCTGAGACCACGGCGTAGGCATTATCAATGAGGCGAAGTTCGACGACGGTCTGCCTTTCTGGATCGATGATCCAATACCAATCGACGCCGCAACGGGCGTAAAGATTTCGTTTGTCCCGACTGTCCCGATTTACGCTGGAAGGAGATAGGACTTCCACCAAGAGATCGGGCGCTCCTCGAATGCGTCCCTTCACAAGCTTGGGACGGCGAATAGTGGATACGAATATGACGTCTGGCTCAACGATGTCGTTTTCGCCCAGGACCACGTCAAAAGGCGCGACATACACCTTTCCCAAGCCGTTGCGACGTACATGCTCGCGAAGGATGGCGCCGAGGTTGAGGACTACGTTCTGATGGGGTTCTTCCGGCAACGGGCTTATGTAGAGGTCTCCGCCGAGGATTTCATATCGCCGGCCGTCGTCCGGCAAGGCGCAGAAGTCCTCATACGTGAGCTTGATGGGCTCGGCTACCAGTCGATCGTGCATGAGCCAAATCCTTCGGTCAAAGTCCGTCCCTCTATTATAACGCGCATAGGGCGGCCGGGTACTACCCCGGTTCTATCCGGAAGTTGACCGTTACGACCGCCTGCACGTCTTTTTCGATCGTTTCGGTGTCGTACATCCCCTCGTCGCTCACGTCGGTCGAGAAGGGCCGAGTCACCTGCAGCACGCCCATGTGCGCCGAGCGGACCTCGGCCACGCGGCAGCCCGCCGCGTCGGCGATGCGGTCCGCCCTTGACCGGGCGTCCTTCGCCGCGTCGGTCATGAGGTCCATCTTGAGCCCCGGGAGGTCGGTGTCGTAATAGGCGGGCTGGCAGGAGATCACCAGAACGCCGTCCTGAATGAACTTGGTCACGTCGCCCGCCGCCCGGGCGACCCGTTGCACGTCCCGCGAGGCTACGTCGAAACCGCGCGAGAGGTGATAGGCGGTGATCTCGCGGGTCTCGTTGCCCTTGGCGTCGCGGGCATGGAACTCGGTCGTGTTGATCGCCTCCAGGGAAATCTCGGCGTCCTTGAAGCCCTTGTCGGCGAGGAACTTTCGCACGCGGACGACCCCGGCGTCGAGGATGGCGTAGGCCTCCTTGAGGTCCTTGTGCTCGCCGCGAACGCCGATGTGCCAGACGGCCTGGTTGGAAGTGATCCGTTTTCGCGTCGAGCCTTTGACGGTGATGGTCTGGTCGGCCCGGACGGCCTGTTCGCCGCGCGTGACGTAAGCCCGCGAGGCGACGACGGCGCTGGTGGCGACGCTGACGATGGCCGCGCCGACGACGAGGGCGGCGGTCTTGGCGAGGTTGAAGCGGACGTTGTAGTCCATGCGATCCTCCTTGATCGTTTGGCACCGACTAATAGCCGGTGTCGTATCGGTCCCTCATGTGGCACCGGCTCTCCGCCGTGATGTAGCGGCCCCCGCCCCTGGAAGCGAGGCGATCCGTCGCCTAGGAGGGCTTACGGTTGGGCTCCATTTCGAGTTCGAAGATTCTCCGGCTACAATCAGCGACCAGCCGCGAACTCATGGCGAGACGCCCAGATGAATCCCTTCCTTCGAGTCATTGAAGCCTTGAATCAGCACCAGGTTCGCTACGTCGTCGTCGGTGGATTTGCGGCGTATATGCATGGCAGCCGCCGCGTCACGGTGGATTTGGATTTGATTGTTGACTTGACTCCATCAGAAGCGCGAAAGGCCGTCGAGGCGCTCTTGGCTGCCGGGCTTCAAGCACGCTTACCGGTGAACCCGGTGGAGTTTGCAGACTCCGTGAAACGACAGAGCTGGATCACGGAAAAGCAGATGGTCGTGTTTTCATTTCTTGATCCGCAGACTCCCGGATTCATTGTTGATCTGTTCGTTAACATGCCCATGGATTTTGAGGGCCTGTATGCTCGAAAAAAAATGCTCTCTGTTGAAAACTTGCAGGTACCGATCTGTGGGCTTGAAGATCTGATTGCGCTCAAGCGTTTGGCGGGTCGGCCCCAGGATTTGTTGGACGTCGAGACGCTGCGGACGATACAATCCCTTCAACACGGGGAGGGCGAGGCAACGTCATGATCGCGAATCAAGACACAAACGCACATTTCGAGGTTTCCGCCGTGGGAGAGCGCGAGGAGATTCTCGAATTCTTGAAGCTCACCCCGACAGAAAAATTCCGACTCCTCGTGCACGCGATCGAATTTCTTCCGACGGTCGTCGATGACGATCTGCCGCTCGAGGGCATCGCCAAGGCCGCGCATGCGGGCGAAGCATTCGATTTCCTGAGCGATTCCAGAGAAGATATTTGTTCGGGCTCGGACGGCGAGGCAGTTTAGGCCATGCCAATCCACGGGCCTCTACAGCGGGGTGACGAGGTGCTTGTCCCATTCCCGTTCGCCGACCTCTCCGGCAGCAAAGTCCGGCCCGCAACCATCGTCTCGGCCGATCCCCAAGGGCCTGAGCTTACCATTGCATTCATCACCAGCGTGCTAACCAACCGTTCGCCTCGCGGCGCGGAAGTTGAAGTCGCGCCGACCGATCCGGAGTTTCAAGCCACCGGGTTGAAAACCGGCTCGCTGATTCGAATGGACAAGCTCGTCACGCGGTCGCGGGCGGGCTTTTCCCGGCGCTTGGGTACGACAGGCCCGTCAACGCAGGCCATATTGTCCGCGATGCTTCGCGTTGCTTTCGGACTCTATTGCAGGAGGCCCGCCTGGACTGCACGCGTCACCGGCGTTTTTCTATTGCTTCGTGAGCGTGGCAGTGGTCGAAGCATTCGTCACTGTGAGTGTATTGCCTCTGATTGAGAACGTATCAACGGACGTGATGCCTCCCGCGAGAGCGCCTGTATGAATCAGGAGTTGATTTCCTGATGTTTCATAAGTGACCTGTGTGGTGCCATTAACCTAGTTTTGACCGGGAAAATTCAGCATCGTTGCGGTGCCGTCAGCATTGAAAGTTACCTTGGTCCCCAAGGATGATCCATTTGGATCAGGGCCTTGCCAACTCCCCAGTAGTGGAGAAACCGGATTTGTCGGAGGACAACCTCCGCCACAGAAACAAATTGGCAGGAGTGCGACCACAAAAAACTTCGCGATTTTCATCTGGATCTGCTAGTGCAGCCCATGTTGTGTTACCTCAACAACTCTTGATCTGGCGTGGCTTGGTAATAAATGGCAGCACACGTCTTGCCTTAGCTTGAGCGCTATTTCGCTCGAGATTGCAGCTTGCGATCGACCTGTCGGCCTTTCGTCTTCCCGCCCGTCCTAGCACTGATTGGAGTCGATAAGGCCATTTCGCAATCGTCTGCTGCTCCGAATGCGACGCAGAGAAAACACCTAATCACGCTCATCGTGTGTAGAGCATTCTACCACTCATAATTGTCATGCCAAGGCGTGGAAGCAAACAAAATCAAGCAGGAGGTGGGTGCCCGCGTCCGCCAAAGACGGCTACGTAAGGGCTTGTCCCAGGAGCAGTTGGGCTTTGAAAGCGGCCTCCATCGCAACTACATCGGAGGAATTGAACGCGGCGAGCGAAATGTCGCTGTCGTCAACCTCGCCAAACTTGCCAAGGCTCTCGGCATCCGCCCCCGCGATTTACTCCCATAAACGATTGCTCCGATAGCGGAATCCAAAGGAAACTCTTTCCATCCTGGTTGGGGTATTTTCCTGATCAGCGATCAGCCGTCCATTACCACAGCACATCCAACTCGATCGCCAAATCGGGGAAGAGCGCGGGCCGGAACATTGAGCCTTGGTCGTGAAGGGCGACGGTAGCGTAGGCCTTCTCGACAAGCTGCATCTCAAGCAGCGTCCGAGCCTCTGGATCGACGATCCAATAGCACGACACTCCGCTACGCCATGTGCCGAGCAGTGTGTTAGTCAATGATTTCCCAAAGATCGGCGTGAAGTGCTGCGGCAAACCTTCGTAGCGTCGCCACCATCGAGCGGTCGGGCCGCTTGAGGACGCGGTTCACGACGGCCGGAGAGACGCCGAGCTTTCGGGCCAGCGCGGCCTGGGTCATGCCTTTTTGCTTTAGCAGATGCTGTAAACGATTGGCCGCCTGATGCTCGACCGTCTTTGCAAGCGGCCATGTTTCCAGCCGGCCCTCCTTGAGCTGTCGTCGTGCATCGGCGACGGCTCGCGCGGCGCGTGGTCGTTGGTCCAAGGACACGACGATCTCTGGGCCGTCGGAGAAGATAGACGCACCCTTTTCGAACGGTTCCCGGAGTGTCAGTTGTTCGCGTTCAAGCTCGTCCACAAACACGGCCAAGGCCTTCGCAAAGGGTCCTGAATATCGTTCCACCAGGACCGTTCTTGAATGTGACGCCCTTGAATGTACCTTTCGCTTCATAGCATTTAAGTCTATACGTCATTAGCTTATAAGTCAACGACCAGTTCATACCATCAATGGAACGCGATTGCTTGACCCGTGGGTTCCAGGACGCGAACTTAGATTGACAATGAAAGTCACGCCGGCTGGACAACTCGCGGACCTGATGCGGCACCCCAATCCGCCGGTGGCGTTTCGGCTTGCCTCAGGCCGTGTTTGGGAACTCTTGGACAACCGCCGCCGCATCGGAGCCGCCGGGCTCACTCGGTCCCAAAAGACAAACGGGTGGGTCTCCAGGCATACGCAGGCACTCCCCGACGGACGGTATGTTGAAGTAACGTTCCTACCGGATCCCGATGATCCCGACAGGGTGTACGCGATAAGGTTTGACCTTGCACGGTGACCGTATTCGACCCAACATTGTTCATCCCGCATCAATCTCGAGGTTTCGCCAGCGCGGTATAATCGACGGGCGTACAGGAGCTCATCATGACCCCCGATCTTTCCATCGACTTCTGCGGCGTGAATGCCCCCAATCCTTTCTGGCTGGCTTCGGCGCCGCCGACGAACAGCGGCTACCAGGTTCGGCGGGCCTTTGAGGCTGGGTGGGGTGGGGCGGTTTGGAAGACGCTAAACCATGAGCCGATCGTCAACGTCTCTTCGCGCTACGGCGCAATTGACTACGACGGTCGCAAGGTCGTCGGGCTTAACAACATCGAACTCATTACTGACCGGCCACTGGAAGTGAACCTCCGCGAGATACGCGAAGTTAAACGAGACTTTCCCAACCATGCCCTCTTTGTTTCGCTCATGGTCGAATCGAAGCAGGAGACGTGGCACGACATCGTCAGGCAGACGCAGGACACCGGCTGCGACGGGATTGAGCTGAACTTCGGATGCCCGCACGGCATGAGCGAGCGCGGCATGGGCGCGGCGGTGGGGCAGGTACCCGAGTACACGGAGATGATCACGCGCTGGTGCAAGGAGGTGGCGAAGATTCCGGTGATGGTGAAGCTCACGCCGAACATCACCGACGTGCGCGGCATTGCCCGCGCGGCGCAAAAGGGCGGGGCGGACGCTGTCAGTCTCATCAACACGATCAATTCGATCATGGGCATCGATCTCAACACGTTCGCGCCGAGGCCGGCCGTGGCGGGGAAGGGCTCGCACGGCGGCTATTGCGGACCGGCGGTCAAGCCGATCGCGCTCAACATGGTGTCGAGCATTTACAACGATCCGGGCTGGAAGATCCCCATCAGCGGCATCGGCGGGATTCAGGCGTGGCAGGACGCGGTCGAGTTCATGCTGGTCGGGGCATCGAGCGTGCAGGTTTGCACGGCCGTCATGCACTACGGGTTCCGCATCGTCGAGCACATGATCAGCGGCATGAAGAACTGGATGCGCGAGAAGGGCTTCCGCCGCGTCAGCGATTTCGCGGGCAAGGCCGCGCCGAATATCTGCGACTGGGGCGATCTGGACCTGGGCAACAAGGTCGTCGCCGAGATATCGCAGGAGAAGTGTGTCCATTGCGGGCTGTGCTACATCGCCTGTGAAGACGGCTGTCATCAGTCGATCCAGTGGGAGAAGGTTCCGGAGGATGATTTTGTGAAGCGGTACGGGGCTGCCGCCGTCTCCCCTCAAGCCTCAAGTCTCAAGTCTCAAGCCACGAACGGCAACGGCGCCAAACTCGTCAATCCGAACATGTCCTTCGTGAAGAGCGGCGACATCGAGGTGCTTCCGGGCATGGGCGACGGCTACGTCGGCGTGTTTACGATTAAGCAGGATATGTGCGTCGGCTGCAACATGTGCTCGCTGGTCTGCCCGGTCGAAGGGTGCATCACGATGAAGAAGGTTCCGAGCGGGATGCCGAGCATGACGTGGAAGGAGTATCAGAAGAAGCTGGCGGCGGGGGAGTGCGCGAAGATTGAGCCGCCACAACATGTGTGACGAAGTGCTACTTTTCTTGATTTGTATCGCATGATGCGCACAAACGCAGCAATGCCGGTGCTGGCCTCGGTTCTCGCACCCGCACTTTACTGCGCCGGCTGTTCGCCCGGACTTGTTGGCACCAGAGAGTTCACGAACGATTCAAAATACTTGGTTTGGCAAGAAATCCACTACTGGCTTCTACCGCCGAGTATTTCCTATCAGGTTTCACGAACCAGCTGCTTAACGGGCCACACAGTCGTGCTCGGCAAAGGGGATTTTTTGATCGACGCCGATGGACGACACGTTTTGCTTTTTCCAGACTCAGATAATCATGGCGAGTGGGCGGTTGTTCAGATTGAAAGCGCGAAGAAATATTCAATTTCGGCGGTTCCCGTTGATTTTCCTCCCAACGCCCGTCCCATCGACTTCCGAGTCGAAACACTTTTACCGCCGGCTGTGGAATTCACGCTTGTAAATCCCAATGAAAGGCAAGCATCTGTTTTGAAGTATCGTGACGGAGCGTGGCAGATTTTGGAAACCGCTGTAGCAAGCGACCTACAACTGAACAAAGCCAAGGCGCGCGCTTCTCAAACCGTGTTTGCAGGTGAACAAGTTCGCACAGGCACCAAGAAAACCTGCTCGCCAAACAGTGAATTCATGCTCTTTGAACAGTCCAAGGGTGTGTCACGATTTGCAGAATTGCGACGGAAGAACGAAAAGGGAATCGTTCTCCTGGTGATTCAGACGGATCACCTCTGGGATTGGCCCCGGCGTTTCGGGGAACTCCTAGTCTATGGTGGTAAGTAGTCGAACCCCGTCGATGACGCCCTCACGCAGTGTAAGCTTTTATCTTGACAGGCGGCAGACCTTCGTTCCAGGAGCATGCGCAGGTCGCAGCACGTGTTCACTGGTGTGCCCGGTGGAAGGGTGCATCACGATGAAGAAAGTACCGAGCGGGATGCCGAGCATGACGTGGAAGGAGTATCAGAAGAAGCTGGCGGCGGGGGAGTGCGCGAAGATTGAGCCGCCACAACATGTGTGAAGACTCAAGGCGAGTGCGCCGCATGTCGTTTCAGAGATTCGCGACCAGGAAATCGAACGCCGATTTTCGGATTCGCTGACCGTATTCTGAATACCACAGTCCCCCGATCATGTGGTCCATTCCTTGAATTTCCAGGAAGACACAAGGCTGTCCGGCGAGCCGAAGGGCGTTTACCATCTCGAAGGACTGTTCTTTTGGAACGAGTGTATCGGCGTCTCCTTGGATAATTAGAATCGGCGGGCCGTTGGCTCGAACGTTTCTGATCGGGCTGGCCGCCGCACGAAGATCGCCGGCTGCACCCAGAGGCACGCCGAAGAGGCTTGCCATCGCAGAGTACAACTCCGGATAGTCCGGCAAAGGATCGATGGTCAGGTCGGTCGGAGCAAAGAGCGAGATGATGGCTTTCACGCCGGATGTCTCGCCTGACGGACGCGATGCGTCGAAACGACTCGTGTCGTTCGTCATGCCCGTCAGCATTGCCAGGTGGCCCCCGGCCGACGCGCCGAACAGGGCGATTCGATCGGGATCAATGCCGTAGCGATCCGCATGGCTCTTGAAGAATCGGATCGCTTCGAGGACGTCGGCGGCGGGCGCTGGAAAATACACGCCATTTCCCGTGAGGCGATAGTCGATTTGGGCGGTCGCATAGCCGTTGGCGGCAAAGTCGTAACTGAATTCGACGAGTTGGTCGCGCGTGCCTTTATACCATCCGCCGCCGTGAATGTTGATGATGAGCGGCGCAGGCTCGCGGTGCGGAAAAGGACGAAAAAAGTCGAAGTAGAGCGGCTTTCCATCCGGCCGGGCGAATTCCAACCCATTGTAGATTTCGACCTGCCGCGGAAAGGCAACGGCGGCAGGAGTTAGAACGCGCAATAGCGTCACGGAGGCGTCGTCGCAACCCTCCGTGATTGCGAAAGCGCACAGGAAGACAGCCCAAGACCGTCTCCGCACCCCTCGCATGGCAAGGAAGTATAGACCGCAATTTCGGCCGGATTCTGAATTTCGGTTTGTTCAGTCGTCTACCTTTGGGCGCCAGGATTGTGGAGGTGTCCGGCGTCAGGGCCAACTCCATCGATTTCTTGCGTTGGACGCCGCCGATCACGATGCACGTGAAGAAGCGTGGGTCGGTCCGGGTGCCGACATCGGCGTGTACATGATCAAACAGGAATGTGCGCCGGGTGCAATATGTGCTCGCTGGTGTGCCCGGTGGAAGGGTGCATCACGATGAGGAAGGTTCCGAGCGGGATGCCAAGCATGACGTGGAAGGAATATCAGAAGAAGCCGGCGGCGGGGGAGTGGGCGAAGATTGAGCCGCCGGTGCACGTATAGGCCAGAATTTCTTTCGAAAATTCTTTCAGACCCGACCCCAAACTCTGCTAGGTATCCTCGGACAACCAGCCTGTTCTCAAATGAGCCCTTGCGTGGGCTCGTGGGGGCGATTTGTCCGAGGAGATCACGTCATGCACGATTTGAACATGAAGAACCACGATATCGGGGGCGAAATTGATTTCGCCAAGCGTCATTGCGACCGTTCCCCCCGATCCGCGGCCCTGGCTCTCTTTGTCGCGTCGAGCATCCTTGTCCCCAACATGGGGGCCGGCGGTGGATGCGGGACGACGCCGGTCGGAGCGGTCGCCGCCGGTGGGGGGAACCCGGCGGCGCTTCAGGGCGTCTGGCGGGCTCAATTTGTCGATCCGACCTTCGGCGCCGGTACGATCGAACTGATCCTGCAAAACAACGCGAACTTTTCACAGGAGACCAACTACGCGCTTGGCGCGCGCGTCTACATTTATGGAACCTGGCGAGTCCTTCCCGATGCCGCCGTGTTGCGGCTCGACACCCTAGGCGGCGTACCGACCGAGCAGTGCAGCACGGTCGGCTGCTCGCCGATCCTCTACCCCGGCGAGACGCACAACTATACGCTCTCGAACAACGACAACGCGCTGACCACGCACAATATCAACTGCGACCCCAGCGCTTGCACTTATAACTATGCTCGCGCAAATTAGCGGATGGATTGAAACCGGCGACGCCTCCGAGGGGTCTCATCCTGGCCAAAAAGACGTGGAAACTCGGCGATGGGAAAACCTGGCGGGGCAAGCTCGAAGCGGAGAACCCCAACCACGGCAAGGTCGTGTGCATTCCGCCGGAAATGGCCAGGCGATTCGGCAAGGGGACAATGGTCATTCCGAAGCCGCTCGATGTTGACACCGTCATGCGCGGCGTCCGGCGGTCGCGGCTTATTACTGTTGGGCAGATTCGTCAGAAGCTCGCGAAGAAGGCAAAGGCGACCTATGCCTGCCCGCTGACGACCGGCATCTTCATTCGCATCGCCGCCGAGACCGCAGAGGAAGACCGCCGCAACGGTCGGAAGACGATCACGCCCTATTGGCGGACGATTCGGGACGACGGGACGCTGCACGAGAAGCTGCCCGGCGGGATCAAGGCCCAGGCCGCCAAACTGCGGCGCGAAGGGTTCGAAATTCGCCCTGGCAAGCGCAAAGGGACGCTCTGCGTTGAGGACTTTGAGAATCGTTTAACGAAAAGATGAAAGTTTCGCGACAAGCCGCCATCTACAGGCCCCTGACGATGGGGTCCGTTCAGGTGGGATCCGGGGGTGTTGACTCAATCTAACGGAGGCTGTGCGGCGGCGGATTCGCGGCCCTGGGCCGCGCGGTGCTTGAGGTATTCGACCATGATCGGGAGCACGGAGATGAAGATGATCGCCAGGATGACCAATTCAAAGTTTTTCTTGACGATTTCCATGCCGCCGAAGAAATAACCTGAGAAAACGCAGATCGCCACCCACAAGACGCCGCCGATGACGTTGTACGCGAAGAAGCGTCGGTAGGTCATCGTGCCGACGCCGGCGACGAAGGGCGCGAAGGTGCGCACGATGGGCACGAACCGGGCGATGATGATTGTCTTGGCGCCGTACTTTTCATAGAATGCATGAGTCTTGTCGAGGTACTCTTTCTTGAGGAATCGGGTGTGCCCGTCCTTCAGGACGCGCGGGCCGAGGTATTTTCCGATGGCGTAATTCGCGCCGTCGCCGATGATCGCCGCCGCGGACAAGAGCAGAAACAAGGCCAGCGGGTTGAGGGAACCGCCGCCCGCCAGGGCCCCTGCGGCGAAGAGCAGCGAATCGCCGGGGAGAAAGGGGGTCACGACCAGGCCTGTTTCGGCAAAGATCACGAGAAAAAGGATGGCGTAGGTCCAGCCCCCGTACTCCGTGCAGAGTTCGTTCAGATGCTTGTTGATGTGGAGGAAGATGTCGAGAAACTGGTTCAACGCGAGCATGCAATTCACCCAAGCAGACAATCTATGGGAGTTCGTAACCCAAATGGAGGGGGCGGTAATATCTTATCGTTTCGGCTCTTAAGCGATAGTCGGGTTGGCGTCAATCGACGGACGCCGATATGCTCGCAGGTCATGCAACCTCCCACGGCGTCATTGGTAAGATTTGATGGACCGCGGTCGGAGTCTGTCCGTAGCCAAGGGGGACGCGACCGTAACCGATCTTAAGAACAGGCAGAAGACGAAGGGCGGCCTTTCGTGAATCTCGGCGACATCCTGCTAGAAAAGAAATTCCTGACGCCGGAACAGCTCAAGGCGGCCAATGAGCAGTGCGGTCCGACGGACCGGCTGGACCGAGTGCTGGTCCGCCTCGGCTATTGCAGCGAGACGAATGTCCTGTCGGCGCTGGGCACGCTCTATCATTTCGACGTCGTCGATCTGGACGGCCCGGAGGTGCCTGTCAACGTCGAATTGCTTCGGAAGATGCCGTCGAAGCTGGTTCACCGGGCGAAGCTGATCCCGCTCGATCGGGTGAACGGCAGCCTCCGCGTGGCGACGCCGGACCCGTTTCAGATCTACGCCTTTGACGAGTTGCGCATGCTTTGCGGGCTGGAGGTCAAGCCCGTGCTCGCGAAAGAAAGCGAGATCAACGAGATCATCAAAAAGCACTTCGGCGTCGGCGGCGATACCGTCACGCAGCTCGTGGAGGAAGAGGGCCTCGAAGTCGTCAGCGACGTGAATGAATCGGCGGGCGATCTGGCGGAGATGGCCCAGGACGCAAGCGTCATCAAGCTCGTCAATGAGATTTTGCTCGAAGCGATCAACGAGCGAGCCAGCGACGTCCACATCGAGCCGTTCGAGAACGATCTGAAGATTCGCTACCGCGTGGACGGCATTCTAAGAAATACGAACGTGCCGCCGCAGATTCGGCAGCTTCAGGCGGCGATCATCAGCCGCATCAAGATCTTGTCGAATTTGAATATCGCCGAACGCCGGCTTCCCCAGGACGGGAGCTTCAAGATCCGGGCGCAGAACCGCGAGATCGACCTTCGCGTGAGCATCATCCCGATGGTGTTCGGCGAAGGCGTGGTCATGCGTATTCTCGACAAGCAGGCGATCCTGCTGTCGCTGAGCGACCTGGGCTTTGACGACCAGATGCTCGAAAACTTCAAGGGCATCATCAGTCAGCCCCACGGCATCATGCTCGTCACCGGCCCCACCGGTTCCGGTAAGACGACGACGCTCTATGCGGCGTTGAATGGAATCATCTCAGA
>CAYPXR010000035.1:0-14139 GCA_964414585.1 uncultured Planctomycetaceae bacterium
TGGTGGCTGGTCGTGCCGGCGGCGTTTCTCGCGGCGAACCGCAGCTATGCCGTGTGGTCCACCGGCGGGCTGGAGACGAAACTTTTTGAACTGTTGGTCTGCGGCGGAGTCTTCTGCACGCTTGATGAAATGAAGGCGATGCGCGAAGGAGATGTCAGCCGATTTCCTTTCAGCGTACTGCTCCTCGCGCTGGCGACGTTGACGCGTCCGGACGGATTTCTCATCGCGGCCTGCGTCATCGCGACGAGGATGGTGCTACAAGCCCTGGACCGCAGTTTCCGTTTCCGCCCCATGGCGATGGGCGCAGGGATGTACGTGACCCTGGTGGGGGGCCATTTTCTATTTCGTCAGGCCTACTACGGCGATTGGCTGCCCAACACCTACTATGCCAAGGTCGGCGGTGCGTGGTGGGACATGGGGGGACGGTATCTCGCGGCCTTCGCCCTGGAGTATGGTCTGGTGTTTTGGCTCCCGTTAGTCGTCGCCGGAATTGTTTCACTGATTCGGATGGGGCGGCGCGACATCGTGCTGGTGATTCTCGCGGCGGTCGCTCCGCATGCGCTCTACATCGCGGCGATCGGCGGGGATCATTTTGAGTATCGGCCCGTGGATGTGTACGTTCCGCTTCTGGTCGTCCTGCTTTATTTCGGCGCGTGCGGGCTTTCCCGGCGCAGGGTCGCGGCCTCTGGCGTCGCTGCTTATCTTGTGATTTGCGGGGCCGTCAGCCTGGCGATCCCTGCACTGACTCATCTGGACGCGCCGCGCGATTATCGCCCCGGTTTTCCGGGCATCACTCCGCGTGCGGACCATATCGCGGAAATCATCAGCTCAAAAACACATCTCCGGCTTTTCGAGACGTGGGGCGTCGGCGCCTATCTGAGGCTTTACAACGATGTGATGAATGAGATCAGCCGCCACTTTGTCGGGCTTCGACAGGAAGAGCATGCGCTTTTTTTCGGCACCGTGAAGAAGCAGGCGACGTGGTTGCGGGAATTGGTCGACTCCGGAAAGGTCCCACGCGACTTGCACATTGCGATCGGTTGCGTGGGGGCGATTCCGTATTACAGCGGACTGCGGACACTGGACCGGCTGGGTTTGACCGATCGTGAGGTCGCTCATCGCCCCATTCCCGAGGGAAAGACGCGGATCATGGCGCACGACAAGGCCGCCGATCCGTACTACGCCGTCGAGCGCGGCGTGGATTTGTGGGCCACCAACACGGTTCATCTGATCCTGCCGTTGGGGCATCCGGAGCTTTTTCACTTTGCGTACCTAGCACGGGCGGGGCGCATGAAGCACATGATCATCGCGGACGTCGGCGAGAATCGTTTCATTCTTGCGTTCGCCATGCAGGGTCTCGACAAATTGAAAAAGCGGTGCCCGAAACTTCGGTTCATGTCGGCGGAGGCCTATTTGAACATCGAGGCCGCGGCCTGCGGCGGGCGGTTTGTGCCCGTCCCGAGGGAAGCGCAGCTCGATTTGCCCTATGACATTACCTATTTGGTCCAGGGTGAGCAGACCATGAGGAATTTCGATGACTTGGCGGGGGCGCGGCTTCATCTCGAAAGGGCCCTGGCGACGGACCCCACGAATGGCGATGTTCGCGATCTGATGGAGGTGATCGATCGCGCATCGAAGCCGGACGCATCGAACGGCCGGCCCGGCGGACGTTGAGTGGTTCGAGGCCTGACTATTTCTTCTTATCGTTTTTCGGAGAGGACGGCGTCGATTTGGAAGAATCGCCGGAGGTCTTGGCCGGGCTCTCGGCGGATGACGTTTGGGCCGTGCCGGACTTGTCGCCGCCGCCGGAGGAGGGTTCCTCTGTCGGGCTGTCGGATTTGGCTTTGGCCTTGTAGCTCTCGCTGCGGTAATCCGTCTGATAGAAGCCGGAACCCTTGAAGAGGACGGCGCCGCCGGTGCTGATCAGGCGTTTGACCGGGCGGACGGCGTCGCATTTCTCGCAGCGAGATTTCTTCAGCGGTGGTGACTTGATCGACTGAAAGACGTCGAACACCGCTCCACAGGTCTTGCACTCGTATTCGTAGGTCGGCATGGCTATTCCTGCTGGCTTTGCTCGGCGGGTTCGGCGGCAACCGTGACCCGCGCCGGTCGGAGCACGCGGCCGTGCATCGTGTAGCCCCGTTGAAGCTCGCTCGTGACCGTCCCGGGTGGGAGATCCGATGCCGGGTCGGACATGAGGGCTTCGTGATAGGTGGGATCGAACGGCTTGCCGACGGCCTCGATCGGCTCGACGCCGTGGTCGCGGAGGACCTTGACCAGTTGATCGGCGATGAGCTTGATCCCGGCGATGACGCTGTCTTTCTCATGCTCGGCGGTCATGCCTTCGAGCGATCGTTCGAAATTGTCCACGATGGGAAGCAGCTCCCGGGCCAGTCCCATGCCGGCGAGCTTAAGCGCCTCGCCGTGTTGCTGGTGAAGACGCTTGGAGATGTTCGCGCACTCGGCCTGGGCCCGGAGGAGCTTGTCCTTGAGCTGGTCCCGCTCAGTTCGAAGGGCGTCGAGGGTCTCGACCGGCGGATCGGAGACCATCGGCGTCTCAGCGGTGCCCTGGGCGTCCTGCGCGGCTTCTTCCGGCGACGCGATGGAGAGGTCTTCTTTCTTGTGACGCATCATGGTACGAATTCGACCTAGGGTATTCTTGTCGCCTGAACGGCTGTTGGCCGATTATTCGGCGAGATTGCTCCAGAAATTCTTGAGCTTCTCCAGAAAGCCCTTGCTTTCGGGAAGGACGTGCGCGTCTTCGGTTTTCACAAATTCGCGAAGCAGTTCTTCCTGCTTCTTGCTGAGTTTGCGGGGGATCTCGATCAACACGCGAACGACCTGGTCGCCTTTGCGCCGCGAGCGGATGTCGGGCAGTCCCATCTTGGAAAGTCGGAACATCTCGCCGTTTTGTGTGCCGGGAGGGACCGTGACTTCCGTCTTGCCATCGAGCGTGGGAATTTCCAGTTGAGCGCCGAGCGACGCCTGGGTGAAGGTGATCGGTACTTCGCAAAGCAGATCGTTGCCGTGCCGCTGGAGAAACGGATGCTCCTGCACGCGAATATGGCAATGCAGGTCCCCGCGCGGGCCGCCCTGGTCGCCGGGCTCGCCTTCGCCGCGCAGGCGGATCACCTGCCCGTCGTGAATGCCGGCGGGAATCTTGACCGTGACGACGCGATGCTTGGGCATCTTGCCGGAGCCTTTGCAATCCTTGCAGGCTTTGGAAAACTTGCTGCCTTGTCCGCGGCAATCGGGGCAGACCGTCACCATGCGCGTCGAAAAGAAACCCATGCCGGCGGCGCGTTCGACCTGGCCGTAACCGCCGCAGGTCGAACAGGTATGAATCTTGGTGCCCGGTTCGGCCCCCTTGCCGCTGCAGTGGTCGCAATAGTCGCTTCTCGTGAATTCGAGAGATCGCTCGCTCTCCTTGGCGATGTCGGCGAGGGACAGCACGATTTCGGTTTGGAGATCGATACCGGCATCGCGGCGGCCGCCCATCCCGAAAATGTCGCCGAAAATATCGCCGAAGACGCTGAAAATGTCGTCCGGCCGCATGTGCGAGAAATCGTGCCCGGCGACGCCGTTCAGGCCCGCATGGCCGTAGCGGTCGTAGCGATTGCGTTTCTCGTGGTCGGCGAGGACTTCGTAGGCCTCGGCGGCTTCCTTGAATTTTTGTTCGGACTCAGGGTCGTCGCTGCCGCGATCGGGATGGTACTTCATCGCCGCCTGGCGATAGGCGCGCTTGATCTCGTCGGGCGTGGCCTCGCGGCCGACACCGAGCACTTCGTAGAAGTCGCGTTTCTTCGCCACGTTCGTCGCCATTAGAGCCGGTATCGCAGGACGATTGACATCGCGAGAATCGTTCAGGTTAAACGACAATCGGGACGAGCCCCTGCCCGTCCCGATTGAAACAGACGCTCGTTACATGTCTATCGGACAGAGCCGGGAATCTCCCGGTCTTTGTCCTTGTCCTTCAGTTCCGTGACCATGACGTTGGTCATGAGCATCACGCTGGCGACGCTGGCCGCGTTCTGCAGGGCACTGCGGACGACCTTGGCCGGATCGATGATCCCGGCCTTCACAAGGTCGCCGTATTCGCCGCGCCGGGCGTCGTAGCCGTAGTTGCCGCTGTTTTCCAGAATTTCCGCCGCGACCACCGCGCCGTCCATGCCGCTGTTGTCGGCGATTTGCCGGGCGGGGGACTCAAGGGCGTGGGCGATGATCGTCATGCCGGTCTTCTCGTCGCCGCTCATGTTCTTGGCGGCCGAGAGGATCGGTTGAATGCAACGCAGCAGGGCGACGCCGCCACCGACGACAATGCCTTCTTCCGCCGCGGCCTTGGTCGCGTGGAAGGCGTCATCGACGAGGTCCTTGCGCTCCTTGACCTCGATCTCCGTCGCGCCGCCGACGCGGATGACCGCGACGCCGCCGGTCAGCTTGGCCAGGCGCTCCTGGAGCTTTTCGCGGTCATAGTCGCTGGTGGTCTTTTCAATTTGGGCGCGGATTTGATCGGCTCGCGTGTTGACCTCGCTCTTCTTGCCGGCGCCTTCGATGATCGTCGTGTTGTCCTTGTCGATGACGACCTTCTTGGCGCGGCCGAGCTGATTCAGCTCGATGTTTTCGAGCTTCAGGCCGCGATCCTCGCTGATGAACTCACCCCCGGTGACGACCGCGATGTCGCCGAGCATGGCCTTGCGCCGATCGCCGAAGCCGGGGGCCTTGATCGCACAGACCTTGAGGATGCCGCGAAGGCGGTTGACGACAAGCGCCGCGAGGGCCTCGCCTTCGACGTCCTCTGCGATGACCAGCAGCGGTTTGGAGGCCGTTGCGACTTTTTCGAGCAGCGGGATGAAATCTCGGAGCGAGCTGACCTTCTTTTCATAGATCAGGATGTACGCGTCTTCGAGGACGCACTCCATCTCCGTCGCGTCGGTGATGAAGTAGGGGGAAACATAGCCCTTGTCGAACTGCATGCCCTCGACGACCTTCTTCTCGGTTTCGAGGCTCTTGCCCTCTTCGACGGTCACGACGCCTTCGGGGCCGACCTCTTCCATCGCTTCGGCGAGCATCTTGCCGATGGCTTCGTCGCCGTTGGCGCTGACGGTTCCGACCTTGGCGATGTCGTCCGAACCCTTGACCTTGATCGACATCTTGGCGATCTGGTCGACGGCGATCCCGACGGCCTTGTCGAGGCCGCGCTTGAGCAGCATCGGGTTCGCGCCGGCGGAAACATTTTTCAACCCTTCGCGGAAGATCGCCTCGGCGAGCACCACGGCGGTCGTCGTGCCGTCACCGGCGACGTCCGACGTCTTGCTGGCGACTTCGTTGACCATCTTCGCGCCCATGTTCTCGAAGGGCTGTGGCAATTCAATCTCCTTGGAGACGGACACGCCGTCCTTCGTGACGCGCGGCGAGCCCCAGGATTTCTGGAGCAGGACGTTTCGGCCGGTCGGGCCGAGCGTGACCTTGACCGCCGCGGCAAGCTTGGAAAGCCCCGTGCTCGCGGCTTCGCAGGCCTTCTGATCGAAGAGCATTTGTTTGACAGCCATGTGTGTATTTCCTTTCGATCTCAGCCGAGGGCGGCTGAGCTACATTGCTTACTTCTCGACGATCGCCAACACGTCGCTCTCGCGAAGCATGGTGTACTTCTTGCCGTCGACGTCGACCTCGGTGCCGGAATATTTGCCGTAGAAGACCTCGTCTCCGACCGTCACGGACATCTTTCCGCGATTGCCGGATTCGAGCAATTTGCCGGGGCCGGTCGCGAGCACGGTGCCGCGCGTCGGCTTTTCCTTCGCCTGCTGCGGAAGAATGATCCCGCCGGCGGTCTTGTCCTCGGCTTCATGCTGCTCGACAACGATGCGGTCATCCAAGGGGGTAATCTTCAAACGTGCCATGGTTTCTCATCTCCTATTCTTCTGATTTTCGTTTTGCTTAATACTGACGGCGAATCTCGCGGCGTCTTTACATTCGCCATTCGCTATTCGCCATTCGCTATTCGCCATTCGTCATTTCCTTACATCATTCCGCCCATGCCACCCATGCCACCCATGCCCATGCCGCCCATACCTCCCATGCCGCCCATTTCGTCGTCATGGTCGTGGCCGCCGGGCATGCCGCCTTCGTCCTTGTCCTTGGGTTTCTCGGTAATGCAGCAGTCGGTGGAGAGCAGGATGCGGGCGACGCTGCTGGCGTTTTGCAGGGCCGTGCGGACGACCTTGGTCGGATCGATCACGCCGTCCTTCACGAGGTCGGTGTACTCTTCCGTGAGGGCGTTGAAGCCGAACGCGCCGGTCTTGTTCTCAACCTTGTGCAGAACGACGCCGGGCTCGATGCCCGCGTTCCTGGCGATGGTCATGATCGGTGCGGTGAGAGCTTTGCGGATGACCTCGACGCCGACTTCCTCGTCGTGATTGATCGTCTTGACCTTGTCGAGCGCCGACCGAGAGCGGACCAGGGCGACGCCGCCGCCGGGAACGATGCCTTCCTCGATGGCCGCGCGGGTCGCGTGCAGGGCGTCCTCATAGCGGGCCTTCTTCTCCTTCATTTCCGCTTCGGTCGCGGCGCCGACATGAATCTGCGCCACTCCGCCGGCGAGCTTCGCAAGCCGCTCCTGAAGCTTCTCCTTGTCATAGTCGCTGGTCGTGACGTCGATTTCCCGGCGGATCATCTCGATGCGGCCGGTGATGTCCTTCGACGAACCGGCGCCTTCGATAATGGTCGTGTTATCCGCGTCGATGCTGATTTTTTTGGCCTGGCCGAGGTCGGTGATCGCGACGCCGTCCAGTTCAATGCCCAAGTCCTTAAAAATGGGCTTCGCGCCGGTCAGGATGGCGATGTCTTCGAGCATGGCCTTACGGCGATCGCCGTAGCCGGGGGCTTTGACGGCCGCGACTTGCAGGATGCCGCGGAGCTTGTTCACGACGAGCGTCGCGAGGGCTTCACCTTCAACGTCCTCGGCAATAATGAGCAGCGGCCGCTTCGTCTTGGCGACTTTCTCAAGCAGCGGCACGAGCTTCGTCACATTACTGATCTTTTCCTCGAAGACGAGCACAAAGGCCTTCTCCAGCTCGCAGGCCATCTCGTCCGGGTTCGTCACGAAATGCGGCGAGAGATAGCCGCGGTCGAACTGCATGCCTTCGACGACATCGACGGTCGTCTCCAGGCTCTTGCCTTCCTCGATGGTGATGACGCCGTCCTTGCCGACCTGCTTGAAGCAGTCCGCCAGTCGCTCGCCGACTTCGCGGTCGTTGTTCGCCGAGATGCTGGCGACGCGGACAATGTCCTCGACGTTCTTGGCGTCGGCCTTGACCGGACGGGATTGTTCCTTAAGGGCATCGACGATGGCGTTCACGGCCTTGGCGATGCCGCGGTTAATCGCCATCGCGTCGGAGCCGGCGGCGACGTTGCGAAGACCTTCCTTGAAGATCGCCTCGGCGAGGACCGTTGCGGTCGTGGTCCCGTCGCCGGCGGCGTCGGAGGTCTTGCTCGACGCTTCCTTCACAAGCTGCGCGCCGAGGTTCTCATACTTGTCGGAAAGCTCGATCTCCTCGGCGACGGACACGCCGTCCTTGGTGATCGTTGGCGCGCCCCAGCCCTTGTCCAGAATCGCCGTCCGACCGCGCGGGCCGAGGGTCGATTTGACCGCGGCGGAGAGCTTCTCCACGCCGGTGAGCAGCGCCGTTCGGGCATCCTCGTGAAACGTCAGTTGCTTTGCAGCCATCGTTGATGATCTCCTGAATGTTCTGAAGTTGCGGCACAGGCAGTCGGCCTGTGATTTGTTTCCTCTTTCCAAGACCCGCGATTTGGGATGGCGGGATTCCTCGGGCTAGACCTTCTTCGCCCGACCGGTAATGCAAGTACCATGCCGGGCATCCGATCGAAGCAATTGGATTGTATCTATTGAAAGTTGCAAGACTTAGCGATTGGCAATGAAGTGGCAGAGAGACTCCCAAACTGCCACTGCGGCAGGCGGATCAGCGGTCTACTGCCGTTGTGTCAGGGAAGGCCTACCACGCAAAGTGAGCGAAGGCCTTGTTCGCATCGGCCATGCGGTGAACGTTGTCGCGGGTGGTCATGGCGGCGCCGGTGCGGTTGAAGGCGTCGATGAATTCCGATGCGAGGCGCTGATCCATCGGCCGGCCCTTTTTGGCACGGGCGGCTTCCAGAATCCAGCGGATCGCCAGCGACTGGCTGCGGCGGGGGTTGACGGGCATGGGGACCTGATAGTTGCTTCCGCCGACGCGGCGGCTGCGAATCTGGATGTTCGGGCGGACGTTGTCGACGGCGGTTTCAAAGATCTGGATCGGCGGAACGTCGGGGATTTTCCGCGAAACGGCGTCAAGGGCCTTGTAGAAAATCTGCGACGAGACGGTCTTCTTACCGCTCCACATCATGCAGTTGATGAACTTGCTGGCCAGGCGGCTGTTGTGCTTGGCATCGCCCCGGAGCTGCCGGCCGGAATTGGTCCACTTCTTAAACGCCATATCGAATCCTCGTCATATCTGTTGGCCGGCAGGGACGCCGGCCGCTATTTAGGCCTTCTTCCGCTTGGTGCCGTACTTGCTGCGCGACTTGTTGCGACGCACGCCGAACTTGTCCTGATCCTCGACGCTCGCACAGTCCAGCACGCCGCGGACGATGTGGTATCGAATGCCGGGCAGGTCGCGCACGCGGCCGCCGCGGATCAAGACGATGGAGTGTTCCTGAAGATTGTGGCCGATGCCGGGGATATACGCCGTCACTTCGCGGCCGTTGGACAGTCGAACGCGGGCGACCTTCCGCAAGGCGGAGTTGGGCTTTTTGGGCGTCATCGTCTTGACGATGAGGCAAACCCCGCGCTTTTGCGGGGAGTTTTCCAGGTCCTTCGACTTGGATTTCCGCAACTCGTTGCGCCGCGGATTGGCACACAACTGATTGATCGTAGGCATTTCGACCTCTAGACGTCTTCATGTTCGCCGGGGGTTCGGACCGCCGACGGAAAACCCAATAGTGTAAGGGACGGCGTAATCGGCCGTCAACTCAGGCCAGCGTGGCCTCCGATCCCTGCGAATCCTCCTGCAAACCGGCCATCGGGCCGCCGGTCGCGCCGCTTCCGGCCATCGCGCCTTCCGTAAGGCCGACCGAATCGGTCTCCGCCGACGCGGGCGCGCCGACGAGTTCGGGCATTCGAACCTCGACGGGCTCCTCGGGCGGGGGCTCGCCCAGGTGATCGACCGGCATTTCCACGTGGTCCTTGAACGCCGTTCCGGCCGGGATCAGGTGGCCGAGGATGACGTTTTCCTTGAGGCCGACGAGCTTGTCCACCGCACTGCTGAGGGCGGCCTCAGTCAAAACCTTGGTCGTTTCCTGGAAGCTCGCGGCGGAGATGAAGGACTCGCTCTGGAGCGCGGCCTTGGTGATGCCGAGCAGAACCGTGCCGGCCGTCGCGGCCTTGGGCTTGCGACCCTTCGCCGGGGCCTTGCCGGCCTCTTCGAGGGCCTCATTCGCCGTGTTGAGTTCTTCCTTGGTGACCGTTTGTCCCTCGACGAACTGCGAGTCGCCGACGTCGGTGATCTTGACGCTCTTGGACAATCGCTGGTTCTCGCCGCGGAAGCGGAACTTGTCGATGACCTCGCCCGGCAGAAGCGTCGAGTCGCCGGACTGGTCGACTTTCACCTTGCGGAGCATCTGGTTGACGATCGTCTCGATGTGCTTGTCGTTGATGCCCACGTTCTGTGAGCGATAGACCGCCTGCACCTCGTGGAGCAGATAGTTCTGGAGGGCTTCCTCGCCCTTAATGGCCAGGATGTCGTGGGGCACCAGCGGGCCGTCGCAGAGCGGGTCGCCGGCCTCGACGCGATCGCCGGCGTGGACGAGGAGGTGCTTGTCCTGCGGAACGTGGTGTTCGCGGGCTTCAAGGTCCTTGCTGTCCGGGTGGATGACGATGGTCATCTTGCCGCGGCGGCGGTCGCTGCGGATCTCAATGGTGCCGGAGATTTCGGCCATGACGGCCGGTTCCTTCGGCTTGCGCGCTTCGAAGATTTCCGTGACGCGGGGCAAACCGCCGGTGATGTCCTGGGTTCCGGCCAGTTCACGCGGCCGGCGGGCGAGCAGCCAGCCGGCTTTGACCTCGTCCTTTTCCTGAACTTCGATACGCGCCTTGGCAGGCAGGTAGTGGTATTCGAGGATCTTGCCGTCTTTGTCCTCGATGATGACCTGCGGGTTTTTGTCGCCCCGGTGCTCGACGACGACGTACTTCGACGCCTTGCCTTCGGTCTCAAGACGGACGGTCTCGCCTTCAATGACGTCCTGGAAGCGGATGAATCCGCCGGCTTCGGCGAGGATCGGCGTCAAGTGCGGGTCCCAATTGCACAGGACGGTCCGCGGTTTGACGGTTTCGCCGTCGGTGACGTGGACCCGCGCGCCATAGGGAACCTTGTGGCGCTCGAGTTCGCGGCCCTTGTCGTCGTTGACGGCCAGTTCGCCGTTGCGCTTCAGGACGATGAGGCATTTTTCATTCGTCGCCGGGTCCTCGAACGGGACGGCGTTGAGATCGTGATATTTCACGACACCGCCGCTGGCGCACTTGATATCGCTTTCAATGACTGATCGGCTGGCGACGCCGCCGGTGTGGAAGGTTCGCATGGTGAGCTGCGTGCCCGGCTCGCCGATCGACTGAGCCGCGATGATGCCGATGGCCATGCCGGCCTCGACGATCTTGCCGGTGGACATGTCCACGCCGTAGCAGCGGGCGCAGACGCCTTGCGGGCTTTCGCAGGTCAACGGGCTGCGGACGCGAATCTTTTCCAGGCCCAGGCCGCCTTCGGCCGGGGTGCTTTCGATGCGCCGCGCGATTTCACCGGTGATGATGTCGTTTTCCTTCACGACGATGTCATCGGTGACCGGGTGGCGAATCGTGTCGCGGGCGATGCGGCCGACGATCGATTCAGTCAGCGTGATGTCGACCTCTTCGCCCTTGTAGCGGGTTTCCTTGGTGATGCCGTTGATGGTCCCGCAGTCCGACGTGGTGACAATGACGTTCTGGGCGACGTCCGCGAGCTTTCGAGTGAGGTAGCCGGAGTCCGCCGTCTTGAGCGCCGTATCGGCCAGACCCTTGCGGGCGCCGTGCGTCGAGCTGAAGTACTCCAACACCGACAGGCCCTCGCGGAAATTCGCCTTGATCGGCGTCTCGATGATTTCGCCGGATGGCTTCGCCATGAGGGCACGCATGCCCGCGAGCTGGCGGACCTGGTCGGTGCTGCCGCGGGCGCCGGAGTCGGTCATCAGGAAGATCGGGTTCAGGTATTTGCGCGAGCCGGGCGCGTTCGGCTGAACGTAGTTCATGTCGGGATCGCGGAAGTCGTTTTTCAACTCGTACATCATCGCTTCGGTCACGCGCTCGCGGACGTGGACCCACGTGTCGATGAGCTGGTTGTAGCGTTCGAGGTTGGTGATCGCCCCCTGTTGGAAGGCCTTGGTGATGCGGTCGACCTTCTTTTGGGCTTCCTCGATGAAGATCTTCTTCTTGTCCGGGATGCGCATGTCCGTCAGGCCGAACGACAATCCGGCGAGCGTGCTGCGCTTGAAGCCCAGCTCCTTGATGCGATCCAGAAAATCGATCGTCTCGGCCCGGCCGAGATGGGCGTAACAATCGGCGATCACGCGGCCGGCGCCCTTCTGGCTGAGCGGATAGTTGTAATAGGGCATCCCCGCCGGAAGGATGTCGTTAAAGATGAGCCGTCCGACGGTCGTCGTGATGATTCGATTGGCCGGCACGGGCACGGGGCGTTTCTTCTGTCCCTCGACCATTTGATCGCGATCGATGCGGACACGGATCGGCCGGTGGACCGTCAGCTTGCCGAGTTCATAGGCCAGGAGGGCTTCCTGAAAATTGGAAAAGGCCTGCTTCGCCTCCTGGGTGGCTTCGTGCGAGTGGTCGCAGGTCAGGTAGAAGATGCCCATGACGATGTCCTGGCTGGGGGACATGATGGGCGAGCCGCTGGCCGGGCTGAAGATGTTGTTCGTGGCCATCATGAGCACGTGCGCTTCGACCTGCGCTTCGATGGACAGCGGCAGGTGGACGGCCATCTGGTCGCCGTCGAAATCGGCGTTGAAGCCCTTGCAGACGAGCGGGTGGATGCGGATGGCGTTGCCTTCGACGAGGATCGGCTCGAAGGCCTGGATGCCCATGCGGTGCAGCGTCGGGGCACGATTCAGCAGGACCGGGTGCTGGTAAATCACTTCTTCGAGGATGTCCCAGATTTCCTGGTCGCGGCGTTCGAGCATCTTCTTGGCGCTCTTGATCGTGTCGGCGAAGCCGCGCTCCTTGAGCTTGCGGATGATGAACGGCTGGTAAAGCTCCAACGCAATCTTCTTGGGAAGACCGCACTGGTGCAGTTTCAGCTCGGGGCCGACGACGATGACGCTTCGCGCGGAATAATCCACGCGCTTGCCGAGCAGGTTCTCGCGGAAGCGGCCCTGCTTGCCCTTGATCATGTCGGTCATGCTCTTGAGCGGGCGATTGGACGAGCCGAGCACGGGCCGGCGGCAGCGCCCGTTGTCGAACAAGGCGTCGACGGCCTGCTGGAGCATGCGCTTCTCGTTGCGAATGATGACTTCCGGCGCGTTCAGATCGATCAGCTTCTTCAACCGGTTGTTTCGGTTGATGATGCGGCGATAGAGATCGTTCAGGTCGCTCGTGGCGAAGTTGCCGCTGTCGAGCAAGACGAGCGGACGAAGGTCCGGCGGAATGACCGGGATGACGTCCATGACCATCCACGATGGGTCGTTGGCGCTGTTGCGCAGGCTCTCGACGATCTTCAGACGCTTGGACAGGTCCTTGATCTTTTGTTTGCTGTTGGTGTTGAGAATCGCCTCGCGAAGCTCGGTGCTGAGGGTGGCCAGCGTCAGCTTGGACAGCAGGGTCTTGACCGCCTCCGCGCCGATCTGAGATTCAAAGCTGTCGCCGTATTTTTCGAGGCTGCTGCGGTATTCCTCTTCGGAGAGAATCTGGCCGCGCTTCAGGGGCGTGTCCTTCGGCTCGGTGACCACGTAGTCCTGGAAATAGATGACCTTTTCCAGATCGGAGGTCTTCATGTCCAGCAGCGCGCCCAGGCGCGACGGCATCGCCTTGAAAAACCAGATGTGCACGATCGGCGCGGCCAGGTTGATATGGCCCATGCGCTTGCGGCGCACGCGGCTGTGCGTCACTTTGACCCCGCAGCGGTCACAGATCATGCCTTTGTGCTTCGTGCCTTTGTACTTGCCGCAGAAGCACTCCCAGTCGCGCTCGGGTCCGAAGATCCGTTCGCAGAACAGGCCGTCTTTTTCGGCGCGATAGGTACGGTAGTTGATGGTCTCGGGCTTGCGGACCTCGCCGTAGGACCACGAACGGATGTCGTTGGGCGATGCCAGCGAAATCTTGACCGAACCGTAATCGTTCACGCGATCGTAAATGCTGTCAGCCATCGTTTCTTTTCCTCTGCGACCGGTTCAGGCCGGATCGCGGATATCCAAACGCTTTCGCGATTCTTCTACTTCCTGGCGGCGGCCGGAACCGACGCGCCCGCCGTCACCGGCGCGCTCTTGGCCGAGTTCGCCGGGGACACGTCGAGCATCATCGGCACCACGCCGGCGGCCCGCCGAAAACCCAATTCCTCGCAAAAATCGACCTCGGTCCCGTACGCCGCCGCGTCGATCCGCTCGCAACCCTGGTCGGCCAGGGCGCGGATCACGAGTTCGGCCATCTGACGGGCGATGCCGAATTGATCGTGCTCGATTCGGCCGTCGATGTGCGTGACGGCGCCCGGCCCTTGTCGCACCGGATCGAGCTTGCACTCCGTCAGATAGCCCCGGACGCCGTCCGCCAGGCCCCGGGCGATCCCGATGAGCCGGCCATCGGGCTCGCGGGCCGTCACGAAGCAGACCGAGTTGTCAACCATCTTCGAGAGCTTGTCGATGGACTGCGGCATCACGCAACCCTGGGCGTCGTAGAACGCCTTCAATTCCGCGATGTCGATTTTGTCCACGACTTCGCACTTGATCTGGTTCATGTTCTAACGCTCCTTCCATAGGGCGTCGGGCCGCCGCGGCGGCCGGGCGTCGGGCCAACGATCAGATCAACCTGCCTTTTTCGAGCTGGATGTTCATGCCCAGCCC
>CAYPXR010000036.1:0-24833 GCA_964414585.1 uncultured Planctomycetaceae bacterium
CATCCGGCTGCGGGCGGTGCTGATGACCTCATTGGTCCTTCAAGTGGCGGCGATCGCGATCCTGTGGAACGGCTGGACCTCGACCGATGCGCCGACCACCTTTCAACGGCTATGGTGGGGCGTTGTCCACGGCGGCAGCGCCCTTTGGAACAGCGGATGGATGATGCGCTCCGATGGCCTTGCCGGATATCTGGGCGACTCACTCGTTTTTACCGTGATCTCGGTCCTGTCCATTGTTGGTTCGCTCGGCATACCTATTCTCCTGGACCTCCTGAGACATTCCGCCGGAAACGAAAGCACGGTGGCGAGGCCGCTCCTTCGCCCGGCGTGGCGACGACTGCCGCAATGGGAGGCCGGGGGCGCCCTGGCCATGTTGGTTCTCGGCGCGGTGTTGCTATTCATTTTTGAAAATCCGCGGCTTGTTCCGGAAAAACTGGCGCCGCCTCGGCCCGTGGACTTCGGTGAGGGACGCGTTTCCATCCGCGATGACATCGGCCCCCGGGCTCGTTGGTCGATGGGCGTCTTTGTCTCCGCGACGCTGCGGTCGGCGGGACTGCAAAGCATTCCCCTGTCCAAGGGAGCCATTTCGTGGCCGACCTATGGTCTGATGCTGGCGTGGATGTGCATCGGGGGATCGGCGGCAGGCGTTGCGGGAGGGATGCGCCTGACGACGATTCTCATCATCGCAATGTCGCTCATTGTCAGACGGTCGTCGTGGACTCCGCCCGCCGGTCCGATGGCGCGGTCGCTCCTGCTTCGCGCGACGATTCGCTGGTTCTTTCTTTGGATTCTTTTGACCCTCATCGCAATCCTCGTGCTCGCGGCAACAACTGATGGTACGTGGTACGAGCAAATCTTCGAGGCGGCGGCCGCGGTAAACGGCGTGGGCCTGTCCACCGGATTGTCGCTGCATTTGACGTGGGCCGGGCGGATGGCGATGATCGGCATGATGATTCTGGGTCGGCTCCTGCCGATCGCTTTCTGGACAGGGCTCTCGCTTGAAATGAGCGTCGTTCAACGCAATCGTTCGACCCCCATGGCCGATCCGGCATGACGTATTATCGATTAGCACTTCGAACCGTGCCCGTCCTTCTGACGGCATTCGTTGCGACCGGTTGTCCGTCGCCGGACCTGCCGCCTCCGGTCGAGCGATCCCGTTTGTCCATCGTCAGCGAGCAACCAGGCTCGGTCCGTGTAGAAGGCGTCGGACCGATCCGGGGTTTTGCCAAGGGCCGGGATTGCACCTTCATGCACTGTCTGGAATTGATCCTGGAGGCGACCGGGCGAAAGATCGGCTACGACGAGCTGATGGGTATCAGCGGCATGGCCTTTCGCACGCAGTTTCGCGTGGATAAATGGGACGTCGGAAATCCCGATCCGCTCGTGGGGGATAATTGTCTGGACGTCCTTTTTCCGGCGATCGGATGGCAATACGAGGTGCGGATCGTCCGTCGCGACGAACTCGCCGAGGCCGACTCTCTTTTTCGAGCCATTCGACAGAGCATCGATCACAGCGTGCCGGTCCTGGCGGCCAACGTGATCCCGCCGGAGGACTGGGGAATCATCACGGGTTATCGGCGAGATCGGTTGTGGCTTTGTCGGGCGTACAACCCGCCGGCACAGCAGGTCGATCAGCCCGCGGCGGGCTGGCCGACGGCGGTGGTGCTGCTAACCTCCAAACTTCCATTGCCACCGAGACGACCCATTCATGCGGCGTCGATCCGCCGGGCGGTCGATTTGTTCGATAAGCGCGCCGTAGGCCCCTACGCGGAGGGGCGCAAATCGTTTGACGAATGGTGCCAAAGCCTGCGCACCGCCCGAGATCGGAGCTATCTGCATCCGAACTTTTGGACGTATGTGGGCCTCATCGATGCGCGTGGCGCGGCCGTTCGCTACCTGCGCGGCATCGCGAAGGAATTCGGCTCGAGGGAGATTCACCTGACGACGGCGGCCAACTCGTACGATGAGGAAGTTCGTCTGCTGTTGGGGGCGATGGAATACGTGCCGCCGGAGCACCAATACTCGGACTCGATCCCGCCGATTGACGTGCGCAACCACCAGATTGAAGTATTACAAAAGGCGCGCGCCCTGGAAGAGAAGGCGATCGAGTCGCTCAAGAAGGCGGGGTAGGGCGCGACTCCAACGGGGTCAACGGGGTTTTGCGCGCCCTATTTGAAGTTGCCCAGATTTGGCCGCGTCAGGAGTTTCTGGATCAGCAAGTAATTGACTCCGTGATATTCCGTCAGCTCGCCGCTGACGAGAAAAACGGCGGGCTTGGCACCGCCTTCGGAGACAATTTCCATGTCTTCGAGCAATCTGTTCGGAAGGAGGCGTATGGGCAATTCAGGCGTGCCTTGACTGCGGCTTTCGAATGTGAAGGTGTAATAGTCGCCTTCCCGCGTCAATCGGCCCGGGCGGTCGACGATGCGATAGCCGTCGGGAAAAAGCTTCGGCGTCGGCGGGACGATCGCGTTTGGCGGGATCGCCGAGGCTTCGACTTCCTTTCGGACGGTCTGACCGGGGCGCGACGGGGGGATGACGGGCCGCGGGGCGGCGTCGCTTTGTTTGGAGAGTTCTTTGAGGATTTCCGTGGGCGTGGGCTCGTGGGGCGGTTCGATCTCGGGCGAAGTTGAATTCATCGATTCTTTTTTGGCTTCAACAGCCGGCTGAGTCGATGGAGACGCGGACTCCGGCTTCGGCTGGGCAAAGGCCAACGCCCCGGCGCCAATGATCAAACCGCTCAACACTGTCAGATTCGTAATTTTCATCGGATGAATCTCCCTGTTTATGCGTTCGCGGATCCTCCGCGGCGGGAATTGTAGCCTATCGGGCGATTTGTTCGCAGAGTTTTTTGGGATCGCTTGTCGGGGCCTGACAGGCGTAGTTCTTGCACACGTATGCCGCCGGTTTTCCGCCGAGCGATTTTTTTCCGTCGAGGAGAGGAATCCGCTTTGTGATTTGGACCGCGTCGTTGCTGTCTTCCAACAGGCGGGCAAGGACGATATTGGGCGAGTACGTACGCCAGGCGGCGTCGATGAGGCCGTCAAGCGCTTCGGCATCGGAGGATTTGGCGACGAAAGCGACTTCGCGGGGTCGCCGGTAGTCGAAATCAACGGCGGAGAGCATCCGTTCGGAACGGAAGGGCGATTCCTCCAACTGCTTTCCGAAGACCTGCATCATTTTCTTGGCCTCCTGCGCGAGGTCCTTGCGGTCCAGCAGAACCGAGAGTCGCAGGAGGTTCATGAGTTCGACCGAGTTGCCGGAGGGGATGGCGCTGTCGCCGGCGTCCTTGGCGCGGACGAGGACCGATTCGGCGTCATCGGCCGTGAAGAAGAATCCGCCGGCCGGATCGCGGAAATGTTTCATCACGCGATCATTCAACCTGACGGCCTGGTCAAGCCACTTCGTTTCAAAGGTGGTTTCGTAGAGATTCAGCAACGCTTCGATCATGAAGGCGTGATCGTCCAGATAAGCCGGGGTATGCGTCTTACCCTGACGATAGGTCCTTTGCAGGCGGTCGTCGCGCCACACGCTGTTGAGAACAAAATCGGCTGCCTTCGTCGCCGAGTCGCGGTAGCGCGTGTCGCCGAGGATGCGGTAGCCCCTGGCCATGCTGGCGATCATCAGACCGTTCCAGCCGGAGAGGATTTTGTCGTCGAGGTGCGGTTTGACGCGCTTTTCGCGGGCGGCGAAAAGTTTCTTCCGCGAAAAGGCCAGCCGTTTTTCGAGTTCTTCCCCGCTGATCTTGTGCAGCTTCGCCACGGTCTCAGCGGGTCGCTGCACGTTCAGGATGTTGTGGTGTTCCCAGTTGCCGTCCTGCGTGACGTCATAGTAATCGCAGAAAATCGCAGCGTCGGGCCCGAGCAGGTCGTCGATTTCTTTCTTCGACCAGACGTAGAACTTGCCCTCTTCGCCTTCACTGTCGGCGTCGCGCGTCGAGTAGTAGCCTCCCTCGGGGCTTTGCAGATCGGTGATGACGTAATCGAGGATTTCGCGGGCGACGCGGCCGTACAGCGGCTTCTTGGTGAGCTGGTACGCCTTGAGGTAGATGTCGGCGACGAGCGCCTGGTCGTAGAGCATTTTTTCGAAGTGCGGCACGAGCCAGTCGACGTCGGTCGAGTAGCGGGCAATGCCGCCGCCGAGATGATCGTAGATGCCGCCGTTGGCCATCTTGTCGAGCGTGAGTTCCACGAGGCTCAGCAGTTGCTTACCCGCCGTGCCGGATTCTTTCGGGTCGGCGAGCGACTGGTGGTATACGCGAAGCATCAGGTCCATCGCCATCGCCGGCGGAAACTTGTTCGTGCCGCCGCCGCTCATGCCGCCTTTGACGGGGTCGAACGCTTTTGCCAGATGGCCGGCGGTTTTGGCGACGATTTCGAAGGGGACGAGTTTTTCGCCCGGTTGGACGATCGTGAGTTGCTTCACGGCGTTGGTGAGGCCGTCGGCCTGCTTGAGGACGTCGTCGCGCTTTTCCTTCCAGGCCTTGGCGAGGAACAGCAGCACGTCCTTGAAGCCTGGACGACCGTAGCGGCTCTCGGGTGGGAAGTAGGTCCCGGCGTAGAAGGGTCGCTGGTCGGGCGTGAGCCAGACGGACATCGGCCAGCCGCCGGACTGGGTGAAGACCTGGGTGGCCATCATGTAGATGTCGTCGAGGTCTGGCCGCTCTTCGCGGTCGACCTTGATGCAGACGAAATTATCGTTCATCACCCGCGCGATTTCTTCATTTTCGAAGCTTTCGCGCTCCATGACGTGACACCAGTGACAGGCGGAGTAGCCGATGGAGAGAAAGATCGGCTTGTCCTCTTTTTTCGCCCGCTCCAGCGCCTCGGGTCCCCATTCGTTCCAATCGACGGGGTTGTGGGCGTGCTGGAGGAGGTAGGGGCTGGTGGCGTGGATGAGATTGTTGGTGTGCCTGGAAGTCGAGGTCGTCGTCATGGGCCGGTTACCGTCGGTCTTTTTCTTGCCACCATCGCCACAAGCCACCCCAAAGGTTGCCGCACAAACGCACGACAACGCTTGTCCGAGAAACTTATTCATGTGTCACAGATGTTGACGTTCGACCGCCGAACTTGAGTGAGTATAGGGGTGAAGATCGTTCGTTGCCATACGGCGGTCGGTCAGGACTATCGCGCGGGGCGACTCGATGTTGAAAGGTCATTGAGGAGTCGTTCGATCGATCCATGATTCGCTTGCGTTTGGCGCACGATAAGTTTGTCGCCAAGCACTCGAATGCTGCCTCGGCCGCCTCGTCGTTCCCAACTGTTGGGGTCCACGGTCGCCTGGATCGCCTCGGCCAGACCGATGTAAGGCGGGAGACCGCGCGCACGCATTTCCTTTTTCCATCGCAGGGAGCCGATGCGGGGAGCGGGTCGCCATGGCACGGCGCCGACACCGGCGGGTGAATTTCCTTTTTCCATCATCCCGGGTCTTAGCGATGGCGGGTATTCGTAGGCCCGGACTTCGAGTCGCCGGTCGAGAACGGCCTTGCTGGTGATGGTGAGCAGCCCGTCGCGGATGGTAAACGCCGCGCCGAGATGATGTTGATCGGCGACCAGAAGAACGGAGTCCAACGCCGCCGCGACCGATACCTTTTTGAGCGAGAGTTCAATCCGCGTATCGTCGTAGATTCCTATCGCCTCGAGTGCGGGCCAATCCACGACGAGATTGAACCCGGATTCCTCCGCCAGGTCTGACAGGGCATCGTCCAGGTCTTCGCCGGCGTACCGCACTTCGTCGAGCGTTTTGTTCAAACGAGCCCGGATCGGGTCGTCGCTTCCCGTCGGCGGCCGGTCGCCATGAAGAACAAAGGCTGCTGTCAGCATTAACGCCAAGAATTGAGTCGACATGTTTTCCCCTCCAGGAATATTGGATTGCCCATGCCTTCATTATAAGCGAGAAAAAAGCTGGCCCGGCCGCAGGGATGTGATTCCCAGCGACCGGGCCAAAGGGTGGAGTGGGAGTTTATAGAAACGCGACCGCGCGTTTGACCAGGCGACCGCGATCTGTGTTGCCTAGGGCATCATCTCCAAGCAAGGAGGACCTACCAGTAAAACGCCTTCGTTCGACAAAAGTTCCATCTGGATCAGGAAATTTTGCAGGGCCCGGGCCTTCATCGGATCGACCTTGCTCAGGGCCTCCAGCCCGGTCGCGATCGTCGGCAGGCCGGCAAATTTGGCGCCGATTTTCGCGCCGGCGGCCTTGAGACTTACAAAATTGTCGTCCTCTTCTTTTCCGCCCAACGCCTCGGCGAACATGTCCAAAATGTTCTTGGGCTTGGGGAAGACCTTCAGCTCATAATCGCCGCCCAATTCGGCTTCACCGGCGGCATATTTGATGGCGTCGGCAAAGCCGCCGAGCCGATCGACCAGACCGATCTCGAGGGCCTGCTTACCAGTGTATACGCGGCCGCCGGCCAGGGGTTCCAAATCGCCCTTGATGTGGTCGCCGCGACCTTCCTTCACGCGGGCTTTGAACTCCTCGTACACCCGGTTCATCATCTTGCTGACCACGGCCCTCTCGTCGTCGGAGAATTTTCGGTTGGTGTTCATGATGTCGGCGTGCTTGCCGCGCTTGAACTCATGACCGGTGATACCGACCCAATCCCAAAGTCCCTTGGTCACGATTTTTCCGCCGACGACGCCGATCGAGCCGGTGATCGTGGCGGGTTCCGCAAAAATCGTGTCGGCGAGCGTCGCGACGTAATAGCCGCCACTTCCGGCCACATTACCCATTGAAACGATGAACGGGCGACCGCTCTTTTTGAATCGCTTGGTGCCTTCGCTGATGATGTCGCTGGCGATGGCCGAACCGCCGGGCGAATCGACGCGGAGGATCAGCGCCTTGACGTTTTCGTCGGCGGCCGCCTTGGCGATGGCGGCCCGCACGGTGGTCGATCCCGCGTTGTTCGAACCGCCGAAAAGGCCGGATTCGCTCTTACCGCCGGTAATGGGACCTTCGACGTAAACGACGGCGATGGCGGGCTTGTCGGACTGCTTGGGCCCTTTCATCATCTCGCCAAAGAGTTTGAAGATGGCGAAGGGATTCTCGAAATCGACCTCGGGCCCCTTTTTCTTGCCGTATTTTCGTTCGATCTTCGTATCGGCGCCATAGCGCTTTTTGACCATTTTGACGAAGTCTTCCCGATAGGCGAGCTTGTCCACCAGCTTGGCCTCGAGCGCGTCCTTGGCGCTGAATGTGCCGATGTCGACAAGTTCGCGCACCTTTTCCGGTTCCAGATGACGGCTTTTGGACACGGCGGCAATCACTTCGTCATAGATGGAATCGAGCAGCCGATTGGTCTGCTCCTCCGATTCCTTGCTGGGCCCGGTGCGATAGAATGGCTCCCCGGCGGACTTGTAGTCCCCGCAATGCAGGATGTCGGCCTCGACACCGATCTTGTCCATCATGTTTTTGTAATAAGACCCCTCGCCGTATAGTCCCCTGAAATCGACCTCACCCGTGGGCACGAGGATCAATTGACTGGCTGCGGAGGCCAGCGCGAGACGACCGGTGCTTAACGTCTCCGTGAAGACCCAGACGTCTTTGTCCGCCGCCCGGAGGGCTTCGAATTGTTCCCGAAGCTCCTGGATCTGGGCAAAGCCCAGCGTTGCTTCCTCGAGATCGAAGATCACCGCTTTCAGATTCTCGTCCGCACGGGCGGTTCGCAGCTTCTCCAGCAGGTCGAACATCGTGGTCGGGGCCTTGTCGCCGAAGAGTTCGCCCAGGCCGCTTTGATCCGGCGCTTCCTTGAGCGGTCCGTTGATCTCAAAAATAGCGACGACATCGCCTTCGCCCGCGCGAGCGGGAGCGGCAATGATCGAGGGAAGGACGATGGATAAGATCAGAAAATACTTGCTCATTCTCATAGGCTCGGCTCCACCAATAATGACTTCGCGTATCAGTCTCGCCAGTTAAACGTGGGGGGGTAGTGCGTCTCACGCCTTAATTGAAACCGGCTCCCTGCAGGGGAATTGGGCCGGCGCGGCAATATATTTACGATTGGTGAACCGCCTCGTCGACGGCGTCGCGGCGGGCAGGCCGCTCATCGGGACGCTTGGCGGGCATTGTGGGGGCCTGGGCGCTGGCAAAGCCCTTGATGGCGGCCATCTCTTCGGGCTTTTCCTGGGGATGAAAGGCGAAGACCTCGATGCGGACGATCTCCTCGAAAGGGAGGGTCACGACGAAGGCGCCGACCTTGTAGGTGTCGTCGGCCGGCGTGCACTCGAAAGTGAGCGAGCCTGTCGTCTTCATGTCGATCGGCTCTTTCATTTCGTAGGAAAAGCCGTCGCGGAGGTAGACGATCGTGCGGGATTCTAGTTCGGACATGAACTTGGTGTAGGCCTTGTCTCCCCCGATCTTGGCGGGGTCCAGATGGGCGAAGTGCCCGCTGGCGCAGCGGCGCTTGGCCTCCTGCACGCGGCGGGCGTAGTCCGAACCGAACCACCAGTCGTAGTTAAAGAGCATGGCATTGTCCTGTTGCGGGTTCACGGGGATTAGCGGCGCAGTATAGATCGGCGGACGGCGGCTGTCAAAAAAGCCGCGGGATCGCTAGGCTTTATTGACGATGACGCCGGTTGAACGAAGCGATTGGATCAAGCGAACGGCCGTGGAATCCGGTTTTGACCGGTGCGGCATCGCTCCGGCGGCGGAGATTCCGCGAGCGGATTATTACCGGCAATGGCTCCAAAAAGGCTACGCGGGGACGATGGGTTATCTGCATCGTCATGCCGAGTCGCGCGTGGACGTTCGGGCGTGGGTGCCGTCGGCGCGAAGCGTTATCGTCGTCGCGCTGAACTATGGGCAGCCTGCGCCGCCGAAGCCGGATGACCGGCCGCGCGGGCGTGTGGCGATGTATGCGTGGGGGGAGGATTATCACGTCGTCTTGCGGGAGAAGCTGGAGGCGCTCGTTGAGCGGATGCGCGAGGGGTTTGCCGAGCCGTTCGAGACGCAGGTTTGCGTCGATACGTCGGCGATCATCGAGCGCGAGCTGGCGGCGATGGCGGGGATCGGCTGGATCGGAAAGAACACGATGGTGCTGCATCCGGATCTCGGTTCGTATTTTTTTCTCGGCGCGATCATCACTGATTTGCCGCTCGCACAGGATGCGCCAGAGCCGGATCATTGCGGGACTTGTACGCGGTGTCTGGAGGCGTGCCCGACGCAGGCGTTTCCGCAGCCGTATGTGATGGATGCGCGGCAGTGCATATCATATCTGACGATTGAGCATCGGAGTCCGATCGAGCCGGAATTGGCGGCGAAGGTGGGGGAGTGGGTTTTCGGATGCGATGTGTGTCAGGAGGTGTGTCCGTACAATCGGGAGGTCCGCCAAACGGCAGAGCCACGGTTTGGGCCGAGGGGAGTGGATGCGGCTTGGCCGGTTTTGGAAGAGATCGCGGTGTGGGACGAGGCGGCGTATCAGGCGGCGACGAAGGGTAAGGCGACGGATCGGGGGAGGCTGGAGATGTGGAAGAGAAATGCGGCGATCGTCGCAGGGTCCGAGGGACGATCGACGCCTGAGCGCTGACATTCACGTTGACGTCGAGGGCCATCGCGTTGGGTCATGCCGAAAAAGGTCCGTCAATCTGTCGGAACTGCGGTTACGATTTGCGATCGTTGGCGCAGGGGGGCGTTTGCCCGGAGTGCGGGCTCGCGATTTGCCATTCCATTTTTCCGACGGGATTGAATGTTTCAAGCTGGCGCGCCGCTAGGCTCTTGCGTATGGGCCTTATCGTTTGGATCGTGGCGATCATTTTCACCACGTTTCTAACAATTCAAGTTACGTTGGTCTATCGCCACTGGCACTGGCTCAACGATCACGGGTATCGGCTGTGGATTCGGCGATCCGTGAACTTATGGCAATACGGGAGTGATTTGGCGACCATCGTCTCACTTTGCGGGTATTTCGTCATCGTTATGGCAAGTCTGAATCGGCCTGATTGGGCGATGCGCCGGGCGGCTTATCTGCTGATTGCACTGCCCTTCGTGGCGCATGGACTGGTTCTTGCTTACGATTATCTTCCCGGCTCGCCTCTGCCGACTACCCCGAGCATGACGGTCGCGGTGGGGCCGGCGCTCTTGATGGTATTGATTCGAGCGACCTATTGGATCGCGTTCTGGGGCGTAATCGTGCGGTGCGTCGATCGGAGGTCGTGCGGGCGCGTCTGGTGGGCGCTGGTAGCCTCGCTTGTCGGTGTCCTTTCGTTGATCGCGTCCGCAGCAACGAATTGGTATGACCAGGCGTTCTTTCGTTTTTGCACGACGAACAGTTGGAGCGGTCATCCCTGGCAGGCTTATCTGCCGTGGATGGTTCCGGATGAATGGAGTCATGTGTTAATCGGCGCGGCACAGATCGTCGTGCTAATAGGATTGTTGCCGTTCTTGCGGTCATTGAATGAGGCATGTCGCCGTCACTGTGATGCACGTTAGCAAGTCAGGCCGCTTCGATCATTTCCTTTAATTTGATCAATTCGCCATAGGCTCCTTGTAGAAGCGCTTCGTCGCCGGCGCGCAGTTGGATGTCGGCCGAGGGGAACAGACGTTTTGCGCCGTCCGGCGTTTGGCGCTCGATGACGGCGCAGCGGTGTTGTTCGAGGATTTCGCCGATGGTGCGGCCGGCCAGCGGGCCGCCGGGGCGGACTTTCCAGCGCTGTACGACGACGAGCTCGTTTCCGACGACAAAACTGTTGACGATCATGCCGTGCGCCGCGGCGGTCGCAAAGGCCGGAGCGGAGAGGGCGGATTGGGACATGGCGATGTGGATGTTGAAACCGTCGCGGATCTTGTCGGCCATGTTCTGATCGAACATTCGCATGACCACGCGGATGTCGGGCTTGATTTTCCGTGCGTCGAGGGCGGCCTCCAGGTTCGCCAAGTCGTCGTCGGCGGCGAGCACGATGCTGCGGGCCTTGCGAATCGCGGCATCCTCCAGCAGGGCCTCGCGGCGGGCATCGCCGATGAGCAGCGGAACGCCGTCGCGGCGAACCGTGTCGAGGAACTGGTTGCTCGCGTTTCGTTCGATGACGACGATTGGTTCGCCCATCTGACGCAGCAGGCGATAGACGCGGTAGCCGAGCTTTCCGAGGCCGACGAGTACAATGTGGTCCGACAGAGAGGAGGCCATCATGACGCACCAGCTCCTTTCACAGCGTTTTCGATCGCCCATCATGACGGCGAAGTCCACGATCCAGGCGATGATCAACGTTACGCCGATGACGGGAATCAGGAATGTGAAGATCCGAATGGGCAGCGAATTTGGAAAGTCCTCGGGAGGCTGACCGAGGATCAGGCTCCAGACGCGATACATTCCCTCCCAGATGGAGCGATTTTTCTCGGGTTGGAAGCACTCGAATGCAAATCCACCGAGCCCTATGACGCCCAGCATGATCGCGAATCGAAAGCGGAAACGGCTGACGACGACGCGGATGAAGCACCATTCTCTCCAGAAACGAGAGCGCAGGACTCCGCCCCGGGGCGCCGGGAGGCTGAGTTCCTCAACGCGAAGTCGATACACGGTCGTTCAACCTTGTGGGAGAAAGGGTCAATTGGCGGCCGTCATGGTAGGCGGGCCATTTCCGGCCGTCCACACCGGCTTTCCACTTACATAGGTGGCCTTCACCTGGATTTTTTTTAGCTCGTCAGGAGTGACTTGAAAGATGTCGCGGTCGAGGATGACGAAGTCGGCGAGGTAGCCTTTCTTGATTCTTCCGAGGCGGTCGTCGTCACCGGAGGCGTGGGCCGCGCCACTCGTGTAGCAGCGGAGGGCCTCTTCGACGGTGATGTTCTGTTCGGGGACGAAGAGCTTGCCGTCGAGCGACTCGCCGGTGACGGCGGCGTGGATGCCGAGGAAGGGGTTGAGCGAGACGACGGGCCAGTCGCTGCCGAAGGCGACGTGCGCGCCGGCGTCGAGCAGGCTGCGAAAGGCGTAGCTCGTCTTGCACCGCTCGGGGCCGATGGCCTTTTCGGCATAACGGGCATCGTCGGCCTTGTGCAGGGGCTGCATGGAGGCGACGACGCCGAGCTTTGCGAAACGGGAGATGTCGGCGGGCAATAGATGCTGGGCGTGTTCGATACGAAGGCGCATTGCCTTCGGCACCGGAGGAGGCGGTTCCATGGAAACCCTCTGGCCCATCTCCCAAATGCCTTCATTTATATGTTCGGGTGATCCAAATCTGCCGCCGAATTCATACCCGTAAATGTCCAGCACCGTTTTGTTCGCCTTATCACCGATGCAATGGACAGCTACAGACAGGGGGCTAACCATGGCACAAAGTTCGTGGAGTTGCGATAATCGTCTTTCTGAATTCTTTGGTCCCCAAGTGTATTCAACAAAGGGACGAGGGAGACCGCGCCAATCTTTCTTATCCGGCGGGTTGTCGGAGTAGGGGGTGGCCATGTAGGCGGTGCGCGAGCCGAGGGAACCGTCGGCGTATTCCTTGAAGCCGCAGATGCGGAGCCGGTCGTCGTTTCGGTGCGCTTTCACGCGATCCAGGAAGGCGGGCCAGTCGTGTTCGCTGACGTAGAAGCGAACGCGGAGCGTCAATCGGTCCTTTTCATGGGCCCGGTCGATAGGGGCGAGGTCGCGCCACTCGGACATCGTGTCGACGCAGGTCAGACCGTGACAGTGGGCCTCCCTCATCGCGGCGGCGAGGGCATCGTCCATCTCTCGAGCGGACGGCGGGGGGATCAGCTTTTCGACGATGTCGATCTCCGCGTCCTTGAGGATGCCGGTCGGCTCGTGCGTGGCGGGATCGCGCTCGATCTGACCGCCGGGCGGGTCGGCCGGGCCGCTTGCGTCGATGCCGAAAATCTTGAGCGCGACGGAATTGGCCAAAGCGCCGTGACCGTCCATGCGGGAGAGCAGGACGGGATGGTCCGGCGTGACAGCGTCGATCCATTCCTTCGTCGGTTGAGCGGGGTCTGCCCAGCTTTCGGTGGACCAGCGGCCGCCGAGGATCCACTGGCCCCTCGGCGTCTTCTTGGCCCGCTCGGCGACGGCGGCGATGAAGGCGGCGCGGTCGGGGACGTCGCGGAGGTTGAGCCGTGAGAGCTGTAAGCCGCCGGAGACGAGGTGGAGGTGTGCGTCGATCAGGCCGGGGAGGATGCGAGCGCCCTGGGCGTCCAGGACTCTTGCGTCAGCGGACACGCTGCGGCGGGCTTGCTGCTCGTCGCCGCCGACGTAGACGAATTTGCCGTCACGAATGGAAAAAGTCGTCGCTGCCGGTTGTACGGCATCACCGGTCCAGACCTTTGCATTCAGGACGACGAGATCACTGACAGAATGCGGGCCGCAGCCGACCGTGGCCATCAGCGCCATCATCGGCCAATAGCGAATGGCCCGCCACGGCGGGTAGACTGCCAGCGAATAGCGAATGCGGCGTTTCATCGTTTGCTCCGGTGAAACATAACCTCGTCAGGTTCAGGATGCACGTGCGGCGAGCCAACGCGGAAGGCGAAGCTCGGCTAGAATGCCAAATTATGCACGCGATCCAGACGCAAGGCCTGACGAAGCAGTATGGCGACGTGCGGGCGCTGGCGGGGGTGGACCTGTGCGTGCCGGCGGGGTCCATCTTCGGGTTTCTTGGGCCGAACGGGGCGGGGAAGACGACCACCATGCGCATTCTGGTCGGTTTGCTTCGGGCCACGGGCGGGCACGCGACGGTGCTGGGGCGGGATGTTTGGCGTGAATCGACGGCCATCCGCCGGCGGATCGGTTATCTCTCCGGCGAGGTGCACCTTTACGAATGGATGACCGGCCGGCGGTTCGTCACGTGGTGCGATGCGACTCGCGGCGGTGGGGGGGCGAAGGAGATCGAACGGCTCGCCCTGCGGCTCGATTTGAATCTGGACCGGCGGATTCGCGACTATTCGCGTGGAATGAAGCAGAAGCTGGGGCTCATTTCGGCGCTGGCCCATCGGCCGGAGCTTCTGATTCTCGATGAGCCGACGACAGCGCTGGACCCCCTGGTGCAGCAGACGCTGTACGATGAGCTGCGGGCCGCGGCGAGCGACGGGCGGACGGTGCTTTTTTCGAGTCACACCCTGAGCGAGGTCGAACAGCTTTGCGATCGGGTGGCCATTATTCGCGCCGGCCGCATCATTGAAGAAGGCGAGATCTCTCGGCTTCGAGGCCAGGCCGTACGCCGTGTGGAATTGCGAATAGCGAATAGCGAATGGCGAAAACAGACGCCGCCGGACGACTGGGTCGCGGGCGAATCGCATGACGGCATGGTCACGGGGGCGTGGAAGGGCCCTGTGCCGGGACTTTTATCTTGGTTGTCGTCGCTTCCAGTGGAGGATGTGATGATCGGGTCGCCGGACCTGGAGGATTTGTTCGCGGCGTACTATCGGGACGAAAAGCCGTCGCCCCGGGAGGAGGTGCGATCGTGATCAGTCTGCCGCTCGTCCGGCGAACGATTCGCGATTATGCGTTGCTCTGGGCGGGGGCGGCGGTTCTCGCGGCGACGTTTCTGGTTCTTTTCAATTTTGCCATGAACTCGGTGCCGCAGGAACAAATCTCGCAATGGTTCAAGCTGTCATGGGTGCGTTCGCTTATCTCCGCGCTGGTCGGAGCCGATGTCGCGGAGTTCGCCAAGCCGGGCGGGCTGCTCAGCCTGGGTTTCAGTCATCCACTCGTCTGGGTGCTGTTGATCGGCTTTTCGCTGACGCTTTCCAGCGGGTCGCTGGCCGGCGAAATCGACCGGGGAACCATGGACGTTTTGGCCACGCTACCCCTTTCCCGGGCGAGAATCTATACGTCGATCAGCGCAGCGTTGATGCTGTTGGGAACGACGCTTTGCTGGTTTGTCTGGATCGGTGCGAAGCTTGGCTTGCGAATGACCGGAGTGCAGGGCGTGCCGCTTGGGCTGTTTGCCATCGTGACTTGCAACCTCTGCGCGGTGGCGGTGGTGGTGGCGTCTCTTGGGCTTTTTGTCTCGGCGGCGTCCAACCGGCGGGGAACTGCGGTGATCGTCGCGTTCTTCGTGATCTTCTATTCCTTTGTGCTGAATTTTCTCTGTTCGCTGTGGCCCGCGATGAGGCCGATGAGCTTTACCGGGATTTTGCACTATTACACGCCGCTCGTCGTGATTCGCGATGCGGCATGGCCGTGGGCGAACATGGGGATTTTGCTGTCCATCGGGGCGGTTTTCTGGATGGCGGGATTTGTCGTGTTTACCCGGCGGGATGTGCCGGCGCGATAGCGGCCACCCTCGTTACGGCGAGCCGTTGTCGGATTCCATCGTCTTGCGCCATTCGGCGAGATTTTCGAGATAGACGCTGGTGCCGCGCGCGACGCAAGAGAGCGGATCGTCGACCACGCGGACATCGAGACCAGTGGCCTCGGACATGACGGTGTGCAATCCGCGAAGCAGGGCGCCGCCGCCACAGAGATGGATGCCAGTCTCGACGAGGTCGGCGGCGAGTTCGGGCTCGCAGTGTTCGAGGGTGTGGGTGACGGATTCCAGAATCTGGCTGACCGGCTCTCGGAGGGCTTCGCGGACTTCCTGGCTGGTCACGACGGTCTTGCGAGGCAAGCCGCTGATCATGTCTCGGCCGCGAACTTCCATGGTCAGTTCCTGATCAATCGCCGAGGCGGAGCCGATTTGGATTTTGATGTTCTCGGCGGTCTGGGGGCCGATCTGCATGTTGTAGGTCCGCTTCATGTGGGAGATGATCGCTTCATCGAGATCATCGCCGGCGACGCGGAGCGAGGTGCTGGCCGAAATGTCGGCGAGGGACATGATGGCCACTTCGGTCGTTCCGCCGCCGATATCGACAATCATGCTGGCGCGGGCTTCGGCGATGGGCAGGCCGGCGCCGATGCCGGCGGCCATGGGCTCTTGAATCAGATAGACTCGTCGAGCGCCGGCGCGTTCGGCGGAGCCGTAAACGGCACGCTTCTCGACGGCGGTGATGCCGGAGGGGACGGCGATGACGACACGCGGGCGGATGAAACGCCGGCCGCCGTGGACCTTGCGGATGAAATAGCCGAGCATCGCTTCGGTGATGTCGAAGTCGGCAATGACGCCGTCCTTGAGCGGGCGGACGGCCATGATCGAGCCGGGGGTCTTGCCGAGCATTTCCTTGGCGACGAGACCGACGGCGTTGCCGCCCTGGAGCACTTCGTTGGTGCCTTTGCGCACGGCGACGACGGAGGGCTCGTTGAGGACGATCCCTTCACCCTTCACGCACACGAGTGTGTTGCATGTGCCCAGGTCGATTCCCATATCGACGCTGAACATTCCGAGGAGCGAGTCGAATAACAAGGCAGCGAATCCCTTCTACTTGGACTAGTACGCGATGATGCACAATCCGTTCGATCGAGCGGTTTGAGAAATAACACCCGCTCAGCCAAGGGCGGCATTCTACACCCGGCCGGGCGTTAGGCTATAGCGCGAATTGGAGAAGTTCAAAAAAGAATGGTCGCCGAGACCCGATCTTGTGAATTGTGGCGGGCTCAAAAACCGGGGAAGGGTTTGCCGAGAAGATCGATGCACCGAACGATGGCGAAGGCCAGAGTCCCCGCGACCGCTGCGAGGGCGATCGCGACCATGACGGTGTAAATGTCATTGACGGGGCGGCCTCTTGAGGGCGATCCGCCGGGGGTTGAAGGCAATTGACTCATGGGTTCAGCTCCGTATCGAACGTAATCATCGGGCAACGATTAGGTTGCCGGTATTTGGCCGGGCTTGTCACAGGGTCCGTCAGCCCTTCATGGCAAAGCTGGCTTCGTCGCGGGCCTGATCGCCCGGGTGGATATCTCCTTCGGATTGCTCGATCTGACCGGCCGACTGGTTGGCCTCGACCTTGGTGATTTTCAGGGTGCCCAGGTATTGGGGATGGCCGGCCGAACCGGCTCGTCGGTAAATCAGGAAGGTCATTCCATGGGCGACGCCGTCGGCGCTTCCGACTGAGATGCTGGCCAGATCGTCCTTGACGGTCGTGACTTCACCGCGAATGGGCATGGCCAACCCGCCACCGTCCGGGGCCTGTACCGCCGGTACGCCCGCTTCCATGGATGCAGCGGCGCTGGGAATCTGCATGGCCTGAGCCAAGCCGGAGGGGCTGCCACCGGATCGGACTTCGTCCATGGAGGCGATTTGCTGCTGGAGGGCCCGGACCTGGGCCTTGGCCATCTCGATGTTGGTGGTCAGTTCCTTGACGCGGTCGGTGAGGTCGATGTTTCCGCGTTCCAGTTCGCTGTTTCGTTTGGCGAGTTTGGCGCTGAATTCCTTTTCCTTATTGAGGGCGGCGAAGACCATCTTGCTTTGATCGGTGGCGCTGGTGACCTGACCCTGCTCGATGTTGAGTTTGCTTTGGGCGTCGGCGACGGCGCGATCGAGTTCGGTGATTTTTCCTTCCTTGGCGGCGAGTTCGCCGTTGAGTTTGTTGATCGTGGCGGTGTCGGCCAGGTGTTGATCGAGGGCGCGCTGTTTTTCCAGGGCGGCGTTGGCGGAGACGGTCCGCTCCTTGGCCTGGGCGGCGGTGGCAGCATTCTGCCAATCCTCGGCGGAGGCCTTCCAGTTTTGCTGCTGGGCGAAGGCGGACACGACGAGCATGCTCAGCGCGACGGACAGAAAGGTCAGCAAGGTGACCAGCACTTTTGTCAGGACGCTCACGGCAATCCTCCTGGTTTTATCGCACGCTTAGGGCCGGTTGGCTTGTGTTCTTACGCTCGCTCTTTCCACCCGCCCCCCGGCAGGGATGTCGCGGCCCATGGCGCGTGTTCTTGTCGTCCGCCGGCGATTGTCGGCGCCGGACGGCATCTGGTGAGAACCCGCCTTTCACGCCCGGCGACGCTTCGCCGAACTCTCGACGGGTTTATCAGATTATCCCCACGAAGGGGGCGTATTGCAAGGGGCAAGCGTGCGAACCCTTGATATGTTCAGGAGACTTTTTTGACCGAAACGGCAGGGCCTGTAATGACGATGGTAGGGGTCTCTGCAACGAGATCATCGAAAGTACCGTTATCGGCCAGGCTCCGATACGGTTACATTGCCGATCCAAAAGGGCCAAAACCGTGTCTGGCCGAGGTTGTCGGCGGTCATTTGGCTTGATTCATGCCCGCCGCGTCCCTTAGATTAGTAGGAGATCGGCCAGCCTGAGCGATACCGCCCGTATCGCCAATCCTGCCAGCCCAGCCTGCCCATTGCCCGACCGCATCCCGATGATGGGGAAATAGTCGCGGCGACGTGCCGGGAGGAAAGAGAATGACTGTGAGAAGGACTCTTCGAGCCATCTATGTACTGGGCTGCGCCTGTCTGTGCGTGCCGGCAATCGCGTTCGGCGAGGACCTTGCGGCCCCCGGCGCCGTGAATGGAATCGGACTTCAGCGGACCTGGGAACTCGACTTGAAACTTCCGCCGACCGAGGCGGTATCGCGGGTCTCCCTTCTCGACGACAGCCTGTACGTTCTGACGAATGTCAATCGCGTCTACGCCGTGCATGCGCCGACGGGGATCATCCGATGGTCCAAGCTCCTTGCGGAAGAGGACAAGACGATTCGCGGCCCTTCACATGGAAGCGGTTACGTCTTTTTCACGACCGGCGGCGAGGTCATGGTCCTGAACCGCCGGACGGGCGAGCCTGCGAACGAGCCTCGCTCCATCAACGGGGTGGTCATCGAAGTACAGCACGATACGGCGATCGTCAGCGTCGGAGAGGCGCATGGCGTGCACGCCGGCGACACGTTGAGGGTCTATCAGCCGAACGAATCCGGGGACGTGACCCCCTCCACGCCGGCGCTGGCGGAGTTGAAGCTGACGTCGGTGCAAGACCGCAAGTCCATGGGCAAATTGACGCGCCTGGAAGGCGGCGCTACGGCGCAGCTTGGGGATCGGGTGCTCGGTTCATTGGAGCTTCCGCTGGAGAAGGTGAAGCTGCCGTTCGCGGCCAGTTGCGCGGCGGTGGCCGACGCGAAGCGGATTTACGTCGGCGCGGCGAATCAGCGATTTTATTCGCTCGATATCCTGCACGGCACCCAGTATTGGCAGCTCATGACGCCCAATACCGTGGCAAGCACGCCGCTCATCGATCGCGGGCAGCTCTATTTCGCCGGCCTGGACGGCCGCATCGTCTCCTGCACCAAGGATGACCGCGTCAGGAATTGGGAGTACCTGACGGAGGGGCCGATCTTTGCCGACCTCGTGATTGGCGGGGACTCGGTTTATGCGGCGTCGAGCGACCGGTCGCTTTACTGTCTGGATCGGTCGAGCGGCAAACGACGATGGCGGGTGCGGTTCGATACGCCGCTGTTGCAGGCGCCGGTGGTCGCGGACGATCGCGTGTACATCTCGATTCCCGAAGAGGGCCTGTTTGCCTTGAATGCAAAGACCGGCGAACAAATCTGGCGGCGGCGCGAGGGCGGGCAATTCCTCGTGCAGCTTGACCGTTACAGTTATTTGTATTCGCCGGGCAGCCGGGAAGTGCTCAAGGTCAATGTGAACAATGGAAGCGTCGCGCAGGCGTTGAATACGCCGAGGTCGGAATTTACGGCGGCTTCGCAGGCGGATCAGGCGTTTTATCTAATCAGCGGCGGCGGCGCTATTGCCTGTTTGCGATCCAAGGATGCACCGCGGTTGAAGCCCGAGCAAGTGGTCGACGTTCTTCGAAATGATCGCCGGGCGAAGACCGCGGAAGAGATTGACGCGGCCCACAGGATGGCCAAACCGCAAGGGACTGGGCCGATCAAGAGCAAGCTTCCTGACAGCTTCTTTGAAGAAGACTGGCTCATCAGCAAGAGCACGGCGACGCCCGTCGGCGGTCACGGATTGGCCGGGCAGGAAGAGATGCCCGCCAAGACCGAGGGCAAGGCGAAGAGTGCGGCGAAGCCGGCCGCGAAAAAGGGCGAGGAGCCGGATGAGGAGGGTACTTCGGAAGGCGAGGAGGGCGCGGAAGAGAAGCCCGCTGCATCTGGATCCGACGAGGACCAGGCCGAAGAAGAAGAAGGCGCCACCTCTAAGCCCTCCGATGAGATGGAAGAAGGTGGCGACGACGAGGGATCCGGCGATAAAGCAGATTCCGGTGATGAGGGCGGTGACGACGAGAGTAGCGGGAAGGATGATGATTCTGATTCCGACGGGGAATCCGACGGCAACTAATTGGTGCGGGCGGTGACGGATTGCCCCGAGCGACCATTCTGTTAGGCTACGGGCCGGTTCGCGAATGACGCGAGTCGGCCCGTTTTGTTGCGCGGAGGAAAGGCGAGGGATCGTCAGCCGTGGCGGAAAAGAAGATTCGACGAGCGCTGATCGCGGTCTACGACAAGACGGGCATCGCCGAGTTCGCGCGGGCGCTGGTGGACGAATTCGGGATTGAGATCATCTCCACCGGCGGCACGGCGAAGCATCTCAAGGACGCGGGCATTCCCGTCACGCTCGTCGAGGAAGTGACGGGCTTTCCGGAGATGCTCGACGGAAGGGTGAAGACGCTGCACCCGAATATTCACGCGGCGATCCTGGCCGACCGCGACAACCCCGAGCACATGCGGCAGCTCGCCGAGCATGGCATCCAGCCGATCGACATGGTCGTGGTGAATCTGTACCCGTTTGAGAAGACGGTGGCCGATCCGAATTGCAAGTTTGAGGATGCGATTGAGATGATTGATATCGGCGGGCCGTGCATGTTGCGGGCGGCGGCGAAGAATCATAAGCACGTTATGCCGGTTTCCAGTCCGGACAACTATCTAATGGCACTCAATTTTCTACGGAATTCAAAAGGTAACGTGCCGCAAAATGGATATCGAGGATCTGCGGCCGATGCATTTTGGAAGACGAGCGTTTATGATCGTCGAGTATCTCAATTTTTAGAAACCGAACCTCATTTCCAAACGATGCTCGCACCTCGACTGACCTTATGGTTGAAGCAGCTTAGGGGGACGCGATACGGAGAAAATCCCCACCAGCAGGCGGGGCGATACTTTATCGAAACTGACGAATTACCCAGTCCCTATGTGAATCATGACAAGCCCGAGAACTGGTCCGAGCGCACTGCGTCTTTCAATAATTTTGTCGACTCGGACGCTGCAACCAGTTTATGTTGTGAACTCACTCGCGCGTATTCGAAGACCTTGCACCCCGAAGAAAGCGATTCGCTGAAACCGGATCGATACTGTGCTGTTTTTATCAAACATACCAATGCATGCGGGGTCGGCGTCGCCGACAATCCCGTCGAAGCTTATCGACGCGCCTACTTGGGTGATCCGAAAGCTGCGATGGGAGGCATTCTGGCCGTAAATTTTCCGGTGACACCGATCTTTGCAGAATCGGTGATGGATTCGCTTGATCGATGGGGCCGTGACGCCGGGGCAGGGGCCTTTTTTGCTGAAGTATGGCTTGCCCCGTATTTTGAAAAAGGGGCGTTGGAGGTCATTTACTCGAAAAAGAAATGGGGGAAAACCGTCTTCCTCATTGGCGTTGGCAGAATGAATATCGCGCCGCGTTCGGATGAACTGGAATATAAGGCTGTCGCTGGAGCGATGTTAGTTCAGACCCGCGACCTCGTCGGTTTGAACGAAGAGCAGTGGAAGGTCGTCACGAAGCGGAAGCCGAGCGAGTCGGAAATGGCGGATTTACGGCTGGCGTGGCTGGTCTCCAAACACACCAAGAGCAACGCGATCAGTATTTGCAAGGACGGGATGCTCATCGGCAACGGGGCGGGGCAGATGTCTCGCGTCATGAGTTGCCGGATCGCGACGTGGCTGGCGAAGGAGAACGGCCATGCAGAGAAGCTACCCGGTTCGGTCGGGGCGTCGGACGCGTTTTTTCCGTTTCGCGACGGGCCGGAGATTCTGCTTGATGCGGGAGTGACGGCGATCATTCAGCCCGGCGGATCGAAGCGCGACGATGAAACGATTGCGGCATGCGATGCGCGCGGGGCGGCGATGATTTTCACCGGCACGAGGCATTTCAAACACTGAGGAATGTCGAATTACGAATTACGAATTACGAATTACGAAAAGAAGAGCGGCACGGGCTCGTGATCCGGTTCTTTCGTAATTCGTCATTCGTAATTGGTCATTCCTTAAGCACCGCCGTTGCCCAGGTGCTGGGGTCCATCCACCAGTTCAGGTCGTCGCCGACGGTGAGCCATTGCTGGCCGAGTTCGGTGTCTTCGAGCATGTAGTAGAGACCGATCCGCGGGTTTTCGGCGGGGTCGAAGCCGATGAGTACTTCGGTCGGGATGTGGGCGGTGAAGCTGTAGCCGTCCTTGCGCACTTCGGCGGCGATGGGGATGCTCCCTTTGGGGGCGAGCGGGGCGTTCTGCATGGCCCTTGGGACGATGGCCGTGGCGGCGACGGGATCGCGGCTCTTCGCGCCGCCACCGGTCGGCAGAAAGTAAAAGTGCTGGCAAAAGCGGCTGGCCCGGCGCATGTCGCGAGTGTCGCGCATGTCGGTCATGAGCCGCAGGCAGTCGGATTGCTTGTACCGATCAGGGTCGCAGTGCAGCGGACGCCTTTTGCCGGTGACGCTGACGGCGAGGTAGAGACCGGCAGGGTCCCAGGTCATCAGAACGTCGCCGATGGGTGGTTTGTTGTCGAGTTCGTGAAGCGGGGGAAGCAGGAAGCAGCGATCCCACTTGTCGGCGCGACCGTCGTTGACGGGGGGCTTGGGGCAGCGCAGGAGCGGGAATTCGAACTTGAAGAGGAAGCGGTTGGGGATGAGGGGAGGCATGAGAGAATTAATAATGGCGAATAGCGAATAGCGAAAGGGCTTGGCGGCTTCCCTCTTTTTTCGCTATTCACCATTTGCTATTCGTCGTTTTTTAGTCGTGCCGAAGGGCCTCGATCGGATTGAGTCCTGCGGCGCGGCGGGCGGGGAGGAGGCCGAACACGACGCCGACGCCGGCGCTGAAGATGAAGGCGAGGACGACAAGCCAGACGGACATGAGCGGCTGGATGCCGATGGCGTTGGAGATGGAGGCGGCGCCGACGATGCCGAGGACGATACCGACCGCTCCGCCGGAGGTGGAGACGACGGCGGCTTCGACGAGGAACTGGCGGTTGATGGCCTTGGTCGAGGCGCCGATGGCCATGCGGATGCCGATTTCACGGGTTCGCTCGGTGACGGCGACGAGCATGATGTTCATGATGCCGACACCGCCGACGGCCAGGCTGACCAGGGCCAGGAAGAACATCAACAGGGTCATTTGATTGCTGACGGTGCGGGCCTGTTCCTCTTTTTCCTTGAGCGTGGTCACTTTGAAATCGTTGTCGTCGGCCTCGGCGAGCTTGTGGCGCTGGCGGAAGAGGTCGGTGATCTGTTCCACGGCGGGATCGACGTCGGCTTCGCTTCTGGCGGAGCAGAGGATGACATCGGGCTCCGGCACGCCCAGCAGGTCGCGCAGCACGATCGGCAGGGGGACGATCAGGGCCTTGTCTTCGTCCATGCCGAGCGGGTTGAAGCCCTTGGGCTCGAGGACGCCGACAATCTTGAAGGTCAACTGGCCGATGCGAACGCTCTTGTTCAAGGGGCTGGTGTCGCCGAAGAGTTCGCGGACGACAGTCTGGCCGATCAGACAGACGCGCCGCGGGGCGATGATGTCGAAGGGTTCGAGGTCGCGGCCCTCAGCGATGGCCCAATTGCGAATGCTGGAATAATTTTGATTCGCGCCGGTGACGACGGCGTTGGCGTGGCCCGTTTCGTTGACGATTTGAAGGCTTTGACTGCGAATTCCGGTGGCCATCGAGATGGCATCGCATTCGGTCTCCAGCGCTTCGGCGTCGGCGCGGGAGAGATTGCTCTTCAGAGACATCCCGGCCTGTGGGGCGTCGGATTTTTTGCTCTCCTGGCTGATGACAAAGATCATGTTGCGGCCGGCCTTGCGGATGTCGCCGATGATGGAGTCCTTCACGCCCTGGACGACGCTGACGCAGATGATGACGACGGAGACGCCCATGATCATGCCGATCATGGTCAACATGCTGCGCAGGCGATGGCGCCAGAGTTCTCGGAGGCCCATTTTGAAACATTCGAGCCAGAGGGCGAACATCAGAGAATACCTCCGTCGCGTGATCGCCAACCGCGGACAAGGGCGGAAAAGGCATTCACCACAGAGGCACAGAGGCACGGAGACGACGAGGAATTTGTGGGATGAATAGTGATATTCTGGTCGCCGTGTCGATAACCCGGATCGGCATTTCGATCTTGAAATCGATCCATCTCAGCGTCTCTGCGCCTCTGTGGCGAAAAATAGATTTGGACCATCATGCCACCTCCGCGGAGAGGGCGCGGACGTCGGGGACGGCGGGGCCGCCGCAGCGCGGGGTGGGTTGATCGGCGATGACCTCGCCGTCGCGGAGGACGATGACGCGCTGGGTGAAGGAGGCGATGCCGGGGTCGTGGGTCACGATGATGATTGTCCGATGCTCTTTCTCGTGAAGATCCGCCAGGATCTTCATGATCTCGCCGCTGGTGTGGGAGTCGAGATTTCCGGTCGGCTCGTCGGCCAGGAGGATGCTGGGGTTGTTGACGAGCGAACGGGCGATGGCGACGCGCTGCTGCTGGCCGCCGGAGAGCTGCGACGGCAAATGGTGTGAACGATCGGAGAGACTGACCTTGGCCAGGGCGGCGGTGGCGGCGGTGTGACGGCGGGCCGTGGGAACGCCGGCATAGACCATCGGCAACTCGACGTTTTCCAGGGCAGTGCTGCGGGTGAGCAGGTTGAAATTCTGAAAGATGAAGCCGATGTAGGTGTTTCGCAGGATGGCCAGTTCGTCGCGCGAGAGGTTGCTGGTGACTTGACCGGCGAGCCGGTAGGAGCCCTTCGTGGGGACGTCGAGCGCGCCAAGGATGTTGAGCAGCGTCGATTTGCCGGAGCCGCTCGCGCCCATGATGGCC
>CAYPXR010000037.1:0-90100 GCA_964414585.1 uncultured Planctomycetaceae bacterium
CCCCGGCTGGCCGCTCAGTTCCACGGCCTGTGATTTAAACGCCTTGTCATACCGCCGACCCGTCTTCCCTTGACTCATCGAACACCTCCCGCGAGATCCATTATCTCGCTTCTAGGTGTCCACTCCTAGTGGGGAAGACCAAAGGCCCTTGGCAGAAAAGCAGAATTTCAAACCACTCGCATTGTCCCACACTCTGGGCACCGACCACTAACGTTGCCCAGGAGGTCATACCCGCAACGGGCACAAGAACCTGTTAGCCGGCGTCGACGTTTCGACCAAAAGATGAGAGTGGGAACAAAAAAGATGACAAACAGAATCCAAAGCGGAATGAGAAGGAATCCCACAAGTCCAAAACCGAATCGCGGATCCCGATAGAACGCCCATCGGGGCGAGATGAGACCAAAGTTTGCTTCCAAGGCCCTTACTTTCGGTAAGTCGTCGCCAAGGAATCCGCAGGACATTGGTGAATCGTCTGGCAGGCGCGTCAGCAGGAGGATACCGTTTCCGAGTGACCAGCAATAATCGATGACGACACCCTTTTCGTTAGTTCTGCAAAGTTGATATTGCCATTGAAATAAGCTATACGTCCACACCGCCAGAAGTCCGACGCAAGTGGAAAGCCCAATCCACCTTCCGGAAGTATTCACGGTTTTCTTGAATACCACGATTTCTCAATCCAATCCGAATAGGTATTGAAGGTCGAGGTGTTCGGACCCTCACAACGGCCCCCTCCCTAGGAGGGAGTGGGAGAGTTACCATGTGTACTTGACTGTATACGTCACCGTCTTCTCCCCATCCGGTGGGACCGTCACTTCAAAATGAATCGTCCGGGCATCGATCTTCTCGAAGGGATCGCTCTTGTTCGTGATCTCCCAGGTCGACCAGCGGAAGAGGTTTTCCTTGATGATGACCTTTTGCGCGTCCTTCTTGTGGTTGCGGAGGGTGATCTTGTAACTGTCCGTCATCGTCTTGCCGGTCGTGTCGATGGTGAAATTGGTCTGCGTCCGCTCGCCGACGACGTCGAAGGCCTGGCCGAGCTTGATGAGCACCTTCTCGTCCTTGGGCGTGTGGTCGATCAGGTCCTCGCCGACGAATTCGAGCGTGCCGTCGGCGTCATCCTTTTTGTACACCCGCACCTTGCCCTTGGGCAGCGGCATGCCCATGTGGCTGGCCTGGTCGTTCTTGAAGCGGACGTAGACATCCACCTTCGGGTTGGACTGGTTGCCGAGGTTGCGGTCGATGCCGGGCGAGCCGGTGAACCACCAGTTCGACGCCTCCGGCAGACCGTAATAGACCATGACCTTTTCGACGTTCACGTCGCGGGCCGTGGGAAAGAGCGTGATCTGCTGCGTGGTGTTGGCGAGGATGTCGGTGCGACGCGGCAGGGTGTAGAGGTGGTATTCGAAGAAGGACTTCTCCTGAAAGCCGGGCGCCTCGGCGGCCATGGCCATCTCCATGCCGCGTTTGGCCATGCCGGCGTAGCGCGGCGTCTGCGGCTGGATCCGCTGCACGTCCCCGGCGATCAGCTTCAGCCGGGCGTTCTTATACGCCGCGCCGGAGAGGTTCATCATCGTCACCCACGCGCCGATGTCGGCCTTCGTATCCGCCTCGTTGAGGATCATGTTGTAGTCGCTGCGCCAGGTGATGCCGCTGGTCTGATAGGTCGTGCGAATCTCATGCTCGCCGCCTTTGTCCGCCGTGAGCTTCCAGACGAGCGTCGGGCGGGTGATGAGACCGCCGGGCAGCTCGCCGAGCTTCACCTGCTGACCCTCGCCGCCGACGATTCGGACACCGTCGGGCGTGGAGAGAACAAGCCGGCCCTGGACGGAGGAGAGCAGCTTGCCGGTGACGGTCTCGGTCGTGTCGCCGTGGTTGAGGACGACCGAGATGTCGCGGTCGATGTATTTTTCCATCAGCTTCTCGGGACTGACGAGGTCGAATTCGAAATTTTGTTCGAGGACGGCGGTGCCCTCGGGGTGGGTGAGGTCGGCAAAGCTGACCGTCGTGGGGTCAATGAATTGGGCGACGTCGGTGAAGCGGAGGTCGTTCTTTCCGGCGTCGAGCTTGACCTTGCGGAGTTCCTTGACGACACCGAAGCCGGGGACCTGCCACGCGAAGTTGGGGTTGCCGCCCATTTTCTGCTGGGCGATGAACTGCTGCGGGTCGAATCCCGCGGGGTCGGCGGAGGAATAGACCGTGACGGCGGGGCCATCGTCTTCCGCAGCCCACGTCGGAAGCCCCCCCAGCAGAACTCCAAATACGGCAGCGGCGATCGTCATGCTCTTGTTCATCATGTCAGCTCCTCATTGCAATATTCCACGTAATCCTACCCCCATACGGGGATCGACGCTTGTGCACGATTGGACGCCGGCCGACCGTCGGCGGTTCCCAACATTCCGCATTCCCCCATACCCTATAATCCCGCGGTCCCGCCAAGGCGAGGTCGAACCGACATGATGATCCGCGAGCCAGCCGTTGCCGGTACTTTTTACCCGAGAGAGCGGGATCGGTGTCGGGCCGAATTGGACGCCTGTCTGAATCGTTCAACGCAATCGCCGGCCGTCGGCGAAGGGGTGATAGAGCGACCGCTGGGCGGTGTCGTGCCGCACGCGGGTTGGATTTGCAGCGGAGCCGTCGCCGGGCGGGTTATTCGCGAGATCGCCGAACGGTGCAAGCCGGCTGTCGTCGTCGTCTTCGGTGCGATTCACGTCACGCACGGACCGCGGGCGACGGTCTTTCCATCGGGGGCCTGGGAGACGCCGCTGGGATTGGCGTACATCGAGGGCCGCGTGGTCGAACGGATGTGCGGGCAGACGAATCTCCTGGAGCCCGACGCGCATGCCCACGAGCGCGAGCACAGCATTGAGGTGGAGGTGCCGTTCATCCAGCAATTGCTGCCGGATTCGCTCATCGTGCCGATCATGGTGCCCGCGACGGAGCGCGCTGCGGCGCTCGGCACGGCGGTCGGCCGGGCGTGCGAGAATTTCGGCGTCGATGCGATCTTTCTCGCGTCGACGGACCTGACGCATTACGGGCCGGGCTATGGATTCACGCCCAAGGGCGTCGGAGAGGCCGGATTGAAATGGGCCAAAGAAGTCAATGACCGGCGAATGATCGATTTGATCCTGGCGATGCGCGAGAACGACGCCGTATCGGAGGCGGGCTCGAATCTCAACGCGTGCGGATCGGGGGCGGTCGCGGCGACACTGGCGGCGTGCAACGCGATGGGCGCGCGTCGCGCGACGCTGCTCGAACATACGACGAGCCACGAAGTGCTGTCGAGCCTGGGCCATCGCGACGAGGCGCGCGACGCCGTGGGCTACGCGGGGATTCTCTTCGATTGAAATTTCAGGCCACGATGTCCGATCGCTACTTCAGCCAGCGCGATGCGGCTCTGCGCAGCGCGGGGGCGGCATTCGTCTTTTCCCAGGTGAAGCCCGCGCCGCTGCGGCCGAAGTGGCCGTGGGCGGCAGTCTCGCGGTAGATGGGCCGCTTGAGCTTGAGGTAACTGACGATGCCGGCCGGGGTCAGATCGAAATGATCCTTGACGATCTGTTCGATTCGGTTTTCTGGGATCTTCGCGGTGCCTTCGGTGTCGACGAGGACGCTGAGCGGGTCGGCGACGCCGATGGCATAGGCGAGCTGAACTTCGCAGATGTCGGCGAGCCCGGCCGCGACGATGTTCTTGGCCACGTGGCGGGCCATGTAGGTGGCGGAGCGATCGACCTTGGATGGGTCCTTGCCGGAGAAGGCGCCGCCGCCGTGGGCTCCGCGACCGCCATAGCTGTCGACGATGATCTTGCGGCCGGTCACGCCGGTGTCGCCATGCGGACCGCCGATGACGAAACGGCCGGTCGGGTTGATGTGGAACTTGATCTTGTTGGACCAGAGCTTCGGGCACTCTTTCATGATGACCGGCTTGATGACTTTTTCGATGATGGTGCGCTTGAACTTATCGTTGACGTTGCCGTGGCGGTCGAGCAATTCGGGCCGCTCCTCGTGCTGCGTGGAGATGACGATGGTGGTCAATCTGACGGGCTTTTGACCCTCATACTCGATCGTGACCTGGCTTTTGCTGTCCGGGCGGAGCCAGGGAATGATTTTCTTGCGGCGGACCTCGGCGAGTTTCTCGACGAGACGGTGCGACAGGTGGATCGGCAGCGGCATCAACGCCTTCGTTTCCCTGCAGGCAAAGCCGAACATGAGCCCCTGATCGCCGGCGCCCTGCTTTTTCTTCTTCGAGGCAGTCACGCCCTGGGAGATGTCGGCCGACTGACTGTGGATCGTGCGGATGACGGCGCAGCTCAAGTGATCGAACTGGCAGGCCGGATCGGTGTAGCCGATGTCGGCGATCGTTTCGCGGATCTTTCCCTCGATGTTATTGAGGGCGAGTTCGGCCTCCTTGTTATGGACCGTGACCTCACCGGCGACGACGACGAGCCCGGTGGTGACCAGCGTCTCGCAGGCCACGCGGGCGTTGGGGTCCTTGGCAATCAAGGTGTCGAGGACCGTGTCGGAAATCTGGTCGGCGACCTTGTCCGGGTGGCCCATGCTGACCGACTCGGAGGTGAAGTAATGACGTCCTCTGTTGAAAGATCCATTGTTGCTCACGGTTGCTCCTCGAAATCCAAGTTCGCACCCCTCTAAAGTTACCCTGATCCCCGGCCGAGCCCCACAGTATAAAGTCCCCTTTTTTCAAGGGCAAGCAGGACTTTGGGAGCGCCTCCTGGCGGGCGGGACCGTCGCATTCCCGGCGGTTTCCCGCCCGACCGAAGCCGCCGGTCCGATGGCGCATCGGCGGGATGCTTCAGGCCGGCGGCAGCGTGTGTTAGACTTTTCGGAACGGCCGTTCATCCGCGTACGGGTGACTTGAAGAACATGGCCGGAGAGGGTCAAGAATGGAGATTCCCATGACACGAACGATTCTCAGCGTCGTCGCGCTTTTCCTCGGCGGATTTGCGTCCATGTACGCCCCAAAATCCGGCGGCACTTCGACAAAAAAGGATGCGCCATTGAACCTTGGCAACTTCTCCGTGAGCCTCCCCGTCAAGGACATCGCCGCTTCCCGGGCATTCTACGAGAAGCTGGGCTTTCATGTCCGGGGCGGCAATCAGGCCCAGAAATGGCTCGTCATGCAGAACGACACCAGCACGATCGGGCTCTTCCAGGGAATGTTCGACAAGATCTCGTTGACGTACAACCCCGGCTGGGATCGGGACAAAAAGACGCTGCCCCAGTTCCAGGACGTGCGCGAGATTCAGAAGGAACTCAAGAAGCGAGGCTTCACCCTGAAAGACGTCGCCGACGAGTCAACCACGGGGCCGGCGTATGTGACGTTGAACGATCCCGACGGAAACCCGATTCTGATCGATCAACACGTGCCCAAGCCGTCGAAGTGACGCGCCCCTGACCCACCCGGTTCTGATGGACTTTCGTCGACGCCGGTTCGGGAGTAGCGTTTCGCAGGATCTATGAAGGCCAGCTTCGTACTGCTTTCCGTCTTCAATCTCGCCATGCTCGGGCTGACCGCCGTGTTCGGTCTCCTCGTCGAGGGGTCGGAAGGATTCGTGCGGCATTTTCTGCTGGGGGTGCTGGCGGCGATGTTTGCCTGTTTCGTGAACATCGTCGTCTTCATGTATTTCGTGGTGCAGGAGAAGATCGTCCGGCAGTCGGTCCTGGCCGGCGACGTGAGCGTCGAATTCCATCGGAGCGTTCAGGGGTATAAGTCGAAGGTCCTTCGATGGAGTCTCGCAGGGATCGGGTCGGTGCTTGTGACGGTGGGGTTGGGGGCCGGTATCGGGATTTACGTCTCGGCGACCGCGCATTTGATCGCCGCGTTTGCCGCGATCGGGGCCAATGCGGTGGCGACCTGTTTTCAGTATTCGCTGCTGCATGGATACCGCGAAGAGGCCGTCCGATTCCTGGAGTAACGGCGGAGCCGGTTCGATTGACCCTTTTGGAAGCGGGATCGTATACTTGAATTGTGATGACCTCGCATCCTTCCCGATGGTTCAAATCCTTGTTGCGAATGGTTTGCCTGGCGGCGATGGGAATGTTCGCCGGAACGGCAAACGCTGAGCCGCCGAGCACGCAACCGGCGTCGCTCCGTCACGCGCGGGAGCGGGCGCTGGCCGGCGATTACGCGGAAGCGATCCGCCTTTACGAGGAAATGGGCGCCAAACCGGAAAAGGCGCTGTCCGCGGCGATCGGGCGCGCGGAGGTCGATCTACAGATCGGCGACTACCAGAAAGGCATCGAACGATTGCGAGCCCTTGAGGAGAAGGGGCGGGGCTCGGCGGATTGGCATGCGGCCATCGCGTCGCTTCAAAACGAGGTCGGCCAATATGAAAAGGCCATCGAACAAAATCAGCAGGCGGTCAAGATCAACCCCCGCCATCTCCGCGCCCACTGGCAGCTCGGTCAGTTGTATGAAATGATCGGCAGGGCGAACGAGGCGCTGGACGCCTATCGGATTTTCGAACAGATCCTGACCGGCGCGGAGTTGCCGGCGACGGCGGAGGATTTGACCTACCTGGGGCAGGGATTCTTGCGATACTCGACGCTGACACGAAACCGCGACATCGTGCAGCGGACGCGACATGTCCTGACGGAGGTCTATCAAGAGGCGTTCGAGTTCATCGACGCCAGCTACTGGCCCGCGCGACTGGCCTCGGCGGAACTTTTGCTTGCCAAGCATAATCTGCCGGAGGCCAAGAGTGATTTCGAGGCGGTATTGAAACAAAATCCGAAGGCGGCGGAGGCGAACGTCGGCCTGGGGCTTGTCGCACTCGAGGATTGGGACTTTGACGTCGCCGAAAAGAACGCGGCGGCGGCGTTGAAGGTGAATCCCGCGAGCGTTTCGGCAAGGGTCCTGCTGGCCTCGACGCGCATGACCGAGCGACGTTTCAAAGAGGCCGCCTCCATCGCGGGGGAAGCGCTCCAGACCAATCCCAATTCCATCGAAGCGCTCTCGCTGCTGGCCGCGGCACATCGGCGGGCCGGGGACGAAGCCGCGTCGAAGCGCGACGGCGATCGGGTCGAGAAAATCTGTCCCCATTCGGCGGTGCTGCAACATACGCTGGGCCTCTGGCTGTCCGCCGGTCGGCAATATTCCGAGGCGGAGGCGCATTTCAAGGCGGCGATCGAGATCGCCCCTTCCTGGGTCGAGCCGCGCACGGCGTTGGGCCAGCTTTACATGGAAACGGGCGAAGAACACCTCGCGCGACGGACGCTGGAAGCATCGTTCGCGCTGGACAGCTTCGACGCGCATACGCACAACGTCCTGCACCTGTTGGACGGGTTGGACCATTTCGCGCGGCTGGAAACGAAACACTTCATCATCAAGTACGACGCGGCTCAGGACGCTGTGATCGCGCCGTATCTTGCCGACGTTTTGGAACGGGTCTATCCCGACGTCTGCGGGGATTTCGCCACGGAGTTGAAGGACCGAACCATTATCGAGGTCTTTCCCGATCACCTGGGATTCTCGGTGCGCATCACCGGGCGTCCGTTCATCGCGACCGTCGGGGCCTGTTGCGGGCGCGTCATCGCGATGCAGGCGCCACGCGGGGGACCGCCCTTCGGGCCGTTCAATTGGGCAACGGTGCTTCGCCATGAATTCACCCATACGGTTACGCTGGCAGCTACGAAAAACCGCATCCCGCACTGGATGACCGAAGGATTGGCGGTCCACGAACAGCCGCTGGCGCAAGCGTGGGGCGCCAAGCAGATGCTCAACGCGGCCGTACACGAAGACCGGCTCTTTACGCTCGAATCGATCGACTGGGGGTTCATGCGTCCGAAGCGGCCTGACGATCGCAGCCTGGCCTATGCCCAGGGCGAATGGATGATGCAATACGCCATTGAGCGGTTCGGATACCCGATCGTTCAGAAACTGCTCGAAGCGTTCCGCGACGGCAAGGACCAGCCGACGGCGTTCAAGGAGGTCCTGGGGATCGACACGAAGCAGTTCGACGCCGATTTCAAGGGTTGGGCGCGAAAGCAGGCGGCGTCGTGGGGTCTTCGGCATACGCCGGAAGAGAAGGTGGACGACGTCAAGAAATTGGTCGACAAGAAACCGGACGATGCGCGATTGAACGCCCGGCTGGCGATGGCCCAATTGCACGAAGGAGAGGCGGAGGACGCCGTCCAATCCGCCGAAAAGGCCCTGGCGCTGGACAAGAACGAAACAATGGCCCTGGAAGTCCTTGCCGGCATCTACATCGGCGAACTCGCCCGGCTCAAGGAAAAAGACAACCGCAAGGACAAAGTTCGATTGATCGAGCCGTACCTCCGGCGCTTGTTGAAACTGGACCCGGCCCATCCCGCCGCGACGCTCTACATGGGGATCGTGAAGCAGACGCTGGGAGAGTTCCCGAAGGCGATCGAGTTGTTCACCCAGTATCAAAAGCGGTTTCCCGACGATCCGGAGAGCTATCGACATCTTGCGGGGATTTATCTTCTCCAGGAGCGCCGGGCAGAGGGCCTTCAGCAGCTCGAGCAACTCGCGCGGCTCTCGGAAGATGAGGCAGCGGTTTGCAGGCAGATCGGCGATTTTCATGCCGACGCAAAGGAACCCCAGGTCGCGGCGCGCTGGTATCAACGGGCCATCGACGTGGACCCCTATGACGCGGCGGTGCATCGGGCGTATCGCGAGGTACTGCTTCAATTAGGAAAGACGGAAGCGGCGGAACAGGAGGCGGATGCGCTGAAGCAACTGGAGGCCGCGAAGGGCCGGTGAGAGACGGTTCGCCAAACGGCAGGCCACCCACGGACGCCGGGCTGGAATTCACGCCGTCGAGTTGGCTCTTAGCCAAATCCAGGGATATGCTATGGAGAAGGCGTCAGCGAATCGCGAAACGGGAACATCCCCCAGGAACCCCCACAGGGCCGCCACCCAATGGACCTCCAACGTTTACAAGAACTCATCGAAACGATGTACTCGGCCAAGGACCGCAAACGAGGTTCGGCCGGGACGTTTGTCTGGCTGATGGAAGAGATCGGCGAGCTGGCCACGGCGATCCGCGAGGGCTCCCAGGAAGAAAAAGAAGGCGAGTTCGCCGACGTGATGGCGTGGCTGATCACGCTGGCCAACGTCGAGGGCATCGACCTGCAAACGGCGATGAGGAAATACACCGACGGCTGCCCGGGCTGCGGGCAGATGGTGTGCCGGTGTGATGAAAAACCGTGATGGCGGCGGACGATCCGCCCAACGGCCATCCGGTTCGTCCGCCATCCTTTTTTTGAGGCTGCATCCGCGTGAGTCTTCGATTTCCGCAAATTACTCTGGTCGCGGTGATGGTCGGGATGTTGAGCCCGGGGGTCGGCGCGCAGGTGTCCGGGCGGATTGACCGGGTCGGGCTGTTTGCAGGGGCCGATCCGGCGGTTCGAAACGGGAACTGGTCCTTCGTGGAGGTCTCCCTGAAGTTTCGCGGAGCGGCGCCGTTTGACGGACAACTTCAACTGCACCAGCCGGATCGCGACGGCGATTTGGTGACGTCGATTCTTCCCGTGGCGCTGGCCCCGAACGAAGATTGGCGGCCCTACCAGATTTACTTTGTGCCGCACGAGGGCTCGGGCGGAAACGTCCATGTGAGTTTGCACAACGCCCAGGGCGCGCTGGAGGAACTGTTCAGCGACGCGGGCGAGCCGATCAAGGAGCTGTCCGGTCCCCAGACCAGCGAGATTTCGCCGGACGAATTGCTGATCCTCGATCTCACGAATCCGAAGCGGCTCCCCCATGTGGCCGAGCTCGATGCCGACGCCGCGGGCGAGCGGGACAAGATCAACGCGCGGCGCGTCCGAGGTCTGCTTCCCCGGGAGTTGCCTTCGTCGTGGCAGGGGCTGGAAGCCGTCGACGCAATCGTCTGGGACGACGCCGATCCTTCGACGCTTTCGCAGCAGCAGATCGAGGCGATCCTCGGATGGGTGAAGGCCGGTGGTCGGTTGCTGCTCACGGCGGGAAAAAACTGGCAGGCGCTGGCCCAGTCGCCGCTGGCCGCGGCGCTTCCGGTGACGCTGCGCGGAGTGACCCAGACGACGGAGGCGCAGGAGTTTCTGGACCTCGTCGAAAACGACGCTTACGAGAGCAAATTGTCGCGGTACTACGCGAAGCACCCGATCACGCGCTGCCGGATGAGCCCGCTTCCCGACGCGTTGCCGATGCCGACCGATTGTCCCAACGCCCCGATTTGCTACCGGCGCATGCCGGGACGCGGGGTGCTGATATTCGTGGGCGCGTCGTTGCGACAACTGCTTCCCGCACCGAAAACGTCCGGCGCGGATGAGGAATCCGGCGACCCGTCCGAGGCGAAGAAGAAGCGAGCGGACGATCCGTTTATCGACATCGCCTGCGAGAAGATCGTGGGGCGACGGCTCCTTGCGTTGCCGGCCGTCCGAAATGATCGGGGAAACATGCTGTCGCCGATGTCGCCGGACCTGTTTCAATTCTTGCGTTCGTCGATCGCGTTCGAATCCGTAGGGACGCGGTTTCTAATTCTCGCGATCCTCTTCGCCATCGCCTATACGTTTCTGGCGACGACCGGGAGCTATTGGTACCTGAAACGACGGTCCCTGGAGCACCATTGCTGGACCGCCTTTGGCGCGGCGAGTATCGCGGCGAGCATCCTCGGCACCGGAATGGTCGGCCTGCTTCGCGGCGTGCAAAAGAAACTGTGGCAGACGACGATTGTCGATGCGCAATCGGGTGTCGATTACGGCTACGCCTCGTGTCTTTTCGGGATCAAGACGCCGAACCACACCCGACTGGACTTGCGGTTGCCGGTGGGTGATCCGGAATCGGCCATGGAGCAGGCGGGCCCGCTGCGGGCGATGCCGGCGTCGACCTCGTTTGAGACGCCGGATTCGAAATTCACGGCGGCCGCGGGCTACGAGAGCGAACTGGGCGGGACGGCGCTTCGCCGGGTGCCCATTCGGGCGACGCTCAAGGAGTTGCAGGGCTCCTGGAACGGTCTGCTCGGCGGAATGCTGGACGCCCGACTGGTGATGAAAAAAACGACGGACAAGGATGCGTTTCGTTACGAATTCGGCGAAGGCAGCTACATTCGAAACAACCTCGGCATCACGCTGCGCGAGTGTTATCTGCTGGAGACTTCGGAGGAAGTGGCGGGCGAACGGCCCACTCCGTTTACGCATTGCTTTTTCATCGGCGACATTCCCACGAGCGGGCCCGAGTCGCAACTGGACGCCCCCATGCTTCGCCAGCGCCTCTATTTTGTAAAGGACAAGAATGCGAAACCGGATGCGCCGCTGGTCCACCTGAAAGAACTCCCGATGTTGGACAAAGTACTTGATAACATCGCCGGCCCCTTGCGGCCGTTGACCGCAACCTCTGATTTTCAATCGGCGAGCCTCAAGCTCACGGGCGATCAGGTCTATCCGGCCATGCTCCTCTTGTCGCTTTACGACCTGTTGCCCAGGGATGACCAGAACGGGATCCCCTTCAAGCGGTCGCACGGACGAAATCTGTCCTGCACGAACCGACTCGGGAAACAGACGGCGCTGCTCATCGGACATTCGGATGAGCCGCCCGCGGCGACGCTGGAGGTCGGCGGCAAGCCCATGAAACCGAACAAATCGAATACCATCTACCGGTTCGTCATTCCGGTGAAGAATGAGCGATAAGAGGCGAGCTAATCCGTGATCATTCAAACGATCAACCTGACGAAGCGCTACGGCAAACTGGTCGCCTTGAGCGGCCTGCACCTGAACATCGAGGAGGGGGAGTGCTTCGGGTATATCGGTCCCAATGGGGCCGGCAAGACGACGACGATCCGCATCCTCGCCACGCTTTTGCAACCGACGTGGGGCGAAGCCCGGGTTTGCGGGTATACCGTGGGGTACGAATCGCGATTGATTCGGCCGGTGATCGGCTATGTGCCGGATTTTTTCGGCGCCTATGAAGACATGGTCGTGCAGGAATACCTGGAGTTTTTCGCGGCGGCGTACAACATCCAGGGTGACCAGCGGAAGCGCGTCGTCGGCGATGTGTTGGAGTTGACCGATCTTGTCTATAAGCGCGACGCGCTGGTGGATTCGCTCTCGCGCGGGATGAAACAGCGATTGTCGGTCGCGCGCGTGCTCCTGCACGATCCCAAGGTGCTGTTCCTCGACGAGCCGGCGAGCGGACTGGACCCGAGGGCGAGGATCGAGATGCGCGAATTGCTCAAGGAGCTTCGCCGGATGGGCAAGACGATCATCATCAGCTCGCATATTTTGCACGAGCTCGCGGAGCTTTGCACGACGGTCGGGATCATCGAGCGCGGGGAGTTGCTTTTTCACGGCTCGATCCATGAGATCGTCCGGCGGACCCGGACCGGCACGCGGGTCGAGGTCATCGTCCCGTCGAAACAGGAGAACGCGGCCGCCCTGCTGGGGAAATTACCGGAAGTCGGCGGCGTCGAAACGGACGACGGGCGGCTCCTGGTGTCGCTCAAGACGGAAACGCGGGACTTTTCATTTTTGGCAAGGGCTTTGCTCAACGCCCAGATCCCGCTGAGCGAGATCAAGGAAGAGCAGGTGAATCTCGAAACGGCGTTCATGCGGTTTACCAAGGGGATCGTGCAATGAGATTTACTCCTGGGCGGTATTTGGCTTTTGCGGCCGTATTCGTCGCCCTGAGCGCCTCGATCGGCGCGGCGCAGACGGAAACCGACAGCACTCGGGACGATGTCACCTCGAAACCGACGGAGATCGGGATTCGCTTCACGCCGGAAATGGCGGAGGCGATGTCGAAGAAATTCCTCGAGCAGATGAAGCCCCGTTACGATCTGGATGACAAGCAGGTCGACGAGATCGCGCCGATCATTCAGCGGCACCTGATGCAATTCGCCCACGACAACGCCGAGCTGGGCCGCGACATGATTGAAACGATGGTGGCAGGCACGATCGAGAACAACGGCCGATTCGACAAGGACGACGCGCAACGGTTCGCGAAGCTGGCCAACAAATTCATGCCGAAATTCAGGGAATTCATGACCCATTCATCCGCCGAGATCGCGATGAAGATGACGGTGACGCAGCGGCTCAAGTACACCGGCGATCTGACGATTTTCGCGGCGGGCCTCATGACGTTTGAAAACCGAATGAAGAAATGGGAGGAGGGAAAAATCGGGGACAGCGCCTATCCCTTCTTCGATCCGCCCGGCGCCGAACCCGTGAAGACCGATCCGGAGCCGATCGACCCGCGCGAGAACGCGCTGCACCGCAAAGCCCGCAAGGACGTTGAGGCGTGGATCGGCTGGCAGATCAACAAAGAAGATCGCTGGCAGGAATACCTCGACCGATCGTCCAAATACTATGGATATACCGACGCGCAATTGACCGCGGCGAAGTCGATCCTCAAGGATTGCCGGGAACGCGCCGCCAAGATCAAGACGCCGCAATGGAAGGAAGCAGCGAAGGAAAACCGGATCCTCCGGCAGCTCAGCTATGGAACGCCCGACGAAGTGGCCAACGGTCCGTGGATGACGTCGCTGGAGGAGGCGTTCAAAAAGATGTTGAGGCCGATGGACGATCTCGACGCGGAATTCAAGCGGCGGCTCGATGGGCTTCCGGATTCGACACAACGGGCCAAGGCGCGGGAATCCGTCCGCAAGGCCCTGGCTTCCAAGGGCATTGATCAACTGCCGAACTGATGTCTACCGTGTTCAAAGATCTCGGGCTGTGGTTCTGGCGGCTGGCGCCGGCGAACCCGATCCTCGTCCGTGTGGTCTCGGCCGGCGGACGGCGCGTGCGGCATCTATGGATTCGCATTGGCTATCTTTCCATCCTCGCGGCGGTCGTCGTCATCGGCGTACTCGTGAAACAATCCGGCGTGACATCACTGGCGGACCTGGCCAAGAACGCGACGCAGGTCTTTCAAGTTGTCTCCGTCGTGCAGCTTGCCATGGTCTGCATCCTGGCGCCCATCTTCACGGCCGGGGCCATCACGCAGGAGAAGGATTCGCAGACGTACAACATCCTCCTGTCGACACCGCTGACAAACGGGCAGATCGTGCTCGGCTCGCTGTTGTCGCGGTTGTATTTCGTGTTCATGCTGCTCATCGCGGGCATCCCGCTGTTTTGCATCATGATGGTCTATGGCGGCGTGACCGGCGACGAGATCGCGCTGTCGATCTCGCTGGCGGCCGGGACCGCGGCCATCACGGGTTCGCTGGCCATCGCCATCAGCGTCATCAAGATCGGCACGGGCCGCACGATTTTCTATTTCTATCTGGCCATCGCGTTGTATCTCCTCGCGGTCTATGGGCTCAGCACGCTGGGCCCGTTCATTCCGGCGGAGTCGCAGCCCGCGCCTGGCGGAGAGCTGCGAATGAGCGGGTTGGCGGCGTTTCACCCCTTTCTGTCGCTCGCGGTGGTCCTGGGCACGACGCCGGCGCCGCCGATCGGCGATGTCGCCGCACACGGCTTTCTGGTCCGGTGTCTGCTGGCGTATCCACAATACAGCTATTTGTTCATGACCTTCGGGAGTTCGATCCTCCTCGTCCTGCTCAGCCTGGCCTTTGTTCGACGGGGTGAGCGAGAGGGCGAGGAGACCCTCTGGACGCGGATCGCCGAGCGGCTGCATCTTTCCACGCGTGCGAGCGCGGAAAGCCGGGCGCCCCGGCATGTCTGGCACAATCCCATCGCGTGGCGGGAGTCGGTGACCGGCGCATCGGCGGGCGGCGGGTTCGTGCTGCGATACTCCGTCCTGGGCCTGGGACTGGTCTTGGCCATCATCCTGCTCGTGCTTCACGGAAGACGCTCCATTGCCATCGGGGACGATCGCAACCTCCTCTACCTCGTCGTGCTCGTCGAGCTGGGCATCACGCTCTTCATCGCCACCGCGGCGGCGGCGACGAGCATGACCCGCGAGAAGGAGGCAAACACGCTGGAATTGCTGCTGGCAACGCCGCTGACCAGCGGGCACATCATCAGCGGAAAGATCCGCGGCCTCGTCTCGGCGGCCGGGCCGATGCTGCTGGTCCCCTATGCAACGGTTTTTCTTTTCATCTTTTATGATTTCGTGAGCGGACGGATGCGAGACCCCCAATCGCTGGCGGTTCATTGGGAGGCGCTGCTTTGCCTGCCGGTCTTGTTCATCGCTTTTACCGCCTTTGCGTGCATGATCGGGCTGCAATCGTCGATCAAAAGCAAGCGGACGATGGGGGCGGTGTTTTCGAGCATGGCCCTGGTTCTGCTCGTGTTCTTCATCACCGGAAGCTGTGCGTCGACGATTCACGGCAGCGATAATCCGCAACTGTCCGCGGCGATCATGCCGCTCACGCCGCTGACGGCGATTCATGTCGTCATCGACCCCGCGGCCGCGCTTTTTGAACCCGGAGCGACGTTGACCTCGGAGTCCATCCGGGCGTGCCGGATCGTGGCCATCGTCGCGTGCTTCTGCTCGGCGGCGATCTACGGGTTCATCGGCGTGGTCATGCACCGGTCGATGGTGCGAAATTATGACATGATTATCCGCAAACAGACGGCGTAGGATATTGTGGAATTCAGAATGCCGATTGCGGATTGATACCCATCCTTACGACAATTTTTCGAATCCAACGGAGCTCCGCGAAATGAATCAAACAGATCATTCACTCATGGATTTTCTGAAAAGCCTGTCCTCCCGCGCGGCGACGCCGGGCGGCGGGAGCGCGAGCGCGCTGGTCGGAGCCGTCGCGGCGGCGCTTTGCGGGATGGTCGGACGGCTGAACGACAAAAAGGACGGGACGCCGGGGCCTCTTCACGATTTGATCGGGCCGGCCGACGCCTTGCTGGGGCGATTGCAATCGCTCATCGACGAAGACATGGCCGCGTTCAACGAGTTGTCGGCGACGTGGAAACTTCCGGACGAACCGGCCCATCACGGTCGCAAAGCGGCGGCGGTCATCGCCGCGACGGAAAAGCCGCTGGAGATTATGGAACGGTGCGTCGACGTCATGCGGCTGGCTGTGACCGGTTTGGAGAAATCGAAGAAAAACTGCCTCTCCGACGCGGGCGTCGCGGGATTGTGCGCGCATGCCGCCCTCGAATCGGCGCGACTCAATGTCCTGATCAATCTGCCGGGGATTGAGGATGAATCGCGACGCGCTCAACTTTGCGAGTCGTCGGACCGACGGCGCGCGGAGGCCCGGGCACTACGTTCCTCCATCGATTCGCTGATCGATGCCAACGACCGGTAGGCGTCGCCCGCCGTCCAGCGATTTCAGATTCCCTAATTCGGCAACTGATAAAACTCGAGGCGGGCCGGCGTATCCGGGCGGGCGATGAGCAGTTGATTTCGATCCGTGTCAAAGGCCAGAAAGGCGGCGAGCGCGTTGGTATGGTCGGCCGTCATCGGCAATGAGATCGGTGAAAAGGACTCTTCCTCAAATGTCGTCATGTTGAAGATGCGCACGGCCATGTCGAACTGGGTCGAGGTCCTGCAATTTACCGCGATGCGGTTCCGCACGGGATCGAAAGCCATATTGAAGAGCTGCGGACCATCCCCGCAAATGTTATTGAGGACTTGCATCGTGTCGAGGTTGTACGTGCGGATCGACCCGCAGTTGCCGGGTCCGCCAAACTGCATGTTGACGTGCAGCCGACGGCGCGCCCCATCCACAATAATACCCTCCGGATTATCGTTCGCTCCATCGTCGATCTCATCGCTAACCCCCGAGAAAACGTTCACCCGGTGCATCTGGAAATCGCCGACGAGATAAAGATTGTGGTTGACCGGATCGATGCCCGAGTCGGGTTGACGCGGGATGGCATAAAAAGCGGACGCCGGGCGATATTGAATCGTGTTGGTCACGCCTTCCTGGCCGGGATCGAATTCGTGGACTTTCCCGGAATTGCCGTCGCGGACATAGGCCAAATCATTGGTGGGATCAATCACAATGCTCCGGAAACTTTCCAAACCGCCGGCATTGATCCCGCTGGGGAAGATCGCGAAATCCGGATCAAACCCGATGACCGACGAGCCCGCCGACGCCATGACTCCGCCATCGTGACTCACCCCCACCGCGTCGATCTCCTGAAACGTGGGAACCGTCTGGTCCCCGGCCGCCTGTGGCGCGAAGCACAAGCTGTCGATCCCCTGGAACAGGACATTGAAGCCGATGGACTCCATCGAGAACTCGAGTGTGGGAAAATCAAATGTCGTTGCCGGGTTCGTGCTGTAGTCGATCCGGTACAGAAAATCCGTGTGTGTCACGACATTCCGTATTCCCAACAAATTTACAGACCACAGCGTCCCGTCCGGCTTGAAGGCCAGACTCCCACCGGTGTAACCCAGGGGCAATTCGGTCACCAGCGCTCCCGCGCCCGAGCCGATGTCAATGGTGACGATCTGCACCGGTCCGTTGAGCGGCGGGTTGATCCCATAGAGCTTCCCATCCAGCGGCGAGAACGACAGCCCCTGCACGTTGGCAAACTCAGTCGGGTTCGCACTGAGCGGCCCGATCAATGTCGCCGTCGCCGTCACGGGGTCGATCCGCCACAGCCGATCGAGCACGTCCACGGTGTACAGCAGCCCCGTCGCCGGATCTCGCGCCAGACTAAAGACCTCGGCAAGGGGCCCGTCGTTGCCTTCCAGACCGGTGTCCCCGATTTGAGTACGCACCCCCGTCGCCGGGTCAAACTCAAACAGCGTCGCCGCCCGACCCAGCGCGAAAATGTCGATCATGTATAGCATTCCGGTGTCCGGGTTGTAATCCATCCCCGTGACGTAACCGGCGTTCGAATCCGGCGTGATCGGGAAGCTCTGAGGATAAGAGTAGATTTGATTGACCTTGCCGGTCGCCGGATTGAGCCGGGCCATCAGGTCGTCTTCCTCGTCGAGCCCGTAGAACACGCCATTCGGTGTCTGGTTCGCCTTCCAAACACGCTGCGCCGAGTCAAACCGCCGCACGCGATGGTCCACGCCGACGTAACCGAGATGACGCGCGAGGTCGAGCGCGATATTCCCGGGCACTCCGCCCAAAAGCAATTCCCCCAGCTTGGTCGCCTGAGGCGGCGGGGTGGGTTGGGGATTGGGGCCCGGTTGAGTGGGGCTTGGTTGATCAACGTCCGGCAGCGGCGACGGCGTCGTGTTTGGTGAATCGTTATCCGTGGACGGCACTCCGTCCGGAAGAGTGCCCGGAGTACAGGTGCTTGCCATCGTTGCTGACAAGACCGACCAAACACCGATTGATTTGATGATTCCGCTCATGTCGATCACCGTTCCCAGGCACGATCAGGCCGTGAGGACGACCGCCTCCCCGTAAGGTGTACCCCTCAACGGGCCGGGTCTTACACGGGAAAAACGCCCTTTTTTTTTTTTGCAGCGCAAAGGGCTCGAAATTGGGAATCGTGGAGCTGGGGACGGTGCAAAAGGGGGCCGTTCGCGGGGCTCAGACGTCGTCGGTCGGCCGCACCTTTTCGCCTTCGTATCGCGCGACGACGGCGCAGGCGGTCATGTCGCCCCAGACATTGGTGACGGTGCGACACATGTCCAGTACTCGATCTACGGCGAGGATCAGGCCGATGCCGTCGAGCGGGAGGCCGACCGCGCCGAAGACGACGGTCATCATGACGATGCCGGCGTGGGGGATGCCGGCGGAGCCGACAGCGGCAAGGAGGGCCGTCAGCGCAACGACGGCCTGCTGGACGATGGTGAGATGAATGCCGTAGGCCTGGGCGATGAAGAGGGCGGCTGCGGTTTCATAGAGGGCGGTGCCGTTCATGTTAATCGTCGCGCCGAGCGGCAGGACGAAGGAACTGATTCTATTCGAAATGCCGGCGCGCTTTTCGACGCTGGCCATGGTGACCGGAAGCGTCGCGTTGCTGCTGGAGGTGCTGAAGGCCATGAGGATCGCGGGCTGACAGGCTTTGGCATAGGTCCACGGATTAATGCGCGCAAAGATCCATACGCACATCGGAAGCAGAACCACCGTCTGAATCAAGAGACCGATGAAGACCGTCAAGAGCCACCAGCCGAGCGGCGCGAAAACCGCGAAACCCCGGCCGGCCGAGGCGTAGAGCATGAAGCCGCAGACGCCGAAGGGCGCGGTCCAGATGACCGCCATGGTCAGCTTCATCATGACTTCGAAGGCAGCGGTGAAGACGCGAGTGAGGAGCTGGCCCGCCTCGCCGCCGACGACGGTGATGAAAACGCCGAAGAGCAGCGAAAAAAAGATCACGCCGAGAATGGAGCGGTTGGTTGGATCGGCCATGACGGCGAAGGGATTGGTGGGGATGATGTTCTGCAAGAGATTCCAGACGGCATTACCGACGCCGCCGGCAGTATCCATCGCCGGGGTCGCCACGGGCTCGGCCCCCGCGCGGAGCGCGCCAAGGTCCGCGCCGACGCCGGGGCGGATCGTGTTGAAAAGGAAGAGACTCAACAGGATGGCCAGGACGGTGGTGCCCATGAAATAGGCCAGGGTTCTCGCGCCGATTCGGCCCAGTCCTTTCAGCGTGCCCGTCGCGGTGATGCCGGAGACCATCGAGGTGACAATCAGCGGCACGATAGTCATCGAGAGGAGCCGGATAAACAGATCGCCGGCGGACTTGCCGTAGAAGGCGATGGTTCGCGGCCATTCGACGGGAATGCGGCCGCGTTCGGCGAGATAGTTCAGCGGGAGACCGACGCCGGCGCCGAGGAGCATGGCGATGAGGATGTAGTGATGCAGCCGGAGGCGCATGGGCGCGAATTGTACCGACGAACGACGGTTCTGCACCAATTTATTTGATGGCGGCTACCGCTTCTCGATCGGCACGACCTTGCGAAGAGGGGCGCCGAGATATTCGGAGAGTGGGCGCATGATCCGATTGTTTTGCTGCTGTTCCATGATGTGGGCGCACCAGCCGGTGATGCGACTGCACACGAAGATCGGCGTGAAGAGGTCGATGGGGATTCCCATCTGGTAATAGGCGTGGGCGGCGGGGTAGTCGGTGTTCGGGTGGATGTTCTTTTCCTTGAGCATCAACGCCTGGAGCCGGTCGGCCATGTCGATCCAATGACCCTGGCCGGTCTCTTTGGAGAGTTGCACCGACCATTCGCGGAGGATCCCGGCACGGTGGTCGCCGTTCTTATAGACGCGGTGGCCGAAACCCATGATGAGCTTTTTCTTAGCGGGGTGGGCCTTGTTGTAGGCCTCGATGTCGCGAAACCATTTTTCGGCGTTCTCCGGCTTGCCGATTTCCAGGAACTGGTGCATGGCCGCTTCATTCGCGCCGCCGTGGAGCGGGCCTTTCAACGCTCCGATCGCGCCCGTGACGGCCGAGTGCATGTCGGCCAGCGTGGAGGCGATGGTCCGCGCGGTAAAGGTCGACGCGTTGAACTCGTGCTCGGCGTAAAGGATGAGGGTGCCGTCCATGACGCGGCCGGCGAGTTCGCTGCCGCGCTTGCCGGTCATCATGGCGAGGAGGTTCGCGCCGTGCGTCGCATTCGGGTCCGGCGTGACGGCGGCAACGCCGGAAACGCGCTGGCACCAAAGGCCCAGCGCTGCGGCGAGCTGACCGAGGAGCCGCTCGCTCTTGCGAAGATTTGCGGCGGGCGAATTGTCCTGCGCGTCGGGGTCGTAGTGACCGAGAAGCGAGACGGCCGAGCGGAGCGCATCCATCGGTGGGATTGGCTTGGGCAGATTGCGGATGACGGAGGCGACTTCTTCGGGCAGCTTCATCGCCGCCTGGACACGCTTGCGAAAATCGGCGAGCTGCGCCCTGGTCGGCAGGTCGCCGTGCAGCAGCGCATGGGCCGCTTCCTCGAAGCAGACATTTTTCGCCAAGTCCGCGATGTCGTAGCCGCGATAGCGCAGGCCGGTCTGCGTCACTTCGGCGATCGTCGTCTGACCGGCGTAGATGCCTTCCAATCCAGGTTTGAATTTCGCTTCGCTCATTGGTGATTCTCTCGTTAACGTTGAACCAGAATAATTCTAAGGCCCGGAATCAGGGCTGCAAGTTTGGGTGACTACCTGGAACGCTTCGTCGCCGCGGCATCGATTTGATTCAGCCCGTCGTAATCGAGCAGGTCATAGAGTTCCTGGCGGGTTTGCATTTTGGGGAGCCAGGCGTTCTGGTCACCGGTCCGCCTCAGGTCAGCCAGCATCTCCGCGATGGCTTTGAAGGCCACGCGCAGGGCCGTCTGCGGGTAGATCACCATGCGATACCCAAGTCGCGTCAACTCGGCCAGCGGGAGCAGCGGCGTCTTGCCGAACTCCGTCATGTTCGCCATCAACGGGGCCTTCACCTTTTCCGCGAACTTCGCCAGCTCCTCCGCGCTTTGCATCGCCTCGGGGAAGATCGCATCCGCGCCGGCATCGAGGTATCGCTTCGCGCGATCGACGGCGTCGTCAAAGCTCGTCACGCCGCGGGCATCGGTCCGCGCGATAATCATAAAGTCCTTGTCGCTCCGGGCCGCGCAGGCCGCGCGGAGCTTTTCCGCCATGGCCTCGGCGCTGATGAGTTCCTTGCCGTCGAGGTGACCGCACTTTTTGGGGAGGACCTGGTCTTCGAGGTGGATCGCCGAGACGCCGGCGGCTTCCATCAGTTCCACGCTGCGCGCCGCGTTGATCGAATCGCCGAAACCGGTATCACAATCCGACACGACGGGAATCTTCACGGCCGAAACAATCCGCCGTGCATGTTCGACGGCTTCAGTAAGGGTCGTCAGCCCGACATCGGGCAGGCCGTAAACGGCGTTGGCCAGACCGGCCCCGGAAAGATAGACCGCCTCAAAATTTGCCTTTTCGATCTCCCGGGCCGCGAGGGCGTTAAAGGCCCCGGGGATTTGAACGATGCCCTTGGCGATAAGGGCTCGAAAACGCGAATTTCGACTGGGATGAGCCATCGGCAATCATTATCCGTCGGCTCCTAACCGGAAGCAAATAAGGGTGTTAGGAAGGGTCGCTGGAGTCATCACAACCGGCGGAAACCCGCCGGTGACACGATTTCGCTAGGCGGAGCCGCCGGGCCGTGCCGATACCAAGATTAAGTGCCCGGGCCCTGTGGGAGGCCGAGATTTGGCAGGTCATGCCCCCGAATTTCTGACGCCGTCTGAGCGGCTCGCCCGCTGGATGGGGGACGCGTCGGACCTTCGCATTTCCTTTTACATGCTGGCGCTCGCGTTCGCCGTCGCGGCGGTTCTGTTTCTGATCAACCAGCGACTATTCGCGTAAGAAGTGCCGCGCTGTCATTGCCGTATTCAGTCCGATGCGCCTCCCCGCTTGAATTATCCGCAGGGATCACGGCGGAATAAACGCTTCCTCGCAAATTCGTTTCGCGCGACCCGCAAAATGTTTTCGCGCCGGGGGCCCGCTACGCCCGCCGTCGACATGCGCCGGACAACCAAAGAATGCTGATTTTGGGGTCGATCCGGGCCGTTTTTTGGTAGCACTTCGATAGAGCGACGGAATTTCCTGATGGAAACAGCGCCAGAAGAGCCCGATGCCGGAGGACGTAACCGCCGCGAAATGAACAATCGATGAAGACTCCTCCCTCGCCCGGGCTCAAGGTCCGCGCGGATAAGCCTCTTTCTGACCAAATTGTCATGAGCCGCATGTTGGCGCGGCTGGAAAACGGAAATAAGCTCTTCGATGGCCGACGCGCGGGCCCGCGTGGAGGAATTCGATGCGAAACGCCTGCCCAATTCTCATCACGTTTCTTCTGACATCCGGTTGTGAGGCTGCGAACAGCACCCTACTGTCGCGTGTCGCTGATGTGCCGTTGCCCGGCGGATCGACGCGTTTCGATTACCAGAGCCTTGACGCCGAAACCGGTCGATTATACGTCTCCCACATGGGGGACAATGCGCTCTTGGTTTTCGACACCCGGGCTGAAAAGGCAATCGCCCACATTGAGGGTTTCCCGCGCGTACGGGGTGTGCTGGTGGTGCCGGCCATCAAGAAGGCGTATGCCAGCGCCGCACGGACGCACGAGATGGTCGTGCTCGACACCCAGACCCTGAAGATCATCAAGCGTATCCCAGGTGTGAAATCGCCCGACGGGCTGGCATGGTCGCCCGAGACGCACCGACTCTTCGTTTCCGACGAGGGTGGCGAAGCTGAATTCGTGATCGACACCGACAAGGACGAGCATATTGCAACGATTGCAATGGGCGGCGAAGTCGGAAATACTCAACGCGATCCGACTTCGCACCTGATCTACGCGTGCGTGCAGACCAAGGAGCAATTTGTCGCGGTTGACCCAACAAAGAACGCTGTCGTCGCCCGTTACGACCTGAAGGGCGGCAAGCATCCTCACGGTTTCTTTATGGATGATGCGCACCGAAAGGCGTACATCGCTTGCGAGGGAAATGCAAAGCTGCTCGTATTCAACCTCGAAACTCACGAAGTTGAAGATTCATTCTCGGTAGGGTGGATTCCCGACGTGCTCGCATTCGACACCGGCCTGAATCGCCTCTACGTCGCGGCCGAAATGGGCCGGACGACGGTCTTCCATTGGGATGACAAAGCGAAGAAGCTCGTGCGCGACGGGCAAATCGATGTTGGCGCAAATGCGCACTCTGTCGCGGTGGACTCCCGCACGCACAAAGTATACTTCCCACTCCAGAATGGGCCGGTACTTCGCATCATGCGGCCGGCGGAGCCGGCGCCCTGATCAAGGCGATGGATGTGGGGATTCCCGGCAGGTGACGTGGCGGCGCGATACTTCCTGACTCCCGGATGAATTGAGATCATTTCACAGTGAAAGTCTGCGTTTTTGTTTGGGTCGTAATCGAGAACGTCGGAGGTTCGTAGCGGGGTCAATCAACACGAACGGCCCTGGCGCCAGCGCCAAGACCGTCGATTTAGCGGGGGCCCGCTACTTTGCCAAAGCCCCTTTCACGGCCTTGGCGATTTCCTGGTCCTTGTCCTTGAGGAATCCGACGGACGAGTAAACGACTTTGCCATCTCCGCCGATGACGTAAAACGCCGGGAGATTGTTCAGGCGATACTTCTCGGCCACCTTGTCGCCGTCCACGAGCAGGCCGAAGGTGTAGTTCTTCTTTTTCATGTACTCGACGGGATCGCCGCCGCGTTCCCAGCAATTGACGCCCCAGACCTTGACCTTGTCGTCCTTGAATTCCTCGGAGAGCTTCTGGATACCGGGCATGGACAGCTTGGAGGGTCCGCTGTAGGTCGCCCAGAAGGCCAGAATCACGACCTGGCCCTCCTGGTCCTTGAGACTCACGGTCTTGCCCTCCGGCGTTTTCAGATCCCAGTTCGGCGCCTTGGTCCCTTTGGCCAGAAGCGAGGGCGCGTCGCCGCCGCCGCCGCTGCCGCGCTCGTATTCCTTGGTTTCAAATCCCTTGGGGGCCTCGAGTCGAAACGAGTCCGGGCTCAATCCCGGCTTGGCGTTCAGGTTCGTGACGGTCAGGATGGTCGATCCCAATTTTTCTCCGTCCGGGTTCATGACGATACGTTCGCAGCGACGCGGCAGATGGTCTTCGCGTCCGAAGGCCCAACGGGTCTCGCTGTCATTCTGGTACTTGACGAAGATCACATCGCACTCGACGTCGCCGATTTTCTTGACGCCTTCGTGCTTGGCGGATTTCGCCTTGATTTCATCCGAAAACGGCGTTGGGTGGATGAATTCCAGCATGAGCAGCGGCGGCTGTTGCATGCCCATGCTGATCAATCGCGACGCCTCGGGATATTTGCCGACCGTGAACGTTTTTTGGGCGCGATTGATCGAGTAAATCTTCTTACCGTCGCAGGCCGATTCGAACTCGATGGCTTCGTCGGCGCCGGGGGCTTCGGCCTTGCCTTCGAATCTCATGTAATCGCCGCCCCCGCCGAACATGCTGCCGATCAGGCCCTTCTTGGCTTCCATGGCCATGACCTTTCCCTCGACCTTCGGAATCCGCTCGGCGATTTCGCCGTCGCCATGAAACTCGGCTTCGTAGGTCACCTCGGTCACGGCCTTGGTCGCTTCGTCGGCCTTCTTCAGAATCTCCTTGGCATTGGGCTTTTCCGGATCCTCCGCCCGGAGCCCGAGCGAAACGCCGAAATACGCCGCCGCCATAAGAAGAACAAGTTGCTTTTTCTGAATCATCGAACACTCCAATTTGTCGAGAAAAACACGGGCGACACCCCGATCCGACTGATCGGCGGCCGGCTCCGGGACCTAGGTTAAAACGGAATCCGTGGACTTTCCATTCCCGGTAAATCGGTCTCATTCAGGCGGCAGCGACCCCGGCCTTCAGCGTGGTATCCACCATCGAATTTCGTAGTTTTCGTCGGAACGGCGGCCATCGCCGCAGGGGACGATCGCCAGGGGCTCCCCGTCTTTGAAATGGCCCTCTCGGTCAACGACCAGGCCTTTCGAGCCCGGCGGAATCGTATCGAACTCCGCCCGAAACCGGTCCATGGCCTCGTCCGGGTGGGCGGGATCGCCGGGAATGAAAAAATACTTCCCCAATCGGGCGATGTGGCTGAAACCAAGCCGGCGGTCGACGGTCAGCCGGGGCAACGTGGGGAAGACATTCGGCGGAATCGGTTCGCACAGCAATGCATAGATGTAGGGCTGATTCGCGCGGTTGGTGACCAGCACGAAATCGGCTTCCGCAGAATGATCCGCGACGATCCGCATGGACTTGTACAAGGGGGTTTGATAGACGATTTCGGCGGTCGGAGGAAACACCCAGAAATAAGCGCGGGCCAAATGGGCGATGTTGATCGCGAGCGCGACCATCATGGCAGCGATCGCGATGTTTCGCCCCCTAGGTCGCCAACGTCGAACGCGTCCAATCAACCACGTGAAGCCGAGGGCCGTGAGGATCGGATAGATCGGAAGGCCCGCGATGCTGCGAAACGGATGGGGATTCCAGTCATGGCAAATCGCCGAGGGAACCATCGCAAGGAAAAACCATAGAACGATCAGGCGCGCCCACGCCTGTCGGCGGGCCGCCGCCAGGACGCGAATCGCTCCGATCAGGATCAAGGGCGCCAGGATCAACAGGTGCTGGCCGACACGCGGAATCATCGCGCCGCCCATGTCTTCGGTTTCCCAGAATAAGTATCGCGGACTGAGATTTTTCACAAAGGCGATGAAGAACTCCCACAGCATCTTTTTGAAGGGCCAGGGCTGGGCGAAAATCAAGGCCGCCCGCGCGCGCGCGGCGAGATAATTGGGATGGGTCAGCGCGGTCCACCACAATGGCGAGGCGCCGAGAATTAGCCCGGCCACGGCCGCGTACAAGTTGACCCTCGTGGTTCGACCTTGCCAGAGTGTTCGGACATGTTTGATTCCCGTGCAGAAGGCAGCGACCAGAAAAAGCGGCGTAAAAAGCCGAGTGGATGGATATATCCAGGCGAGTGCGCCGAAGAGCAAACCGCCGATCAGCGCCCAAAGCAACGACTTCCTGGACAGTCTTTCGCATGCCAACGGCGCGGCAGGACTCGGCAAGAGCCCCGCCCACGTCCAGGTCAGCAACGCCGTTGTCATGAAAAACGGTGCAAACCCGACTTCGTGACCGGTGCGCGTCAGATCAATATGCCAGGGGTCCAGGGCCAGCATGGCGGCGGCGGCGAGCGCGGCCCAGGGCCCCCACCATCGTCTCACCAATGCATACATCGCCCATACCGTCGCGATTCCCAGCAGCGCGTCCGGCAAACGCACGGCGAGAACGGTCGGACCGAGGATGGCAACCGTGGGAATGGCGAGGTAAGCCCCCAGCGCACCGGTGTAGTCGCCGGGACCGTAATTTCTTCGGAAGAACGGCCACGATTGACCGTGCCGGTCGGCCCCTGTTTCGAGAATCGACCATGCGTCGTAACAGGGGGAGGCCTCATCTTGATTCAGAGGCGGCGGAACGGTCGTGAGCCAACTGAGGCGGGCCAGCGCGGCGACGAACAAGATTGCAACCAGCCCGACGCTTGCCGGCTTCGCCCGTGAGTCCACCATTGGAGTCGCGATAATTCTTGCACCTCGACGAATATCGGCGACCCGCGCCTAGCCGGCTCCAAGCGATTTGACCGCGCCGCAATATTTTGTCTCCAACCAACGGCGCAAACCCATGTGCGCCGGCCGATTCAATTCGGGATCATCTCCGATGATCCGCGCGGCATCGCGCTGCGCCATCCGCAACAGCTCGCCGTCGCCGACCAGATCCGCGACGCGCAGCTCCGGCAATCCATGCTGCCGCGTGCCAAGAAGCTCTCCCGGCCCGCGCAGCCGCAAGTCCTCCTCGGCGATCTTAAAGCCGTCGGTCGTTCGGGCCAATACGCCCAATCGTTCGCCCTCCGCGGAACCCGATGAACTCGTCATCAACAAGCAATAGCCCTTCGCTTGGCCCCGGCCGACGCGCCCCCGCAATTGATGTAACTGCGACAGCCCGTAGCGTTCGGCGTGCTCGATGACCATGCACGTCGCGTTGGCGACATCGACGCCGACTTCGACCACCGTCGTTGCAACGAGGACCTTCGTCTTGCCTTCGATGAAGTCGGCCATCACCGACTCGCGCTCGTCCGGTTGCAATCGACCGTGGAGCAGCCCCACGCAATGTCCCGAGAAGACCTGTTGCGCCAGCCGCTTGCACTCCGTCGTCGCCGCGCGGGCCTCTACCTTGTCCGACTCGTCGATGAGCGGATAAACGACATAGGCCTGCTCGCCCGCCGCCAGTCGTGTACGTACGAAATCCCACGCCTTGGACTGATCCTTTGGCGCGACGATGCGCGTCGAGACCGGCGAGCGGCCCGGCGGCAATTCGTCGATCGTCGTCACATCCAAATCACCGAACACCGTCATCGCCAGCGTCCGAGGGATCGGCGTCGCCGTCATGACCAGATAATGGGGCGCGGGCCCCTTGCTGCGAATCTCCGCCCGCTGACGCACGCCGAAGCGATGCTGCTCATCAACAACGACGAGCCCGAGCCTTGAGAATCGAACGTCCTCTTGAATCAGCGCGTGCGTACCGACCACGAGGTCCATCTCGCCCTGTTCGATCGCCTTGAGCCTCTCCCGCCGTCGTGCCGCCGGCATACCGCCGACGAGCAGACCGTGCCGAACACGGCTTCCCTCCAGATAGCGGCACACCGATCGATAGTGCTGCTGAGCGAGAAGCTCCGTCGGTGCCATGATCGCAAACTGATGATGATTCGCGATGGCGACCAGCCCCGCATACAACGCGACGACGGTCTTGCCGCATCCGACGTCACCCTGCATCAGCCGGTTCATGGGTCGGTCAAGCGTCAAATCCGCGACGATCTCCGAAACCGCCCGCTCCTGACCCTTTGTCAATCGAAATGGAAAGCGCCGGCGAATCCGCCCGTCGATCTGCGGGCTCGACTTGAGCATCGGCGCGGCTGGACCCGAGCGACGACGATGCCGCGCCATCGTCACCGCCAACTGCATGAGCAGCAGTTCCTCATACGCCAGCCGCCGCCGCGCCTTCTCCACCGCCGCTTCATCTTCCGGCCGATGCATCGTGGCGATCGACCACGCCCGATCCGGCAATCGTCGCTCGCGTCGAAACTCCTCGGTGAACGGCTCCTGCACAAGCGGCAGCCACCAATCGAGATTTCCCAGGATCAGCTTGCGAATCACGCGAACCGGCAGCTCCGCCGTCGCCGGATAGACGGGCTCCAATCGTGCGGGCATCGACTCATCCACCGGCGGTGCGTCCTCGTCCAGGACCGTGATCCGCGGATTGGCCATCTCCGCAAGATTGCCGTACACGCCGACCCGGCCGGTCACCCGGACAATCGACCCCTTCTCGATCTTGTCCGCCATCCACGGCGCATTAAACCACGCCAGCCCGCATCGGCCGGTATTGTCGAGCAGCGTCGCGCGAATGGTCGCCCCCCGCCGACCGAACTTGCGCGCCACGGCCGTAATCCGACCGACGACCGTCGCAGTGATTCCCTCTTCGAGGTGTTCGATTGTGCGGAATTCCTGGCGCTCGTGGCGGAATGGGAAGTATTCCAGCAAATCGCCGACCGTGTGAATGCCGATTTTCGCGAACATCTCCGCGCGCTTCGGCCCCACGCCGGGAAGGAATTGCACGGGATCATCCAGCGACGCGGACGGCTGGCGGATCGGAACCTTCGGCCTCGCCGGTTTCGCGGGCGTGCGATTCATAACCGCTGGGCCGCGCGGCAATGGTCTCATGGGATGATCAACCTGATGCCGACGGGCAGATCGTTCGGGTCCGTCAGCCGGTTTCGATTGGCGTAGTAGATTCGCCGCCACTGGTTCTTATTGCCGTAGTATCGCTGAGCGAGCCCGTAGAGCGTCTCCTTGGGCTGCACGAGATGCGTCCGGCCCGGCATGGCCCCCGGCTCGACAAAATCGTTGTCCCGCTCAACGGGCTTAGCGTCAATTTTCGAGATTTGCGGCTCCGATTTCTCCGCCGGTTGCGTCGTCGGTTCCGGATCGCCACAGCCGCCGATCATTGACGCAGCGAGCAATAGGAACACGGCCACTCGCATCAAAGCGTGCCGCGAACTTCTTCGATGAATCGGCCTCAAACTCACTCGGCAATCCTCGCGCTAATGGCAGGAGCGACCAGGGGATCGTAGCGGCCATTGTCCGCCCTGCCCTAAATCTCCGCAACGCCGCGACGTTGACCCGCTCCTGCGACGGCCCGACAATTGCCGTCTTTCCAAGGCTTTGCGATTTTCGGAGATTGACATGCCCCTGCTTGTGACCGGCACCATCGGAATTGACACCGTCGAAACGCCCCACGGCCTCGCGCAGGACGTCCTCGGCGGATCGGCCGCTTACTTCGCCCTCGCCGCCAGCCTCATCACGCCCGTGCGACTGGTCGGCGTCGTCGGCGACGATTTTCCGCCCGCCTTCCGCGACGTCTTCAAGGGCCGTCCGATCGACACGACCGGTCTGGAAACCCGAAAAGGTTCGAGGACTTTTCGATGGCAAGGCAAGTACATCGGCGACATGAACGCCGCGGAGACGCTGCGCACCGACTTGAATGTCATCTCCGAAACGCCGCCGAAGATCCCCGACCCATTCCGCGACTCGCGGTACATTTTCCTCGCCAACACCCACCCGGCGATCCAGCGCGGCTTCATCGAGCAATTGAAGCAGCCCAGGCTCATCGTCTGCGACACGATGAACCTCTGGATCAACACTGCCAAGGATGAACTGCTCAAGACGCTTTCGATGGTCGGCGGCGTCGTCATGAACGACGGCGAGGCCCGGTTGCTGACGGGCCAGATCGACTTGATTCAGGCCGGACACGACGTCCTTGGCCTCGGGCCCAAGTTCGTCGCCATCAAGAAGGGCGAACATGGCGTGCTGATGATCACCCGGGACGAAGTCGTCGCCCTCCCCGCCTACCCCACGCGTCAAGTCAAAGACCCGACCGGCGCCGGCGACAGCTTCGCCGCCGGTGTGATGGCCTATCTGGCCTCAACGGATCGCCGGGACACCGACGCCCTGCGCGCCGCCCTGGCCCACGGGGCCTGTATCGCCTCCATCACGATCGAAGACTTTTCGATGCGCTCGCTTGCCGCGGCGGATAAGTCGACGCTGGACAACCGCCTGGCGCGGTATAAATCAATGCTATCGATCGGGTAGTCTTTAAGGCACGTCGAGAAATTGGCTGTAAATAATAAAGAGGATGCTTCCATTCCCTCAAACATTCAAAGACTCGAACACATACACACGTTCACGCTTGTTGTCATTTCATTCCTGGTCATCGCGATTACGGGCTGTTCGCAAAATACAATGCCGAGACGGATGCCGTTCTCCGAGTGCAATCACGGTAAGAGCCGACCCGCCTGCGAATGTTTTCCAGTGAAGGGCACGATGGTGGTGGCGAATACCCCGGAAGTCTTTGCGCTCAACATCGAGACGTTGCAAGTGAAGACTCTATATCGAGCCGGGGAGCACCACAGAGTTAAGTCGGCTGTTCCCATCGCGAGCATCGACGGTGACCTTCTGCTAGTCATTTGTAACGATCAAGATCCGACGAAGCTTGGCGAATCGCTACTCCGTTGGGATGCTCAGAATCAAAGGTCCATTGAACTACAGCAAAGCAACCAAATCGGTGTACCCGTAATCAGCCCCGACGGGTCAAAAGTCGCTTGGATCAGCGAGTCCGACGACAAGCAGATCAGACTCGGAGTGGCACCCGTGAATGATTTGAGCCAAGCACGATTCTTCCCCGGAGACTTGTTTGTCGATAATACAGGCCCAAATTGGATCGAGAGCACAAGAGACCACGATAGACTCTTGGTAACTCTTTCCAACGGGACCATCGCCTTATTCGATGATCGGAAACCCGGCTTTTCTCCCAAGACTCAGGGCTTCTGTCCATTCATTCTGGACGGCGAGGATCGATTCTTGTTTCTTGAGGGCAAAAATCCCGAACATCTCGCCATTTTCGATCATGGGACCATTCGACGGATTTGCCCTCTGTGGTACAAACCGGATGGCTGGTACTCCACTATTCGAGCATCTCCGGATCGCAATTATGCCGCCACCATGGGCCCGATCTCCTGTCGTATTTTGGGCTGGCTGACAAAGGAAAGTGTGGGCTTAGTTCTTATCGACCTCGATACCGGCCGTATGGAGGCTGTATCGGGAAACTTGGAAGCGCGAAATGTGCATTTCTTGGGCGGCCCATGGGCATGGCTCAGTAAATGACACAATCATAAATACATGACACTCACTCTTGCGCTTTGACAGCATTACGGATTGCGATGGCGATCTCTGTCGCGTTGGAGCGCCCCTTGTATGATCGATTCGGCGATGCGGTAGCCTGTGCTGCGAAGTTCCTGAATCGCTTCGGGCAATGCGATCAATCCTAGCTCCGCCCCTAATTCGAGCACACCGAGCGTTCCTGTCACGCGAAGGCCGCGCGATCGTGCAATCCTGCGACCGGCCAATTCGTCGATAAGGAGAGTCGTCGCTCGTAACTCCTCGGCCAAGGAGATCGCTTCGAGTTCACCGGGGTCGAGCACGAGCGAAGAATCGACGCGCAGGGGAGCTTGAACACAAAGCCAAGATGGAGGATTCGAGACAAATGCTCGAACACTTGCCGGCGTCCGTGAATCCATCAACTCGCCGACAACGGCAGGAGGGACCAGCACAGTTTTGAATAATTCAGGAAGCAAACCCTCGGCGCAAATCAGCACCAAGTAATTCAGCGGCGAGGCATCTGAAACAACGATCATTCGTTTAGAGCGGCCCGAACCGATTGAAGATCGGCTTGATAGTCTTCAGGCGTCAGAAGGTCTTCGGTCACGTTGTGCCGCTTAAGCACACCATCAGTCTCGAATCGAGAGAGACCCAGCGATTGGGAAAGCTGGAAGTGCGTCAGCTTGCCTTGACGGAACAGCTCCACAAAGGTCGCCTCCTTTGCGGCGGCACTGGGGTCTTGGCCGTTCTCAGCAAGAACGGATTCGACCGGCGCTGGAACATCAAAAGAAACGACCATCGTCATACCCTTTTCGTCAATGCGAATATTACAATAGTTTAGCAACTGAGCATGCCCCTGCCAACAAGGAACTCGACGAACGATCCGAGCTAGAATACCGGACGCTCACGAGACCCATGCGCACCTTTATCGCCATCGACTTCGACCACAAGATTCGCGAGCGGATCGCCTCGCTCCAGGCCAAGCTGAAGTCGCGCTGTCCTAAACTGAGTTGGGTCAAGCCCGAGCGGATGCACCTGACGCTGAAGTTCCTCGGCGAGATCGACGACGCGCAAGTCGAGCCGATCAAGACCGCCCTCAACGCCGTCGCCGTGCAGTGCCGCCCCTTCGATATCACTTTCGCCGGCATGGGAATCTTTCCCCCGCACGGGCGCGCCAACGTCCTCTGGCTGGGCATCGAAGACGCCACCGGCCATCTCAAAACCTGTTGGAAATCCTGTGAAGACGCCCTCGCGGTCCTTGGCCTGCCACGCGAAGACCGCCCCTTCTCCGCCCACCTGACGCTGGCTCGAAACAAGAATCCCCGACTTTCACAGGAAGTGCGCCACCTGCTGCAAGCCCCACCGCCCTTTGAGCCACAATCGCAGCGCGTTGCCGGGCTGACCTTCTACCACTCCACGCTGACGTCGGACGGCCCGGTTTACGAAGTCCTCAGCCGCCACGCCTTCGGATAAATCTCACGCCCGCCATCAAGTCGGCGGTTCGCCCCGATCGTCCTCCGACCGCTCCCCCGTCTCCGCATCTTCCGGCGGCATCCCCGGCTCGACGACGATTGTCCCCGCCAGCAGATCGCCTACACGTTGCCGGTTTCGCGTCACCATGACGATCATCATGAGCGTCACAATCAGCCCCGACGCCCCCATGGACACCATCAAAACGCGCACCAGATTGCGCACCAGGATTTGCCTCGGTCCCGCGCGGCTCCCCAGGACGCTCAACACCCTGCAACCGAACAGATACTTGCCCGGCGACGTCCCGATCAGCATCTCCCAGATCATGCACCACAGCCCGTAGACCAGCACCGTCGAATATTGCACCGGCGCCAATCGCGCCTGAATCTCCGGATCCTCCGCCTGGCGGGTGATGGACTGAAGATCCCCGTGGATGGCCGAGTCCGGCATCACCGAGAGCCACCACGGCATGAGCAGGATCGCCGCCGGCGCGAAATCGAGCACCGTCGCGAGCACCCGCCTCCACACGGCCGCCGGCACCAGCCCGACCGGCAGCGCGATCGGCGCCGCCACCTGGCTGCGCCGCATCCAGAGCACCAGCGTCATCACCCCGAGGACCAGACCCAGGACGACGGCGTCCTGCCACTCGGTTGTCGTCGCCGCCGGCTCGCGATAAAGCGAGAGTTCCTCAAAGCGCACCGGCCGCACGCCCTCCGGATCGCACACGCCGTATTCCACCTGTCCCTTCGACGTGCGCCGTGCGATGATGACCTGATCCGCCGCCACGGCCAGCGACGTCGTTTGCGGGTCGACCGACAAAAACTCATTGCCCTCGCGCAATTGGCCGACCATCGACCACGCGTTTTTCTGCCGCCGGAAGACCTCCACCGGAGCGGCCTCGCCCTCCCGGGACTTGCACGCGATGAACATCGGTCCATCGGCATTGGCCCCCGTCCAGGCATGACGGATCGACTCGCCCTTGAGCACCACTTCGGCGGGGCCCCATCGACCCTCGTGAAGCGACGCGACGAGTACCTCTTTTTCATGGACCCAGAATAGATTCAATTCACCGGCCCGCGCCGCCATCCAAAACCGGCGGCCGCCGTCCGCCGCGGAAGGCCCGACCATTCGTCGCCAAACTCCCTCGTGCAATCGCAGCACCGTCCACTGTTCGTGAATCTCCTCCACCGGCGGGGATTTCGACTCCTCGCCTTCATCACCCTCGGTCGCGGGCGGCGGCGTCAACGCCTGCGTTTCGACCAGGGCCCAGAGCACCGGCTCCGTCGCATCGCCACACCAGGTCAGCGGCGCGATCTTGCACTGCTCCTGCCAGTTGGCCCCCGGCGTGAAGGGCCGCTTCGGAAAATAATCGCACGTCGTCAAATCGGAAAAGAGCATGCGCAGCCCGACGGCATCCGCCGCGACGGCCAGGGGGTTTCCCGCAACCGGCGGAAGATAAGGTCGCGGTCGGAGTTGAATCCGCTCGCCCTCCCTGGCCGGCGAATACCAGAATTGCACGTCCGAAAGCGCCGTGCCCTTTGCAGCGCTCGCCGCGACGACCCAAACGTGAGCGTCGCCCCCGATCGCCCACACGCGCGCGGCCTTCCACTCCGGCGTATCGGCGCGCGCGGAGATCGCTCCCGCCAGCACGGCCGCCATCGCCATCGCGCGAAATCGATTCATAGACGGATTATTCGTGGTGCCCCCCGATCGGTCAATGAACAAACACCCATGGCGACTACTTGCAGTCCGCGTCGACTTGAATGATTTCGGTGACGCCCTTGGGAAGTTTCTCACGGGCCGGTCGCGCAAACGCGTTCGGCGCGAGCTTCTCCGAATCCATCCCCTTGATCCGCGCGATCCTCATCGTGAACTTCCCGTCGTCCAGCGGCCAGATCATGCTCACGGCGGACGGAACCATCGGGCCGTTGTCCCACGCCGGTTGGTAATCGTCGAGAAAGGCGCTCATGGTGATCCGTCCCATCGAATCGCGGAAGTTCACCACGCGAATCTGAAACGGCGGCGCGCGGTCGACCCAATATTCACGATCGATTTCCATGTCGCCATTATCCGTCAGCCGCAGATATTCCAGAATATCGAATTTTTGACCTGACCGCCGGACGGCGCCGATCAGTCCATCTGACGTGTCCGGCAAACCGCCCAAGCCCAGGGCTCCGACGAGTTGATCCACGCGAATTCCCGCGCGCTGCGCGCAGGGTCGATCCGCGAAACGATGCCGCCCCCAGCGCATCGCGTGAACTTCCGGCTCGATCCAGATCCAATACTCGTCATTATTCGAGCCGAGCCCCATGACCTGTTCGCCCAGTCCCGGACGCAGATCCATCCTGAAATTTCTGGGCTTGGCAAAGAGCAGGCTGCCTTCCAGGTTGTAGTCGTGCGACTTGCCCTGGTCATCCCGGACGTGTGCCGAGACGGTGACACTCCCCGCCCAGAGCGGCCGATCGATCAGCGCGGCATTCGCCTGAATCGTGGACACAATTTCCGACCGCTCGCGCGGCGCCGGCGGCGGCCCCGCCGTCCTCACCCTTCCGCCGTCCGGCGGAATGCAACCAACCGTGATCCACAACAAAACGGCGGCGGTGAGATAATCGATCCGAAATCGTTCGAACTGCGGGAGCATCAGGAATCGTTTTCCACAGGCGGCCCCTCGGTCGATTCTCCCGGCGTATCGTCTTCGGCCCAGGCCGCGTTTTCAAATTCCCCCGCCGCGCCCCCGGCCAGCACCGCCCCCAACTGGCCGGTCAGTTCCTGAATCTCCGCATCCTTGAGGACGGGATTGAACACCCGGTGCAGCGTCTTGTCGCGCATCAGGCGCATTTCCCAGAATTCGCGATCGCCTTCGCGGATCGTCCGCTCGTATTTCAACAACCGCTTGCGCAGCAGTATCAGAGAGAGCACAAATCGAAACCGCTGCTTGGGTTCCTCCTCGCAATCCGCGAGACGGTCGAAAAACGTGACCAGCACATCGTCGCCGACGAAGGTCCGCTTCTTTTCCTCCCGCTTGGGAAGACGGGTTTGAAAGACACACAAGGCCCCTTCGGGAGGACCCTGCCAGCATTCCTCGGAATAGTCCCGTCGCTCGAAACCCTGGGGCGTCTCGAAGAGCGCCGAATGAAACGGCTCGCCTTCGGCGAATTCCCTGCCGCTGACGCTGCATCGGCCCGCCGGCCGGGATACTTCAAAATCAATCATGGATGTGCGCCTCCGTGCATCGTCCCCTTACTTCTTCTTAGGGCTGAGTTTTTCGCGCATCTTGGACACGACCAGCTCGGGGATCAGCCGTCCGAGGTTGCCGCTCTCCAGGCCGCCCATCTCGCAAATCTGGCGGATGAGCGTGCTGCTGATCAAAGCCGTCGTGTCCGTCGTGAATAGAAATACCGTCTCGACGTCCCCGGCGATCATGTTCACGTTGGCCTGGCGAAGTTCGTTTCGAAGGTCGTCGCTGTCGCGGATGCCTTTGATGATGACGTCCGCCCCCTTGCGACGGACATAATCCATCGTCAGCCCGGCGTACGACTCGACGTCAACGTCCGGCTGCTCGCCCAACAGCTCCTTGAGCAAGGAGACGCGCTCTTCCTTGGTGAACAGCGGCTCTTTTTCCGGATTTCGTCCAACGGCGACGATCGTCTTGTCGAAGAGCTTTCGGCTGCGCTGGATGATGTCCAAATGACCCAGCGTCGGCGGGTCGAACGTCCCCGCGAAAACCGCCGTCTTTTGCTTACCGGTCTTGTTCATGGCCACCCGCTGATCCGGACACGCTCGTCCTGCGCTATTCGTATCGTAACGCCTCGACCGGATCGAGACGAGACGCCTTCCACGCCGGGTAAATTCCGCTCAGCACCCCGACGATCGTCGCCATGGCCAGGGCCAGCCCGATCGCCCATCCCGTCGTGATGGTGGGGAGCACTCGCGTCATTCGTTCAATCGTCTTGGCCAGCCCCCAGCCGCTGAGCACGCCGACGCCGCCACCGAGCAGCGAGACGATGCTGGCCTCGATCAGGAATTGCTGCATGACGTCGCCGCGCTTGGCGCCCATCGCCATGCGCACCCCGATCTCCCGCGTGCGCTCGGTCACGGCGACCAGCATGATGTTCATGATGCCGATGCCGCCGACCGCCAGGCTGATTCCCGCGATGGAAAACAGGACAATGCTGATGATCTGTTGCAGCGTGGCGAATTGGGCCACGGCCTCTTTCTGGGCCTGCACTTGGAAATCGTCCTGTTTGCCCGCCCGAATGCGATGACGGGACCGGAGTATCTTTTTGATCTCGCTCTTGGCCTTTTCGATGTCGCGGTCGTCCGGCGACGCGGCCGCGCACAGGATCATTTGCAGCGCGCTGAGTCCGTACAGATTGTCCATGGCCGTCGTGATGGGGATGATGACCTGCCGGTCGACGTCGGTGAACCCCACATTGCCCTTTTCCTCCATCACGCCGATGACGGTAAACGTCCGCGCCCCCAGACTGCCGAAGATCTTGATCTTCTCGTCGATCGCCGGCCGTCCTCCGAACAATTCCTGTTTGACCTTCCACCCCAACACGGCGACTTTGCTGGTCCCCTGAACGTCCTTGGATTCCAGGAAATTCCCTTCCACGACCTTGTGGCTGTTCATTTTCAAATAGGCTTCCGTTGCGCCCAGCACGGTCGCCGTCGTATTCTTGGAAAGGAATTTGATCAACGAGCTGGACTGGACCGAGGGCATGACCCGCGCGACCGACGGGCACTCCTTCTCGATCGCCATCGCGTCGCCCAGTTTGAGCGAGTCGAAATTGCCGACCATGCGTCCGCCGCGACGATCGACGTTCGGCGCGACGAAGATCGTGCTCGATCCCATCGAGGCAAAGCTTTCCTCGATTCCCGCGGTCATCCCCTTGAGAATCGCCATCGCCGCGACGACGGCGCCGACACCGATGACGACGCCAAGCGTGGCCAGAAAGGAGCGCAGCGGATGAATCCACAAGCTCCTCAGGGCCATTACGCAAATACGCAGGAAAAACATCCGCTACACCTTTGCCCGCCGGGCCATGGGCGGTGGGGCCTCCGGCGGCGCCGAGGGCGCATCGGCCGGCGCCATCATTCGAGTGAGGAATGCGGTGTCCGCCGCGCCGTCCTCGATGATCATTCCATCGCGCATGCAAATGACCCGCCGCGCCTGGATCGCCACGGACATTTCATGAGTCACGAGAATGATCGTCACCCCCGATCGGTTCAGTTCGTGGAATACTTCCATGATCTGCCGGCCGGTCCGGCTGTCCAGGTTTCCGGTCGGCTCGTCCGCGAGAATGATCTTCGGCTCGTTCACAATCGCCCGGGCGATGGCCACTCGCTGACGCTCGCCGCCGGACAGTTCGTTGGGCTTATGCGTCGCCCGCGGACTCAGACCGACCCGCTCGAGCGCCCGATACGAGGCATCGCGCACTCGCGCTCGCCGCGCATAAAAAAGCGGCACCGCCACGTTGTCGACCGCGCTGGTTCGTTGAATCAGGTTGAACGTCTGAAAGACGAAGCCGATTTTTCGATTGCGGATCACGGCGAGCTGCCGATCCGCCATCGCGCTGACCAGTTCGCCGTCCAGGAAATATTGTCCGCTCGTCGGCCGATCCAGACAGCCTATCAGGTGCATCAACGTGCTCTTGCCGCTCCCCGACGCGCCGGTCACGGAGATGAACTCGCCCTCGCCGACGTCCAGGCTCACGCCGTCCAACGCGCGCACAAGGGTGCCGCCCATCTCGTAATGTTTGGTCAGGGCCTCAATGTGGATCAACGAACTCATTCAGTATTAGGTTGTCCAACCTGGTTGCACGATCTTGTCCGGCGCGGAGCCGGGGTTGGCATCGCGAAACGCGCCGTCGGGCTCCATTTACCGGTCACGCGCGGGACTTTTCACTTTCCTCGCGCTCCCGGTCGGTCTTCCGGGGCCGCTTGGTCCAAACCTCGTCGCCCGCCTTCAAACCCGAGAGGACGACCGTAAACGTTCCGTCCGTCACGCCGATCCGCACCGCGCGTTTTTCCTCGTCCCATCGGCCGGAGGGGCCTCGAACGGGAACATAGACGAAACATTCGCGTCCCTCGCTGACCAGCGCCTCGTTCTTGACCAGCAGCACGTCCTCGAGTTTTTCCGTCGTAAAGGACAGATCCGCCTGCAGCCCGATCAGCTTCTGCAAATCGTCGCCGACCAGTCGCACGCGAACATCGAAGGCGAGCGCGTTATTGACGCGTTTCGGCTCCGGCAGGATTCGCTCGATGACGCCCTCGTAGGATTGACCGCGATAGGCCTCGACCGTCACTTCGACTTTGCGGTTCAGTTTTTCGGCCAGATGTTCGGCCGCTCGCCGGGCGTATTCGTCGTCTTCCAATCGCACCGACGAACCGGGGCGGGCGTAATCCGGCGCGATCTTGCGAATCGCCCCGATGTCCGCCTCGTCCACCTGCGCCAGGACCAGCACCGCCGTCGTATCGATCAGCGTCATCACCGGCGTTCCGCCCGTGAAGCTCTGCGTACCGCTTTGGATCATTTCTCCTTCGCGGACTTGAATGCTGTAGACCATCCCGGACGTACGTGCGCGCACCACCGTTTCGTCCAATCGAAGTTTGGCCTCGTCCAGGAGCTTTTGCGCCGCGCGCAAAGCCGCGTCGGCCTGGGCCACGTCCTGCTGCGCGTTCCGTAGCAAAATCGACTCGTTGTTTTTTGCGGTTTTCAGATCGGCGTCGGCCATCTCGTAGTTGGCTTTCGTCGTGACGAATTCGACGTCGCCGGCAATCTCCTTGTCCTTGTACTCCTTCATCTTGGTCCAATGAAAGGCGGCATCATCCAGGCGCGCCTGGGCCCGCTGCGTCTGCAACGGGAGTTCCAGCTTCTGGTTTTCGAGCGCGATCAGCGATTTTTCATAGGCCGATTTCGCCCGATCCACATCGGCCTGCCGCGCCTCGACGTTGCGCTTCTCATCCACCGGGTCCAGCTCAATCAGGGTGTCGCCATCCTTGACCAACTGGCCCTCGACCACATGGATCTTCTGAACCTGCCCACCGGCCTTGCTCTTGATCTGTATGACTTTGTTGCCTTGCACCGTTCCCGTTGCGGTGACCGGGATGACGAGGGTTCCGAGCTTGGCCTGTTCCCGTTCACCGGCCAGCAGGATGTCGCCGACCCGCACCAGGGAAACCAGATAAATGAGGAACACCAAGACCAGTGCGACGGCCCCAATGACCAGCCACTTGCGGGGAATGCCCTTGACCAGGCTCCAACTCTTTCCACCAATGCCGCTGACGGTTGTAGATTGGCTCATAGTAACGATCGATGACCTGACGCGGTTTTGAACACCCGGCGGGCGTGAGGCAAATCGCCGGGTTCGCGGCGTCCTTGCCAAACAGGCCCGTGCGCGAAATCACCAGCGGGTCTCGCGCGACTCAACCCGGAATCTTAGGGCCGATACGGCCGGTATTCCATCCCAAAGACCTTGGCCACGGCCTCGTTGGTCACCTGCCCCAGGTGCAGGTCAACGCCCTCGGCCAGCCCCGGGTCCTCCGCCGTCGCCTTCTTGTAGCCGAGATTCGCCAGACGCAAGGCGTACGGCAAGGTGGCATTGGTCAGCGCGAACGTGCTGGTCCGCCCCACCGCGCCAGGCATGTTGGTCACGCCATAGTGGACAACGCTGCTCACAATATACGTCGGGTCGGCGTGCGTCGTCGGGTGAATCGTCTCGCAGCAGCCCCCTTGATCGACTCCGACGTCCACGATCACCGCGCCTGGCTTCATCAGTTTGAGGTAGCCTTTGGGAATCAGAATCGGACATCGCGCTCCGGGGATCAGCACCGCGCCGATGACCACGTCTGAGCGGGCCACGTATTGCCGGATCATGGCTTCATCGCTGAAGAGCAGTTGCACGTTGGCCGGCATGACGTCGGAGAGGTAGCGTAATCGTTCGAGATTGACGTCCATCAGGACGACATGCGCCCCCAGACCCGCCGCGACCTTCGCCGCGTTGGTTCCCACGATTCCCGCCCCCAGGATCAGAACCGTCGCCGGCTCCACCCCCGGCACGCCGCCGAGCAGGATGCCGCGGCCCATCATCGGTCGTTCGAGATACTTGGCCCCCTCCTGAACGCTCATCTTTCCCGCCACTTCGCTCATCGGCGTCAGCAGCGGCAACCGTCCCGCCCGGTCTCGCACCGTCTCGTAAGCGATGGCGATGCACTTGCTCTTCATCACGCCTTCGGTGAGCCCCCGATCGGCCGCAAAATGAAAGTAGGTGAAGCAGACCTGCCCCTCGCGGAGCATCTCGCACTCGCTGCGCTGCGGCTCCTTGACCTTGATGATCATCTCCGACTTGGCGAAGACGTCCTTGGCCGTGTCGATGATCGTCGCGCCGGCCGCCACGTATTCGTCATTCGTAAAACCGGAACCGGCCCCCGCATCCGTTTCGACATAAACCTTGTGCCCGGCCTTCACCAACTGGGCCGCGCCCGACGGGATGAGGCCCACGCGGTACTCGTCCGACTTAATCTCCTTCACACAGCCGACAATCATGGTGCCCGACGCTCCCTTCTTTGTTCCAGCGCGAAAGCCTGTGAAATAAGTGGGCCAATGCTATTGGATACGGTGCGGAACGGCAACGCGATCTCAAACCGCATGCGGGGCTGATCGAATCTGGCGGATTCGATGTACTCCTAACGCCATAACACGCCGCTAGTTGCGATTGAAACGGCAAACACCCCCCGGAAACGTTGTGGTCCGATATCAACTCCGCTATTCGACAGAAACGACCAAATGATGCCAAAAAACAACATTAGCCTTGATTCACTCGCCGGCGCACCGATACTGATTCTGGAATTCGGCGGGAAACGGGAAGTCAAATGCCCAAGACCGACACGCCAACTCGACCGACCGCGAAGCAGGACGCCGCCCTTGCGCGCGGACTTTTCGAGGCGGCCTTCGAGTCTCTGCCGATGGCGATCCTGGTCTTCGACAAGCAGTTGGAAGTCATTCTTCGAAATCAAGCCGCCAAAGAACTGATTCCCGACGGCGCCGACCTCTCCCGCGCGCTCACACAGCTCACCGTGGAAAGCCGCTACGAGGACTGGACCGCGGAACTCCGAAAGGTCATCGAGACCGGTCTTCCTCGTCGAATTGACGTCAAGGCTCGCGACCACCACGGCGAATCGGAGACCTTTCTTCACGTGCTGATTCATCCGCTTCGCGGTCCCGACGGCGGACCGACGATCGGCGGTCTGCTCCTCGCCGACGACGTCACCGCGCACATCGGCATGGAGCGGCGACTCGCCGTCTCCGAGCGCCTCGCCGCCGTCGGCAAACTTGCCGCGCGCGTGGCCCACGAACTCAACAACCCGCTCGACGGCATCCTTCGTTACACCAATCTCGCGATCCGACAATCCGGCGAGAACCCGACGAATTCGAAGCTCGCCCATTATCTCGAACAAGTCCGCTCCGGCATCCTCCGCATGAGCGAGATCACGCGCGACTTGCTCGAATTCTCCCGCAATACTCCCGGCTCCTTCGAGCAGGCCACCATCAACAAGATCGTTGAAGACGCCATCAGCGCCATGGAAGGCCGCGCCCAGGATTGCAACATCACCGTCGTCTGCAACTTCCATCAGGCGGACATGCCCGTCGTCCGCGGCAGCAACCTCTTCCAGGTCTTTTGCAACCTCATCAAGAACGCGATCGAAGCCATGCCGGACGGCGGGACGCTGACGCTCACGACCCAATTGATCAACGACGATGTGGTCGTGATCGTCGAGGACACCGGCATCGGTCTGCCTCCAGACGCCAATCACATTTTCGACCCCTTTTTCACGACCAAACCCGTCGGTCAGGGGACCGGCCTGGGCCTCGCGGTCTCCAGGGATCTGATCGAAAAATACGCCGGAACGATCACCGCCGAGCGCCGCCAATCGGGCGGCACACGAATGACCGTTCGCATTCCGATCCGAAGCTGTGCCGCCGTGCCGCTTGGAAAGTTCCGCGGAACGGCCGCCGAAAAGCCGGCCGCCAGCGACGCCCGCGCAAACACAGGAGAATCACCTCGTGGCTGAATCAACCACCACCGTCAAACCCTCCACGGTCAGTTCCAAAAAGCCGGCCGCGCAAGGCGACGCACCAGCCTCGCGCGGGCGTATCCTGCTGGTCGACGACGACAGAATCATCCTTGATTCGCTCGGCGAGTTCCTGCGTCTGGAAGGCTACGAAATCGAGACGGTCGATTCCGTCGCCGCCGCCCTCGCCGCCATCGGCAAGCAGACGTATCACCTGGTCATCACCGACGTAAACATGCCGCAGGCTGACGGCTTCGAGCTGCTCCGCACGCTTCACGACCGCCATCCGGAAGTCGTCGCCATCGTCATCACCGGCTACGGCACCATCGAATCCGCCGTCGAGGCGATCAAGATGGGCGCCTACGACTATCTCACCAAGCCGCTGGGCGACGACGAAATCCGCCTCGTCGTGCAGCGCGCCATGCAGCAGCAATCGCTTCTTCGGGAAAACCGCACGCTCCGCGAGCAGCTCGATCTCCGCTATTCGCTCGACAGCGTCGTCGGACACGACTACAAAATGCTCAAGGTCTTCGACCTCATCCAGACCGTCGCCGAGAGCAAGACGACCGTTCTCATCACCGGCGAATCCGGCACCGGCAAGAGCCTCGTCGCCCGCGCGGTCCATCACCGTAGCGATCGCCGCGACAAGCCGTTCATCGAGGTCTCCTGCGGCGCATTGCCCGAAACGCTGCTTGAATCCGAACTTTTCGGCCACGTCAAAGGCGCGTTCACCGGCGCGACGTCGAACAAAGAGGGCAAGTTCCGCGCGGCCGAAGGCGGCACGATCTTCCTCGACGAAATCAACTCGGCCTCGCCCGCCTTTCAGGTCAAACTCCTCCGCGTGTTGCAGGAAAAGCGATTCGAGGCCGTCGGCTCCAACGAAACGCTCACCGCCGATGTCCGCGTCATCCTCGCGACCAACGTCGATCTCAAGCGTGAAGTGGAAGCCGGTCGCTTTCGACAGGACCTCTACTATCGCATCAACGTCTTGACACTGCCGATGCCCCCGCTGGTCGAGCGCCTCGGCGACATCCCGCTGCTGGCCGATCATTTCCTCCAGAAATATTGCGCGGAAAACAAGCGCCAGATCCTCGGCTTTGAACAGGCAGCGCTGGATGCGCTTCAGCGCTACCACTGGCCGGGCAACGTCCGCGAATTGGAAAACGCCGTCGAGCGAAGCGTCGTGCTCTGCAAGGGCCGGCACATCTCGATGGACGATCTGCCCCCGTCGATCCTCGAAGCGCAGCCCATGACCGGCATTTCAACTCCAACGGCCTACAAGCCGCAGTCCCTCAAAGCCGCATTGGAAGAGCCGGAAAAAAAGATCATCGAAGCTGCGCTCCGCGTGAATCACTGGAACCGCCAGACAACGGCGGAGATGCTCGAGATCAACCGCACGACGCTCTACAAAAAGATGAAATACTTCGGCCTGGAATACGACCCCGCCAAGCACGGCGGTAAGTAAACGAACTCACCGTCAATCAGAGTGACTATGGTAAAGCCCCAGGCAAGCTTGTCTGGGGCCTTATTTTTCTTACGCCAGCAACCGTGATCAGCCCAATCAAGAAAACAACAATGAACCCCACCGTCTTCAACGAAAAATGCGGATGCGTCGGATCGGCCTCGAACTCCGTCATCCCCAGGAACGACTTCAACCACTCCACACGCGTCGCCGCCACCGCCAGGCCGTTGTTCGCGATATGGATGAGCATGGCCGGATAGATCGACCCCGTGCGCAACACGACAACCGCGAGCAGCATACCCAGCAGCGTGTGCACCGGGATCTTGTCGATCTCCATGTGAAAGAGGCCGAAGACCACGCCGACAAGAAGCGCCACCCGCAACGTCGACATCGAATCGCGCAAGCCCGCAAGTAAAAACCCTCTGAACAACAGTTCCTCGCAAATCCCCGGCAGCACCGCCAGGACCATAACCAGCCAAAACAGCGACCCCGACAACAGCGTCTCCGCCATCTTCGCCATATCGTCCGCCTGCGGCGGGTAATACATGAACTGAACCTGACGCAGCAGGTTCGACACCGGTACCACGGATACCGCCAGGAGCAACGCGCCGAGCATCGCTCGTCCGTCCGGCGGCTGGAGCGAGAACGTCCTCCGCCAGTCGAGTTTGAGATACCACGCGACCAGAAATGCCGGCATCGCCAGCACCAACACTTGCGAAGCAGCCAGCACGACCTTGAACCGCAGCGCAGACGACGTCAAATCGATGAAATAGCTCTGCCAATAAAAATTGAGTGGAAAGAGCACCACCACGATGACCACCGCCAGCGCCGCCGATGGATACATCCGCGGTCGGATGAACCGCCGTCTAAACATCGTCTTGTAGCTGCCGACGTCGGAAAAGAGGACGGCCTCATGCCCATAGAGCTTCGCCGCCGCCGTCACCGCCGCCGCCGCGTAGAACGCCGTCGAGAGCAGGCACACCGTCATCGCCGCCGGTTGATAGTTCCCGAGAAACAATTCGCGGATCAGAATGACCACGTTCGCCACTGGAATCACCAGCAGCACCCCTTCCAGCCGCGTCGTCGGCATGTACGAAACCACCATCGCCGGGATAAGAAACGCCATCATCACCGGCATCATGTAATTCTGCGCCTCCTTGAACGTCCGCGCGAAGCTGCACGTCGCCAGCATCACCCCGCCCGCCAGCACCGCAAACGGCAGCATGGCCAGAAGCACGATTGGCGCCGCCGTCGTCAAGAAACCCTTCTGCTTCGACGCCTCCAGTTCCAACTGCCGGCGACGCTCCAGATAGTCCCGCTGCGAAAGCACCCCACTGGTCGATTCGTGCGTATGCCGCTTGATGATCTTCTGCGCTTCCAGCTCCTCCGCCGCCGAAATCGGCCGTCGCATCGATCCCGCCAATTCCCCGATATGACTGAAATGAAACATGGCCGTCATCGACCCGAGGTTCAGTGCCGTGCTGATCATCGCAATCGTCACGATCACCCCGAATTTCCCCGCGACGATCTGCCCCACCGGCACCGGCGAGACCGCCAGCGTCTCCAGCGTCCCGCGCTCGCGCTCGCCCGCGGTCAGATCGATCGCCGGATACAACGCACCCGTCACCGTCATAATGACGAGCAGGAACGGAATCACCATCGCCAGAATCTTCGCGAACTGCTGTTGAGGACTCGAGGTGGAAAGGCTGCTTTCCAGAATCGGCGTCAGCGTTCCGGTTCCGCCGGGCAGTCCCGCCACGCGCAGCTTGACGATTCGCTCTGATTCGTTTCCGAGAATATTCTCCAACTGCACGTAAACGAACTCCGATCGTGGGTTCGTATCGCAGTGAATGATTTGCGCGACCCGGTTCACTTCGTCGGCCGGATGCTCGGGGTCCGGCGGCGGTTCGATCAGCACGCCCGCGTGATAAGTTTGATCCGCGACCGCGTCCCACAAGGATTTTCCCGGCGGCAGGACGTCAATGTCCACCTGGTCTGCGCGAAGATAAGCGCGCAGCCCCTGCATGCCGGCCCCATTGGGTACTTCGTCGTCCGACGGTTCTTCAGAGGCCTGCCCTTGCCCTCGCTCCGCGTCCTCACGGGCGAGCACGCCCTCCAACCACGCTTTGTGCGCCTCCGTCGGGACGCAAATCGAATAATGCTCCGCCTGCCGCCGGCCCGTCTCGGCCTTCAGTGCCTGGACGATGATGATCATCAGCACCGGATAGAGTACGATGGGCACAAGCACCATCGCCATCAGCGTCCGCCGATCGCGCAGCGTCTCCACCAGCTCCTTGCGATAAACCACCCAAACTCGCCGGTAATCCTTCATTCCGTACTTCGCTATTCGCTATTCGCCATTAGTAATTTGTCGTGTGCCCCGGTCCCGCGATATCCAGCACATGCTCCCCTTGTCCGCAAAGCTTCAAAAAAATCTCACTCAATCGCCGGCGCCCCGACGCCGCCTGCAATTCTTCCAGCGTCCCCTCGCCCACCAGTCGCCCTTCATGAATCAGCCCGCACCGCTGGCACAACCGCTCCGCGTCGTCCAGATAATGCGTGGACATGATGATCGCCTTGCCGCGCGCGCCTTCCGAGCGGATAAAGTCCAGCACGATCCGATTCGTCAGCACGTCCAGCCCGAGCGTCGGCTCATCCATGATCAGAATCGGCGGATCGCCCATCAGCGCCCGCGCGATGTTGGTCCGCTGCTTCTGCCCGGTGGAGAGCCCGCCGCATCGCAAATCCGCGAATTCGCCCATGTCCAGCCATTGGATGAGTTCCGCGATTCGCCGGTTGACCGCCGCGCGCTCCAGGCCGAGCAGCTCCCCGAAATAAGTCAGTAATTCCCTCGGTGAAAGACGCTGATAAAGCCCCGTGCTCGCCGTCAAATACCCCAGGCACCCCTTCGCCGACGGTTTGTCTTTGGCCACATCAAATCCGTTGAGCCGGACTCGCCCGGACGTCGGCGTCAGCAATCCACTCACCATCCGCAGCGCCGTCGTCTTGCCCGCGCCGTTGGGCCCGAGCAATCCGTAAATCTCCCCCGGCGCGACGCGAAAGGTCAGCCCGTTGACGGCCCACTTTTCGCCGCCCTCCGTTGTGGGAAAGATTTTGGTCAGCTCGTCGACTTCGACCATGTCCAATCCGTTCCGCGCTCCGCTCCGGACCGCCGAGCCGTATAATAGCCGCCACTGCAGGAAGTAACAGACGGCGTTCTTTCGCCCTTCGCTATTCGCTTTTCGCTATTTGTAATTGCTTATGGCCCGCGATCGCTTCACCCGCTCCTTCTTCGACGAACCGAAGCTCGCCAACGCGCTGATCGCCACCGTCGCCCCGCTCGCCCCGATCGACAAGACTTACAGCTATCTCGTCCCGCCGGAATTGGAAGGCTGCCTCGCCACCGGCATGCGCGTTACCGTCCCTTTCGGCAAAGGTCAGCGCCCCGTCGAAGCCTTCTGCATTGACATTGCCCGCCGCAAGTGGGACACGACGCTCAAATCCGTCCTCAAATTGCGCGACGAGCAACCCGTCCTGTCGCCCAAGCTCCTCGAACTCGGCCGCTGGCTCGCCCGTTATTACGGCGCGCACCTCGGTCGCACCCTCGACCTCATGGTCCCCGCCGCCGCCAAGAGCCGCGCCGGTTGGCGAAAGGTGAAATACGTCTCGCTTGCGCCCGATTCAAACCCCCAAGCCGAAATCCGAAATCCGAAATCTCAAATCTCAAATCTCAAATTGTCCGCCAGGCAATCCGCCGTTCTGGAACAAATTCGGATTGCAAGCGTTCGCGTCCGCGCCGCCGATCTCTGCAAACTCGCCGACTGCACGCCCGCCGGGCTGACAACCCTCGCCAAAAAGGGCCTCATTCAAATCGAAACCGTCCTTGAGGCCGTCGACCCGCCCACGCTCGACGGTCCCCGACACGACCCTTCATTCGATCTGACGGCTGACCAGACGGCCGCTATCTCCCAAATCAATGCCGCCATCGAATCCCGCAGCTTTTCCGTCCAACTTCTCTTCGGCGTCACCGGCAGCGGCAAAACCGAAGTTTACGTCAGTGCCATCCGAAAGGCACTCTCCATGGGCCGCCAGGCCGTCATGCTCGTTCCTGAAATCGCCCTCACGACGCAAACCGTCCGCCGCCTGGAAGACCGCTTCGACCGCGTCGCCACGCTGCACAGCGGCCTGTCGGCCGTCGAGCGCTCCCGCGCCTGGGCCTCGATCGCCGCCGGCCGGATCGCCGTCATCATCGGTACGCGCAGCGCCGTTTTCGCCCCCTGTCCCGATCTCGGCGTGATCATCGTCGACGAAGAGGCCGAGCCGAGTTACAAGAATCAGGCCGCACCGCGCTACCACACCCGCGACGTGGCCGTGCAGCGCGCCCACCTCGAAAACATCCCCGTCGTCCTCGGTTCCGCGACGCCGTCGCTGGAAACGTGGAAGAACGTCCGCGAGAAGAAGCATTACCACCTGATCCGCATGCCCACGCGGGTCCGCGGTCTGGCCATGCCGCGTGTTCATCTCGTCGATATGCGCGACGAACACCTCGCCCGCAAGGGTGTTCACATGCTCTCGCGCGAGATGGAAGCCTTTCTCGGTGGGACCCTCGAACGCGGCGAACAGGCCGTCCTCCTGCTCAACCGCCGCGGCTACGCCGGTTTCCTCCACTGCCCGCGCTGCCGCACCGTCATCTCCTGTCCGCATTGCAGCGTCCACCTCGTCTTCCACGCGACAACGCAGCTTGCCCATTGCCACTACTGCCACAACAGAATCACGTTCCCCGAAATCTGCCCGAAAATCGGCTGCGGCGGAAAGATCGTCCGCTTCGGCATCGGTACGCAGCGCGTCGAGGAGGAATTGCTGGAAAAATTTCCTTCCGCCCGCGTCCGGCGCATGGATTCCGACGCGATGAAGCGCCCCGCCGATTACGCCGACGTCCTCACCGCCTTCGAGAAGCGCGAATTCGACGTCCTCGTCGGCACCCAGATGATTGCCAAGGGGCTCGACTTCCCCTTCGTCTCCTTCGTCGGCATCATCAGCGCCGACACCGCCCTGGCGCTGAACGACTTTCGCTCCGAGGAACGAACTTTCCAACTCGTCCTCCAGGTCGCCGGTCGCAGCGGTCGCGGCGACGTCGGCGGCGACGTCGTCGTGCAGACCTTCGCGGCCGACACCGCCCCGATCCGCCACGCCGTCGCCGGCAACTACGAAGCGTTCGCCAATGATGAACTGGAAAAGCGCCGAAAGGCCAAACTACCCCCTTGGACGCGAATGATGCGAATCGTCGTCTCCGATCCGCTCATGACCAAAGCGCAAAAAGCCGGCGCCAAGCTCGCCGACTCCATTCGCCACACCCTCCAGCGCGTCGGCGTCCACTTCGAACTTTTCGGCCCCCAACCCGCGGCCATTGCTCGCATCCGCGACCAATACCGCTTCGACCTCCAACTGACTTTTCCGACGGCCGCCGCACTGCTCACCGCTGTCGACGCCCTCAAAGCCGAAGGCGCGCTCCATGCCCCCGCGCGGACGATTACCGTCGACGTCGATCCCGTATCGCTGCAATAATGATGAAATTCAATCCGGTATGACTATTCACCCGCGCCGCGTACGACCGTCGCATCGCTGGGCGTCGGGAGCGGGGTCGGCGATTCGTCGCCGCGGAGCCACCCGATGACCAGATAATCCGCCGCGATCTTCCCTTGAACCGTCGTCGGATCGTACTCGATCGCCACCGCCGTCTTCCCGATGCCGTCAATCATTCGCTGCGCGCGGGACGGATCGACCAGATCGAAATAGCCCTTGTCCTTCAGGGCCGCGACGACGCGCTCCGCCGCCGCCATGCCCTCGGGTCCAGCCTTGGCCCGCGCCGGCAACGACGAAAACGGCAGCACCGCGATCCGTGGATTGCCCGAACGATCGATGTGCGGCGAAATCAGCTTGACCGCCTCACGAGCCAGCGTCGTCACGTCGCCCGTTCGCGCGATGGCTTCGCCGACGGACTCGCCCTGCCCGGCCGCGATCTTGATCAATTTGAGTCGTAGCCCCATTTCGCCGGTCGCGACGGTGCGCACGTTTCCCGTTCCGCTCGGTCCGCCCATGACCATCTGCCGTACTTCCTGTTCCACCGCTCCGAACGAAGCGTTCCCGATCGAGACGGCCTTCACCTGGCCCGAGCGGCTGATCACGAACCGCGCGGGAATGTCGTAGCTCCATTTCGGCGCGAGCCACGCCCGAATCGCCGGCTTGGCCTCCTTCGGAATCACCACACAGGGATAATTCGCCTTCGACCCGTGCAGCATCGGCACCGTCAGACTTGACCACTGATCCTGCGAATCCAGGTTACAGGCGATCACCTGGAACCCCTCGCTCTGCATCTCCTCCTGCATTCGCGTCAGCATCGACAGCTCGGCGCGGTTCTCGCGCGACCACGACGCCCAGAAGTCCAGGAGCACGACGCGCTGCTTGAACTTCGAAACGAAGTCCTGCAACCCCGCCGCGTCCAGGACCGGCGGCGCGTCCGGATACCGGTAGGCGTACGTCGACTCCGGCGGCGCGTGCGACGGCGCCTTGCCCTGCACATGAAAGGTGTTGTCGTAGGGATACCCTTCGGTCGTGCACCCCGCGGCCATCGCCAGCGCGAGAAGGCCGACGAGCAGGCATCCGAAGCAACGAACGACCAGGACCGAAGAAATTGTTTTGGTGAGTCGCGTCATCATCCCTGACCTCCCGTCAGCCCAAATCCACTGGACCGTTGATCTGCAAGTCGCCCGTCCGCGGCAAGCCGTGGGCGCGGACAAGCTCGTCTGCCACGTTGAATTATCTTATATCGGACGTTTCGAGAGTCAATCTTGCGATGCACCGGCCGCGACAGGCTCCGCCGGCATCTCCTCCGCCCGCTGTGAAAGGACGGCGATTCGCTCCCGAACCTCCTGGGCCATTCGCGTATTCGGAAACTCGTCCACGATCTGCCGGCCCACGGCCAGCGCCTCGCGCCAGTTGTGCTCCGTCACCGCGAAGGAGAATTGAAGACCCAGATTGTGCAGCTTGGTGCGGAAGACGCCGCGCGCCGATTCTTCCAACGCCGCCGCCTCGTTCCGCGTGAGATATTGGTCGAGTTGCTTGAGGATCGCGATCCCGCGGTCTACTTCGTTTCGCTGGACCGATTCATCCCAGTCTTTGAGCAGCCGCCGCTTGTGCTCCCCGCGCTTCGCCGCGAAGAACTTCGGCAGATCCTTCACCTCGGCATTCTCCGGATGCGCCGCCAGCAGACGATCCATCTCCCGCCGCGCACGATCCCAGTCCATGGCGTCGATCTTCGCGCGGATCTGTTCCACCGCCTCGTGGACCTTGTAGGCGTGCTCCTGCTGCCGCGACAAATCGACCTCGCGCCGCAACCGCGCCGCCTCGTTGCGATAGCCGTGTTGTGCTTCAAGCTGCTCCACCAGTGCGTATGCCGCTTCCATGTCGCCGCGAATGATCTCTTCGTTGATCGCCAATCGCAGCGCCGTGCGATCCCGGTCCCGATGCGCAATGGCCCGGGCCGCATCGGAAAGTTGCGAATTCTCGGCGATGATGTTCAGGCTCTTCTGGCTGGCCTGAAGGGTGGATTGCAAATCTCGAAGCGCGTCGTACATGCGGAAGGTCGTGCCCTCCATCTTCAGGGCCAGATCGATGATCCCCCGGAAGAACATGTACTCGGCGGCCATGAAGCAGCCGAAGGCGATCACCCCGACGCCGATGAGCAGATGCTGCCAACGGATGTCCGACTCGGCGGCAAGCATATACCCGCCGACGATGCAGATGCCCGCGATGCCGGCCATGGCGAACAGTCCGCCCCAACCCGCCGATCGTCGAACGTGATCGAATCTCTGCGGCAATTCCGACATCTGAATTCTCATTCCTTATGAGCAGGCAATGCGGCCGCCGGACCGCGCCTCAAGCAACGACTTGCCATTAACACTTTAGGGACCCGCCAGGTGTCTGTCAATCCAAACAGCCCATAACATACCCGGCCGAATTAGCTTACGATCTGTTTTGTCAGTCTCGATCCTGACCCTGGCCCTTCAAATATTCGTCTCCGAACCGCGAGTCTCCGGTGGGCGACATGACGATATTGTCCTGCTGCAGGAACTCGCTTTCGTTCAGAATGAGCGTCTGGTAGCCGGGCTTGCTCAGGCGAATCCGCCCGCCCCCCTTGATGTTTATCTTGAAAATGTTCCATTTCCCCTTGCCGTCCGTATAGCCGATGACCCGCCAGCCGCCTTCCGGACCGTGCTGCTCAATCTTCACGTTGTTGACCGAAAAGGCCCCTTCCCGGTCGCTCACCTGCCCGAAATGCGAGAACTCCATGCACCCTGAAAGCCACGCCGTCACAAGGAACCCTGAAAAGATCGCCATACCCAGGCGAATCCGCGATCCCCGCTCAGTCATCCCCATTCGACTAGCTCCCGATGTACCGCGCATAAACCGTCCGCCCTTCTTCGATGTCGTTCGTCCCCTTGATGATCGCCCGGCCGTCGCGGAAAAGCGTGATCTCATAGTCATCCACCTTGAACCGCAATAAATATCGGTTGAAAAACGGGGGTGACTTGGCCGCCGCCGCCAGTTTCCGGGCCATCTGCTCGAAATCGATCGCCGCAGACCCCGTCGCCGCGATCTGCACGGCATCCCGACCGCACAAACTCGCCGTCCGCCCCGCCACGCCGCTGGCGAGAAATTCATACCGACCGCCCTTGCAACAAGGACAATCCCCGCCCTCCCGCGCGCCGCTCATTTCAAACGAGGCGAACTTCCCCGTCCAGACATCGATTTGCACGAGATTGCGGCTCACCACGTCCGTCCTGCCAGTCAGAATCTTTATCGCCTCCATCGCCTGCAGACTCGCGACCAAATGCACCACCGGCGCGAGTACCCCCGCCGTATCGCATGTCGGACTCACCCCCGGCGGCGGCGGCTCGCCCCAGACGCACCGCAGGCAAGGCGTGACGCCCGGCAGGATCGGCATCACCATCCCGATCGACCCGACACACGCGCCGTACACCCACGGGATGCGATGCTTCACCGCTACGTCATTAATAAGAAACCGCGTCTCGAAATTGTCCGTGCCGTCGAGCAGCAGGTGCATCCCCTCGGCGAAGGATTCGATGTTGCCGCTGTGCGCATCCGCGACCACCGCTTCGACCTTCACGGTCGAATTGATCTTCGCCAACCGGTCGCCCGCCGCGACGGCCTTCGGCGAACCCTCCGTCACGTCCTGCTCGGTAAACAAAATCTGCCGCTGGAGATTATTCAGCTCGACATAATCGCGATCGACAATGCGAACAAACCCGACCCCCGCCCGCACCAGCGTATCAGCCAGCACCGTGCCGAGCGCCCCGCAGCCGACGAGAAGCACCCGACTCTCCGCGAGCTTGCGCTGGCCCTCGCGCCCGATCTCGCCAAAGAGCATCTGCCGTGAATATCGCGCCCATATCGCGTCGTTTTGGTTCGTATTGGTGTTTTCGCGTTCAGACATGGTGTGGGCAAATGCTTCTTTCGCTATTCTTAATTCGTCATTCGTCATTCGAATGACGCCGTCGGCGGATCATCCTTCTCCTTCGCCAGCGCCGCCAGATACCCCTCCGGCGGAGGCGGCTCGCCCTCCTTCGGCAGCGCCTCCGGTCGCAGGCTCGCCGGATGTACCATCGTTGCTGGAGTCGCCCTCGTAGCGTCCGGCGTCCCTGTCTCAGATCCGCCGTGGCGGACCGGACGCGGAACACCAAGTGCATCCTCCGTCGCGCGTCCTGGCCCGTCCCTCGCTCCCGCCATGCGATAACTGCGCATCGCACTCAACGACGCACTGACAAACCCACCGCCAAAGATCAAGTAGATAAGGGATTGTAGATCGACTCCCCCGGCATCGATCAGCCAATAGATCGCGATCAGCGCCATGATGACGCCGCACGCCCCCGACACGATTGCATCGAAAAGAAGCCCCAACCGCAGGTTCGCCGCGCACAACGCCGCGACCAGCGCCATCAGGATGCCGCCGATTCGAAGCGACCAATAGAAAACATCCACCGTCGCGTTGTAAAACTTATTGCCCGAGATCCCCTTCGCCGCAAAAACCCAGCCGACGAAAAGCATCAACATCGCCGCAATGCCGGCCTGTATCGCATTTTGTCTCGCGGTCACTGGCATGATCGGTCCGCGGCCTCCACGCGGACCATTCTATCCGAGAATTGTGACCCCGCCCAAAGGAAAATCTCACGCAGAGACGCGGAGAACGCAGAGATGAAGAAAGGTAATAATACTTCGTTCCGACTCCGCGAGCTCTGCGTCTCTGCGTGAGAAATATTATCTGCTTCCGCTCAGCGTCTTCGCCTTCCGAACCAGATCGACAAACTCCGCCCGATAGCCGCTCGCATCCCGGCCCATCGAGCGCGTCGCCGTATTCAGAACCGCGTCATAGGTCCAATCCCCCTGGTGCGGGCTGTTCCGCAGCATCATCCCAAACCCCGCGACGCTCGCCGCGAAGCGCAGATCGTCCGACGCCTCGTCAAAGGACTTCTGCGAATCCTTCACCGGCGTCTCGATCAGCTTGCTCGTGTCGCCGTCCGGCTTTTTGTATCGCAGCTTGAGCGTCAGCAGCTCATCGCTGTTCCGTCGCGGCTTCGGGGCGTTTTCGACTGTCTGATACTTCAGCGCATCCACGCCCGCCGTGCTCGCCGACGTCGGCACGATCTCATACAGCGCCGTCACCGTATGCCCCGCCCCGATCTCTCCGGCGTCCTTCTTGTCGTCGTTGAAATCGCGCGCCGCGAGGATGCGGTTCTCATAGCCGATCAATCGATACGAAGCGACCTGGGCCGGGTTGAACTCGATCTGGATCTTCACGTCCTTGGCGATCGTCACCAGAGTCCCCGCCATCTGATCGACGAGCACCTTCTTCGCTTCGGCGAAGGTGTCGATGTACGCGTAGTTCCCGTTGCCCTTGTCGGCGAGCTTTTCAAGGGTGGAATCCTTCAAGTTGCCCATGCCGAAGCCGAGCACCGAGAGGAACACGCCGCTCTTGGCCTTCTCCTCGACGAGCTTCACAAGATCATTCTGCGTCGTCACGCCGACATTAAAGTCGCCGTCGGTCGCGAGGATCACTCGGTTCACGCCCTCCTTGTCGAAGTTCTCCCCGGCGATCTTGTAGGCCAGTTGAATCCCCTCGCCGCCGTTCGTCGAACCGCCGGCCTCCAAATGTTCGATCACGTCGAGAATCACCTGCTTCTGCGAGACCGGCGTGCTCGGCAACGCGAGCCCCGACGCCCCCGCATAGACCACCATCGCCACGCGGTCCTTCTCCGACAATCGCTGTACCAGCATCGCCAGCCCCTGCTTGACCAGCGGCAGCTTGTTGGCGTCCTGCATCGAGCCGGACACATCGATCAGAAAAACAAGATTGCACGGCAACCGCCTCTCCGGCGGCACCTCGCGCCCCTTGAGACCAATCCGCACCAGCCGATGCTCGCTCTTCCAGGGACACGACGCCGTCTCAATATTCACGCTGAACGGCCGATCCCCCTCCGGCTGCGGATAGGAGTAGGAGAAGTAGTTGACCATCTCCTCAATCCGCACCGCCGACGCCGGCGGCAACTGATTGCCATTGAGCATCCGCCGGATATTGGCATACGACGCCGTATCCACGTCGATCGAAAGCGTAGACAGCGGGCTCTGAAGCACCGCGAAGAACGGATTGTCAACCACCCCGTCATACGATTCACCGGTGTTCTCCGGATAGACCGGCGACCGTCCGCGGTATTCGCGGATTTGATCGATGTCAAAACCATCTTTTACGTTTTCTACGTCGCCAGCAATTTGGTCTGAAATATCGCGATACTGAAAACCCCTGATCTTTGGCACTTCACTAGCTGGCGTTTGTGGTGCATGCTTTCTATGTGACAAAGCAAAGGAGTTCGTCGATGGCACTCCAAGAGATCCCTCCATTTTCCGCGCACCCACATCGGGACGCGTATCCAAATAAACAACAGGCCCAGCGCCCTCACGATTAGTGGCATTAGGCGAAGGCTGGCCCGGCTGCGATGAAATGCTGCCAGTGCCACCCAGACTTACGTAGCCCAATGACCTAAGTTGCCTTAACTCGTCTTCGGTCAGTTTTTCTTGTTCGGTCGGAGCCACCTGATTTGCAACCTGATTTTCGACCGACACCACAGCGACATCTGGCTTCGTGGGCGATATACCATTTTTTGCATCTCGAACGCCGCCATCCGATCCGTCCGGCCCGAGCGCCAATTGCGTTTCATGACTAACTAGTGACCATGAACGATTCAATGATGGCGTCACAACCGATGCCGCAAATCCGCCAACCAAAAGCACCACGCACGCCGCCGCCGCATACCCCGCCCACCGCCGAATCCGCCCCGCCAGAACGCGCGCTTCGATCTGCTGTCGCGCCGACTCGCCCAGCGTCGCCCCCGGCTCCTTCGCCAACTCACCTTCCAAGAGCGCCGCCGTCTCCCGAACCGCCTCCACCGCCGCCCGCGCCTCTGCCGACGACGCCATCAGCGCCTCGACCTCGCGCCGCTCATCGCCGTCGAGTTCCCCCAACGCATACGCCGTCAATCTCGGATCATCCATTCCCGTCGTCATCGCCGTCTCGCTTTCGCCCGCTTCTGCTTTCGCTATTCGCCATTCGCCATTCGCTATTCCCGTCGCATCCGCGATCTCATCGCCTTCATCCCCTCATGAATGAGCACCCCCACATGACTCACGCTCTTCCCCATCACCTCGCCGATCTGCCGGTAGCTCATCCCTTCCTGAAACTTCAGCCGGATCGCTTCCTGCTGCTCGGCGGGCAATCGCTCCAGATGCGCCAGCACTCCGCTTGCTGCTTCACGGCCGCTCGCCGCCTCGGCCGGGTCGGCCGCCGCATCCGCCACACTGTCGAGCACGCCGCTCGCCGCCGTCGTCATCCGTCGTCCCTTTCGCCGTACGTCCAACGCGCCGTTTCGACACACCGCAAACAACCACGGTCCCAACCGCCCGTCCAGCTCCGCCCGATCCTGCCCGCAAAGCCTCCCGAAAGCCTCCTGCACCACGTCCCGCGCCGACTCCACATCGCCCGTAATCCGGGCGGCGTAGCGCACGAGCGGGCTCTCATAGCGCTCCACCGCCGCCCGAATCCAAGCCCATCGCGATTGCCCGCCGCCATCCGCCACTTGCGACCCTCGTCGCCGCCCCGTCACCTATTCATCCTTATGACGCCCGAACGGCTCGTTTCTTAGACAAAAAATCCGGCGAACGGTTCCCACCGCCGGCCTTTTTCCAACTCTATGTCTGCAAATAAATGAAAAGAGCCCCCGGATTGCGGTCCAGGGGCTTCTTCACTCAAGCCTCAAGCCTCAAGTCTCAAGCCTTCGTCAAAACTTCACGCTCGGAACTTCCTTCGCCCCCTCTCCAGCCTCGAAATACTCCGCCGGTTTAACGCCGGACCAGCCGGCATAGAGCGATCCCGGAAACGCGCGGATGTATTGATTCAGGTCGCGCACCGCATCGTTGTACCGCTTGCGCATCTCGGCGATCCGGTTCTCCGTCCCTTCCAGTTCCACCTGCAGCGCCCGGAAGTTCTCATTGGCCTTCAAATCTGGATAGCGTTCCTGAATCACCAGAAGCCGCGACACGAAGCTGTCCAGGGCGTTGTTGGCTTTCATTTTCGCATCGGCGCTCGCCGCGCCGGTGTAGGCCTTTCGCGCGTCCGCGATGCCCTGCAACAGATCCTTTTCGTGCGTGGCATAGCCTTTCACGGTGTTCACGATGTTCGGAATCAGATCGAACCGCCGCTTGAGCACGACGTCGACATCCGCCCACGTTTTCTTCACCGTCTCATCCTTCGAGATCGTGCCGCGATAACCGCTGTAGGCGCAGCCGCCGCCGATCACCGCCGCTCCGACGATCACCACCAGAAAAATCAGAATCGCCTTTGACGCACTCATACCGCTGCCTCCGCTAACAAGTGTTGCCCCGCAGGCCCCGCAATATTTCGCGCCCGCCGGATTGTTGTCGCCGCATTTTGCACAAGCTGCCATGTCACCATTCCTTATCGCTGATCACTAACCACTGACTACTGCCTTACCAACTCCCGCCCGCGCCGCCGCCGCCGAATGAACCGCCCCCGCCGCCCCCAAATCCTCCGCCGAATCCCCCGCCTCCACCGCCGCCGAAGCCGCCAAAGCCTCCGCCGTCGAATCCGCCCCAACTCGATCCGCCGCCCCAACGTCCCCGCCGCCGTCCGCTGTTCAACAGACTATTCAAGAGCATGGCATTCCAAAACCAGCCGCCGCCCCACGTTCGATAACTGCGACCGCGCGCGATTGAATTTCGCATGACCGCAATGAAGATGAAGAGCAGGATGATGAAGGCGCCGCTGCAGGCCCCGAACACATTATCGACGTTGTCGCGCTGCGGATGGATTGTCAATTTCGGGACGCCGCTCAACTGCACATGAGCATCCGCCGCGATTTTTTGCGCAAGTACCGCCGTCCCTTCAAGAATCCCCTTGCTGTAATCCCCTCGCTTGAAATTCGGCAGAAAATACTGAGACGCGATTTGATCGCAATATAGATCCGGTATCGCGTGTTCGATCCCTTCGCCCGGCAAGATGCGCCAGTGACGATCCTTCACCGCGATCACCACCAGCGCCCCGTTGTTCTTCCCTTTCTGCCCCAATCGCCAGCGATTGAACGTCTCCTTACCGAATTCAAAAATATCGCGCCCGTTCGTCGAATCGACCGTCAGCACCTTCAACTGCGCCCCGGTCTTCTGCTCCAGTTCCAGCAACCACGCATTGATTTCCGTCTTGGCCTGCGCATCGACCACACCGGCCTGATCGACAATGCCCGTCCGCGGCGTCTCATCGGCGATCGATGCCTCGCCCAACGTCAAAACCAACGCCGCAAGGCATAATGACGAATAGCGAATAGCGAATAGCGAAAGCCCGCGCCTCGCGGACACGCGTCCCTTCTTCATTTCGCTCTTCGCTATTCGCAATTCGTTATTCATTCCTGATTCGCCATCCCCACCAGCGCGGCCACATCCTCATACAACTCGATAAACGAATCCCACCCTCGCACCGCCATCGGATCCATCGCCCGCCGCAATCCCGCGAGCGGCCGCCTCGACGATTCGGCGCACCGCTTCATGACTTCGTCGGCCGGCAGATACGCCTTCGCACCTTGGAGCCACAAAATCCCGCGCAGCGTCCGCAAGAGGTGGACACCGACATCCGTTTCCAGATCGGCCAGGACCTTCTCGCGCCCCGCCGAGGCGAGCAGCCCCTGCTGCATCCGCATCGCGATCCGCCGAAATTCCCGCTCGCATTGCAATCGAACATGCTCCGGCTTCAAACTCAATTCCGCGAAGCAGTCTCGCCCGACCAGCGTCGCATGGTTGTGCTGAATCTCCAAAAGCTCCAGGGGGAAGCTGTCCTGCGACGCCGCGATAAACTCCGGCGTCACCACCAGCGGCGCGGCAATCCCGCGTTTGCCCAGCCGCGCCCCCTGCTCCCCGAGCCGGCGCAATTCCTTCAGATCGACCCGCTCGACCACCATCGCGCTCGTCACCGCGCCATGTACTCCAAACCCCGGCTCCAGCACCGGCCCGTACAAGGCCAGGCCGACCAGGTTCCGGTCAAACTGCTCCACGACCTGCCCGGCAAATTCGCGCAGTACATCGCGCAACCCCGATGCCGCCACCCGCCCAAGCGCCGTCTCATCGACTTTCAATTCCGCCATCACTCTGCCCTCTCGCTTCGCTATTCGCTATTCGCTATTTCCTGCTCATGCGGAACCCAACGACTAGAGCATACGTTTTCCACCTCCCGCCGACCATTACAGAATCCTTCGGGATTTCTAACAGCCCCAGTCGTATGATCTTGTCGAATGGACCTCTTTTCCGGCCAACGAAAAGCCGCCCTGGCACGAGTCCAGCCGCTCGCCGTGCGGATGCGCCCCAATTCACTCGACGAATTCGCCGGTCAGCAGCACTTCCTCGGCCCCGGCAAGCTTCTCCGCCGCCTGCTCGATTCCGACCGTCTCGCCAGCGCAATCTTCTACGGCCCGCCCGGCACCGGCAAAACGACACTGGCCCAGATCATCGCCCAGCGCACCAAGGCCGCCTTCGAAGCGGTCAACGCCGCGGCCATCGGCGTCAAGGAAGTCCGCGACATCCTCGCCCGTGCCCGCGACCGCCTGCAGGACAACCAGCGGACCGTCCTCTTCCTCGACGAAATCCACCGCTTCAACCGCGCGCAGCAGGACGTGCTGCTCGGCGACGTTGAGGACGGCATTGTCATCCTGATCGGCGCGACGACGGAGAACCCCTTCTTCAGCGTCAACTCCCCGCTCGTCTCGCGCAGCCAGATTTTTCAATTCGAGCCGCTCAACGAAGACGACCTGAAACAACTCATGCAACACGCCCTTGCCGACGAGGAGCGCGGCCTCGGCAAATACAATGCATCGATCGATGACGACGCCCTCGCGTTCCTCGCCACAACGAGTGACGGTGACGCTCGCCGCGCGCTGACCGCCATCGAAGTCGCGGTCCTCTCCCAGCTTCCCGATCAGAGCCGCGACCGTCAGGGAGCGCCGCGCGTAGCTAAGACAGACCGTCCACCAACCGATGTTAAGGAAAAAGCCCCGGCCAAGGACTCTTCTTTCGTAATTCGTAATTCGTCATTCGCAATTACTCTCGAAATCGCCCAGGACTCCATCCAGCGCAAAGCCATCGTCTACGACGGCACCGGTGATGAGCATTACGACGCGGCCAGCGCCCTGATCAAATCCATGCGCGGCAGCGACCCCGACGCGACCGTCTATTGGCTCGCCCGAATGCTCGAAGCCGGCGAGGACCCGCGCTTCGTCGCCCGGCGGATCGCCATCTGCGCCGCCGAGGATGTCGGCAACGCCGACCCGATGGCCCTCGTGTTGGCCAACGCCGCTGTGCAGACCACCATCTTCGTCGGCCTGCCCGAGTGCCAACTGCCGCTGGCCCAGGCGGCGATCTACATCGCCTGCGCCCCGAAGAGCAACGCCAGCGCGTTGGCGATTTGGAATGCGGCGACGGACGTCAAAGAAGGCCGCACCATCCCCGTCCCCCGCCACCTCCGCGACACGCACTACAAGGGCGCGCAGCGAATGGGCCACGGCGATGGCTACCAATACGCCCATGACGCCCCGGACGGGATCGCCGCGCAAGACTACCTCGGCGTCGACAAGACCTACTACGTCCCCACCGACCGGGGGCACGAAAAGCAGATGGGCGAGTACCTGGAGAAGTTCAAGCAACTTCGGGCCAACGCGAAATGAGACCTATCCGGCGATATCGCACCGACGATCACATCGCCAAGTCGCGCAACCCCGACTTGGCGCCGCATTGTTCCCAGTGCGGCTACAACTTGCACGGCAATGTGGAACTTCGATGCCCCGAGTGTGGGCATCGCGCGTCATTTGACGAAGCGCATTGGGCGGGCAATGCCGCTCGATTGGATCGGAGTGCCGTGCGCGTAAACTGGATCGCCGGAATGCTCGGTTGGGTGATGCTTGCGGCAGGCACGACCATTTGGATTCTCGAATTGCGGAATAGAGAATACATGAGCGCCTTCTTCTGGTTTCGCGGCGGCGGCGCGGATTTGGTGGTGATCTGGGCGATTCTTTACGCCATGCGTGAAGAAGGTGAACCCCGCGGCAAGGCCCTGCTGATCATCGGCGCTCTGTGGCTCACAATCTGCTTCGCTCTGTGGTACATTGGTTAAGGCAAAACCAATGGGTGAGGCCTTGATGCACGAGAACAGTGAACAACCGGAAATTCCCGCCGACTGGCTCGAAGAGTTCGAAGCCGCCGCTCGCCGCCCGCTTGAACAACGGATGCGTTACGCGTTCATCAAGACCTACAAACCGGTGATGGACGACGCCGACTACCGGTCCTTTGAAACGATGGAAGATTATCGCCGCTGGTGCGAAGAAAACCTTCCGGATTGGCTGGGCTATGGCCGCGTTTGAGTATCGACAGGCTGAGGAAATCCGCGATGTATTCGCGCGCCACGGCTGCCGTTACTTGTTCATTGGCAAGTCCGGCGCGATCCTCCTCGGATTTCCGGATACGACGCAGGATGCGGACCTCTTCGCGGATCGTTCGCCCGCCAACGGTCATGCTCTCGTGAAAGCGCTTCGCGAATTGGGATTTACGCTCACGGACGAACAGACCGCCGACGTTGAGCGGGGCAAGGATTTTGTCCAACTCAAAAACGGCCCCTTCGACCTCGATCTCGTCTTCTCCCCGGACGGCATCGAACGATTCGAAGACGCCTGGAGCCGGCATGTCGACGTCGAAGGTTTTCCGGTCTGTCACATCGACGACATCATTGCCAGCAAAGCCGCGACCAATCGGGCAAAGGACCGCGAATCCCTCCCGCGACTCCAATCCTTCCGCGAATACTGGCTGCGTCAGTCTAAATCTGGCGATTCGTAGTCTGAATTTGTAATACGCGCATAACGGAGTATCATGCAAGACACTTCCGCACAGAACCGTGACTCGATCGAAATTGCATTGGCGAAGATCAGGCGGCGACGACGCTGCTTCATGCTGGCCCCCGTGATCGCCTTCGTGATTGGCGTCATTGGACAACGCGTCTTCTTCAGTCACGAACCGATTCCCGCTTGGTTCTCCCTATCATTGATAATCGGATGCCTGTTATTCGCCTTTTGGAATGGAGTTCAGTTCAGCTATTGCAAATGCCCCATGTGCGAAAATCTGTTCTTCATCAGGCGTTGGTTTTTTGGCAACGGCTTGGCCTTACGTTGCCTACACTGTCGCCTGTATGTCGGTATCTAATCTGCGCCGATGGGTGTAGGGCAGCGTCGAGCAAAGCGTGACCTTCCGACCCCCTTCCCAATCCGCGATCCACACTCCACAATCCGCATTTGAGGAGGCGCCATGGACCCCCGGCGAATCGTTCCACCGACTCCCCCCTTCGGTCAACCCGCCGTGTCGCATCCGGTCGCTAAGCCCGGCACTCCCGCTGCCATCGCCAAGCCCGCCGTCATCACCGCCGCGCCCCCCATCAAACTCGACGCCGCCGGCCGCATCGACGAGGACGTCTCCTGCCGCAAGTGCGGCTACAACCTCCGCGGCCTATTACCCGACGGTCGCTGCCCCGAATGCGGCGCCGCCGTCGGCCGCTCGCTCCACGGCGACCTCCTCCGCTTCTCCGACCCCGACTGGGTCCAAAAGCTCGCCTCCGGCATGAACTGGATCGTCGCCTCAATCTTCATGGGGATGATTGGAGGATTCTTCAGCGCGATCTTCGTGGCAATCTTCACTTCGATCCTAAGCTCGCGCTCGTTTTTCGTTCTTGCGCCACTGTCGACCCTGGCCTTCGGCACCATCGCCCTCGTCGGTTACTGGCGAGTGACAACCCCCGACCCCGCGCGATCGTCCGAGGAATCCAATTTCTCTCCGCGCAAGCTGGTACGCGTCGCGCAACTGACGAACTATGCCGTCGCCCCCGTCAGTTCACTGATGCAGCAACTCGCCTGGACCGTGCCCTCCATGGTGACCAGCGCCGCCTCCGGTCTCGTCGGCCTCGTCGGCACCGTCGCCATCTTCATCTATGCGCGCAAACTTGCCCTGCGTATCCCCCGACGAAATACTCGCCCGCCATTGCAAGATCGTTATGTGGGGCCTGGCCATCATGCTGGCGATCTCTCTCCCGGTCGCAGGCTCGATCGCGAGCGGCCTCCCACGGGTGACGATGACAACGGGTACGACGACGGCCCCCGTATCGCCAACTTCGAAACCAGCCAGTCAGCCCTACAGCGTTACGTACTACACCTCGGTCGGAATGAAACCAGGAAAGATGTCAACGACACGATCCAGTCGCCCAACGCGTCTGTGGATGACTCTTATCGCGACGAGTTGCGTCCTGGGCGTGGGATACCTCGTCTTCGGAATCTGGTCGCTCCGTCTGCTCTTCAAGTTTCGCAAGTCCCTGAATGAATCCGCCCAAATCGCCCGCCGAACCTGGGCCGCCCAGCCCGCCATCGCCGCGCCGATCCCGCTCCCGCCAACCCAACCTCCCACGAAACCGACAAACTCACATCCCTGACCGGCCGGGACGCTCAATCCACATCCGCACTTTTTGCGCCCTCCTTGTCCGGCCGCCCGCCAGCCTCTACATTGATACCTGTCGGTCTCCGCCGCGTCCGGTCTCCGTCCCTCCGTCGATAAGTACGACAGAGGACAAAGGTAACGCCCGGCGTGGCAAGTGTTCGCGGATGGTTTCGTAATTCGTAATTCGTCATTCGTAATTCTCGAGCGTCCGCCATGAAAACCACCATCGCCAAAACCCACGGCCGTGAAGTCCTCGACTCCCGCGGCAATCCCACCGTCGAAGCCGTCGTCACGCTCGAAGGCGGCGCGACCGGCTCGGCCATCGTCCCCTCCGGCGCATCCACCGGCGAAAACGAAGCCGTCGAATTGCGCGACGGCGACAAGAAGCGATACCTCGGCAAAGGTGTCCTCCTCGCCGTCGAAAACGTCAACATGAAAATCGCGCGGACCGTCAAGGGCATGGACGCCGCGAATCAAAAGGGCATCGACGAAGCGATGATCGCCCTCGACGCCTCGCCGACGAAATCCAGCCTCGGCGCGAACGCGATCCTCGCGGTCTCCCTCGCCTCCGCACGCGCCGCCGCCAACGCCGCCGGCCTGCCGCTCTACCGCTACCTCGGAGGCGATCGTGCGACCGTGCTGCCCGTTCCGATGATGAACATCCTCAACGGCGGCAAGCACGCTGACAGCACCGTCGATTTTCAGGAGTTCATGATCCAGCCGTGGGGCGCGCCGACCTTCCGTGAGGCCCTGCGCTGGGGCGCGGAAATCTTTCATTCGCTTAAGAAAGTCCTGCACGAGAAAAATTACAACACCGCCGTCGGCGACGAAGGCGGCTACGCCCCCAGCCTCAAGTCCAACGACGAAGCCTTCGAGGTCATCGCCACCGCCGTCGAAAAGGCCGGCTACAAACTCGGCGAGCAAGTCTGGTTCGCCCTCGACCCGGCGACGAGCGAAATGGCCAGCGAGGCCGGCGCGAAGAACAAATACAAGTTCTACAAGAGCAATCCCAGCCGCGTCGCGACGGCTGAGGAAATGGCCGATTATTGGGCGGAAAAATGCGGCCAGTGGCCCATCCGCAGTATCGAAGACGGTCTCGGCGAAAACGACTGGGAAGGCTGGACAAAGCTGACACAGCGGCTCGGGTCCAAGATCCAGCTCGTCGGCGACGACATCTTTGTCACCAATCCAAAGTTCATTGAGCGCGGCATCCGCGAAAAGACCGCCAACAGCGTCCTGATCAAAGTGAACCAGATCGGCACGCTGAGCGAGACGCTGGCGGCGATCAAGATGGCCCTCGACGCCGGCTGGACCGCCGTCGTCAGCCACCGCAGCGGCGAGACCGAGGACACGACCATCGCCGACATCGCCGTGGCCACCAACGCCGGCCAGATCAAAACCGGCAGCTTGTCGCGTACCGACCGCACGGCCAAATACAATCAACTGCTGCGCATCGAAGAGGAACTCGGCGACAAGGCCGTCTTCGGCGGGAAGATGTGGAAAAAATGAATAGCGAATTAAGAATAGCAAATAGCGAAATGGAATCGCGGCAGCCTCGCGTGACGATCGACTTCTCTTTCGCTATTCGCTAGCAGTTTACCCGCCGTGGCGGGCCATTCGCCATTTGAGAACACGAGAGATTCACGTTGGCCGAGCGACTCACCAATTCCGACTTGCCCCCGACGCCGTCGTCCCCCCTCGGCCACCGCCTCATGTTCGTCCTGCTCGCGACGCTGGCCTTCGGTCTCTTCGCCCCGACGGTCCTGCTTCCCATCCTCAAGGAACACTGCAACCTGCTCGCGGAGGAGGTGGAACTGAAAAAACACGTGGCCGAACTAAAGGACGAAGTCGCCCACCAGGACGAACTCGCCTACGCCTTCGCCCACGACACGGTCATCAATGAGCGACTGGCCGTTCTCGACCTGCGCTACCGCAAGCCCGACGAAGTCATTCTCCCCGTCCTCGCAGCGGGCTTCGCAAAACCCGAACCGAAAAAAGCGCCGCCGCTCAAACCCGCACGCAGCGCTCTCAATTTGCCCGACGACTGGCCCGCATGGTCCCTTCAGGCCGAAACCTGGTCGGCCCGCTACGGCATCATCGATCTTTTCCTCGACCCGATGCTGCGCCCCGTCTTCCTGCTCATGTCCGCGGGTCTGACCATCGCCGCCTTCGTCCTCTTCGCCCCGCGCGTGCGAACAAAGCGCCTCGATCAGAACTGTTCCCGCAAAGCAGCGCCGAGTGGCGCTCGAATCCAAACCACTCCCCGCCCCGCACAATGATTCCCGCGCAGCGGGTCTTCTTTTTTCGTAATTCGTAATTCGTAATTTGACGGCTCAGAACTGGCCTGCGGCACTTCACACGCATACGATCCTTGATCATGGATTTGGACCCCTGGACCCCCCTCTGCCCCGTCGCCGACTGCCCCCCGGGCCGCGCAAAATTCGTCTCCGTCGGGACGCACGAACTCGCGGTCTTCCACCTCACCGACCCGGATCGCTTCGTTGTGACGCGAAACAGTTGCCCTCATGCCGGCGGAAACCTCGCCGCCGGAGAAGTCGCCGGGCCCGTCGTCACCTGCCCGTGGCATCAATGGTCATTCAACCTCGACAGCGGCGCCTGTACGCTCAGCCCGGCCGTCGCGCTCCACCGTTACGAATGCAAAATCGAAAACGGTGACGTCTGCGCAAAGCTCCCGCGCGACTGAAGAACTCGCAAATTCAAAATGAGTCGAAGTGATTAATCCGCGTTGACGAGCGTCAGCGTTTTTGCCGGCTCCGCTCGCATCTGGTGTTCACGTATCTGGCGGATTGAACTGCTGATTCCCGGCATGCGCGGATGAATCGAAAGGACCTGGCGATAGGCCTGAAGCGCCTCCTGATACCGCCCCAGGGCGGCCAGGCAGTGCGCCAAATTTGCCAGCGCTCCAAAATGCAGCGGGTTCAACTCAAACGCCCGCCGCGCGTCGCGCAGGCCCTCGTCATACGCCCCGCGAAGATAATGCGCCTGGCTGCGCTGATGATACGCCTCCGCGTAATCCTTCTGCGCGGTAATCAGCGCCGATAACATACCAACAACGTTATCCGTTTGTTCATCGCGAATCGCCCGCGCGATCTTGCTCAACACGGCCTGGCCCACGGAACCGCCGGCGCGGAACCAGATTGACCACAACGCGTCTTCGACCGCTTCGACGAGGACCGGATCTTCGTGATGCAGCAACTTCGCCACGGCCGGACCATCTTCCATCCGCCCGACCAGTCCCAGACAGACCGCCGCCGCTCGAACGACGGTCGAATCGACGTTATTCAGCAAGAGTGCAAGACATTCCGGCGACCAGTCGCCTTCCAGCGCGGCGGCCAGACCGACGCGATCCTTTCGCTCCAAATAGGGAGCGGTCAGTTGAACCAGACGCTGACCGGCGTACCCTTGTTCATCCATGAAAAGACCCTGAACTGTGGCTCGTCACTCTCACGGGCCCAGGTGAAACCCCAAGCTCGCGGCCTTTCGGGCCCCCCGAAAGGACTTCGCGCGGCGGCGGTTTCGAGAAGGGCGGCACGCCCCCGCGCGAATATCGAACTGCAAAAACAAGTATACCTTTCACAACGGGCGGAGTCAATTCGGACCTGTCTTTTCTCGCCCCTCGGATTAGGATTCAAGAAAAAGAGCGACGCGAAAATCCTCCTGCTCAGTATTGAAAACGGCGTATTCTCCCGGCGCTCTCGCTTTATGACAAAATTGCCATGCAACCCGACCTGCTGAAAACCCTATTGCAATCCGTGAAAGACGGTAGAACCACCGTCACCGAGGCCCTGGAGCGACTGGGGCACCTGCCGTTCGAACCGCTGGATTTCGCCAACGTCGACCACCATCGCGCCCTGCGCTGCGGCTTCCCGGAGGTCATCTTCTGCCCCGGCAAGACGACCGACCAGATCGTCACCATCTTCACGACGCTCGCGGCGGTCGGCGGAAACATCCTCGCCACGCGCGCATTACCGGAACAAGTCGCCGCTGTCCGCGCCGCCTTTCCCAACGCCGAGCACCACGCGGCCGCACGCTGCATCACGCTCCGCCAGCAATCCCCGCGTGAATGCACCGGCACGATCGCCCTCGTCACCGGCGGCACCAGCGATATTCCGGTTATTGAGGAAGCCCGCGTGACCTGCGAAATCATGGATCAAAAGACGGAGAAATTTTACGACGTCGGCGTCGCCGGCATCCACCGCCTTCTCTCGCAATCCAAAGCATTGCGGCAGGCTCGCGTCGTCATCGTCGCCGCCGGAATGGAGGGCGCGCTGGCCAGCGTTGTCGGCGGCATCGTCGAGGCCCCGGTCATTGCCGTACCGACGAGCATCGGCTACGGCGCGCATTTCGGCGGCCTCGCCCCTCTGCTCACAATGCTCAATTCCTGTGCCACCGGCGTCGCCGTCGTCAACATCGACAACGGCTTCGGCGCCGGCTACATGGCCGCGACGATCAATCGCCTGGCCGACAACTAACTCACGCCCCGACCGAAGGCGGTTATCGGCCGCCGATTTCCCCTTATTCATCGATCCCTTTGCTTAAGCAAGCCCGTTCATGGGCCGAAATGACGATGGCGGATTGTCACCCGCAAGGGTCCGATCGGCCGGGAAGCTGGAGGCGGAAAAGAAGTGGATATTGCCAGTCTTATCGGTGTCTTGATTGGCGTCGGCGCCCTCGGGTGGGTCGGCTTCGAGGCCTCGCACGGCCATTGGTCCATGTTCTACTCGTCGGAAGGCGTCCTCATGGTCTTCGGCGGTTCCATTTCCGTCACCTTCATGGCCATGCCGATGGACAAGCTCAAATGCCTGCCCGGCTACATCAAACGCTTCATGTTCAACAAAGGGCGCAGCCCCACGGAGACCATCAAGCTCCTCACCAACCTCGCCGACAAGGCCCGCCGCGAAGGCATCCTCTCACTCGAGTCCGAATTCGACGGCATTAAGGACTCCGACCCGTTCCTCGCCGCCGGCCTGCGCATGGCCATCGACGGCGTCGAGGCCTCCAACGTTGAAGCCACGCTCCGCATGGAAATCCTCGCCATGCAGGACCGCCACAAGGCGGGCAAAAAATTCTTCGACCTGGTCAAGCTCTACGGCCCCGGCTACGGACTGGTCGGAACGCTCGTCGGTCAGATCGGTATGTTCGGGCAATTGGGCGGCGACGTCGGCACGATGGGTCACATGCTCGCCGTCGCCGTCGTCGCCACGATGTACGGAACCATCCTGGCCAACGCCGTCGCCGGACCGATCGGCGACAAGCTCGGCCTCCGCTCCTCCGAGGAGATGCTCAACCGCGAAATGATCCTTCAGGGAATCCTCTCCATTCAGTCCGGCGACAATCCGCGAATCACCGTGGACAAGATGATGGCCTTTATCCCGCTCGCCAGCCGCCAGCGCCTGAAGGCCGCCGCGTAATCCCCGCCGATCCGCGCCGACGACATCTTGAGGGCAAACCGTGTCCGACAAGCAGCACGAAAAAGAACAAAAGGACGACGGCGGCCACGGCCATGGCGGCGGTGGTCACGGCGGGCCGCCTCACGGCGGCGGTCACGAAGAGGGTCACGAAGGCGCCCCCGAATGGCTCATCTCCTTCGCCGACAACGTGACGCTGATGATGGGCTTCTTCGTCATTCTTCTCGCGATCAACATGAAACCCCCGGCCTCCTCCGCGGCCCCCGCCGCCAGCAGCGACGGCGCCCCTTCGGCCGCGGCGCTCGACATGGCCATCGCCGTCCGCGACGCCTTCAACAATCCCGTCGACTTGAATTCCAGAAACCCCAACGACCTCCCGCTCATCGCTCGAATCCGCCAGCGCCGGTTGGACGGTCTCGCCGAGAATCCCAATGCCGAAGGCACCGAGCACGACGTGCAATCGGTCCGGCCCGGCGATCGTCACGAAATGGGCGGGAATCTCCCCTTCGAACCCGACTCGGCCGTGTTGACGCCCACCGCCAGACAAGCCGCTTTCAAACTCGCGGCCGAACTGCGCGGCAAGCGGACGGTCATCGAGGTCCGTGGTCACACCAGCGCCGAGGAAGCCTTCAAATGCGACGACAAGGGCATGCGCCTCTCCTTCGATCGCGCGCTCACGGTCGTCCGGTTTCTGACCGAGCAGGGCCTCGATTGGCGGCAACTTCGCATCGTCGCGGCCGGCGAAAACGATCGCGTCCGGCCGATCACCTATGAAAAAACCGGCCAACACGCCAACGCGCACGTCGAAGTCGTTGCCACCGACGAAATCATGCCGGTCTATACGCCGCGCGATTCCTCCACGGCGACCACGCCGCAAAAGTAAGCCATCGGTTCAGGCGGTCAAATCCGACGCAATTTCGTCCATGAGCTGCCCGGCCCGGGTCTTGTCCACCGCGGACGAAATGTAGGACAAGAGCAGATTGATCCGCCCGGCGAACTGATTGGCCTGGAGCGTCACGCCCGGCGGAGATAGTGCGGCATTGAACGTATACACATTGTCCACCGCCTGTCCGAAACATCCCGTCAATTCCGCAACGACCGGACCGAGATAGCCGAAGGCAAGCGTAAAGGGCCGTCGCTTCATGCGCGTCACGATGTGCGAACGCAAAAGCGGCGCGAAGCGGCTCAGCATCGACAGAAGTTGAAGATTGCCCAGGTCGATGCCGCGGCGGAGTTGATCGCGCATCTGCGCGTTCAGCCGTTGCGTCGCCTCGTCGCGATCGGCCAGGGCGTCCTGTCGAATGTGGAGTTGAATGAACGACATGAAGTTTCGGAAATACGGCTCGCCCACGCCCGGCGGCCGGAGATTCAGCGGGCAATCCGCCTGATACCACGTCTTCGCGGTCGTTCGATGTGGCGTGCATCGGCGAATCGCGCGATAAGTGCTGGCAGCGATCGCCGGCGTCAGATTGACAAACCCACAGAGGCGCCGGACGCGATCCGTCACGCGCCTGGACGCCTCCTCATCCAGCTCACGGGCGATCAGTCCAACGGGCCGGACCGACCATTCGCGCTGGTCCGGCGGCGTCATCGTCACCGGCGTGACCGGCAGGCCGATCTGGCTACCCATCCCGCGCAATGCGCAGCGAAAGCGCCGTGTTCGATCGAATCGACTCAGGTAGGCTTCCATTTCGTCGGCGGGGGCGACGCGCTCACGAGCCGGGACCGCCGCATCGCAAGCCTGCCCCCGGAAAATTCCGTCGAGCAGCCGCAGCGTCCATTCCGGCGACTTCCCATCCATCAGGACATGACAGAACCGTAGGAGCAGGGTGTCCCGCCCGTCTGAGGCTCGCAGCAAGTGAAATGAAATCGGCGTTTCCTTTTGCAGGTCGAGCGGTGCTTCGAGAAGCCGCTGCGCGTGGCTCCAATAGTCCGGCCCGTCGCTCGAGGAAACAGCGGTTTCCGTCAGGACCGGTGGTTCGCCGCTCGGCTCCCAATAGGCACGCTTCTGATCGTCACGTCGAAGCCGGCTGGATACCACGAAAAATCGATTCGCAAGATCACCCAGCGCGACCTGAAGCGCCGCCGCATCGATCCGGCCCTTAAGCCGGAGATGCGTTTGACAGATGAATCCGGGATGTCCGAAGCTCTGCATCCCCTCATGCCCGACGAGCATGAGGCGATCGGCGGCGTTCAGATATTGTCGACCGCCGGTGCGCGGGAGCGTCGCGGCGGGCTCCGGAGCCAGAATGGTCTCGACGGCGGTCAACCTCGGTCCCTGCCTCTAATGGACGCAACACGGCGAACGAAAGCAACAGTGTCGGGGGAGTGAAAAACGTTTGCAAGCGACGCAGCGCCCGGTTATTCCGACGCGCCGTGCGATCGAAGCAGATCGGCCAGTCGCGTTCGGTGATTCTGCACGGCCTTTTGAAGGAGGGAAGCCCCCTTGCGGTCCTTCGCATCGACTTTCGCGCCATGTGAAAGAAGGACTTTCGCGGCCGTCGTGGCCAGTTCGTCCGTTGCCTCGTCAGCGGGATCCTCCGTGGCGAGGATCAAAAGCGCCGTCGCCCCGCCCAGATTCCGGGCGTCGGCCATCGCCCCGTTCTTCAAAAGGAGTTCCATGGCCCCGGCGTTGAAATGGTGCGCCGCGACGAGCAGCGGTGTCTCCCCCATGTGGTCGACGAGGTCCACGTCCGCGCGATGGGCGATCAACCATTGGAGGACTTCGGCAAATCCGCCTTGGGCGGCATAGTGCATCGGAGTCCTTTCGAGCTCATCGCGCGCATCGACGACCGCGCCACCTTTCACGAGCGGATCGAGAAGTTCCAGGCGCCCTCGAACAGCCGCCAGGTGCAGCGCCGTCATCCCACGGCCGTCGCCGGCCTTGACGTCCGCCCCATGGGCCAGCAGCGCGAGCGCGGTCGCAGTACGATCCTTTTCTTCGGCCGTGGATGAGAGTCCGGCAAAGGCCGCAACGTGCAAGGGCGTTTCGCCGCGCCGATTCCTCGCGTTGACCGGGGCCCCGGCTGCCAGCAAAAGCTTCACATTCTCAGGCCGACCCGCACGGGCCGCGATATGCAGCGGCAAGTCGCCGATTCGATCGGCGACGTCAAGCCGGGCCTTTTTGTCGAGAAGCAGCTTCAGCACCGCCGGATTCGGCGCTCTCGACGCCACATGAACGAGCATCGTCCCTTCGCTGTCCGCCGCCTCAAGGAGCGCCGGGCGATCTGAAATGGCTCTCGCGATCAACGTGACATTCCCCTTCGTGGTGGCGCAGTGCAGACTTGCCAGATCCTCCGCTCGGAGGTGGGTCGTGATGACGAAAACGCCCACGGCCCACGTCATCCACAACCATGCGTCGCGCGGTGGACGCTGGAATCGACGGCAAGGTGTTGAAATACTCTGCCCCATTCGCCTCAAGTATAACCGAACACCGCGCCGCCTCCTACGAACCCTCGGCAGGGTTCGTTGTGGAGGCCGGGGGCGTCGAGCCGGCCGACTGGACCGTCCGGGGTCCATTTTGAGGGGAGAAAAAGTTGAGAATGAGGCTGAAGTAATACGCACGGGCGTAGGCGGCAAATCCAATGTGCCCTCCACCGGGAAGCACGAGGGCCGCGATGTTGGGGTTGGAAGTTCGGGCGATCAAATCGGCGACATCCTGCGCACAAGCCAGCGGATCGTTCGCCGCCTGCACGATCAGCACCGGCACACGGGCGTCGGCGAGCTTGGCGCCGTCCGACCGTCCCCGATACGGAAGAAACCGAAGACACTGCATAGCGTCCTGAGCACTACCGGGGTATGAAGTCTCCGAACGATCGAACTCATAGTCAATCAGTTTGCGAAGACTCCCGATGTATGCTTGGCGGTCGAAGCCCGGGTAACGATCGTGGGCCTTCTCGCGCACGCGCGTTTGAACGGTCCCCTGCAAACTGCTCAAAACCGGATTGATGAGAACCGACCGCTCCGGGTCCATTGCGTCGATGATTTCCTCGAATCGCAGGACGGGCGAAAACGCGATAACGCCGGCTTCGTAATGCCGCGAAGCCGACACCGGCCGAAGGAATGGCGCGAGCCGAGGTGCAATGCTCGGATGCGATTCGCTGCGCCCGTCATACCACGCCGCCAACAGCGCCTCATTGGCTCCCCAGCAATATCCGACCAACCCCGTCCGGCGGATATGCGGTCGGTTCTGCAACCATTCGGAGACCGCCATAAGATCGCCGGTCTCGAGCGTTCCAAAGGTGTAATACACCTCCGGATATTTCACGTCCGTCTGTCCGTGACCCCGCAATTCAACCGCCAAAACGTGAAAACCGGATCGAAGCAGCGCCGCCGTCAGATCGCGCGTCCGAAGCGCCCCGTTATGTCCCAGCAGACCGGGCAGCAGGACGATGCAGTCGGAATCGATCGGGCGACCGTCGCGATCGCGGGCATAACCCAGCAAACCGTGGAGCGAAAGGTTCGAATTGACAGCAATCCAGACGTCCTCGCAGCCGGGCCATTTCGGCGGCGGCAGGTCCCTGGAAAAATCACTGCCCGTCAGTTGGGCTGAATGTTCCAATCCCTGGAAATTGCCTGCCAGCGATTCCAGCGTGTCGCGCTGAAGTTTGAAATGTTTGAGGACATCGACGGGTTGGCCCTGTGCGTCGAGCAGGTCCCCGGTGAGCAGCGCCGACGGTGCGCCGTGCGGCAATAGATGCTTCAGTTGCGAATGCGCCTCGCTCAGCCAGGCGCGCGTCGTCTTCGGACCATGGTCGTGCGGGCGGGTCCGCACCCGAACAGAATCGTTGTCGTGCAGCGGGAACGATCGCTCCGAAAAACAACCGAACGACGCACCCATAAAGCCGACCGCCAACAGGGTAACAGGAAGTTTGAGGAATCGGATCGTATTCATGAACGCGGTCGGGGGTTGTCGTACGGCGGGCCGGACATGTACAAGTCGGAACGAATCACAAAACTCGCAAGATAACGGTCCCAGTCAAATTCCGAGCGCAGCCAGACGAGATCGTCAAAATCGTGGCGATGCAGCCAGAGTTCCGAAAATTGCCGACGATCGATTCTCGCCCGCCACCACTCGCTCAGTCGAGCCCAATCTTCATGGGAAAGCTCCGGGCGATCAAGGATCGATTGAACCGGCGAGCCGGTCGATCGTGCGATGTATTGAAGAACCGGACGCAGGGAGCCAGAGGCCTGGTCAGCCAGCGCGGGTTCATGGGAAACGACCGCCGCAAAAAGCGGCCCGGCGGCGTCCACAGCGCCCCCGTCGAGTCGCGCGGCCGCTTCGTTCAACGCAATGGCGTCGGGCACTTGACCGGAAACTGAAGATAACAAGTTCGGCGACGATCCCCCCTTGAAGCGGAGCTTTGCCGCGCCGCATTCAACCGACGTCAGATAAAAGCAATATCCCGGGTCATTCAGCGGTCTCGGAAAAGTGAATTTCAACTTCCAGACACCCTGATCGTCGGCCTCGAGAATCTTTACGTCGAACGCCCTGCCGGCGATCTCCTGACCGCGCTTGAACGTCTCCTTCCCGCGGAACGCCTCCAGCAGAAATCGCCCGAGCAATCGTGAAAAGTAGGCCTGCCCCGTAACGGCGACGGTAAAACTGCGTTCATCGATCTGCTCGACGACCGTGCGTAACGCGGTGGACTCTACATTCTTATAAAGCGAAGTCCGCCGGTCCATCGCCGCCGCCTGAGGTGCAAACGTCAGCACATGCACCGTCGCATCCTCAAACCACGGTCCCAGCCGCGCGACGAGATTCGGCTTGCAATAAATATCCGCGAAAGGCATGTTGATGAAAAAGACGTCACGGGCCTCGCGCGACGGCGGTGAGACCATCACCCAGCTCGGCAAATAGCGTTCGGCCGAATACGTGGCAATCCATTGCAGACGGTTGACCGGCATCATGAAGGCCATGCCGAGGATGAGCCCGCCGATAAGTCCACCCGCGCTGCGAACCAGCCATTTGGGGGAGAGGGTGCGCAGGCAAGCGCCGGACAACGCCATGCCAATCGCAAAGCCCACCCCACACATGTAACCCGAGTGCGGCGTGGCCACGACCGCCGTGACCGGCAGCACCGACAAGGCGATCCACAACGGCCAGATCCACCAGCCGCGCGCGCGGCGCGTGACCAGCAGGTACATCGTGCCCAAGGCGGCGACGATCGCCAGCATCAGCAGACAATCTCCCGGCACCGTGGCCCACGGGTTGTAACGGCCGGTCGGGCCGACCATCATCGGCGCGGGAATGATCGAGACACAGACGTAATGCAGAAACTTGGCGGCGAGCCAACCGGCATATTCCAGGTAGTCGCCGTCGGGCCGACGACAGTAAACATCCGGCAGCGGATGGACGTGCATCCACTCGCGAAGCGCCATGAAAGCGACGCCGATCGCGCCGGCGACAAAGTAAATGTTTCTCCGCGCCCAAAGCCGCCGCCACGAGCCGTACGCAATCTCGAACGAGGCTAAAATCGCCGGCAGCAGGATCGCATTCTCGCGGGTGAAGATGGCCAGCAGCCAAAAAATAGTCGCCCAGGCCAGCGAACCGCGCGACCACCGCGGCGCAACGCCCTCGCGATCCCGCGCTTCCAACCAGGGCCCCACCTGCAATTTCGATGCTCGCAGATAGCAGAGTATCGTCGCGAGCAGCAGCGTCGTTTGAATGACACAATTCTGCGACGAGGGCCAGGCGACGCTGATGACCGAGTGCGGGTAAGTCACGAAGAGCAGCCCCCCGATCAGGCTCCACGGCTCGTTTCGTGTGATGCGCCGGCAGAGCTGCCAGACCATCAACCCGGAAATCGTGTGCAGGGCGAGGCTGAAGGCGTGCAAAGCGATGGGGCTGTTGCCGCCGAGGACGCCATAGACAAACTTCATGCAGACGATGAAGAAGGGACGGAAATAGGTCCAGCACACGTCCTTCTGCTGCCACCAGGTTTCGAGAAACTCCGAAGGGGAAATGTTGAGCGTGCGGAGCAGATCGGAGAATGACCAGCCATAGGTGCGCAATCCCCGTTGATGCCAATAGTCGTCCAGCACGACGCCATCAAAAAGACACAGCCCATGCGCGGCGACCGCGATGACCATGATCGCCAACGCACGGCGGAGCAAGTAAGGACGATGATCGGCGGGCGGTTGAGGCGGTTTCGGCATCGATGCGACGAATCGACGCGATTGGGCTGACTCAGCGGCAATCAAGGATAAAGGACCCTGTCCATGCTTAACACACCGGGCAAGACTGCACCGGTTTCCACAACCGCGCGATCGGCCGCCGCTGCAGGAAGTCGAACACTATAGCCAGGCGCCGTGGAGTGAGCAACGACGACAACCAGGCAAACGCGCCACGGCGGTCAATTGAACGGCAGGGACGTGGCGTTCGAAAAAGGCCGGATGGAGAACAGGTTTGCGGAAGCGATCCACTCATCCCCCACCAACCGGAGGACTTCGTCCCATTGTTCCGACGGGACACCGGTCAGATCGGTCCGCCCGGCCAACTCCGTTTTCGCGCAGCGGCCGCGGTGGGTTTCGTGGAAGATTTCCGACACCATTCCCGATACGTAAAGAATGTTGGCGAGCTTGCCCTCGATCGAATCCGAGGGCGGCAAGCCTTGCTCGATCGCGTCCTGAAGCTTGACGGCCTGGATTTGGTAGGACGGCATGTTCCAGGCGGTCAGCATATTGGCGGTTAATTCGTTGTGATCGTGACCGAAATTCTCGCTTTCCCATTTGAGCAGTTGTTCGGTGCTTTCGAAGTGAGCCGCTTCGCTGTACACGTCTGAGTACACCGTTGCAAAGCCCAGGCGTCCGATTTTGCTCAGCAACCCGCAGGTGAAGGCTTCGTCCGCGGTAATGCCTTTGCGACGCACCGCGAAGTGACGCGCCGTGGCGGCTCGGGCCAGCGAGTGCGACCAGAACCGCTCATAATCGAATTCTTTGCACTTGCCCGTTCGATGGTTGGCGGTCAACGAAAACGAAAATGCCAGGCTCTTCACCGCTTGAAAGCCCAGAAACTGAACGGCCTGCTTGATCGAACCGATCTTTCGGTTCATTCCGTTTATCGGGCTGTTGACCTGCTTGATGATCTGAGAGGCCATCGCCGGATCCGTTTGGATCGCGGAAACGATGTCCTCCAACGTCGTACCGGGCTCGTCGACGATCTTGCCGAGTCTCAGCGCTACGCCGCTGGGAGAGGGAAGTCGATCTGCGATGGACTGTTTCTTGATGGCGACGGACATCCCCAAGGCCCAGGGGGTTGTGCGCCACTAGGTATTAGCCTTGTCCGCACACGGGCTCCGGCTAGGGCGCGACCGCCGTCGATGTCCGACAGCGACCTTATTTCGGACGCCCCGGGTCATTACTTTAGCAACGTCGGCGGGTGAGATTTCGAAAGCTAATGACCAGGATAATCGTGCCGAAGGCCGATCCAGATGGCCTCCGATAATCCGATTTTCCTTGGAAATATCGACGACCGCTACCCTTGCAGCTTCTTGGCCTTTTCGACGGCCTCTTCCACGGCGCCGACGTACATGAACGCCTGTTCGGGGAGTTGATCGTATTTGCCGTCGCAGATGCCCTCGAAGCTGCGGATGGTGTCGTCGAGCTGGGTGTAGTTGCCGGGGAAGCCGGTGAACGTCTCGGCGACGTAGAACGGCTGAGAGAAGAATCGCTCGATCTTTCGCGCGCGGGCGACGAGCAGTTTGTCTTCCTGCGACAATTCATCGACGCCGAGGATGGCGATGATGTCCTGCAAGTCGCGGTAGCGCTGGAGAATCTGCTGCACGCGCTTGGCACAGTTGTAGTGCCGTTCGCCGATGTACTGGGCGTCGAGAATGCGGCTCGACGAGGCCAGCGGGTCGATCGCCGGGTAGATGCCTTTTTCCGAAATCGATCGCGCGAGCACGATGAACGCGTCGAGGTGGGTAAAGGCCGTCGCCGGAGCCGGGTCGGTCAGGTCGTCGGCCGGAACGTACACGGCCTGCACGGATGTGACCGCGCCCTGTGTCGTGGAGGTAATGCGTTCCTGAAGCTCGCCCATCTCCGTCGAGAGTGTCGGCTGATAACCGACCGCGCTCGGCATGCGACCGAGAAGAGCGGAAACCTCTGAGCCGGCCTGGCTGAAACGGAAGATGTTGTCGATAAAGAGCATCGTGTCCGCGCCGGATTCGTCTCGGAAATATTCGGCCATCGTCAACGCCGACAAGGCCACGCGAAGTCGCGCGCCCGGCGGCTCGTTCATCTGCCCGAAGACCATCGCCGTGTGCTCGATGACCTTCTTCGTCTTGCCCTCCGTGTCCTTGAACTCCGCCTCCTGCATTTCCAACCACAGGTCATTGCCCTCGCGCGTCCGCTCGCCGACGCCGGCGAAGACGGAATAACCGCTGTGCTCGCGGGCGATGCGGGCGATCATCTCCTGAATGATGACGGTCTTGCCGAGGCCGGCCCCGCCGAACAAGCCGGTCTTGCCGCCGCGGACGAACGGGGCCAGCAGGTCGACGACCTTGATGCCGGTGACGAGCTGCTCCGTCTTGGGCGTGAGTTGGTCGAAGTTCGCCGGTTCGTGGTGGATCGGTCGCTTGTCCTTGGCCTTGACGTCGCCGCGGCCGTCGATGGGATCGCCGAGCAGGTTGAACACGCGGCCGAGCGTATCCTTTCCGACGGGCACGGAGACCGGCGCGCCAGTGTCGAGGATGTCGATCCCGCGCTTGAGGCCGTCGGTGCTGCCGAGCGCAACCGCGCGAATGCGTCCGCCGCCCAGGTGGCTGGCGACTTCGCAGGTGAGAAGTTCCTTATTCGACTGCTTGCCGACCTTGCGGTCGACGGTCACCTGCAGGGCGTTGTAAAGCCGCGGCATCTTGTCTTCGGCAAACTCGGCGTCGAGCGTCGAACCGATGACCTGGGTGATTTTTCCGATATTGTTGCTACTGGCGACCATGAACTCTTCTCCGATACTGCCAATTACGAATGACGAATTACAAATGACGAAAAAACAGCCAATGCCGCCATCGCCTATACTCGCCTCGTCTTTTTAGTAATTGTTGTGATGATTCTCATCAGTTCATCCGACTCTTGTACAAGATTTTTCAGGCGGGTCGGTCTTAACAGCTCAATTTCCGATGCCAAGCGAAGCCAATAACGAGTTTCTCTCGCTTCGGACCTGGCAATGCTCATTTTTCGAGCGAACTCCGTGCGTGACTGGGCCCCCTGCGCCTCTTCGACGTTCGCCCCAACGCTCGTCCCGCTCCTGGCGACCTGACGTGCAACGACCTGCCCGGCGATATCGTTCGGCATCTCCCGAACCATCTTCAGAATTCTGACTGCGAATCGAAACGTTCGTTCTTCAATGTCTCTTGCTTTTCTCGGTTCCGACATTCCTGAATTCGAGCCGTTGGAACCGTTGGACGTGGGAGACCGAGCGGATTTCGTAATTCGTAATTCGTAATTCGTCATTTCATCGCTTCCACACATCCGACGATATCCAGCAGTTCCATCGTGATCTGGCTCTGTCGGGCGCGATTGAAATCTCGCGATAGCTGTTTGATCATGTCGCCGGCGGAGTCCGTGGCCGCTTTCATCGCGACCATCCGGGCGACCTGCTCGCTGACCGCCGCGTCGGTGAAGCACTGATACAGCCGCACTTTCACAGTTTGAGGCAGCAAGACCTTTAACAACTGTTCCGGCTCGGGCGAAAAATCGTATTGCGACGTAGTGGACTTTGGCTGGGCGGTCGCCGGATCGCCGGGCTTCGCTTCTTCTCGCGTAAGCGGCAACAGCTTGATGGTCTCCGGCACCTGTCGACCCGTCGAGATGAATCGCATGTAGGTGACATAGACCGCGCCGAGTTCGCTGGCTTCATACCGCTTCATCATCGCGGTGGCGATGGGCTCGACCTGTTCGAATCGCGGCCGGTCGTCGATATGGGTGATGGCCTGGGTGATTTCCTGCCGCAGGAATTTGAAATAGGCGATGCCTTTTTTCCCAACGACGTGCAATTCCTGGGGCTTCGCCTCCGAGGCCCGCAATTGGGCCATCGCCATTCGCAGAACCCCGGCGTTGTAGCCGCCGCACAAGCCGCGGCTGGACGTCAGCACGAGCAGGAGGTCCTTGGGGGCGTCGGGATTCTCTTTCAAGAGTGGATGATCGATCTGCCCCTCGGCGGCGGCCGACAATTCTTCCACAAGCTGCGTAATTTTCTGCGTATACGGTTTGGTAGCGGTCGCCCGCTGAAAAGCCTGCTGAAAGCGCGCAGTGGCGATGAGCTGCATCGTCTTCGTGATCTTCCGGATGTTCGTGACCGCCTTGCGGCGCTTCACAATTTGACGTGCCTTCGCCATGAGCCTTTAGCCTACTTTTTCGCCGAGGTAAAGCGAGTCTTGAAATTGCCGATAAGTTCCTTCAACTTCGCGTCGATGGCGTCCGTCAGCTCTTTCTTCTCCGTCAGTTCCTTGTGAACTTCGGGGTGCTCGTCGCGGATGTGCTTCAACATCTTTTCTTCAAACTCCGCCACTTTTGAAATAGGAAGGTCGTCGAGGAAGCCTTTGCTCGCCGCGAAGATGCTGATGACCTGGTCCGTCACGTGATACGGTTTGAACTGGCCCTGCTTAAGGAGTTCGACCATCCGCGCGCCGCGATCGAGTTGTCGTTGCGTCGCCGCGTCGAGTTCCGTTCCAAGCTGGGCAAAGGCCTCCAGCTCGCGGTACGCCGCGAGGTCCAGACGCAGCGAACCGGCGATCTTTTTCATCGCCTTGATCTGGGCGTTGCCGCCGACGCGGCTGACGCTGATGCCGACGTTGATCGCGGGCCGCACGCCGGCGAAAAACAGGTCGGGCTCCAGATAAATCTGCCCGTCGGTGATCGAAATCACGTTCGTCGGAATGTACGCGGAGACCTCGCCTTCGAGCGTTTCAATGACCGGCAGGGCCGTCAGCGATCCACCGGACGTCGGGTCGACGGCAACCTGGTGACCGGCATGGTTCTTCAAATCGTGTTCCGCCTCGTGCTTGCCGGGGACACCGATGTAGGTCTTGCCGTTGACGCCGCCTTCCTTGTAAGGAGAGCCGTTCGCCACGATTGCGCGGCGCTCGGCGAGCTTGCAGGAGCGCTCCAGCAGGCGGCTGTGTAAATAGAACACGTCGCCGGGATACGCCTCGCGGCCCGGCGGTCGCCGCAGCAGCAATGAAAGCTGGCGATACGCCTGGGCCTGCTTGGACAAGTCGTCGTAGATGCACAGCGTATGCTTGCCCTGCGTGTACATGAAGTACTCGGCCATCGCACAGCCGGAGTAAGGGGCAATGTATTGCAGCGGAGCCGGATCGCTCGACGCGGCCGAAACGACGATGGTGTAATCCATCGCGCCGTTCTCGCGAAGCCGCTCCACGGTACCCGCGACAGTCGATTCCTTTTGACCGACCGCCACGTACACGCAGATCACGCCGTTGCCTTTTTGATTGATGATCGTGTCGATCGCGACGGCGGTTTTGCCGGTCTTGCGGTCGCCGATGATCAATTCGCGCTGACCCCGGCCGATCGGGATCATGCTGTCGATGGCCTTGATGCCCGTCTGAAGCGGCTGATTGACCGGCTGCCGTCCGGCGATGCCGGGCGCGGGATATTCGAGCGGCCAGCGGGTGTCGCTGACGATCGCCCCCTTGCCGTCGATCGCACGGCCAAGGGGATCGACCACGCGGCCGACCATGACGTCGCCGACGGGCACGCTCAGCAGGTTGCCGGTCGCACGAACCGTGTCCCCTTCCTTAATACCGAGGTAGTCGCCGAGGACGACCGCGCCGACGGAATTCTCTTCCAGGTTCATCACTTGGCCGATGGCGCCGTTTTCGTATTCGACCATTTCGCCGGCCATCGCGCTGGACAGGCCATAGACCTGCGTCACGCCGTCGCCGACGGCGATGACCCGCCCGACCTCGGAGGCCTCGAGCTGTTCCGAGTAGTGGGCAATCTCTTGCTTGATGACCGACGTGATCTCGTCAACTTGGATTCTCATTCCTCTATCCTTCCGTCACGAAGCGGCCGGTACCGGCCAACAAATGTTTCTCAGCGGAGGCGAGCAGGGCGGAACGCATGTCGCGAAGTCGTTTTCGGATCGACGTGTCGTATTGCCGGTCGCCGGCCTGCACGATGAGTCCGCCGAGCAATTCCGGATCAACCCGCTCCACCAACACCGGCTCACGGCCCAGGATTTTCCGGGCGGCCTCTCGAAGCGTATTTCGCTGCGACTCTTCCAGCGGGACGGCCGTCGAGATGAACACCTCCTGCTTGCCGAGCTTCTGGGCGAGCTTGTGGCGATAGGCGTCGCAGACCGCCGGGAGAATCGAAGAGCGGCGATGCTCATTGAGCACCAGCAGGAGGTTGAACACCAGCTTCGTCAACTTGCCGCTGAAGATTTTCTTGAGGCTTTCCCGGCGGGCATCGTCGTCGATCGCCGCGGAACTCATCATCGCCGCGAACGACGGCTCGTTCTTCCAGATCGCCGCAAGATCGGCCAATTCCTGCCCGACCTGCTCGGCCGACTTGAACTCGTCCGCCAGTTCGAGAAGACTCTGGGCGTAAATCGCCGCGGCCGCCTGCGAAATGTCAAACTCAGATGCCATGTCTTCCTTTTTGATCCGTTCGTTGGCTTTACGGGCCAATATCGAATGGCGAATAGCGAATAGCGAAAGGAGTATCAAACCTTTCGAGTATTCTTTACAATCGCCGTCAGTATCCGCACTAGTTCCTCGGATTCCTTGGTAATGCTTTCAAGTTTGCTACGCTTGGCGAGGCCGGTCTCCGAAATTAGTCGAAGCCAATAGAAAGCCTCTCTCGATTCGGATCGCGCGATGCCCATTCGACGAATGAATTCGGCTCTCGAATGCGATCCCTGAGCTTCTTCAACATTCGCGCCGACGCTCGTGCCGCATCGGGTCACTTGGCGGACGACAACTTGCGAGGCGAAGTCCTGAGGCAGGGCTCGGACCATTTTCACAATTCGAACAGCGAATCGAAAAGTCCGCTCGTCAATATCGCGGCGCATGGCGCCGGACCTTGACGCACTAATGGGTTCTTTCGATCTCGCCAACCGTGTGACCATGTTCCTGTTTCGCTATTCGCTCTTCGCCATTCGCTATTTCGTCAGTTCCTGGCCTTGCTCAATTCCTCAAGCGACTCATCGAGCAATCGCCGGTGATCCGCTTGCGACAGATCCTTGCGAACAATCTTCGATGCCAGCATCGTGGCCAGCATGATCGTCTCGTCGTGCAGCTTCTTCACGGCATCGTCGCGGGCAATCTGGATGTCCCGGCGCGCGGTGGCGACGATCGCATCGGCTTCGCCCTTGGCCTCGCCGTGGATGCGCTTGCGAACCTCCTCGGCGTCGCGGCGGCCTTCGTCGACGATGGCGGAGGCCTCTTCACGGGCCTTTTCGAGCTTCTTCGTGTAGTCCGCCAGAAGCTTCTCGGCAGCCTCGCGCTCGTGCTTGGCGTCCGCCAGCGACTTGCGCACGAACTCTTCACGCTGGTTGAGCGCGCTGAGAATCGGCTTCCAGGCCGTCGCCCGCAGGATCACGAGCAGGATCACGAACACCACGATCGACCAAAAGGCCGAACCGATGTCCCAATCCAAAAGGCCGGGCTTGGAGCCGTGCTCGCCCTCTTCATGCGCATCGCCGTGGGCCGGCGTCTCGCCATGGACAAGGGCGGCCTGCGCCGCTTTCTCATGCTCAACCTGAAAGGCGCGAGCGGTCGACGTCGCCGCCAGGCTCAACGAGACGGTCAAAACAATGGATGCCAGCAGTCGCATCGCGTTTCTCCCTTTCTCATGAAAGGTTGACGAACTAGAGCTTTCCGCCCATTAGGAAGCAAACAATTAACGCAAAGAAAGTAAACCCTTCGATGAGCGCGGCGGCGATGATCAGCGAAGTAAAGATCCGGCCGCCCGCTTCAGGTTGTCGGGCGATGCCGCCGACCGCTTCGCCGGCGAGATGGCCGATGCCTTTGGCCGCGCCGAGCGTCGTCAGTCCCGCGCCGAGGCCCGCGCCGACGGCGATGAGGCCCTTGTCTCCCATCAACTGCGTTGCTTGTGCAAGTACATCGATCATGTCAGTCATCTCCAACTATGCGGCCCATCGGCCGCGCCATTGTGAATCAGTCCGCCGGGCCTCAAGTTAACGGCCAGGATGCCGGCTACCCCAACCTCTTTTGTTTGACGATCGCCTCGGCGACCGGTTTCATTCATCAATGCTCGGGCGCCACCGACGCGCCGATGAACAACGTGGTCAAAAACGTAAAAACATACGCCTGCAAGAACGCCACGAACAGCTCAAGCAAATTCAATGCGGCTGAGCCCAAAGCGCTGACTATGCCGATACCAGTGTTTGCCGCGACGCTTCCTTGATAGGCGAAGATCAACCCGAGCATGGCAGCAAGTACGACGTGTCCTGCCACCATGTTTGCGAACAATCGCACAGCTAAGGCGAAAGGTTTGATGAATGCCCCGAGAATCTCCAAGACCAAAAGAAACGCCCACATACCAACGTCGGCGATGGTCATCAAGACGCTGCCCAAGCCGGTGATTTTTTCAGGTTTGAATACATGGGGTGCGAAATTCCAAAGATATAACACAGGGGCCGCAATGGCAGCGACCGGAGCCGCCATGCCGCGAGGCGCCGGGTCTACGTGGTCCTTCGATAGGCCGTGCGCCAGACCATATTCGTGGCCTTCGCCGTGCAAGTCGTGAGTTTCGTGCCCGCCTTCTTCGTGATGATGATGTCCGTATGTTCCGGCGACGAGGTCGCAGAAGATCTGATACGCACCGGAGAAATGGACCATCAGAAAACTGCAAGTTGCCAGGCCGGCCGTAATCATGATGTTTCCGGTCGCCGTGCCGCCGACGTGCTCAATCTTCCGACCGCTGAGCAGATATATGATTGAGTCCAGCGGAATCATGCCGAGCAAGTTGCACAAAAGAATGTAAAAGAAGACTGTCCACAGAAACGGCATGAACCGGTCCGTCTTTTCCGCCAGAACAGGCTTGGCCACGTCGTTACGGACGAACTGCATCATTGCTTCGATCAGATTCGCGAAGCCGGTCGGGATACGACGCTCCGGCGATCGATTCGCCATCGCGGCGTAACGACGGCCAAGCATTGGAAAAAAAAGCAATAAGATGGCCGCTGCCACCAGGGTCATCAACAAGTGATTCGTGAAATAAAAATCGTTCAAAGGGAGATGGAGTAACTTATTTCCGAACCGATGAGGCAACACATGGTCAATTGGATCGTGCGATGCGAGAATAAGCCCGATCATACCGCCGCCTCCTTGCGCGCTCCGGTCAGCGCCCCGCCGGTCCCCGGCGAACCGGGCACGTAGTACTGCCGAACCGCGTAAACGGAGAAGCTCGTCTCGACGATCAGCAGCAACATGTAATCCACCGTCGCCCATATGAGAAACGACGGCAATTGCGGCTTGGCGATGGTTTGATACGCAATTCCCAGTGCGGCGGTCAAAAGGAGGCGAATCGTGGTTCCCGCCAAAGCGGCCTGCCCGATGTACAGCGGATACCGCCGCGCGACGAGGCTGATCGGCGCCGCGCCGATGATCGCGGACGCGCAACAGATGATTCCGACGGAGGTCATGCTGCGAACGCCGTCCGCGCCCCAGCGGCTTTGTGTCGGGACATAGCCCAAAGCGCTCGCGAGGAGCACCACGCCGACGAGGGAGAGAACTGTCGTGAGAAAGAATTTCACTTTCGACTTCGTTGCCGATCGCTCGCGGATCGGCGCTTCTAATTAATCTTGTTTGCCTGCCTGACCATCAACCACAGACCGCCGGCGGTTCCGATCAGGAATCCGGCCAGCGAACCCCACGGCGACCACCCGCGAGATTCATCCAACCGGTAACCGATGTATCCAAGAACCAGGACCATCCCGACAAACTCGACGGCCATCCCACTCATGCGAACCCACTGCTGTCGGGTCTTGGCTTCTTTGTCATCCGGAGTTTGGGAGGGGTCCTCCATGGGACTTTGTGCCAAAAAGTACAAAGTCTAAGTCAAAAAAAGCGGCGAAGATAAGCACTCGCCACACGTTCCGGGATGGGTCCGATGCCCGCACCGGGACGGGCAGTCTAGTGGGTCGCGGGAAGGGCTGTCAACACTCGTCGCGTGCGGATTTCATTGAAGAACCCGCGCCGGTAAGTGCTTCCCGGACAACCATTTGAAATGGATGGAAACGAAGACTCGCAGGCCGCCCCTGATACGGCGATGGGGTCACATTGACGGGATCAGACCCATATCCTTAAGGATATCGATGGTGATCTGACGAGCCTTTGGCCCCCAGGCTTCGTCCTGGCCCCGAATGTTGACGGCGAAGACGTATTCATGTTCGCCGGATTTCAAATACCCGACAAACCATCCAAGAGTCGACTTGCCGTTCGGCGCGGAGGTGCCGGTCTTTCCGCTGAAGATCCATTTCTTGCCGCTCGCATGAATGAGCAGCTTTCTCACCAGCGCCATGTTGCGCTCACTGAACGGCAGCTTGTTCGTGTAGAGCTTCTCCATGAAGGCGACCTGTTCCTCCGGCGTGATCTGCAAGGACTTGTCGAGCCAGAATTGATCGATCCCGCTGGAGAGGTCGCAGTTGCCGTAATGAATCTTGTCGATGTACGACTTCATCCGCTCCGGTCCGATCCGCCGGGCGACTTCCTGAAAATACCAGACGCACGATTCCTTGATCGCCGACGCCAGCGTGTGGTCGCGCTCCCACGTCTTCATGTGCTTCGGCTTGCCGTCCCATTTAAAGAGCGTGTTCTCGTCCTTGAGCACGCCCGTCTCCAGACCGATCAGCGCATTGGGAATCTTGAACGTCGAACAAGGCGAAAGCCGTGCCTTGCACGTCTCCCCGCCATAACGCAACAGTTCCTTCCCGCCGATCTCCTTGAGAAGAAACGTCCCTTTGAACGGGCCGAAATGGGACTCGAAATCGACATTCTTCGGCTTGGCAGGCGGCGCGGTGAACAGGGCAACGACAGCAACGAGGCACACGGGGGACATGCACGACTCCTTTCGGCAATTGGACCATCGGTCGTCTCACTTGCTGAGTCGCCGTGGCGACCGGACCGATCAGCATGATACGCCGCCGCGCCATGGCCGGTTCACCACATTTTCCGGCGGACTTGCGGCAATCCTTGCGCCACCATGGAGCACAGCCGCCCTCGGCTGTGACACGTCGCGGAGCCTGAAACGCCCGCGCCCCTCGATTACAATGAACCCATGAACCCGGCCCTGGAAAGCCTGTCGAAAAAGCTCGCCAAGCTGGCCACGCATTACGACCTCACCGGCGAATGGCCGGTGCAGTCGCTCGATCATCTCACACAGGCAGGGGCCTGGACCTGGGTCATCCCGCAGCCGTTCGGCGGCATGGGGCTCGATCCGCTCCTCCAAACTCAGGCCTACGAGGCCGTCGCCGCCGGGTGCATGTCCTCGCTGCTCATCCTGACGCAGCGCGACGGAGCCTGCGAGTTCATCGCCGAAAGCGACAACGAGCCGCTCAAGGCGGACTTGCTGCCGAAGCTGGCGGCCGGCGAGATCATGACCAGTGTCGGCATCAGCCAACTCACCACCAGCCATCAGACCGGTCGCCCCGCGCTGACGGCCACGCCCAACGGTTCGGGGTTCGTGCTCCACGGCTTCTCGCCGTGGGTCACGGGCGCGAAGGAGTGCCAGTATCTTGTCATCGGTGCGCTGTTGCCCGATGGCCGACAGGTGCTGCTGACCGTCCCGACCGACCTGCCGGGCGTCGTCATCGACCCGCCGATGCAACTGATGGCGATGCAGTGCACGCTGACCAGCGAAGTCCATTTCAAGGACGCCGTCGTGGACGCTCGCTACGTCCTCCGCGGGCCGGGCCAACGGATTCTCGCCTCGCGCTCCACCGTCAAGCCGCTCGTCGTCGCCACGGCCGGGATCGGCCTCGCCGGGACGATGGTTCGACTGATCGAATCGCAGGCGGGCAAGGCGAGTGGGCCGCTCGCCGAGATGGCCGAGGAGTTGTCCGCGCGATACCACGCCCTGCGCGATCGGTTGATGACTTTCGCGGCTTCGCTCTTGGAACCAGGCCAGGAAGTGCCCAAGACGGAGATTCGCGTCGGCGTCAACGATCTGCTGGTCCGCCTCGCAGCCGGCGTGCTGACCTTTGCCAAAGGCTCCGGCCTGCTCCGCCAGCGCGACGCCCAGCGCCTGGTCCGCGAGGCCATGTTCTTCCTCGTCTGGTCGGCCCCGGAAGAGGTCCGCACCAAGACCCTGGCCCACCTCCTCGACCGCCCCGAGCCGAAAACTGCGTCGATGTCGAAAGAGTAGAGCGGACTGCGCATCCGAGTAGCGGCCGGCGCCCCTGCCGGCCGTGAAACACCAGAATGGCACAGTGGGTAATGTGCTGCGTCAAAGCGACATCTGCGATAGCAGAATCGTTGTTCAAGGGTGGCTCCCGGATCAGCAGCCGATCCGAACCTCGCCCGTAACAAGTGATTGCATTTGTGGCTCTGCCCCCGGGAAGCGCACGGTCCTCCGCAATCCGCCCCGAAGGGGCGACGGATCGTAGCCACAGGCGCCAGCCCGTGGAAAAAAATCGCGAGGAACCACCGGAGCCCCGGAGGGGCCTTCTGGAGCACAGCCGCCCTCGGCTGTGGACCCCTCCCCAGCATCACCGCACATCATCATTGACGAACCCCCGCCCATCAGGCTCTCTTCCTCGCATTCGTCCGGCACGCCATCCGTATCCGCGTTGGTGCTAGAGCGATTCCCGGATCAGTGGCCGATCCGAACCGCGCCCGTTAGAAAGCGGCGCGGAGCCATCGAATTGCGCTCGATCATTCATTCACCCGGGAATCGCTCAAATCTCCGCCGCAATGTCGCAGGCGTCGGGGATGCCGTTCGCATTGCAATCCCCGCA
>CAYPXR010000038.1:0-24485 GCA_964414585.1 uncultured Planctomycetaceae bacterium
CCGAGTCTTCTCGTTACGAGCGGCGCCCACCGACTCCAGGGGAGTGCAGGGCATCTCGCCCGCCGGTTACGTTGCCCCGGCGATCCTTTCGCTCTTGTTCGCGGTGCACCCGGTCCAGGTCGAATCGGTGGCCTGGATTTCTCAGCGGATGACGCTGTTGGCGACCTTTTTCTCACTCCTTTCGATTCTGGCCTACATTCGATATCGATCGAATGATCGAACAATCTGGATGATCGGCGCGACGGCAGCCTGCGCGGCGGCGATCCTCTCGAAACCGACCTTTATCGGCTTGCCGATCGTGCTCATGGTCCTCGATTTCTGGCCGATTCAACGCCCCCTTCGCAGCCCCCTGATTGCGCGGTTGCCCTTTCTGACCATCTTGATTCTTGCCGCGACCGTGCAATTCATGATCCTGCGCCAGGCGCCGATGACCGCAAGCGCGATTCCCTCGCCGCTCGAACTCTTCTCTCAGACATTCGCACTGTTCGTCACACGGATTTTTTGGCCGATCGGGTTACTGCCTTTCAATCCGCTCGTTGGCTGGTCGACGGCGTCGCACTTCGTCATTTGGCGCGACCTGGCCATGACCTCGCTGCTGATCCTTCTACCCGCCTGGGCCTATTTTCGCTTCCGACCTCTTTTTGCCGCCTGGGTCGCCGCCCTGCTGTTGCTGGGCCCGGCCATCCTCAACACCCCGTTCACCGAACTTCAATTGAGCGATCAGTATCTTTATCCCGTTCTGATTCCACCCCTCATCGTGCTCATGGCATGGATGGGCGATCGGCGGCTCACGCTGCGTTCGCCGATCGTTCGTTGCGCGGCCTTGGCGCAGTTCGCTCTGATCGCCGTTCTCGCGGTCTCGTCCTATTCGCAGTCATTCATCTGGCAAGGCAGCCGTTCGCTTTATTCGGCGATTGTGTTGGCGCATCCGACTTGGGCGCACGGGCACATCGGCCTGATTGAGGCACTCATCGCGGAAGGAGACTTCGACGTAGCGCTCCGCGCGGCGCAGCGAGCCGTCCAGGTGGCGCCCGAAGATGCCTCGACGCAGTTTTACCTCGGCACGGCCCTGCTGTTGCAGACCGGCAGCCGCGCGAGCGAGGCCATCGCACCGCTTCGCAAGGCGCTGGCCTCCAACCCGAACTGGATCGGATGTTTGCAGAACCTCGGTGTCGCCCTGGCGCGAAGCGGCCGGTTCGACAAGGCGATCGAATTCCTCGAACGAGCCCGCGACTTGGAGCCGAACTCGGCCGGGATTCGGCTGAGCCTGGGAAATTCATACCTCAGAGTCCATCGCCCGTCTTCCGCGCGCGGGGAACTTCAGGAAGCCCTTCGACTGAACAACGATCCCGTGACCCATTTGTCCCTGGCCGCGGCCTGGGCCGCCAATGGTTCGCCTGATCGGGCTCGTCTCCATCTGGCGGCGGCGGTGGCCAAGGACCCGCACATGTCGGCGCGCGCGGCGGCGCACGAAGAACTGCGGCGATTGCGCGATCAACCCGGCTTTGAATCGCTGATCGATGACACCGCCGGCGAGCCTGAACGATTTTCGTCCGACCTGGAAACACCGGCCGCTCGAAAGGCACGCGGTTCCTGACGGCAGCGCGACCGATACAAATAAATGAACCAGGACCCCCCACTTCAGCGCCGGCCAACCCCCATCGCCGGCCAAACGGTCAGGAGTCCCTCCGGACGCGACCTCTTATTGGCGGCAGCCCTTCTCGTCCTCTTGGTGCTCATCGCCTACCGCCCCACACTGCGCTCGGACTTTGTGGCGCTGGACGACTACCAGTACGTCGTCGACAACGAGATGGTCCGCCAGCCGAGCCTCGGCGGCGTCTATCGAGTCTTTTCGGAAATTCTGCACCCGTCCACCGTCAAAGGCTATTACCAACCGCTCACGATGATCTCCCTGATGATCGACTCATGCCTCGCCGGCACGACGAGCCGGTCCATCGACCCCTACGTCTATCATCTGACCAATGTCCTGTTCCATGCCGCGACGACGGTCCTCGTTTTTCTTTGGGTCCGCAGGTTCATCGGCGGACTGGCCATCCCTTTTCTCATGGCGATGCTTTTCTCCCTGCATCCGATCCAGGTGGAATCCGTCGCCTGGATCTCCCAGCGCAAGACGGTCCTGGCGACATTCTTCGCCGTCGCGGCGATCATCGCCTATGTGGATTCCGTCCAACATCATTCCCGTCGGTGGCTGATCGCTTCCGTCGTCCTGTATGCCTTGGCGACCTTGGCAAAGCCGACGGTGTTATTGCTTCCCCTTGTCTTGCCGCTCCTCGATGTCTGGCCGCTGAATCGACGGCCGTGGTCCGCCCTCGCCGGAAAAGCCCCATACGCAATCGTCATGCTTCCCATGGCGTATGTCGCCTGGTCTTCTCAGGCCGAATCCGAAGCCGGATTGGGTTTTCCAAACCTTTCCGCAGCCGGCCCCGCGACCCGTTGGATCGGTTTGCTAAGTTACAACTTTGTTCTCTATATCGGAAACCTGGTCTGGCCCATGTATTTGTCCCCATACCGGGCGATCCCAAATGACCTGTCCTTCTCCAACTCCGTCATCGCGTTCTCGGTGTTGGGGACAATCGCCTTCCTCTTTGCATGGATCGCTTCCTGGCGATTCGCTCGGCCGCTCTTCATCGGCCTGGCGGCCTTCGGAATCACGCTCGCTCCCGCACTCGGCGTGATTCGCGTGATGCGCGCCTGCGTGGCCGATCGATTTCTCTATTTCCCGCTCTTTTTCCTGCTTCTTCCGATCGCGTTTTTCCTCCTGCGGATGGAACAACGCTTTGCCAAAAGAAAGGCCGCCCTCTTTTTGCTCCTCATGCTATTCGTCGTGCCTTTGTGGATCTTGACGACGGCCCAAGAAACCGTCTGGCGAGATTCCAAGTCACTCTGGACCCAGGTCGTCGAATCCGATCCCCAATGCGAGCAGGCGCAGTCGGACTTGGCCGCGATCGCTCTGGAAGAACAGGATCTCGACGCCGCCCTCGATCGCGCGACCAAGGCCCATGAGCTCGATCCCGAAAGTGCGATCAACAACCGACTGCTGGGCCAGGCCTACGTTCGACTGGGTCAGGCCAACAGAGGAATTCCATTGATCGAAATGGCCTTGGAAAAGGGGCTGGGGCGACACCAGGACTACGGCTTCATCGCGTTGGGCGAAGCGCGCCTCTGCGTCGGAGACGAGAACGGGGCGCTGTCCGCGGTTCAAAAGGCCGCCGCCCTCGGCTATCCCATCGCGAAAGCCTACTCCATCATCGGTGACGCGGCGCGGCGATTCGCGGCCAAATACGCCCTGGCCGAACGATGGTATCGCAAGGCCGTCGACGCCGACCCACAGGAAACCCTCTATCGCTGGCAACTGGCCGGCGCGCTTGAATATTTGGGCCGTTACGATGATGCCTTGCAGGAGTGCGAGGGAGCCCTGCGTCTCTTGTCCAACGAGGGTGTGCCGGTTCCTGATTCCGTTCAACGAGCCGTGGAACGAATTCGGAAATTGGCCGCCCAACCCTCCACGCAGCCCGCGAAAAAAGGCTCACCACCATGAATCCGTCTGGTTCCATCACGCTCCGCCGAAGCCAGGTACGTGAAGTCGACCGCCGAGCCATCGAAGAGTTCGGCATCCCCGGCGCCGTCCTCATGGAAAACGCGGGGCGGAACGCCGCCACGTTCATTCTAAACCTGTCACGCCGCGACGGTCCGATGGCCGTCGTTTGCGGCGGCGGCAACAATGGCGGCGACGGGTTCGTCATCGCCCGTCATCTCTCGAATTCCGGCCGGGATGTTGAAATCTACACCGCGTCGGATCCAAATCGATTGGCCGGCGATGCTGCCGTCAACTTTCGCATCGTCGACAAGATGTCGCTCCCGCGCCACCCCTTCGATTCGCCGGAACGCATCGCCGCCCGCCGGCCCCACCTTCACCGGGCCGGCGTCATCGTTGATGCCGTGCTGGGCACCGGATTCTCCGGTGCCATCCGCCCGCCGCTTGATGGGGTCATCGACGCAATGAACCAGGCGCCGGATTCCGTCATCGTTTCAATCGACGCCCCGTCAGGATTGGATTGCGACAACGGTCAACCGGCCGAACCGACCGTTCGCGCCAAATACACGGTCACCTTTGTCGCGCGGAAGCTCGGGTTCGATGCCCCCGGTGCCGAGACGTACACCGGCGAAGTCGTCGTCGCGGACATCGGCGCGCCGGTCGCGTTGATTCGAGAAATTCATTCCAAGGGTTGAAGCCGGCCCCGAAGCCAATCAAACGAACCATCGACGATCCGTTGCGTCGTCTCGACGCCGCGCATTCCGTGATCGCTTGTCTCGATGGTTTCGAAACGCACCTCCAACCCGGCAGATTGCATTTCCTTCTCGTACGCCCGTCCCTGGTCGATCGGCACCTCGCGGTCCCCGGTCCCATGAAAGATCAACAAAGGCTTTCTTGCCGCGGCCAACTGACGTGGCATGTTCGTGTCCGGCAGCGTTTCAATGAATCGGGCCCCCAACGGAAGACCGTGGTGATCGATCCAGCCTTTCCGGCGAAGAAACTCCCACGCCTCGGCATTCATGCCCCGATCGATGAGGGCCCGCGGATGCGCGACGGGCGCGAGGAAGACCAGCCCGCGAACACCCGCCGCTTCCGATGCGATAGCGGAGACTGTATAAGCCCCGAAGCTGCTCGCCACCATCCCCATTCGGCTTGCATCGCAGCCACCTAGGCCCGGGATCGTGGCAAGCACCGCGCGAAGATCATCGACCAGCCGAGGCGCCGTGACGTCAACAAATCTTCCTTCGCTTTCGCCACACCCGCGAAAATCAAATCGCAGACAGGCGATGCCGGCCTCCGCCAACCGCCGGGCCAACACCACAAATCGGTAGCTCGACCCGATTCGCGTGCCGGTCAAACCATGACAACAGATGACGATCGGCGCGGCGTCCGCGCGATCCGGTCGATGAAGACACGCCGCCAATCGCTCGCTTCCGACCTCGATGTGGAAAAAAGTCTGCATGACAAGAATGCCCATCATGCCACAAAAATGAACGGAAAAAAAGCCCCGTGACGAAACATCACGGAGCAATGGAGACTGGAACTTCAAAGCGGAACGAAAATGTCAAAGGTGGGCGTCTCAAGATTTGGACGCTCAAGGTGGTTGCCGCCCGTTAGCGACCCCGAATCCTGCGGCAAAACAGGGAACCACCCATGAGAATCGTCATCGCGATGGTGGACGGTTCAGGAATGGTCGGAATCGGTCCCACCGCGCCTTTGGCCCCGCCGGCAAAATCGACGTTGAAGTCATCCACGAAGGTCGAATGCTCCGAGGTTTCCGTCACGCCGATATCCTGGCCCACAAAAAACGGGGCAAGGACGCCCCCGCTAAAGGCAAAGCGAAAATCAAATCGGTCCGTCGCACCGCCCGAGTCTTCATATCCAAACTGCAGAATTTCTCCGGTAAGCAGGGTGCCCGAGAAATCAATACTGCCGTTGCCATCCGCATCGACCTGGCCGCGGATGATCAAATCATCGCCCAGGATGCCGCCCAGAACCGTGCCCGTGTTGCTGATCGTCGCCCCGATGGAAACGACCTCCGACGCGGGCGAACCGGTCGGCATGACCAGTCGCGGAATCGGCGGATAAGGCGCCGGAAAGATGATAACGAGCGGTGACGCCGTCAAGACAAAGGAGTTTGAGTTCGCCGTGAATACAGTCACGCCGTTGCTGTCGTACGTCAACGTCGGTAGACCTGGCAAGACACCCAGGAGAGAGGCTGACAATGGACTAACGCTGAACGCGAAAACCAACGCTGCAAGTCCAGTTCTCATGCCTAATTTGCACATCGGATGGTTCTCTCACTTATGACTAAGAATAATCGCTTGATTCCCACTCAATTGGACGTTCGCACTCGACGACATACCAAAGGCAATGATCCCATCAGTATCAGGCTCAAAGTGGCAGGTTCCGGGATCGGCGCCACATCGGCCCTCGAATTCAACCATCCAGATCCGAACGGTTGGCTGGCAAAACTCGAGGCAAAAGCCGTGGCATTGGTCGAAAAGAGGTCTTCCTGTGCATCGTAAATGACCCCGAGTGTAGAACCCGGCAATCCAAAGTATTGCGGCGTCGCCATGAGCCCGCCGGTCACCACGAATTTGAATTCAAAATAATCAAGACCCGACGGCGGTGAATCAAATCCAAAATCCGTCAGCGTCCCGGTCACCAGCGTTCCGGTCAGGCCCAACGTCGACAAATAATCGCCGGTGATGGTGATCGATCCGCCGGTGGCCACTCCACCCGTCGTAACGGATGCCGAGATCAGGAACGAACCGGCGCTCAGAGAATCCGGCGACAGGAGCGGTCCCACGCCGTCATCATCCATCGCAACGTCATAGCCGCTGATGTTCAGATTGTTCGGAGCGTTGTTCGCGACGTAGCTCACGTCAAAGAGATTGCCCGTAACGTCCGGGTAATCGGCGAGAGTAAGATTCAGTGGCGCGGCGTGGGCGATCAACCCTGTTCCCAAGGCAAGTCCACAAACCAGAATTAGCGTTCGCAACTTCGACAAGCCGCTATCCCTCACTAACTGCAATCAAAACAATGCGCACAATGAAACCGAGCATACCCGTTGCACCTAATTCTGTTGGACAGAAAACATCCCAGGGCCGGTGCAACTCGCCCCGATAACTAGTGCTTATTTATACCATTTCTAGTCCAAAAAAACAAGGTTTTCGCACGTAAATTACTGTGTCACAGGAAGATACCCCGTACAATCCTTGGCAACCCCCGGCCAGTGTTTCAAAAGAGCTTATAGGCAAAGCATTTGGAAGGATTCTGCCACCAGGAGGCCTCTGCGTGCCAAACGTTGGCGGACGGACCGACCCCATCACACAAAAAAGCCCCCGTCACCCCGCAATAAGCGGAGCGACGGAGGCTGGGAATTCAAACCAAGTGAATCAGCCGATCAATGGTTTTGGCAGGATCGTCGATGGCGATGGTGCTGATAGCAACCGCTTCGATTGTAGCAGGTATTTTCGTCATCAACGCAACCGGGCGGGTTGCTGTTGACGTAGCTGTCAAGATGCGACTGAAGCGTCGCCGCTCTCTGTCGCCAAACGCCGGTCGGATTGGATCCCGGCGGCTTGACATCGCAGCCACCTAGGCCCGGGATCGCGGCGCGCACCGCGCGAAGACTATCGACCAGCCGAAGCGCCGTGACGTCAATAAGTTGTCCTTCGCTTTCGCCAAAGCCGCGAAAAAAATCGCAGACAGGCGTTGCTGGCCTCCGCCCACCGCCGGGCCAAGGATACAAAACGATACCCCGATCCGAAACGCGTACCAGTTAGTCCATGGCAACAAACGACAACCGGTGCGGAACCTTACGATGTCACGGAAACGTGTAGGCAGGCAGCGAGTTTCATCCCGTCGACAGTGATGTCCAAATGAAATTGCATCGACGATCCGCAAGCATGGGCCGTCCATGAGGCGGTGGCAACGCGCCCCATCGTTTCCGTCGTTTCCAACAAAAGAGCCCCCACTCGCGCCGCGTCGGCGACGAGCGGGGGCCCTGGTTACTGATCTAATTGGCCTAGTTCGACCCGACGCAGCCGTTGGGTCTGCTGTTGCAATAGTCGTCGAGCCTGCTCGCCAATGTCGTCCCCCTTGATCGTGCAGCACCCGTTGGATTGCTGCCTGGGGGATAACTGCATAGGAACGCGTTTCCTTCATCCAGCACCTGCTGGATATTCACCGGATCGGAGTTGGTCATGATGTTGAAGGTCGCGGAAATAATGAACTTCGCCAACATGGCCGACGCGTCACTGAGGGCCTTGCTCCCGTTGGGCTGCAGGTTGGACAGCAGGTTCATAAGCTGCGTGTCGTTATAGGTTACGCAACCGACGGTCAGCGAACTCACCGGCCACGCGGAGCGGTGGTTCTTCCAGTATCCGGGCGTCCGCGGGCACGGCCGCGCCGCAACCACGCTGATCAGTTGCGTACAGGACGCCATGTTGTTGCAACGGTCTGTTGCCTTCCAAACGCGCGTGATCGTCGCCGGGCAAGTCCCGCTAACGGTGTCCGAAAAGGTCACCACGGGGTTCGGATCGCAATTGTCCGTCGCCGACGCGCTTCCGGTGTTACTTGGGCTCGTGGATACTCCACACGTCGACGTCGTATTCGGCGGGCACGTAATCACAGGTGGCATCGTATCGACGACGGTAATTGTCTGTACGCAGGTCGCGCTGTGGCCGCAAGCGTCCGTCGCCTGCCAGGTACGTTTGATAATCTTCGGGCAAGTGCCGCTGACTTGGTCCGTATAACTAACCGACGGATTCGGATCACAGCCGTCTGCCGCCGTCGCCGTCCCCGTATTCACCGGGCTCGTCGACTGGTCGCACTCCCGCGTGACATCTCCCGGACAATGAATGGAAGGCGAGATAGAGTCCGTCACCGTGATCGCCTGGGTACAGGTCGCCGTGTTGCCGCATGCATCCGTCGCCTTCCACGTCCGCGTGATCACGGACAGGTTCGGACAGGAGGCCTCCGCTGACGAATCTGAGAACGTGATCGCCGGCGCCGCATCACAATTGTCGGTCGCCGTAACCATCCCCGTCACCGACGGATTCGTGCCTTGTTCGCAAGTCACGCTGATACTACCCGGGCAGGACGTAATCGTCGGCGCGGTCGTATCGACGACGTTGATCGTCTGTGTGCAGGTCGCCGAGTTGCCACAGCGGTCCGTTGCCGTCCACGTCCGCGTGATCACTCTAGCCTGCGGACAGACGCCTTCGGCTTCTTCGTCGCTGTAACTCACGGCCGGCGCCGGATCGCATCCGTCCGTCGCCGTCGCCGTTCCCGTCACCGAGGGGGCGATCGACGCGTTGCACTCCACGGTGCGATCGTCCGGGCAGGTGATCATCGGGTTGTTGGTGTCGGAAATGATCACTTCCGCCTGGCACGTCTGGGGCGCGGCCACACCGTCGCTGACCGAGAGCGTCACCATACACTCAATGTTGCATCCTGAAGACGTGTCCACCGAGAGGATGGGTGTCGAACTGGACGCATCGTCAAAGCTCGCGCCAGGGCAATCGGTGGTCCAAGAGTAGGTGAGTGTAGTGCCTTCGTCCTGATCGCTCGATTGCGAACCATCGAGCATCAAGGTCGTGAAACCGCCCGAGCATTCTTCGCGATAGGGACCGTTCGCGCTGCACACCGGCGCATGATTGAGCCGGGGGATCGGTCCCACGCTGCCCTTGGCCCCGCCGGTAAAGTTGAGACCGAAGTCTCCGTCAAAGTTGGAGTGTTCAGACGTAACGGTCACGCCGATGTCCTTGCCGGCGAAAAACGACGCCAGTAAGCCACCGGTCAACGAAAAGCGAAAGTCATACCGATCCGTCCCGCCGACGGCCACGCTCGTATTCTCATAACCGAAGGCGACGATTTCACCGGTCAACAGAACGCCGGCATAATCGATACTCCCGTTTCCGTCGGCATCCACCTGCCCCCGGATGATCAGGTCGTCACCGACAATGCCGCCGAGCAACGTGCCGGTATTGCTGATCGATGCGCCGATGGCAACGACCTCCGACGCCGGCGCTCCGGTGGGATTGACCAGTCGCGGAATCGGCGGCAACGGCGCCGGAAACACAATGGTCAATGGCGAAGCCGTCAACGTGAAAGACGTCGACGACGACGTGTACGTGGCCACACCGTTGCTGTCGTATTGCAAGTTCGGCAGCCCGGGAACCACTCCCAACAACGCCGCGAAAGACAGGCTCACCGAGCCCGCCACCAGCAGCACCACCAGCAGAATTGATACAGTTTTCATGCGCATTGCGAGATTCTCCTTAAGAACAACAATAAATGACAATGACTTGAATTCCTGACACGCCTTCAGCGAGCACTCCGACTCACAGAAAGTCCAAAAATGTTCGACGCCTTCCCGGCGTCTGCCCAAAAACATTTTGTGCGATTACCGGCCCAGGGGAGAGAGTCGCCGGAGGGGCGCACGAACAAGAAGCCTATTTCAAGGCATCAAACGCGACGGCGGCACACGGCCGCGACCGCAAGAAACATCAGACCTAGAGTCGAAGGCTCGGGAACATTCGGCGCCAGGTCCGAGTGATTATTCAGCCATCCGTCAAAACTACTGGTAAAATCGTTGTTGAACGCCGCCGCTTCGCTCGGAAAGAGATTTTCCTGGGCATCCAGAATCAAGCCCACGGTCGAACCCGGCAAGCCGTAGTAGGCCGGCGTCGCCATCAACCCGCCGGTGATCGTAAAGACAAATTCAAAGTAGTCGATATCGGAAATGGGCGAATCGTAGCCGAATTGCGAAATCGTGCCTTGCAGCAGGATGCCGGAAAGACCGCACGCGGTCGTCAAGTCGCCGGCGACCTCGAGCGTTCCGCCGGTGGCCACGCCCGCCGTCGTGACGCTCAAATCGATGTTCAGATAATTATCAGGGCCGAAGAAATCGTCAAAGTTGATCAAGCCGCCGCCAAAATTGACCGCCGAGTTATGTCCGCGAACCGTGAAGTTGTTCGGCGAATTGTTGGCGATGTAGCTGATATCCTGATAGTTGGTCGTGATGTCTGGAAATACCAGCGTCAGTCCCAGGGGCGCGGCCTGTGTTGCAGCCGTACAACACAGAATGACTCCGCAGACAATGCCTCGTGCGATCCTTTGCATAAACGCTTCTCCCCATCGGGACTGCCCTGACAAAATCGCCAGGCGCATAGTATGATCCGTCTCCGCTTCTCAAACTAAACGCACAAGCATCACGACGTTGAGCCGCGCGCTTGGCTTCTAAGCTCTCCGCAGTCTATCAAATTTCGCATTTCCGTTCAAGACCCCAATCTGAATAAACGCTTTACCAAGAGGACCCTCTCAATGAGGACAACACTTCGCCAAAATCGGAGCCGTTTCATTACTAAGTTTCTTATTGAACTATACTTACAACGATTCCGCCGTCTCAATCCATCGGCGATTCGATATCGCCTTGTCCGAGGATATTAGGATCGAGTTCCAAGGCACGATGAAACGCGGCATCACCCTCGGTCTTGAGACCGGCGGAACGATAAACACTTGCCGCGTTGAGTTGAATCACGGCGATATTGGGATATCGCCGTTGTGCTTTCTGTGCGAGTGGGACCGCGGCGTTCCAATCCTTCAATTGGACAAAGACCGACAGCAGATTCGCATAGGCTGGCGGATTATCGGCACGCGCCTGAAGGGATCGTTCGTACGCCTTGACGGCATCCTTGAGCCGACCCGACTCTGCCAGGGCTCGTCCGAGGTTGTTGAGGGCGGAGACGTATTCCGGTTGAATCGCGAGGGCCCGGTCGTAATAATCGATCGCCACATCAAATCGCTTCTCATCCAATTCGACGTTGCCCAGGTTGAAGAGCGCCGTGGTATTATTGGGCTGGGATGCCAGGGAACGCAGCAGGTGTTCCCGGGCGGGGCCGTTTTGTTTGTTCTGACGATACCACGCGGCCATGATCGTGTTGAAAATCGACGATGACGGCGACGTCCGTAACGTCACCTCGGCCAGCGTGTGATTGTCGCGCCAGTCCTCGTTTCGCACCCAGGTCCGCGCCAGAAAGACCACGGCAACCAGCCAAATCGCGGCCGTCGCCCATCGTCGCGCCGCGGTAGTCGTGAATAGTGTCGTCGCCAGCGCCGCAACGGCGACCACAAAACCGACCGACGGAGAGTAAAGGATCCGTTCGGCCTTCAGGACGCCGATTCGAAGCCCGAGGTTGGAGACCGGAAACAAAACTGCCAGGAAAACGCCGATTCCCCAGGCCACGGCCGGACGACGCCGCCAGGTGAAGATCATCACAACGATTAGCGCGGCCAATATCAGCAAAGCCGCCAGGACGGGGACATCGGTCAGACCTTTCGCGATGGGAACATCCTTGATCCAATAGTCCGCCGACAAGCGGATCGGGGCCAATAGCAGCCCGACGTATTCCATGCACACACGCAGGGCCGTCGAAACCCGCTCGACCTTGCCGACACCGACAAACCCGATGTTGATGTTGTTAGTTTGTATGACCGTGAACCGCATCAAAAGATAAACACCGGCCGCGATCCCGTACCCGACAAACGCCACGATCGCGCGGGGATTCGCACGAAACAGCCGGCGATCGGTCGGAAGGATGGATTCCCAAAGGACGATCAGCACAGGCGCCATGAACCCGATCTCCTTCGAAAACATGGCAATGGCGTAACTGCAAACGGAAATCGCCACCCAGGCCCAACTTCGATACCGACGAACGGGAGATACCTCGCGCGTGGCGAATAGGTACGCAAGGCAGCACATCAGCCCGCCGAACAGCGCCATGATCTCCGCGCGACCGACAATTCCGGCCACCACCTCCGTATGGATCGGATGCACGGCAAACAAGATGCCCGACATCAATGCCATCCGCGCATCGCGGAATAGTGCGAGAACCAGCGAGTAGAGCAGCACGCAGACGATCGCATGAAGGGCGATGTTGACGACGTGGTAGCCTCGCGGCGAGAGGCCGTTCACGGCATAATTCATCGCGTAAGAGGCAATGGCCAATGGCCGATACAGGCTCTTGTCATTTAGAGTGGCCTTGTCCCCCCAATAATTGGTCGTGAAAAACTTACCGATTGGGCCCAAGCTGCGAATCAGCTCGTTTTCCTTCACGATGGGGACGTCATCAAGCGTGAAATCCGAGTTGAGCGTGTTGGCATAGGCCGCAATGGCCACCAGGAAGACCGCGATTCCTTCGAAAATCCGGCGGCGATCCATGAAGCTTCGGGGGGCTGTCTGGTCGCTGATCCCTCCGTCCCTGGGCAGTCTTCCTTTCGCCTTTCGGCGTTCGCTTCTTCGCGACCGTTTTGACTCCGCCTTTGCCATACATTTGCCCAAACAGCGCCGAACTCGCGAATCGCGCAACGTGAGATTCGTTGCCGACCGTTCGTGCTGACGGTAACCTTCATCGCATCGGCAATTTCAGTCCATCAGCGTATCTGACGGCTTGCTCTGGTCGATCGTTGGATCCAATTCCCTGGCTCGACGAAAAGCGGCGTCCGATTCGGCTTTTTTTCCCACCAGCAGATATAGACCGCCGGCGTTCCAATGGACCGCGGGGACGTTTGGAAATCGCCTCAACGCTTCTTCAAGGACGGGCATCGCCGCATTGACATTCTGAAGCTGAACATAAAGGGACAGCAAATTGACATAAGAGGCGGGGTTGTCCGGCCGCAGTTTCCGCGATCGCTCCAGTGCCTCCACGGCCTCCGGGTATCGATGCAGCTCCTCAAAACACCAGCCGAGATTGGCAAGCGCGGACGCATCCTCTGGATGGGTTCTCAGAATTTCCTGGAAATACTCCGCCGCGCGATCGAAGCGGTTCGCGTTCATTTCCAAATTTCCGAGGTTCATGAGCGCCCACGCGCTATTCGGATTGGTCTTGAGACATCGCAAAATGTGTTCGCGAGCCCGATCGTCCTGTTTCAAATCGCGGTAATACTCTGCCATGGCAAAATTGCACGCCGGTGAATCGGGCGACGTCTTGAGCGTCTGCGTGGCGAGCGTGAAATCGTCCCGCCAGTCCAGGTTGCGCGCCCACGTGCGAACCAACAGGAGACACGCGATGACGGCCCCGGTTGCCCAAACGGTCTTTTTCAGCCGTTGGCGCGTCAAGCTCATAGCCGCAAGCGAAGCCACCGCGACGATGAACCCCGCCGACGGCGAATACAAGAGCCGTTCCGCCTTCAGCACCCCGATTCGAAAGGGAATATTCGAAACCGGAAACAGAACGACCAAAAAAACGAGAATCCCCCAGGCCATCCCCGGCCGTCGCCGCCAGGTCGCCCCGACCAACCCCATGAGACCGACCAGCAGCGCGATCGCCGCCAGCACGCCCGGCGCCCCAATCGAGCGCGCAATCGGCACCTCCGAAATCCAGTAGTCCGCCGAGAGCTTCACCGGCGCCAGGAGGAGCCCGACGTACTCCATGCAGACCCGAAGGCCGGTCATGACTTGTTCGGACCGGGTGGTGCCGACAATCCCCTGATGAACGACATCGGCGGAGGAAATGGCGGACACTCGCAATCCGATCCACGCAAGGACCACGCCCGCATAGCCCGCGAACGCAACAATGGCGCGTGCATCGGCCCGAAAGAGCCGTCTTCGATGCGGCAGGACCCACTCCCACAGCAGAATAAGGAACGGCCCCATGAATCCGATTTCCTTGGAAAATATCCCAAACGCGTACCCACCGATCGAGATGGCGACCCATCCCCAACCGTGCCGCTCGTCGCGCGTCGCCAGAAGATAGGCGAGGCAGCAAGTCAATCCGCCGAACAGCGCCATGATTTCCGCGCGACCGACAATCCCGGCGACGACCTCGGTGTGGATCGGATGCACGGCAAACAAAATGCCCGAGATCAACGCCATGCTGGCATCGCCGAAGAGTGTGAGGACCAGTGCATAGAGCAGAACGCAGACCCCCGCGTGCAAGACGATGTTGACCACGTGGTAGCCGCGCGGCGAAACTCCGTTCACGGCGTAGTTGAGCGCATAGGAAGTAATGGCCAAAGGTCGATAAAGGCTCTTGTCGCTGATCGTGTCCTTTTCGCCCCAGTAATTGGTGGTGAAAAACTTGCCGATGTTCCCCAGGCTGCGAATGGACTCGTTGGCCTTCACGATGGCGACGTCGTCGAGGGTAAAATCCGAATTCAGGGTATTGGCATAGGCGGAGACGGCAACGACAAAGACCGCAATCCCCTCCACGAGGCGCCGGCGGTTCCGGGACGATGCAACGACCGGCGTCGCCTTTTCAGGGACGAGCTTCTTCGATCGATTCATTTTTGACTTCGCCATCCGCCTGGACCTTTGCCACTCTCATGCGCCCCCGCCGGAACCGGGTGAAATCGCCGCCGGTTTTGTGTAAGATAACGGCGTTCCTGTCGTTTGCCCCCTGGCTTGGGGCGGGTTTCATTTTTCGCTACGCGTCGAGCATTCGATCATGGCCCTTCGCGTCAAATGCAAGTGCGGAAAGCTCCTTGATATTCCGTCCAAGCTGGCGGACAAGAGAATCGCTTGTCCCGGTTGCAAAAAGCCCTTTCGCATTCCGCTGGCCAAATTTCAATCCCCGGGTCAGGCCGCTCCAGCCGCTGCGCCGTCACCTGCCCGACCTTCGGCGGCGGCGCCCGCTCGCGCACCGGTCCTCGCAAACGCTCCGTCGATGAATGTCGAACCCGATATCGCCGATCTGTCCGGAATGATTGGCGTTTCGCCGAGCGGAGTCTTCGGCGAGATCGAACTCGAGGGCTCGCCACCGGCGGCGCTGCCGCCTGCACCGAGAGCCATCGACGTCGGCGATCCCGTCGAACTCCCCTATGCGAGGGAAAATCCCTCGTCGGCCCTACAGCCCACATCTCGCCGAATCAGCGCAGCAATCGAAGGACCTCGCCGAAGTTATTGGTCCGACGCCATCGGCAGCCTGATGTACCCCTTCCGAAGCGGCGGAAACATCGCCAACTTCATCGTCATCGCCATCATCGCCCTCGTCGCCATTCCCCTCGGCTTCGTCGGGTTCTACGGATTGTTCGGCGTCTTCATTATCTTCGGTTGGATCCGGGCCCTGTACCTCTCGGTCGTTCAGGACACGGCTTCCGGCTCCGACGATATGCCCGGCGTCAAGATGGAGGACGGATTTCTCGAAGATATCATCAAGCCGGCGTTCAAATACATGGGCTCCTACGCCGTCGCATTACTGCCCGCGATTGCCTATACCTTGGGGATGGCCGGCGGAATGGTTCCTGCTTCGATGCAATCGGAGTATGTCTTGTTGGCCTGGATTGCGGGCGGACTGTTCATTTGGCCCATCTTTCTCATGCTCTTCGCGTTCAGCGCGCTGGACATGATTTACCGCGTAGACCTGATTTTCGCCACGATCTTCCGGACGCTCGGTCCCTACTTGTCCCTGTGGGGCATGCTGCTCCTGGTCACGCTGTTGTCCATGTTGCCGTCCCTGAGCGGTATCTTCAGCGCCCTCAATATCCCCATCACCGTGCCGTCGCTGCCGGACTACGGCATCGCGACCGACGCCATCTACAAAGTCCTCGACGTCTATTTCTCCATCGTGACCATGCGGCTCATCGGCCTGTACTATCTCCACTTCAAACGTCGCTTCGCCATCGTGCTCGAGTAGTTTGACGACGGCCGTTTCCCCCATGGATCGACGCCGCTATCATCCCCGCGCTCGATCCGGACGGAACCGGGTCGCGGGGAAGGCTTGTTGATGGATCTCTTTCGCGTCGGCCGCGTGCCCTACATGGCACGTCGCAATTACCTCCACGAAATGCAGCACCTCGTGCTCTGGGGGCTCTTCGCCGGGCTCGTCGAAGGCACCGTCTCCGCCGTCGTCGTCAGCAAGACCTTCGACGGAAGCAATTTCCTCATCACCGTCGTACAGGCCACGCCCGCCTTCGCCAATCTCGTCAGCCTCTTCTGGGGAGCGATGATCGTCGGGAGAAGGAAACTGCCGGCCCTCGTCGCCCTTGCCGCCGCCAGTCTTTCCGTCTCTCTCACCGTCGGCCTCACGCCGCACACCGCGATCGGCGGTTGGATCTTCGCCCTGCAAATCGGTCTCTCCCGAGTCTTCATGACCGGCGTCGTCACCACCCGGGCAAGTCTGTGGAAGAGCAATTACCCCAGGAGCCATCGCGGGCGAATCAGCGCCTCGCTCCAGATCATGCGCACCCTGATGAGCCCGCCGGTCATTCTCGGCTGCGGGCTGCTTTTCGATCTCGATCCGCTCGCCTACCGTTGGTTCTACCCGGCCATCGCCGTAATCGGCGCCATCGGGCTCTCGATGATCCTTCGCCTCCGAGTACGCGGCGAACGAAGTGCCTTGGCGAGGAATGCAACCTTTAACGGCGACGCGGTGGCCGACGACGCGCTCATCGCCCCCTTCAGCCTCGTCTCGCTGATCTCCCCCTGGCAGATCGTCGCCCGAATGCGCGAGGCCCTGCGCCAGGACCCGCGCTTTGCGAGATATTGCACCGCCCAAATGTGCATCGGTTGTGCGAACCTGATGGCCATGCCGGTCAACACGATCGTCCTGACGAAAGTAATCGGGCTGACCTACACCCAGAGCAACGGCCTGCTCGACGTCGTGCCGCGCGTCGTGACGCTGATCATGCTGCCGATCTGGGCAAGACATTTCGATCGCGTAGGCGTGCTTCGATTCCGGGTCGTCAACTCGCTTTGCTGGTGCGGCTCGCTATTGTTCTGCGGACTAGGCGCTATGCTCGCCGGTCTGCATGGCAGCGCGGCGTTCATGGTCGTCGCCACCGTGGCAACCTATGCCCTCGGTCGCATCTTCGAAGGACTCGCTCAAAGCGGCGGCGCCATCGCCTGGAACATCGGCCACCTCCACTTCGCCGAGGACGACAAGGCCGAACTCTACATGGGCATCCACGTCTCGCTGACCGGCCTTCGCGGCCTCATCGCTCCGTTTCTCGGAGTCCTGCTCTACAGTTGGATCGATTGGGGCGCCTTCGCCGTCGGTGTCGCCGTCTCCGGAATCGGCTTCATCATCTTTTCGCGCCTCGCACGCGAGGAATCCTCGGAAGCGTGGGGTTCCCCATGTAATCATTGGCATCCGAAATGAGAAAGGGCGCGCTCTCATAGTGATTTCCGTCTGGCGCGAATCGCCGCGCGGCCACCGTCGGCAGGAGGAAGCCTGCCGGTACATCGGTTGGCTCTTCATCAGGACACTCACGGTGAAATTGCCCGCGCTCGTCGGAACCAACCTGGAAGGCCACGATGAAATCACCGCAGTCGGTGATGCCGACCGTGGCGGCCCGGGCCCCCACAGGGCTAAATGACCCATCGGAAGCGACAAAGAAATCCTCCCACTTCGTAGCCGGATTCGTCGTGCAAGGCTCGGCGAAAACACGGCCCGCCAAACAAACAACGCTCAAAGAAGTAACCAGCGTCAATGAAACGAATTGTCCGCACAAAGAAGTGCGTTCTGTAGCCATCTGATATTCCTCTTTGACAAAGAAGTGAATTGTGTTCGGGTAGAGGAACAGCGCCGATCGAAGTTGTTATTCGGTTTTTCTTTTGTTCATTTTCCTCCTTGCGCCTTCCCGATTACGCGACAAAAACGCAATTCCAGCAAGCATTGCTCCAAGACAATAAGGCTCGGGCGTGATTACTTGAAATGCGAGGTCCGGTCCGTTACTCGTCAAGGCCCAATCGCCCACTTGTGAGTTTTTGAACGCATGCTCATCAAGCTCGGCCACAGAATCTTCCCATCGAAACATGGTCGTCAAATCCCCGATCTGCACGACTTCGAGCCAATACTTTGTGTTCGCGTCAAGAATTGCGGAAGTGGACAGCGCGGCCTCGTAACGATATTCATGGGGATTATGTCCTGTAATAATGATCCGGCCTGTTGCCGTCCGCGACGGATTCTGAAGCATCGACTCCGATACAAGGTTGCCTTCATCCGGCAACCCGTCCCCGCGTGCCCCGTAAATGCGGACACGCATGGTCTCGGAGACGGGCGGATTGTCCTCGTTGTAAAACCCCCACCAGGTCAAACTGACGAGTTGTTCTGAATTGGACAACACAAAATCATCAGCCACCCGCTGCGAGTATGGAAAATTCGGAAATAGCAAAAACGAAGTATCTGAGGCAGGCCCTCCGAAAGGATGGGGTTGATGATCCACGACAATATCCGCCGGTGCCGAGGCGCAGAATGCCACGCTTGCCATCGCGCTCACGATCAAGCATCGAATCTTATTGCCCATGATCCTCCCCTACGCTCGGCTGGCTCGCGCGTCCCAGGATAGAGGCTCAGGCTTCTGAATCCGTTTTACCCCGATATCTCCGAAACGCAAGCCACACAACAGGTCAGGACGGTTTTTTTGTCGCCGCGAGTGCCGCAATTATGGCACTTCTAACGATCTTTCCGGTACAACAAACGCACCTCCTTCTTGTACGCTCCCGCCCTCGCGCGAAAACGCCCCCAATCCGCATGAATCCCGAACAAAAAAATCCCCCAGTCAATACTCACCCGTAGCAATTCCCATGCCAGACCAACAAGACGCAATGGAACATCCGAAAATGCGGCCTGATGTCCTCTCCGCAATAGGATGAAATGACCGATACCGCCACGATTGCGAACGAACCCGGAGCGTGAGAATCCGCTACCCCCGCGGAGGTTTACGCCACCCGTTCCCGAACCCGCCACGCTCGCCCTCTTCGCCCTGGCCCTCCTGATTCCCCGCCGCCGCCCGTGATCGCTCCCTTCCTTAAGCCTCAAGCCTCAAGCCTCAAGTCTCAAGCCTCAGGTCTCAAGCCTTTCGCCTAAAACTCCGATTCCTCCCGCTCCTTGGTGGTATCGGTGTCGGATTCTTCCCGCGCCGTCGCCTCCTCGACGACGAGGTGCGCCGGGATCGCGCCGCTCTTGCAAAACGTGTGCAGAATGTCCACCACTTCCGAATACGGAACCGCCAGGCCCGTCGGGCGGCCCTCGTCGTCCGTCGCATAGCGATTCCCCAGGAACCGGATCAGCTCCCCCACGTTCACCGGGCCTTGCAACGTCGGCGAATTCACCCCCATCCGCTTGTTGCGATAGATGACGGAGAGAAATTCATCTTTCGACGCCGCGCTGATCTGAGTCAAAAACCGGCGGTGGTCGTCTCGATCGCCGGGAAAGAGCACCGGCGGGACGCATTTCATCTGCTTGCCGAAGACCGCGACCCGCGGCTCGATCAGCCGCTGGACGTAAATCAGAAACGGCCCCTGGCTGTCGACGACGTCGAGGACGAAGTTATCCTCGTCCATCACTTTCGTTTCGATCGCGGGGTGGGGCCGGCGGCGCAGCGCCGTATACGCGCGAATGCGGATGTCCTCGTCGGGATCATCCAGCAGCTTGCGAAGTTGTTCTCCGGCGCCGTGCAGGTTGGTCGCGTAGCCCAGTTCGTCGATGGCCTGCGCTCGAAAGACGCTGTTGGAATCCTGGGCGTGTTTGCCGACGATCGCCACGCTGTCCTTGTCCTCCAGTCGGAGCCCCGACCGGCCTGAGAAATAGCTGATCTCCGGCTTGGAATCGCGGTAGTGCTGGCGGATCACCGGCAGCGCGAGCTTTCCAATGGCCTCCCACGCCAGCCCGATCGATTCGTATTCGGCGTCCTCCTGGGTAATCTCCTGGCCGAGGTCCTCGGCGCGCCGTTCGAGGATCGCCGGGTTATCGTTGAGCGTCGTATGCATAACGCGCTCCAGGAACACCCGCTTGCGATCCTGGAACTCCTTCGGAATATCCAGCTCCACCATGCTCGGCCCCTTCGCGTCCGCGATCGGGTAGGCGCCCCCATAGCGCCCGTTGAGCCGCGTCTTGATCTGCTGCGCGATGCTGTACCGCGGATCGTTGAGCACCAGCCGGATTTTCCGAGGCTCCGTCACCGTGGCGCCGCTCATGACATATCCCACTTTGAGGTCCACATTCGATGTCGCCATGCCTGCCCGGTCAAAGGGACTCACGAAGACCGGACCCATCGCCGTGGCCAGCGTCTTCCCCTCGATCACCCCGGCCGGCGTCTCGGCGTAGAGTTTCAAATCGCAAAGGACCAACCGTCCCCCGACCAGTGACGTTGCTTGCGAGCCCATCGAGCCGACCGCGATGTCAAATCGATCGCCCTTTTGCGCACCGGCCGGGATCAGGCCGGTGACATTGACCATCGCGCTGTCTCGGCCTTTCAGGATTTCATCCACCGTCTGTCCCGGTCGGCCGATCGGCTGCCGGCGGCGAACCTCCTTCGTCAGATAGGTCTTCACCTGTTCCGGTGCGTCGCCACCGCCCGTGTCGACCAGATCCACCACCAGGCCGAATCCGCGAATCTGCGTCAGGCGCAGGCCGTCGATGGTGACGTATTCGCCGATCGTGCCTTGAAGGGCCTTGCTCTTGGAGGCCAGTTGCGGGTTGGCCTCCGGCTGCTCGCCTTTGTCCTTAAAGCTGTCCCAGAACCGGTTCCACTCTTCCTTTGTCGCGCAACCTCCAACGGCCAGGACGATCCCCAGGCCGATCATCGCGGCTCGTTGAAAATTCAATATCCGGTTCGTTCCATGGATCATGAGTCTTTATCGGCTTGCATCATCCGGCGGGCACGGCAGGCAGGCAAGGCGGGCGATTTCGTCAGGGTCGCTGCGCCCTGGGCGGGTCAAATACAAAAATCCAGCGCCGCGGCCGGCGTCGAGGCATGTTTCGGCGGTCGAACCTTTAGTTCCGGCGCGCTCGTCGTCACGGTGCAGCCCGGCGGAACGCTCGACGTCAGGAACGTTGAACCACCCACGGTACTGCCCTCTCCGAGGACCGTCTCGCCCCCCAGAATAATCGCATTCGCGTAAATCGTGACGTTGTCCCGGACCGTCGGATGGCGCTTGTACCCGCGGACCATGCGGCCGCGCTCGTCCTTGAGAAAAGACAGCGCGCCGAGCGTCACGCCCTGATACACCTTGACGTTGTCGCCGATCTCCGTCGTTTCGCCGATGACGACGCCCGTTCCGTGGTCGATGAAAAAGCTCCGCCCGATCTTCGCGCCGGGATGGATATCGATGCCGGTTTGCTGATGGGCCCACTCGCCCATCGTCCGCGGCATCAACGGCACTTCCATGGCATACAATTCATGGGCATAACGATAGACCGTCACGGCCAGGATGCCGGGATAAGCGAGAATGATCTCGTCGGTATTCGCCGAGGCCGGATCGCCGTCATAGGCGGCCTGGACGTCCAACGCCAGCATCGCCCGAATGTCGGGAATCTTTTGAAGGAATTTCTCGGCGTACTGTCGGGCTTTCACGTCCAGCGGAAGCGCCTGCAAGTCGGATCCGGCGGGATCGTAATTGCCTTCGATCTCGTTCTGGTAGCAGAACGCACGGAAAAGCTGCATGTAAATCGCCTGGCCCAATCGCGGTACCAGATCGCCGACGTGATACCGGACGTTTTTGCCGCTTAAGTTCTGCCGCCCGAAATAGCCGGGGTAGGAAACCTCCAAGAGCATCTCGATGACCCGGACGATCTCGCCCGCACTGGGCAGATAGCCGCGATCGATGTGCCGCGTCCGCGGATCGGCCATGTAGCTCTCGACAATGCGGTCCACAAGGGCCGGGAGCTTGTCGTCAATGTCGAATTCACCGAGCATCAAAGGAATTATACCCCTCCAAACCGTTTCCTGTAGCCAGTTTGCGTATCGCAACACTTTCCGCGCCTGGGAACCGGCTGTATAACAATCAGGCCAATTCGGACGTTGATCCGAATCTCGCTAAAGGCGTTTCGATGGATTTTCAGACATTGGGAAACACCGTCGTCGTCGGCCTCCAATGGGGCGACGAAGGCAAAGGCAAAATCGTCGATCTCCTAACCGAGCACTTCGACGTTGTCGTCCGCTATGCCGGCGGGGCCAATGCCGGTCACACCGTCCGCGTCGGCGACGAAACCTTCGCGCTCCACCTCATCCCCAGCGGCATCCTCCGCCCCGGCGTCGTCAACCTCATCGGTCCTGGCGTCGTCCTCGACCTCGAAACACTGCTGACGGAAATCGACGGCCTGCGAGCCCGCAGAGTCGCCATCGGCGAGAACCTGCTCCTTTCCGACCGTGCCCACCTCGTCCTGCCCTATCACAAAAAACAGGACCGGCTCGAAGAAGCCCGCCTGAGTCCCGACCGGAAGATCGGGACGACCGCTCGCGGCATCGGCCCCTGCTACGCCGACAAGATGCTTCGCGCCAGCGCTTTCCGAGTCGCGGACCTCTTCGATGCCGCCGCCTTCCGCAAGCGGCTCTCGGACGTCGTCGCCGATCGCAACAAGCTCTTCGCAGCCCTCTACGGCGACGCCGAACCGCTGAATGCCGATGACATCGCCAGGCAATGCCTCGACTTCGCCGACAAGATCGCCCCGCACGTCTGCGACACGACCGCCGTCCTGCACGAAGCCGTCGCCGCGAAGCGCCGAATTCTCTACGAGGGCGCCCAAGGCAGTCTCCTCGACATCAACCACGGCACGTTCCCCTTTGTCACCAGCAGCACCTGCACCGCTGCCGGCGCCGCCGCAGCCGCCGGAGCGCCGCCGTCGTCCATCAAGAACTACCTCGGCGTGGTCAAAGCCTACTCCACCCGCGTCGGCGGAGGGCCCTTCCCGACGGAACTCACCGACGCGACCGGCGATAGCATCCGCAACCGCGGCCACGAATTCGGCACGACGACCGGACGCCCGCGACGCTGCGGCTGGTTCGACGCCTTCGCCACGCGTTACAGCGTCGCCCTCGGCGGGATCACCCAGGCCATCGTCATGCACCTCGACACGCTCAGCACCTTCGCCGAGGTGCGAATCTGCACCGGTTACCGCTACAATGGTCAGGAGCTGCGCAGCTTTCCGGCAGACCTTCGCATCTTCTCCGGCGTGACGCCGGTCTTCGAGACGCTGCCGGGCTGGCGGGAGGAGATCAAGGGGGCGAAATCGTTCGAGGAACTGCCCGACGCGGCCCGTCGGTACGTTGACCGGCTGGAAGCCGCGATCGGCGTTCCAATCACGCTCGTCAGCGTCGGCCCGGAACGCACCGCGACGCTGCACCGGCATTCAACCATTTGAATCGCGAATTGATGAATTTGACTTTTTGACGTTTGCTCATGCCTACTGCGTTACCACTGGATTCGATGACCGAACTCGGCCTGCCGCCGGAACGGCTGCCGCGCCACATTGCCATCATCATGGACGGCAACGGTCGCTGGGCCCAGCGCAAGGGCCTCCCTCGCCTTCGTGGTCACGAGGCCGGCGCGGACAAGGTGCAGGAGATCGTCACGCGCTGCTCGCGGCTCGGCGTCGGCTACCTGACGCTTTACAGCTTCAGCACGGAAAATTGGAATCGCCCGGAGACCGAGGTCGGCCACCTGATGAGGCTCTACGTCGAGTATCTCATCAAGGAGCGGACCGAGATCATGGAAAACGGCGTGCGGCTGGTGCAGATCGGCCGCCGATCGGGTCTGCCCGATGACGTCCTCCGCGAACTCGACGAAACGATGCGCATCTCCAGCAGCAATCCCGGAATGACCCTCTGCCTGGCGCTCAACTACAGCGGCCGGACGGAACTGACCGACGCCGTCCGCGACATCGCCCGGCGCGTCGCCGCCGGCGAACTTTCGCCGGGCGAAATCGAGGAACAGACCATTTCTGACTCGCTCTATACCGCCGGCATCCCCGATCCAGACCTGCTCATCCGCACGGCCGGCGAAATGCGCGTGAGCAACTATCTCCTGTGGCAGATCAGCTACGCCGAGCTTTACGTCACGGAGACGCTCTGGCCCGATTTCGACGCCTCGAGCCTCCACGCGGCGGTCCGCGCGTACGCCGCACGCTCGCGCCGCTTCGGTGGTCTGGACGCAGCGCCACCCGCGTGAACCGCGATCCCTGCCCCTACTTCCGCTGGC
>CAYPXR010000039.1:0-10236 GCA_964414585.1 uncultured Planctomycetaceae bacterium
TCCGGCGAAATCCACTTCTCCCTCACCCCCGTCCCCGAACCCGCCCCGCTCGCCCTGTTCGCCCTGCCCCTCCTGATCCCCCGCCGCCGCTGAATTGCAAAACCGCCGTCTGAAACGAATAGACGGTCATCCACTTCCAGATTATGTGTTGTGGCTGACCGGATGCGTCGTCACCGGCTGCCCAGGATAACGGAGCGGCGGCAAGTATCGTTCAATCTTGTTCCCGTACAGGACCAGGCCCAGCGTCAACACGGCCCAGGTGATGGCGGTCACGAGGAACGGCCGATCGCGGACCAGAATGTCGCTCGGCCCGGTCCGCTCGCCCTGTTCGATGACGGTCGCATATCGAAAGATCGCGTAAAAAACGAGCGGCGTGGTGAAGACCAGCGAGTGAAACGACGTGGCCGGATCGAGCGTGTACAGCAGGTAGGTAATCATCGCCATGCCGCCGCTGGTCGAGAGAAATTGGTTTAACAGAGCGGGCGTATAACGCGCGAGGGTCTGCCGATGGGCGACGGCCTTCGCCTCCGTCTCCAGGTTGGCCAGCTCGCAGCGCCGCTTGCCGAAGCCGAGAAAGAGGCAGAGCGTGAACGTGCAGATGACGAGCCAGGCCGACACTTCGACTTCGATGGCCTGCGCCCCCGCCAGCGCGCGCAGCACAAAACCGATGGCGATAAGGATGACATCGAGCAGGACGCGGTGCTTTCCCCAGAACGTATAGAAGAGATTCAGGGCGAGGTAACAACCCGCGATGATGGCGAAGCGAGGCTGAAGCCAGACGGATGCCGCCATGCCGACACTCGCGAGCAAAACGGCGATGACGCCCGCTATCGTCGGTGAAATCGCCCCGCTGGCGACGGGGCGCTTCTTTTTGGTCGGGTGATGCCGGTCTTCCTGGTAATCCTTGAGATCGTTGAGGGCATAGACCGCCCCGGAAAGGAGGCAGAAGATGCCCATGGCGGCAACGGCCAGCAGAATCGCCTCGGGCTCGCCGCGCCGGTGGCCGAAGACCAGCGCCGCCAGGACGAAGACGTTTTTCACCCACTGGGCGGGGCGTACGAGTTGAATGGCCGCGACCAATGTCCGAAGCAAATCGGCAACCTCCCTGGCCAACGAACTCGCGGTACGTTACGCAGGCGCGGCAGGGTCGTCAAACGAACTCGGTTCTAAACGGTGGGGAGATCGCCCGAGGGGTCTGTCGGTGGAGCAGACTCGGATTCCGGCGTCGCCGGCGTCAATTCGATGGCCGGTTTCAGCTTTCGGGCACGGACCGTCGGCGAGACCACGCGGCCGTGTCCGATGCGCATCGGCTTGCGCTCCTCAAACTTGAGCGTCCGGTTCATCCGCAGCCCGATGAGAAAGTGGCCGTTGTCGAGCGCCTCGCAGTGGCGGACCATGCAACCAACGTGGACGGGAATGCGGGTAATGGAGTAATAAGAAACATGCGCGGAGGCGCCTTTTAGAAGCGGCCGGTCATATTCGATAGCCATGCCCTGAGATGAAATATCGATCAACGGACACTCGGCGTTATCGACGAGGCCGGATGGGGTTTCGGGCGAAAAACAAACGTGTACGTTCTCGCACCCCTTGCGCGGGCTCGCCCGCCGCGATCGCAAGGTCTGGGCCGGGACACTATTCGAACCGCGCTCGGGAAGAATCACCGAGCCGGACAGCTCGCCGTCAAAGAGCGGGATCGGTTCATCGGACATGGAATGGCCCCCGGGATGGGTCGACGCGGCGCTGCATCCGTGGCCCTCATCGGAGCGATCCCGAGAACACTTCGCTTGTCATCCCGGTTGCGATAAAAACATTGAAAAAAGGTTGCGGCGACCTGCGCAGTGAGTCCGATAGCCATTTCGCGCCGCCACCCTGGGACAGCCCGCCGTCGCGCGGTTACGATGTCGCGACTCGACGCAATGACAGGAGTTCCCCTTGGCGTTCAGCGATCTTCAAACCTTCATGACCGCCCTGGAGCGGACGGACCAGCTCCGTCGCGTCCCCGTCGAAGTCGATCCGGAATTGGAGATCAGCGAAATCGCCGACCGCATGAGCAAGTCGACGTGCCCCGAAGGCCCGGCGGGCGCGCCGCCCACCGACCCCGTCCACGGCTCTTCCGGCGGACGTGGTCTGCTTTTTGAAAAAGTGCGCGGGAGCACCTTTCCCGTCGCGATCAACCTGTTCGGCAGCTACGCACGAATGCGCATGGCGCTGGACTGCGATGATTTCGAATCCTTGGCGGCAAAGGTGCAAAAGCTCGTCAAGCCCGAGCCGCCGACGAACTTCATCGACAAAATGAAAATGCTGCCGGAGCTGGCCAAGATCGCCGGTTACGCCCCTAGGATCGTCAAGCGCGGAATTTGTCAGGAGGTCGTCCACACCGAGGACGCCGATCTCTTCAGCCTGCCGATCATCAAATGCTGGCCCCACGACGCCGGCGCGGACAATGATGTTATCGTTGGGAAGCAAGTCAACGCGGCGCCTCCTCAAGCCTCAAGTCCCAGGCCTCAAGCCTCTCCCACCGGCCGCTATATCACGATGGCCGGCATCTACACCACCGCCCCTGATGGCTCCGAGCCCAACATCGGCATGTACCGCATCCAGGTGACCGGGCCGAAGTCCGCGATCTTCCACTGTCACGTCCACCACGACGGCGCTCGGCATCAAAGAATGTGGGCGGCCCAAGGCAAGGACATGCCGATTGCGATCGTCCTTGGCGGTGAAAGCGTCCTGCCATATGCGGCGACCTGCCCACTGCCGCCGACCGTCAGCGAATTGCTCTTCGCCGGCTTTCTCAACGACGGCGGCATTCCACTCGTCGCTGCGAAGACCGTACCGCTGAACGTGCCGGCAAATGCGGAGATGGTCATCGAAGGTCTGGTCAGCGCGACGGAAACGGCCCGCGAAGGCCCCTTCGGCGATCACACCGGTTTCTATAGTCTCGCTCACCATTTCCCCACGATCCGCATCACCGCGATCACGCACCGCGAAAAACCCGTTTATCCCACCACCATCGTCGGTCCGCCTCCGATGGAGGACTACTTCATGGGCAAAGCGACGGAGCGCGTCTTTCTGCCGCTGTTGCAAATGCTCATCCCGGACGTCGTCGATTATCACCTGCCGCGCTGGGGGGCGTTTCACAACTTTTGCTTCGTGAAGATTCACAAGGAGTATCCCCTCCAGGCGCGCAAAGTCGCCAGCAGCATCTGGGGCGCGGGCCAGATGATGTTCAGCAAGTTCATCGTCATCGTGGATGAAGAGGTGAACGTCCACGACGAGCAGGCCGTCATGTTCGCCGTCGGGGCCAACGTCGATCCCCGCCGCGACACCTTCCTCGTCGACGGCCCGATGGACCTCCTCGATCACGCCGCCCCCTATCTCGCCGCCGGCAGCAAGTTGGGCATCGACGCCACGCGTAAGATTCAAGGAGAAGGCGTCGTCCGCGACTGGCCTGAGCCGCTCGTCATGTCTGACGAGATTAAACGGCTCGTGGACGGGCGATGGAGCGAGTACGGGCTGGATCGATGACCGAAATGCAAGGCGAACCCACCGATCCCTCCGAAAAACCGATGATCGAACTCAATCCGCCAACCCCGGCAAATAGCCTGCCGCCGGGGAATCGGTTCGAGGATCGTTGGATCATGACGGAGCAGCGAATCGATCCGGCGACCACGGATAGTCCCGTGCCCGCCGTGCCGGTCCACCTCTGTCCGACGTGCGACTACATCCTGACTGGATTGACCGCCCGCCGCTGCCCGGAGTGCGGCGAGGCCTTCACGCTCCCCGAGGCTCGCGACCGCGGCGTCGCCAAGTCCATGGGCTTTCGGCGCTACTTTGCAACGCAACATTACGAACAATGGAAGTTGCGGGCCGGCTGGGCGCTGCTCGTAGCTGGACTGGTGTATCCGATGGTGCATCGCGGGACGGCGAATTGGTGGCCGCAGCTTTACGTCGGCGTTCGCGGCGGCATCATGCTCGTTTTCCTGCCGATTTTTCTAACCTTTGCCTGTTTTTACAAAGTCCTTCGAGGGACGACCTGGGCCGACGCGATCTTGTTGGTCGGCCTGGCCGTGGCCTTATTCAGCGCGGCCATGTCTCTCCTTTGATCCCGTGATGTAGCCGCCAGGATCGCTACAATACGCCGACGATGCACCCCTCTCGCGCCGACAGCACGGTCTGGGATGAACGCCGACTCGCCGACCCGCACGGCCAGCCCGACAAGGCCGCCCGCGTCCGCGCCATGTTCGACGAGATCGCCCCGAGCTACGAACGGGTCAACCGCATCCTTTCCGCCGGTCGCGATACCTATTGGCGACGTTACGCCGTGGAGATGGCGTCGATTCGACCGGACGATCGAGTCCTCGATCTTGCCTGCGGCACCGGAGACCTTGCACGAACCTTTGCGAGCGCCGCCCCACGGCTCGTCGTCGGATGCGATTTCGCCGAGCGGATGCTCCGAGAGGCCGCCGACCGCCCCGCGGAGGCGATCCGCTGGTGCCTGGCGGACGCGCTGATCCTGCCGTTCGCCGGCGAATCGTTTACCGCGGCAAGCTGTGCCTTCGGAGTCAGAAATTGGCAGGACCTCCATCGCGGACTCGCGGAAGTCCATCGCATCCTTCGCCCCGGCGGTCGATTCGTGATTCTGGAATTCTCGATGCCGAGCCTGCCGCTTCTGTCGACCGCCTACCTTTTCTATCTTCGCCGCGTTCTGCCCGTCGTGGCCACATGGATCAGCCGTGACCGCAGCGGGGCCTATCGTTATCTGCCCGCCTCCGTCTCGTCGTTTGTCGACGCCAAAGGAATGACTTCGGCCTTGCACGAAGCAGGCTTTGTTCGGGTCCGGACGCGAAGACTGACCCTGGGAATCGTGACGATCTTTCTGGCGTGGAAAGCCTGATGGCCGACGTCCTCCCCACTCCCGCGCGACACGCACCCTCGGAAATCGTGGACGTCTGGTCGCGCACTGCCCCCAAATACCGCCGCCGTGCGGTCTTGATGCTCCTGGTTCTGGCCATGCTCTTCGCGGGACTTTGCTGTTTCACGTTCTGGCTTCGCACCGGCGTCTATTGGCCGTGGCGCTATGAGGGCTACGACGAACTTCTGCGGCGCTCCTTCAATCCCACCGGCGCCCAGCAGGTCACGCTGTCTCATTTTCTCACGTCGCCCATCAGCGTGCAGGATGTCCCGATCCACAGCGTGATCGTCGGCGTGCTGTTCGCCTCGCTCTGTTCCATTCCGATCCTCGTCGCCATCCTCTACCGATTTCCGTTTTCCATCGTCTTCGCAGCGATGGTCGCGTTTCTCTCCGCCATGCCCTGGATGGGGTTGACCGTCGCCCTGGGCTGCGCGCTCGCTTCGCTGCGCCCGTTCAAGTTCTCGTTTCGATACGCGTCCGCCCTCGTCGGGCTTATTCCCGTCGCCGTCTATTTCATTACGGCGTCCTGGGAACCCGCCGGTTCCGCCGCGAAGTCGGTACAGAACAAAGCGCTCCTTTACGCGCCCTGGGTGCTCGCCCTGCTCAGCTCCTGCGTCATTTGCGCCCTGGTTCTCGCGATGGCCAAGTTGATCAACTACCGACCCGGCGGCGTATCCCCGGTGCTGGCGGCGCTCTTTGTGGTTCCCGTCGTCCTCTTTCACACCCAGGTCGGACGCGACGAGTTGGATTACCGAATCCTTGAAACCCAGATCGGCCCCCAGAGCCCCACGATGTTTGCCACGTTCGACGTCGGCGCCTGGGCCCATCTCGCCGCCACCCGACGCTGGAGCCAGACCTCGGACGAGCCCTACGACGCGATCCAACGCAGGTTTCTGCAACAGGGCATCGAAGACGGCCTTGTTCAATCGGAGTCCGACCGCCTCCGCGCGGCGGCGTTGTGCGACGACTTTATTGAACATTTTTCCCAATCCCACCATGTTCCGAACGTCCTCTTTCTCAAAGGACAGTCCCTGGACCAGCGAATTCAACGGCAAAAGCTGGCGCGCCTTCACCGCTTTGAATACCGAAATGACCTGCCGAGCCAGGCGTCGCGCCACACGTGGGAGACCATCACCGAGCAATTTCCAAATATTGATGAACTGTCCGGGTTGGCCTTCTACAAGCTTTCCATCCTCGAAGCGCAAGAGGGACATCTGACAACGGCCGTCGATCTCTTGTCCACCGCCCTCGAACGGTTGGACCCCTCGATGGCGACGACGCGACCGGCGGCGAAGTCCGACGTCGGAAGGACCCTTGTCTTCCCGGAACCCGCGCCGTCCTCCGGCCTCGGCGTCGATCGCAAGCTCCTGCTCTTGCAGGCGAAACGACGGCGAGAGTTACTCGTGAACTGCCTCCCCGATGCAACGCGCCCCTATCGGGACGTTTTTTTCGAAGGCGTGACGCACTCCGACCTCCCCATCCACCCGGCCCAGCTTCTCATTTGTTTCGACGATTCAGATCCCCATTACGAGGCGAATCTCCAGGCGCTCATTCGATCGTTCCCGGGTTCACGCGCCGCCGACTATGCGCAGGTGCGCCTCGTCCTGCTCGAGCCCGCGATCAGCCGGAGAATTCTGCAATTTCGGCAATTGGCGGTCCAACTGGCCAAGAGCCCGGTCGGGGCCGAGGCACTATATTATCTGGCCGATGTCCTGCAGGAAGATTCGCTGATGGAGGACGCCCGGTCGCAATACCTGGAACTCACGAAGCAATTCCCGGAGAGTTGCTGGGCCCAGGACGCGAAAGAGAGGCTGTCGTCGATCTCCATGATCGAGCCGACGCCCGGATAGAAAGGGAGCCGGTGCGCGACCGCCTCGGGACCGTACCGCCGAAAGCCATGAAAAAACGAATCGTCGTCGCCATCACCGGCGCCAGCGGGGCCGCCTATGCCCGCCGCCTGCTCCAATGCCTGGCCGGCGCGGGAACGGACATCCATCTCGTCATGTCGCCCTATGGCCGACGCTTGCTCAAGGACGAGCTGGGAATCGCCAAGCCGACCCCCGAGTCGCTGGTCGGCCCGGAAGCCGCCCACGCGATAACGGTCCACGCGTATCGCGACGTCGGCGCGCCGCTCGCATCCGGATCGTTTTTGACCGACGCAATGATCGTCTGCCCGTGCAGCAGCAACACGCTCGGCGAAATCGCGGCCGGCACCGGCTCGAACCTGATCTCCCGCGCCGCCGCCGTGCATTTGAAAGAGACCCGGCGGCTCATCCTGGTACCCCGTGAAATGCCGCTGTCGCAGATCGAAATCGGCAACATGCTTCGCCTTTCCCAGGCCGGCGCGATCCTCTGCCCCGCCTCGCCCGGTTTCTACATGCTCCCCAGGCGGATCGAGGACCTCGTCGACTTCGTCGCTGGCAAGCTCTGCGATCTCGTCGGCGTTCCACATTCGCTTCATACGAGATGGAATCCGCACCCAGACCGCTAACCGACCGGGCCCAAATGCGGCACGCCGAATTAGTCCAGACCCCTCACAAAGGGCGTTGAAATAACGATTTTTCCCGTTTCGAGCCCCCCGGGGACTCACCCCCTAACGAATTTTGTGTTAGTATGTCCATATTCATTGGAGGATGGATGATGGACGCCGCATCCCCAATCCACGCCGCTGGCCGATCTCCCTTTCATCGATTACCCCAAATACTAACGGTCTTGATCGCCACGATCGCCCTGACCACGCCGGACGCCTTTTCCCAAAGAAGGGGCGGCGGCGGATTTCGCGGAGGGAGCATTGGGGGTGGCCGTGGCTCCTTTGGCGGTTCACGCATAGGCGGCTCGCGAGGATTCTCAGGGGGCCGTTTCGGTGGGTCCTCCGTACCCCGGACACGATCCTTCTCCGGCGGTCGTTCGGGCTCCTTCAATCCGACCTTCGGTCACAGCGGCGCGTTCAGACGAGGGTCATCAGGCAGTATCCATCACAACAGCGGTTTTGGTCGAGGGTTTGCAGGCGGTATCAGCCGCAATGGCGGAATTTGTCGCACGGGAAGCGGGTATTGGGGAAGGGGTTGGACCGGCGGCGCGCGGGGAGGCTGGTGCGGCGTTAGAAGCAGCTACTGCGCCCCGCGCTTCTACGGTTGCGGATCGTTCGGCCGAAGCGTCTTCGCCTGCGGCGCCTGGCCGACCTGGTGCGGCCCCCGAAGTTGTTTCCTCGGATCGAGCATTTTTAGCTACGGGGTCTACGGCGGAGCCGCGTATGTCGATTATCCGTATCTGGTAGACAATTCGGTTTATGTGGCGCCGACGGTGGTGGAGACCGAGGCGCCGCCGCCCCCGGTCCAGGATCAAAGCGAGCCGGTTCAATCCGAATCCGGCCGGATAGATTCGCGGGTTGCCGGGCTGCTTGAACAGGGCGAGAAAGCGCTTCAAAAGGGACAATACGACGTGGCGCGGGAGCACTTCGATCGTGCCATGCAATTGGCGCCGGACGATCCCCGGAGCCGGATATCGTTCGGGCTCACCGAGTTCGCACTCGGTAATTTCGGCGACGCGGCCGCGGCGATTCACGACGCGATGTCCATGGCCCCCGACCTTGCGGCGACCCCGCTCGACCTGCGCAAGGGTTTTGGCGACGGCCAGACTTATCAATCGCAGATGAATCTGCTGGAAAACCTGATCCACCTCCGGCCGGACGATCTGCGATTCCCGATGCTGTTGGGTTTCATGCAATATTACGGCGGTCAGCGGGCCACGGGCATTCAGACCCTTCGAAACTACACCAAAGCCAGACCGGACGATGCGACCGTCAACACCTTCGTCGAGACGGCGGCGCGCGCCTCCCAGCCGCAGACGCCGGCCCAACCGTCTACACCCCCAAAGGTGGTGTATCCGAAAAAGTCCGCATCGCTGGTCGAACCGCTGGGACGTCATCCGGACGGGCCGATCGCCTCGTGGGACGACGTGGCGTTGCAACGGCTGGCGATCGACGAATTTTCCATGGCCCGCGGTCTGGATCGAGTCGGCAACAGACTTGAAGCGGAGATCGCCTCCAGGGACGTTGACGATGAAACGGGCGCCCTGGAAAAGGCCAAGCTCAAGATGCATTGGGTGGAGTGGAAAAAGAAGACGGGCCACGACGGCTTCGAGTCGATGTCCGGCAAACAAAAGAAGACCACGGTCAAGATCAAGTTCGACGAATGGGGCCAATTCTCCGAATTCGACGACTGAACAATCCGATCGATCGGTCGATCATTGAAAATATTCAATCGTCTCGGATGGCACGGGTCAGCGCCGCCGGTGCCGGCGCGAGAGCGGAAACTTACCGCTGAGGCTCGGGCCCAAGGGCGGCGCTGGCGCGGCGACTTGCGTCGCCGGTGCGGCGGCGGGGGATCAGGACGGCGAACACAATCAGGCCGAGCGTGGCGGGTTCGGGGACGGGGGTGAGGGTGAAGTGGATTTCGCCGGTGCCTTGGCCGTGGGTGCCGGGGGGTGTGGAGGTGGAGTGATATATTTGGGCTACGTAATAAATTTGGTAGTGTCCGCCGCCTTGGAGAACGCCGTTGTTTTGAACATGGAGGTCGCCGTAGGGCGGGCCTAGACCGGTGTTGCCGCCTCCGGCGTTCGCGAGAGCTACAAGCTGGTCCGCGTCGACGTCGTATGCAAAGAGAGAAATAATCGTCTGGCCGAGCACGTTGCCAGGCCAGGAAAATTGCCAGGAGCCGCTAAGGATGATGTTCGTATCGACCGCGGGGCGGATGTAGATGCTGCCCTCGGTTGTAGTATCGCCGTTGAGTTGTTCAAGATAATGGTTCGTTTGGACGTCGAAGTGAGCCGAGTCGCCGGTCCAAACGAAATCGTAACTGGTGCCCACATGCGACTGGCCAAGTGTCACCTCATGAGCGATTTGAAAAGGATTCTGAACTGAGTAAAAAGAAACGAACTCTTGTGGATCATGTCCAGGTGTATAGTCATGAATGCTGGAACTTAACAGCCAGGAGTCGACGACCAAATCTCCCCTCGCGATCGTTTGCAAGTACAGGATCGCGATCATGGGGAAAAGTAACTTGGGCCAGCAGGTTCGCACAATTCCCTCTCAACTTTTCAACAGGCAAATCACAACCTATTCTACCGTCGAATATTATAACAATCAAGATAGCAGAAAAGGTGTCAGGTTGAATTATTGACGCTCGTGATCGGTAACTGTTTACCGTCTTGCGGCAGCATTGAAGTCTGAGGGTTTCAAGAAGAAGGGCATCTTTCCTGACCAGTTTCCGCGAAGCAGTGTTTTGATGGTGGCGAGCACGTCGCGGCCCTGTTGTTGAGCGGTG
>CAYPXR010000040.1:0-48583 GCA_964414585.1 uncultured Planctomycetaceae bacterium
TGGCCGATCCGAACCGCGCCCGTTAGAAAGCGGCGCGGAGCCATCGAATTGCGCTCGATCATTCATTCACCCGGGAATCGCTCAAATCTCCGCCGCAATGTCGCAGGCGTCGGGGATGCCGTTCGCATTGCAATCCCCGCAAGCCGGATCGCTCACGCACGCCGCGATGTCGCACTCGTCAGATTGGTCGGACGCATCCGCATGGCCTGCCGGTCTTCAGCCGGTCCGCCTTTGCCGCCCGCTTTAGCGGGTGGACTCGGTGGCTGCCCCCGATATTAAAGTAGAATGTCCCCCTTGTTCCCCGCGAAAAGGAAGAACCAAGCAACAGAAGATAAAGACTCGCTGGCTCCGGCGTCGTAGAAAGCTGAAACGCCGCATCCGATACGACACCGGGATAAGAAGTCTCCCAATCGTGCAGCACATTCTTTACAGCTTGCCCATCTCTATCCGCCAACGAGAATTCCCATCGAAATTTTGTTGCCAGGTCGTCAAGCTGAACAATTTCAAGCCAATAGATGGCGTTCGCATTTAGTTGAAGTTCAGAATCCAATGTTGCCGCAAACTGGTATTCGTGCTGGACACCGTCCGACGCCACCATCCGTCCTGTCCACATTCTCGCGGGATTCTGCACGATTTGTTTACGAATAAGGTTGCTATCATCTGGTAGACCATCGCTCGACCGTGAACCGTAGAAGCGCACCCGCATCGACTCCGACTCCGGCGCCACGTCGCCGGAGTAAAAGCCCCACCAAGAGATTCTTCGGACTATTGTTGAATCCGCAAGGTAAAAATCGTCCGCAACCTGCTGCCAAGAGAGGCTAGGCAATTGGCTGGACACGAAATCGGTATCAGAAGAAAACCCGCCGAATGGGTGTGGCTGATGATTAACGACAATATCCGCCGAGGCCGAAGCACAACACACCGCACTCGCGACAACGACAACTGTCAAAATCCGAAACTTCTTGTTCTTGTCCATGATCCTTCCTTACGGTCGGCTGGCCCTCGCGCCTCGGGAAAGACGCGGATGTTCCTATTCCCATCATACCCCGATAACTCCGTAACGCAAACCAAACAAGGGATCGAAACATGTTTGTCTTCGTCGATAGTGCCGGTATTATGGCACTTAGTTCCTTCGATCTGTCACAACGAACACACCCTCTCCGCCCACGCTCCCGCCCTCGCGCGAAAACACCCCCAATCCGCTTGTGCCCGAACCTGAAAGCTCCCCCTGACAAACTTCGTCGTAGCAATTTCCGGGCCAAGACCGAAGTAACGACTTTGGCTGAGTCCTAACTGCGGCCAGATTCGTTAATTGGCTGATGGCGCGATCGAATTCTGCCCCTCAAAGACACGGGCCGTGACGGCGCCAAACGGCTTATCCTCCATTGCGGAAAAATCCTCACCTGCGGAAACTCCCGCACCCGTCCGCTCCGGCTTTCCCGATCCCCCGCCGCCGTCCTTGATCGCTCTCTTCCCCAAGTCGAAGATCCGCCGGGGCGGGCCTCAAGTCTCAAGCCTGTTGCTGCCCCTGGCCCCCAGCCCCTAGCCCCCAGCCCCCAGATTTCCCTTGCCTTTCCTTGTGAGCGTACTATATTAGGAAATAGTTAGGTACCGGCGGTCCGCCGCCCCTTCGTCCGGCTGATGGCTTAAGGCCTATGGCTTACGGCTTCACCAACGGAGTTTCCGCGCACCGGAGAACGATCGTGGTTTTTCACCTTTTTCGCTTATTTCCGGCTTTTTTCGGCCTGGAAAAAATTCCGCGGCATGCCGCCGCCCGCCAAAGTGAAATTTCGATCCGTTTTTTCGCTCGTTTTCGCTCGTTTTCGGTTCCAAAAAAAAATTCCGGGCCGGCCCGGGACTCCTGGTGCCGGCGTCGTGCGAAGACCGATCTCTACTCGCCCGCCACCGCCTCCAGCTCCGCCTCCGGCGGGCGGCGGAACCCGAGCCACGGAACGATCACGCCGGGCAGCGACCAGAGAACTTGTACGAGGCGCATCGACAGCGTCAGCGCCAGCATCTGCGACGCGCTGCACCAGCCCCCTTCGACCATGACCTTGTAGAAGACGGCCTCGAGCAGGCCGAAGCCCTGCACGCTGATCGGCACGGCCGCGAGCAGATACCCGACAACCGCCGAGAGCAGGCACGTCCAGAAGAGCATCCACTCGGTCTGATGGCCGGTCGGATGAATCCCAAGCGCGTGCGCGGTGCAATAGACCGACGTCACAATGCAGAAATGGCTGACGATCGTCGTGATCAGCGCGAACGCCGCTTTCACGTAATGATAGCGGAAGCTGAACGTCGTCTCGTCGATGCGCTGGAGCTTGTCCGCGAACGGCAGCCGCGCCAGGATCGACTCGTAACCGATCAGGCGTCGAAATCGCCTTGAAAAATAGAGGCCGCCGCCGATCAGAAACGCAACGACCAGATAACCGACCCACCGACCGTAGACGCCGATCATGTTGGTCCGCCACGAGATGAGAATCGTCACGGCGGCGAGGATGAGAAAACTGATGAGGCCGATCGCCCGGTCGAGAAGAACGATCGTCACGCCTTCGGTCTTGCGATGGGTGAGCTTGGCGATGTAGTAGGCCTTGTAGATATCGCCGCCGGTCGTGCCGGGCATGGCGAAGTTGAAGAAATTGCCGGCGAAGGTGAGCAGGATGGCGTCGCGGAGCGAGATGTGGATTTCCTGCGTCGCCAGGAGGAGCTGCAGGCGCCAGGCCATGATGAAGATCGACGGGCCCAGTGTGAGAATCGCCCAGAATCCCCACGACCAGTCGGCCCCGCGCGCGATGCCGAGGAGCCCCTGTTCGATGGGCCGCTCGCCCTTGTCGAGTTGGTCTTTGGTGGCCAGTTCGGACCGGGGCACGTCGCGCTCAACGCCGTTTTCATCGAGAATGCGTACCGTCTCCGGCGTCTGGGAAACAAGTTTGAACCGTCGATCGGGCTCGGATTTGAGGCGAACGCGATCGACCAGTGTGACCTTGTCGCTGAGATACCAGAGCGCGCCGACGCAGACGGCCAGCTTGAGCAATCGGAAGGTCCATTTTTTGGCGGTCTTCGGCAACGCGGTTTCTCTCGGTGAGGCGGTAGCGTAGCGATGACGGCTCGTCGGGACAATGTAAGCACGCCGCCTCTGGGAATTTGTTCCGCCGGCATTATCATTTATCGGAAGTTGCACAAAGACGACCACGGAGAATCGTCTCGGCTGAGTTTTTGGGTCGGGGGAGGACAAAGCTCTGCTTTGTCGCTTGCGTTGGCAAAGCCGGAGCTTTGCCATCCCCCAAAATACTGGGACACGACACTAGGGAGAATCGCGATGGACCCGTTCATGCAGGCGGCGATCGAAGAGGCGAAGCTCGGCTTGGCGGAAGGGGGGATTCCCATCGGATCGGCGCTCGTCATCGACGGCAAAATCGTGGGCCGCGGGCACAACCGGCGCGTGCAAAAAGGCAGCGCCATCCTCCACGCCGAGATGGACTGCCTGGAGAACGCAGGCCGGCTCAACGCCCGGGACTATCAGCGCGCGGTGCTGTACTCGACGCTTTCGCCCTGCGACATGTGCAGCGGAACGGCGCTGCTCTACAAGATTCCGAAGATCGTGATCGGCGAGAACAAGACCTTCCAGGGTCCGGAAAGCTACACCCGCCGGCGCGGCGTCGAACTGGTCATCCTCAACGACCCGACGTGCATCCAGTTGATGGAGGATTTCATTCGCGCCCGGCCCGAGCTTTGGAACGAAGACATCGGCGTATAGGACGCCGACTTCCGCTTTGGCCGGACTCGCGAATCCCGGCGCCTTCGCGGGCGATTTTTCTCGGCCGTGCGGGCCTCCTCGATCCGAACCCTCGCGGCTTTTCATCGCATTATTGTCGGGTGATGATTAAGGTGGGGGGCCGCCGGGCCGATACGCGAACGGTATCGAATCTGCGGTCGGCGCAGGAGTCGCCGCCGCGGGGGAATTCGTGAATATCGAGCGGCAACCATTACGGTCAACGTGGATTCCGCCGGATGAGGGCTTTCGCTTCCGCAAGGAGTCAGTCATGAGACGCAGCGCATTTACACTGGTCGAACTCTTGATCGTCGTGATCATCCTCGGCATCCTGGCCGCCGTGGTCATTCCGCAATTCACCGACGCCAGCACCGACGCCCGCGTCAGTGCCCTGGCGACGAACCTGCAGACGATCCGCGGACAGATCGATCTCTACAAGCTCCAGCACAACGGCGCGCCGCCCGCCCAGGCCACCTTTGCCAACCAGATGACGCAGAAAACGGACATCGACGGCACCGTCAACGCGGCGACCGGAAAATTCGGACCCTATTTGCAGCGGATTCCGACGAATCCGTTCACCGTCGGCGGCACCGGCAACGACGTCACCAACACGGCCGCCGCCGCGAACAAGGCGTGGTACTACGACGCCACGACGGTCACCTTCAAGGCCAACGACGGCGGAACGACCAACGGCGTCGCCCACGACCAGCTCTAATCATCACGAGACCGTCGAGGCTCCGCCTCATTCTTACGGAAGCGAGCATCTTCGGCGCGATCGAGCCAGCCTCGATCGCGCCGGTTCTTTTTTTGCGGGGCCTTTTCCGCCCCGAACGCCAACGATTTATGTATCAAGACCTTCTTCGGTGTTTCCGAAATGGCTGGAAGAAATATCGTGCCGCGGGGCGCGGTTTGACACCATACTTGGGGGTTTCCGATCATGAAGAATCGTGGTTTTACGCTTGTCGAATTGCTCATTGTGGTCATCATTCTGGGCATCCTGGCCGCGGTGGTCATTCCGCAGTTCACGGACGCCAGCACCGACACGAAAGTCAGCTCGCTCGCCGAGAATTTGAGCATCATCCGCAAGCAGTTGGACGTCTATAAGAATCACCACAACGGCGCCTACCCGGCCAACTTCAGCGACGGCATGACCAAGAAAACGGATCCCGACGGAACCGTCAACGCAACCGGCAAGTATGGTCCGTACCTGCAGAGAGTCCCGACGAACCCGTTCACCGTCGGCGGCACGGGCAACGACGTGACCAACACGGCCGCCGCGGCGAACAAGGCGTGGTATTACGACTCGACGACCGGCGAGTTCAAGGCCAACGACGGCGGCAGCACCAACGGCGTCGCCCACGATACGTACTAACGCGACGTACGAACGCGGACGTCACCGGCATCCCGCCGTATCAGACGTATGAATTCATGGACCGGTGCGGTGGGTGGCGAGCCCGCCGTTTTCCGGTCCATTTTTTTTTGCGGACACGCTTGAGGGTTATTCGCCCCGGCGGTTTGCGGCACGCGCCCGGGAAATCGTATGGTTGTGACGGCGCTGCTCGAGGCGCCGACGACGGAGACGGAGCATGAACAAGGGAACCCGGCAAACGCACGCGCGATCCGCCCGTCGCCGAGGGGGATTCACGCTGGTGGAGGCCCTATTGGCGTCGACGGTCCTCGCGATTGTCGCCGCGTCGGCGTCCCTGCCGTTTTCCGCCGGCGTGCAGCAGGCGAACGAAGCCGCGAAGCTCGAACGAATGGTGGCGCTGGGCCAGGCGCTGATGGAGGAAATCCTGACGCACCCCCTGCTCGACCCGACCGGTCGCGTGGCCACCCCCGGCCCCGAAGCCGGCGAAACCACGCGCGACAAGTTCGACAACATTGATGACTATCACGGCTATTCCGAGCAAAGCAGCGGCTTGAAAGACTACAAGAATCAATCCATTACGGACCCGACCCTTGCCGGGTTTTGGCGAGACGTGAGCGTTCAATACGTCACGTTCGCCGGCCAGCAAGCCACGGATACCAACTGCTTTGCCAAGATCGTCGTCCGCGTCTGGGACGGAAACACGGCCATGTTGACGCTGACTCGGCTCGCCGCGAGGGAGGACTAATGACTCCGCACGCTTCAAGATCAAGAATCCGCCCGCGACCGGGCTACACGATGCTGGAGCTGTTACTGGCGTCGATGGTCACGGCGCTCGTCGCCGGATCCAGCGCCGCCTTCCTCTCCGCCGTGACCAACGCCTCCATGACGACGAGGGACATTCGCGGCGCGCAGACCACCGGACACTATGCCCTGGGTCAGATTAACCAGACCATCCGGGCGGCGCGCGCGATCGGTCAGGTCACGGCATCCACGATCACGGTCTGGCTCGGCGATTACAACAAGGACGACAAACTGAATCTGTACGAGACCGGGATCATTTACTACGACCCGACCGGAAAGCAGATTCTCTTCGACTATATGGAAATCCCCGCGGGAGGGATGCCCGCGACGACGGTCACGACGGCCGAATTCACAAACTACGTGACCCTCTCCGCCAAAATGGCCAATGCCGACAAGCGCACCGTGTCCTGGGCCGGCAGCGTCAGCAGCCTCGGTTTCACCGCCAACACCAACAAGACCGACGCCCGGATGGTTGAATCCAATTTCAATATCGATCTGAATCTTCAGTCCGCCTCCTTCCGGGGATCCGCCAGTACCCGCGGGTCCAGCGATTATCTGTTTTATCCTCAAACACAAACCCCCCCGCCGATCGGATCGGGACGCCGGGGGCGATTCACCGTTTCTCGATGGGACGGTTACTCGGCAATCGTCGGTTCAGCGACGCCCTTGAATTTGAACTGATCGAATAGAAAGGACCGAATGGCCGGAAGTACAGAAACCTCCAGCAAGCCCACGAGCCATGGGCGCCGTCGCGCCTATATCTTGCTCATCGTGCTGGCCTTCACGGCCCTGGCCTCGTCGCTGGGAATGTCGTTCCTCGAGGCCAACAGCACCGTGATGCCGGAGGCGGTCAATTATTCGGGCACGGTCCGCGCCGAGGTGCTGGCCAGCTCGGGGATTGCCATGGCTTCTCACTACCTGCTCTATCCGCCGACGACCGTCGACCTGTTCAGTTACTATACCGGCGCCAGCGGGGCGACCATCGATTCATCGGGCGACTATTTCGACGTTTCCGTCTCGCGGTCGGACAAGTGGTCGCCTCCGAAGACCGATCTCAATCTGTATCGTTTGATCGCGACCGGTGTGGCGAAGGATCCCAGCGGCGCGATTCGGGCCAAACGCTCCATCACCGCGGAGATTCAGGCGCCGCCGATCGGGAAATGGCAGTTTACCCAGGCCTTGTGGTCCAACAGCACGCTTTATGTCCCGAGCCAGGCGTTCGTCACGGGCGACCTCCACACCAACGGAAACCTCACCGGAAACGGCTCGTGCACGGGCGCAATCTCGGCGAGCGGCACCGCGATCTGGACCGGCAGCGGCCCCCCCAAGTCCGTGGTCTCCCTTGCTTCGGCGATTTCCGCACCGACCATCGCGCCCTATCAAGCTGCGAAGTACACGATCCGCGGAGTTATGTACTCTACCTACTTTCTCAACAAAAACGACCTTAGCCAATCGGATACGGACGCCCTGAATGCAATTGACATGTCCGCCACCAACCCCGGTCGGATCATCATTTTGAAGGACGGCAACGCCAAATTGCACAAAGACACCAATGTGAATGGAACGATCGTGGTCAACGGCCGACTGGAATTCGAAGAAAGCGGTAGCCGCTCGATCACGGCGGTTGCGGGGTTTCCAGCACTGGTCGTGACCGGCGATATCCGGGTCAACAATAACGACAGCATAACGACCGTCACTGGTTCGATTCTTTGCGGCGGAATCATGGATACGAATAGCAAAGACCGATCCAGCATAACGGTGACGGGGACCTGCCTGGCGGTCGGCGGCCTGGATATTCCAAAGCCCACGAGTTCGCAGGTTTTCAACTGGTCCGCAACGTGGTCGGTGTTTTGGGACATCCAAAACGTGCCGCCGGCGCCGCAACCGATGACCATCCTCGACTGGAAAGAAAACTAACGGAGATTCTGATGGAGCGACAAGTGATTTCATTGGACCGATTTACCGGTTTTCTCCTGACCACGATCGCCGGTTTGCTGTGCGTCATCGCGGTGGAGTTATGGGTCGGGCTGGGCGATCGCGGCCGGGTTCAGGCGCAGATACCGGACACCGGCTTGCAGCGAAAGCAGATCGTCGATGAAACCCGGCAAACGAATGATCTGTTGCAAAAAATTCTGGACCATCTTCGAACCGGCAGCGTGAAGGTCAAGATGGAAAGCGCCGATAAACCGACTGGGAAGAAGGGCGGGACCGGACCGCGCTGATCCGTGCGCGTCACTCCGGGGGACCGTCCAGTTTTGTGGAGGTGGAACGATGCATTCTCGAAAAGGCTATACGTGTATCGAGTTGACCATGGTCGTCATCGTCGTGGCCATCGTGATCTATTGCTCCACGTCCAACGAGGACAACGGCGGCAAGGAGCAGGCGCGACTGGCCGCTGAAAAGGTCGAGTCGGACGTCGCCTATGCCCGCAGTGCTTCGATCGCGCGACCCGATGATCCGCTGGTCATCAAGATCGATACGGCGAACAACCGCTATTGGCTCGCGTCGTCCTCGACGCCGAACACGCCCATTGCGCACCCGAGATCGGGCAAGCCCTATCTGATCAGCTTCGGCGCCGGCGGCACCGGCGGCCTGGACAAGGTGAAATTGCTGGCCGGCGACGTCGGCGGCGATCAGGTCCTGGCCTTTAAGTCGACCGGAAGCACCGACCAGCAAACGCCCGCAAAGATTCAGATTGCGGCGGACACCGCGGTCGCCGAGGTGTCGGTGGCGTCCGCCTCCGGAACGTCGACCGTCAAGGACGCGTTGACGGTCGACCTGGGCTACGGTACCGGCACCACTCTGACCAAGACCAGCGGCGGACTTGTCGAAAAGGTGATTGAAACGCTGGAACCCTAGCGCGGATTTCGGGGGATCCCGAATTACGCGAAGAGGCGATGCAAGTGTTGAAACCCAGGGGAGGATTCGGGCCGATCGGGTTGGACATTGGCGGTTCGTCCGTCAAGCTGCTCCAGCTCGCGGATCGCAACGGGCAGCCGTCGATCCATGTGACGGCGCGCTTTGAACTCCCCACGGCGACGGCCGACCCGATGGCGCGTGAACAGGCGTTGCGGGACGGGATCGCCCAGGCGATTTCTTCGAACGACTTCCGGGGGCGTGCCGTCGCCAGCGCGCTGGGCAGCGGCGATTTCCAGATGAAGAGTCTCCGGCTGCCCAAGATGCCGTCGGAGGAGATGTCCTCCGCCGTCGAATTCGAGGCGCGAGAGCGGTTCAACATCAACGAAGGCGGCCAGTTCCGCTTCATTCCGGCCGGCGAAGTTCGTCACGGCAACGATTTGAAGGAAGAGGTGATCGTCTTCGCGGCGCAGGACGACGTCGTACAGCAACGAATCGAGCTGCTCGAATCGGTGGGCCTGCATCCCTCGGCGATCGATTTGGCCCCCTGCGCCATGGTGAGAAGCTTCGTTCGCTTTCTGCGCCGCGCGGAAGACGCGACGGCCGTTAACGTTTTTGTCGACGTGGGTTGGCAGAGCACGGCGATCGCCATGACGCGCGGGACCGATTTGTGCTTCCTCAAGGTGCTCGACGTCGGGGGACATTCGTTTTGCACCGCCGTGGCCCAGGCCCTGAACTTATCCCTGCCCGAGGCCGGCGAGCTCCGTATTCGGATCATGCACGAAAGCTGCGGCCGGCGTCGAAGCGACCGGTCCGCGAGTTCCCCGGAGGCCGGGCCCATGGTGCCGGCCGAGATTCGGGCGCGGGCGGCCGACGCCATTCGCCCGCTCGTCGAACGAATCGGACGCGACGTCCAACTCTGCCTGCGGTATTTCGCCGTGACCTTTCGAGGCAGCCGGCCGGAGAGCCTGACCTTCGTCGGCGGCGAGTCTCACGAGCCGGCGTTGATGGACATCGTCGGCCCTTCGCTCGACATCCCCTGCCTCATCGGGCATCCGCTGCGCGGGATCACCCGGCTCGAGGAAATGGCGTCGCGCGACGGTCGAACGCTGGCCCCCGCGTGGGCGGTCGCGTGCGGTTTGGCGCTGAGGGGTACGAAATGGGTCGGCGAAATGCGGAAGGCCGCCGGCGTCGCCATGGCGACGGTATAGGACGACGGATTCGGAATTCACCATGATTGACTGCGATTTTCTGCCGGACTCCTTTCATCAGACGCAATCCTCGCGTCGCGCAATCAAGCTGCGCGGAACGCTGATTTCCGCGCTGATCGTCATCATGGTCATCTGGGTGGCGGCCAATCAACATCAGCTTTCCTCCGCGAATGCCATGCTGATGGACGTGACGGCCCAGCGCGAGCAGATCGCCCAGCATCTGACCAAGCGCGACCAGATGGAGTCGGAAAAGAACCACCTTCGCGACCGCCAGCGGCTCCTGGAGCAATTTGACAGCCATGCCAGCCTGGTCGTTGTGTTGAGCGACCTCAGCCGTCGTTTGCCGGAGACGGTGGTCCTCACCAAAGTCACCTACCGGTCCGAATCGCTGCACCGTTTCGCCTTCGATGTCCCGACTGAGGTTCCTCGAAACAAGCCGCCGGATGTGATCGGATCCACGCCGGCCAAAGTCGAAACGCCGGCCGTTCCCGAAGCGCCGCCGAGCACCACCGAGATCAGGATGTCGGCCTTTGCCAGCGAGGTGCCGGAAGCCATCCGATGCGCCGCGGCGCTGGAACGTTCGCCGCTGGTGGCCCGTGTGCAAATGGAACTCAAGGGCGAGGCGACCTGGGGCGGACGCCGCGGACAAGAGGTCGAACTGAACTGCGTTCTCCTCGAACAAACAGGGATCCGCCCATGAGCCGAATGAAGCTCAACGTCATCGCCGTCAGCGTCGTCTTGCTGCTCACCAGCACCTTCGCGATGATTTTCTTCGTTCCCGGGCTGCGCAAATTGAAGGAGCAGCGCGACCTCGTCAAGATCGAGTCCGAACAAACCAGGGCCGAACAACAGCGGCTGGGCAACATCAGCGAACTTTACGAGTCCATCGTCGAACTCGACAAGACCATGAGCGGGTTTCGCGAGCGCCTGCCCACGCAACGAAACTTCGGTGAATTTCTCAACGCGGTCTCGGAAAGCCTCAAGCAGTCGCACATTGAGGACTTTACCGTCCAGCCCAGGCCGCCCGTGGAATTGGACGCGGCGAAGCTGCCGGCGTCCTTGGCCATCGCGAAAGGGACGATCATTCTGCCGGTCCGCGTCACCTTTGAAGGCACGCTGGCCCAGTTGGTCGATTTCCAGGACCGCATCGAGAAACTGCCGAGGCTCTCGCACGTGGAATCGTTGAAACTCACCAACGACGAGTCTCATCCCGGCGTGATTCAGGTGGAATTTTTGCTGCTGACCTTCAGTCATCCGAGCTAAGAACCGCGGATTAGCCCGCGGCGTCATTGGAAACGGCACCATGACCGAAAAACTCAAACAACAACTCGAACTGCTCAAGATGCAGTTGGCGGCCGACAAGAAAAAAGCCGCGGTCCTCGGGATTCTGGCGGTCGTTCTTCTCGGGATCGTCGGGCGGCTCTATTTTTCATCGTCGAGTCCCAAGGAAATCATGGCCTCCACCGCGCCGCTTCCAACGGACTCCGCGACACCGGTCTCTCCGACCCCACAGCAGGCGCCGCCAACCCCGGCGGCAACCGTCGTCGCCGCACAGACAACGCCGACGAATCCGACTCCCAACCCGCCTCCCACCGATCCCGGCAAGACGGGCTCCGTATCCGTCGCCGGTATGTCGCGAAAATTGTCCCGCGATCTCTTCAGTTCTTCCGCCTGGAACAAGTTCATGCCCGCGATGCTGGCCGACGGCGACGGTTCCGCGGGACAAAGGTCCAGAAATCGAACCGGCTTCTGGGGCAACCTGCGTCGCTCACTGGACGAATACGAGAAGGAACAGAGCGAATTCACGAAGACCTTCCAGCACGACCTCGAACAGCTCCTGCTCCAATCCACCCTCACCGGCGCGAAGCCCATGGCCTACATTTCCGGACGTCTGGTCCGTCCCGGCGACAACATCGACGGGTTTTCGGTCGTTCGGATCTACGACCGGAGAGTGACGCTGGCTCGCGCGGGCATGACCGCCTCGCTGGCCATGAAATAGGCCGCTTTCACCGCCCGTTGGTTTGTTCATTTCCGTCCGGCGGATGGTTTTCGGTCCGTCCCGTCTGGCGATATCGCCTCCTTGGAACACAACCCGGTGGGTCCGACAACCGATGGAGGAAGGGACTTCAAGGATAGGGATTTCACGCCCATGCGCAAGGATGTCGCACCAACACCCAGACCGCCCGCAAAGACGAAGAGACGCTTTCAGTCTCGATGGAGTGGACACCTGCCCCTCCGGCGACGATGGTCCCGCGCGCTTTCGCTCGCATGCACGGTGACGGTCCTGACGCTCCTGACCGCCTACGGCGAAACCGATCGTCGAGTTTCATCAACGGAGGCGAGTCCCACACCCTCGGAAGTGCCGCCGACGCTATGGGCGTCCGCCGACGATGACGCCGATTCCGAACCGACGACGCCGGCCCCGTCGCCCGACAACGCGGGCGACCGCGAACAAATCGTGAAAGTCGGACTCGACAATAAGGTCACGGTTCATGTCTCCAACCTCCCGCTCGCCGACGCGATGCGGATGCTCTCCGAGCCGACGAAACGAAACATCCTCCTGGCCAACGGCGTGTCCGGAGTGGTGACCGCCAGCCTCTACAACGTCAGCGTGGAGGAGGCGCTTCAGGCGATGCTGGTCTCGAACGGCCTGGGCTTTCGTGTCGAAGGGGATTTTACTTATGTCTATCCGAAGGAGGACATGGAAAAGCTCGAGCAGGCGCAGCGAAAGATCGCGACGCGCGTCATTCACCTGACCTACTTGACCGCCACCGCCGCCAAGGCGCTCATCGAACCCCTGCTCAGCGGCATAGGAAAAGTCTCGATGACGCCGCCGTCCTCCGTCGGTCTGGGCGGCACCAATGGAATCGAGGACACCAAAGGCGACGCGCAGGCGGGTTCGGAGACGATGATCGTCACGGACTATGAAGACCGGCTCGCCGAGATCGAAAAGACGCTGCAAGATCTGGATACGCGGCCGAAGCAGGTGCTGGTCGAAGCCACCATCCTTCGCGCGACGCTGAACGAAGACAACGCGCTGGGCGTCGATTTCACCACCGTCGGCGGCGTCGATTTTTCGACGTTGTCGAGCGTCAGTCCTGCCGCTCAGACGATCACCACCGGCAACATCCCCACCCCCGAACTGAACAATACGAATTTCACGGTGCGCACGGAGTTCAACGACGCCCTCCCCGCCGGCGGATTCACCTTCGGAATCCTGAAAGACCAGGTCGGCGTCTTCGTGCGAGCCCTGGAGCAGATCACGGACACCGACATCCTGGCCAACCCCAAGCTGATGACGCTCAACAAGCAGGTCGCGCAAGTCATCGTCGGCCGTCGCGACGGTTACCTCACGACGACGATTACGGAAACGACGGCCGTGCAGCAAGTCGAGTTTCTGGAGACCGGAACCGTGCTCACCTTCCGCCCTTTCATCGGCGACGACGGAATGGTGCGGATGGAGATTCATCCGAAGGATTCGACCGGTGGTCTGACCGACACCAACCTCCCCTTCGAGCAAACCACGGAAGTGACCACCAACGTCCTGGTCAAGGACGGCCGGACGATCCTGATCGGCGGACTCTTCCGCGAAGTCGGGACCGCGACGCGCGGACAAATGCCCCTCTTGGGCAATATTCCCATCGCGGGAGTCTTGTTTCGTCGGACACGGGATGCGACGGTGCGCGAAGAAGTCATCATTCTGCTGACGGTCCACATCATCAAGGGCGAACACGAAAAGGACTATGAAGCCGGCAAGAACATGAACGAAGACGTCGAGCGCATTCGCGTCGGTGGCCGCAACGGAATTCAGTGGTTCGGCCGCGAACGCGTCAGCGAGGCCCATTACCGCTGGGCGATGCAGCACCTGGCCAAGGGCGACACGGAGAAAGCCCTGTGGGACGCCGAAATGGCGATTCAGATCTACCCGCGGCACCTCCAGGCGATCAAGTTGAAGGAAAAGCTGCAGGGTCAGCGAGAGTGGGAGGATGACACGGCCACGGTTCGGACTTATGTGCGCAATCTCATCGAAGAGGAATCCGGTCCCCTGACGCCGCCGTACGGAAGGCCCGCCCCGCCGTTCAAATTGCCGGAAGGATTGAACGGTCCGAGTGGTTTGGAAGAGAACACGGAGAACGAGCCCGCCGACAACGGAAAGATGTCGCCGGCATCGATGGGCGATGAAGCCGGAGCATCAACCATGACGGGAGTTTCGAATTGAAAACCGTCTACGACACACCACCGGTCATCGGTCGAGCGCGTCACGCGGTTTGGCGCCGGCGCTTCGTCATTCTCAGCCTGCTGCTGGCGCAGGGCTGCGGGCCCAGTGAAGGCCGGCTATTCGATCTGCACATGGCCAACGATCCCAAGGCCCAGGCCAAGAAGCGCTGGGAGGCCGTCCGCGGCAGCGTCAAGCTACAACTCGCCGAGGAGCACCTCAAGGCCGGTCGACTGGACGATGCACAGCGCGCGCTCGAAGAAGCGATGGCCATGTGCCCGAACGATCCAAAGGCCTACGTGTTGACCACGCGGCTTCGGCTCGAACAGGGACAGTTGGCCGAGGCCCGCGAAGCGATCACGGTCGCGGCGCAATTGAACGACAACGATCCGGAGATCCCCTATTTCGCCGGCCTCGTGGCGCAGCGCTACGGCGATCTCGAATCGGCCTTCGAACATTATTCGGCCGCCTGCGCCGCGGCCCCGCAAGTCGCCGAATACGTCCTCGCCCAGGCGGAAACGCTCGTCAATCTTGACCGGCCGGTCGAAGCATTGGAATTGCTGCAATCCCGGCTGAACGATTTCGATCGAAACGTCCCGATGCGGATGCTGGCGGCGCGAATCTGCCGGATTCTCGGCCTTCGCGGACCGGCGATCGCGTTTGCGCGCGAGGCCGTTCGCATCGGCGACGACGACCCGCGCCTCGCGGCCGAGTTGGGATTGATGCTCGTCTGGGCCGAACGCTATCGTGAAGCGATCGCCGTCTTGATACCGGCGATCGATCGTCTGCGCGAATCTCCGGCCAAGCCGTCCAATCCCAAAAATGCCGAATCCGAAAGCACGCCGTCGCCGAGCGTCGTGCGCGCCCTCGCCCGGGCTTATGTCGAAACCGGTCAAGGCGCCAAAGCCCTCGACGTTCTCAAACCCGTGCTGGCCGCGAACTCGGACGATTTGATCGCATGGACGCTTTGCGCGCGGGCGTCGCTCTTGATGGGCGATCTGAACCTTTCCAACGAAGCACTGCAGCGGGTGCAGGGCAAAGGCCCCGCGACCGCCGAGATGCACGTCTTAACCGCGTACACGGCCCTGCGGCGGGGCGATTTCGCTCGGGCCAGGAACGAAGCCGCATCCGCGCTGAAGCTCGATGGACGGCTGGCCATGGCGCACTGCGTCGCCGGTGAGGCGGCCGAAGCCCTCGGCGAAAGAGAGGAAGCGATCGCATCCTACGAAGCCGCTTTGGAAATCGATCCCGAATTCAACACCGCGCGGCAGCGAATCGACGCGATTGGAGGCCGAGAGCAATCGAAGCCGCCTTCAACACCCGAACAATCGGAACCGGTCGCGTCGGACTTGGGAGAAGTGGTGGGCAGCGCCTGCCCCCCGGAGGAGGCGGTTCCGTGAAATCCAACTCCACCAAACCGTGGTCACAATTGGAAGAAGAGATCGTCGATCAGACGTCGATCGGGGGAGCTTCGGCGGACGAAGCCAAGGCCTTCGGTCCATCGCCGACATCGCCCGGGCACGGCTCATCGACGAGCGTATTCGGGCATCGTCTGTTTTCGCGCTTTCGCCTTTCGTCGACCTGGGCGCTGGCCCCCTTGGGCGTCGGCGCGCTTTGGACGATTCTCGGCGTATTCACGGGCGGAAGCGCCCCCGGCATCGCCTGGTATCACGCGCTGGGCTTGATGGCCTGCATGGGCGGCTCGGCCTCCATCCTGATCGTCTCGAAGAAAGCCCGGCAAGCCGCGCTGGCCAAGCTGCGCCAAAACGTGCAATCGGACAAGGTCCGCCGACGGCAGTCCCTGGCGGCCTCGCCGCTCGGATCGGAACTCGGACCGATCTGGCAGGCCGTCGAAGCCCATTCCTCCAACGTCGAGCGGCGAATCGACGAATTGATGGAGGAGCGAAAAGGCCTGGCACTGCAACTCAGCCTGGCGGATGCGTGCAAGCGACAGTCGGAATCGATCCTGGTCTCGATCGCGGAGCCGGTACTGGTGACCGATTCCTTCGATCAACTGGTTCTGGCCAATCCCGCCGCCGAGGAACTCTTCGGATTCAACCGCGAGACCGCACTCCGCAAGCCGATTGCCGAAGTCCTGAGCGATGAAAAACTGGTCAAGTCGATTTGCCATGCCCGCGAAGCCGACCGCCGCGCGGCCCGCCGACGAACGGAGCACGGAATCGGCGGCCGATTGTTCTCCGTCGCGCTTTCGCCGGTCGCGGGCGACGGACCTGAGGAAGAGACGAACAAGCGTCACGGCGTGGCGGCCATTTTCCATGACGTCACCAAGGACCGACAGGCGTCGAAGCACAAGAGCGAATTCGTCGCCCACGTGGCCCACGAGCTGAGAACCCCCCTCGCGTCCATTCGCGCCTATGTGGAACTGCTCGTCGACGGCGAGGCGGCCGACGAAAAGACCCGCAAGGAATATTACGACATCATTCAGACGTCCGCCGAGCGGCTGGGCCGGTTGATCGACAACATGCTCAACATCAGCCGAATCGAGGCCGGCACCGTCCGCATCAACCGCGAGCCCGTCGCGATCGCCATGATCGTCAAGGAAGCCGCGGACATGCTTCGTCCCCAGGCGGAGGAAAAGGGCGTGACGCTGGCGGAAGAGTTGACGCCCGTGGTCTATCGCGTCATGGCCGACCGAGACTTGATCCACGAGGCGATCGTGAATCTGCTCTCCAATGCGATCAAGTATACACCGTCCGGCGGCCGGGTCTGCCTGCGAATGATGCCGCAGGAGCAAACGCGGCGAATCTGCATCGAGGTCAACGACACCGGCGCGGGAATTCCGGAGGCGGATCTTCCACACATGTTTGAGAAATTTTTCCGCGTGGAAGCCAACAAGAATCTGGCCAAGGGAACCGGACTGGGGCTTTCTCTCGTCAAGCAGATCGTGGAAACGGTGCATAACGGGGAAATGACCTTGAAGAGCGAAGTCGGCAAGGGGAGCACTTTTGGAATGATCCTCCCGCTTGCGTAAGCGGAAGCCGTTTCTTAGTGAAGTTAGGAGTTTCGGGGGCGTCCAATGGCAGCGAACAAGATTCTCGTGTGCGACGACGAGCCGCACATCGTCCATGTGGTGGCGGCGAAACTGCGCAACGCCGGCTTCGAAGTCATCACCGCCGGCGACGGCGAGGAGGCGTTCGGTCTCGCCAAAAGCCAGCGACCCGACCTGGTCATCACCGATTATCAGATGCCCCTTCTTTCGGGGCTGGAACTCTGCGCGAAGTTGCGAGGAGACGCCGCGACCCGCCACCTTCCGGCCATCATGCTTACGGCACGCGGATTCTCCCTGAGCGAACAGGAACTCGGTCACACCAACATTCGCCAGGTTCTGGCAAAGCCGTTCAGCCCGCGGGAAGTGCTCAGCACGGTCCGGCGGATCCTCGACGGCGCGCCGGCGGCGACTGCGCCAAGGGCGGCCGACCACGCGATGGAGGGCACCGCCTCATGAGTCAAGTTCTTCAACTGACCGCGACGACGGAGGAACAAGGGCGCTTGCCCGCGCCGCCGTCTCGATGGCCCCTCTCGCGGCAGCGCTTCGATGCGCTCGCGGCGGCCTGGCGACCGTTCGGCGTCTGGCTTTCGCTTTGGAACGCCGACGGCGAATCGCTCGCCTGCGACGAACCGGCCCACCGGCTATGGACCATGCTCTGGGAAAAAGGCGGCGCATTTCACGCCGGCCTCGGTGAATACGCCAGGGCCGCCGCGCGCCAATCGAACAACGGCCAAACACCGGAACGGCCCCACGGCGCCGTCGGCGGTCCATGGCAGCCGAACATCACCTTGTTGTCGGCCCCCGTCCGGCATCGTTCGCGCGTGACCGGCGTCATCATCGCCGCCATCGCGACCTCCGACCGACCAGGCGAAAACTTTTCCCGGCTTTGCAGTCAATGCCAGGTCGACGAAACGGCCGCCTTGCGGCTGGCGACGCAAGCCGGCCTGCTGGACGACGCGTTGGTGGCGAAACTGAGCGGGCTGCTCGCGCACGCCGTCGACCAGACCCGGGCCAATGAAGTCGCCGAGGACGAACTCGGCATCCTGACCCAGAACCTGCAAAACACCTATGAAGAACTGAATCTGATCTACCGAATCAGCGGGCAAATGGGCCTGCCGAAGAAGCCGGCGACGTTGCTGGCCAAAGTCGGGCACGATGTCCTGGAAGTGTCGCGGGCCCGTTCGATGGCCTTTGTCCTCAGCGAAAACACGGCTAATGGTTCGGCGACGGAGCAACTCGCCGGCGCATTGGAGGATCGAGTCATCCAGATCGGTGAGGCCGCTCCCCACCTGACGGATTTGGACCGCCTGGCGGAAAGCCTGCACATCGATGCCGCCGCGCCCGCCCCCTACCTCTTGCACAACAATGCGACCAAGCGCACCGAGTTGCAATGGACCCGGCCGTGGCTCAAACACCTCGTCGCGTTGCCGTTGAAGCAGGAAAAGAAACTTCTCGGCGTCATGCTGGCGATGAACTGTGTCGATGAAGGCGACTTCACGTCCGTCGATGTTCAACTTCTCCGGGCCGTGGCGGATCGCGTGGCGGCGTTCCTCGAAAATCAGTTGTTGTACGACGATCTCGCGGACCTGTTGATGGCCCTCTTGCACGCGATGGTCAACAGCGTGGACGCCAAGGATCCCTATACCTACGGCCATTCCGAGCGCGTGGCGCATTTCAGTCGATCGCTCGCCCAGGCGGCCAGGCTCCCGCAGGCCGAGTGCGATCGCGTCTACCTCGCGGGTCTCCTGCACGACGTCGGCAAGATCGGCGTGCCCGATGCCATCCTGTGCAAGCCCGGCAAGTTGACCAAGGAGGAATTCGACACGCTCAAGAAACATCCGGAGATCGGCGTGCGCATCCTTTCGCCGGTCAAGCAGATTCGAGACTTGTTGCCGGGCGTGTTGAACCATCACGAACGAATGGACGGTCACGGCTACCCCGAAGGCCTCGCCGGCGAGTCGATTCCGCGGCTGGGCCGGATCATTTGTCTGGCGGATTGCTTCGACGCGATGACGAGCAATCGGACGTATCGATCGGCAATGCCGCTTCCCGTCGCGATCGCCGAGATTCGCCGATGTTCGGGAACACAGTTCGACCCGGAACTGTCGGAGCTGTTCCTGCAACTGGATTTGGAAGCGTTGATGCAGCGCGATCGTCCGGCGTCACTCGGCCCGCCGTCGATGGCGCAGCTCGGCGCCCTGAGTCGGAGGCTCTGACGCACCATGAGCGCTACGCTGACCCAATACGGCAACGTCACGGTCCTGGCGATCAAGGACGAACTGGCCGGAGACGAAGTGGATTCGTTCATCGAGCAGAGCGGCCGCTGCACGAAGGAAGGACGCCACCAGGTCGTCGTCGATTGCGCGGAACTTGCCGGCATCGACAGCCGCGGGCTCGAATCGCTGATCGATTTGCAGAACACGTGCGAAGTTGAGCTGGGAACGGTCAAGCTGTGCGGACTGAACGTGATCTGTGCGAAAATCCTGGAAATCACCCGGCTGGCCCGGCGATTCGAATGTTACGAGGACCTCGATTCAGCGGTGAAGAGCTTTGGATGACCCGATTCGCGTCCAACGCGACATGAGGAAACGATGTCGGCCCCATCAGCCATAGATCGCAAAAAGAACAGCGACGCCGCGCCGGCGGACATCGTTCCCGCGCCGACCGCTTCGCGCGCGCCGTCGTCCCGCCATTCTCCGTCACGAAAACAGGTCGGCCAGATCCTCATGGCCCGGGGAATTCTCACCCAGGAGCAGATCGACCGGGCGATCGAGGAGCAAAACGTTCGCCACCACCGGCAATTGCTCGGCGAGATCCTCGTCGAACTCGGGCTGGCGTCGGAAGATCAGGTCATCGAGGCGCTGGCCGAAGCCTATAACGTCCCCTATGCCAAATTGACGCCGCGACTGGCGGACGCGAAGGTCATCGAGCTGATTCCGAAGGACTTCCTCGAGAAACACGCGATCCTGCCGTTGTTCAAGGTGCACAATACGCTGACGGTCGCGATGAGCGAACCGTCCAACGTGTTTCTCATTGAGGAAATTGCCCGTATCACGAGCTGCGCGATTCAGGTCGTCGCCGTGTCCGCGGCGGACATCCAGGCGATTCTGGCTCAATACGTCAAGAGCGCCAACGTTTTCGTCATCGATGACATCATCGAAGATGTCTCCGCCGATACGTTCGAGCTGATCGAATCCAAGGTCGACGATATCTCCAATTTGGAGGGCATGGCCGGAGATTCGCCGGTCATCAAGCTGGTGAATTTCCTGATCTATTCCGCCGTCAAGGAAGGGGCGAGCGATATCCACATCGAGCCAGACGACGGCGTCCTGCGGATTCGCAATCGCGTGGACGGCGTGCTCTATGAAAAACTCAATCCCCCGCCGCAGATGATGGCGCCCGTCGTGTCGCGCATCAAGATCATGGCCGGGCTCGATATCGCCGAGCGACGCCTTCCGCAGGACGGCGGCATTCACGTCATGATGGAAGGCCGTCCGATCGACCTGCGCGTCTCGACGCTCCCGAACATGTTCGGCGAAAAGGTGGTCATTCGAATTATCGACAACTCCCAGGCGCTCGTCAGCCTCGAAACGCTGGGCTTTTCGATCGAAATGCTCAAGGATTTTCGCGCACAACTGGCCCATCCGCACGGGCTGGTGCTCGTCACGGGTCCGACGGGGTCCGGCAAAAGCACCACGCTGTACGCCGCCCTCGCGGAAATCAATTCGCCCGAACGCAACGTCTGCACGGTCGAGGACCCGATCGAATACAATTTGAAGCGGGTCAATCAATTCCAGGTGATCGAGAAGATCGGTCTGAAATTTGCGACCGTCCTGCGCGCCCTGCTTCGCCAGGACCCCGACGTCATCATGGTCGGCGAAATTCGCGACGACGACACGGCGCGAACGGCGGTCCAGGCGGCCCTGACGGGGCACATGGTCTTGACGACGCTGCACACCAACGACGCCGTATCGGCCGTGACCCGTCTGCACAACATCGGCGTGGAAAGCTATCTCATCGCGGCTTCAGTCGATGCGGTCCTGGCCCAGCGGCTCGTGCGAAAAATCTGCCCGCATTGCAAGGAACAGTTCGAGCCGACGCCGAATATCCGTCACGTCATGCAGAAAGCCGGCCATGAAATTCAAACGTTGACTCGCGGCAAGGGCTGCCCCAAATGCCACGGCAGCGGATACCTCGGACGCATCGGAATCTACGAACTGTTCATTCCAGACGACGACATCCGACAGGCGATCTCCGACGACCTGCCCCTACAGGAGCTTCGCAAGCTCGCCTTGTCCAAGAACATGACCACGCTCTATTCCGACGGGCTCGCCAAGGCCAAAGCCGGAATCACCACGATGGAGGAGGTCTTCCGTGTCTGCGCAGGCTGAAGCCATCCAGGACGACAAACGAATGGCGAATAGCGAAAGGGGCCGGCGCGCCGCCGTGGCCGCCCGGTCGCCCCATGCCGACCCGTCCGCGACGGACATTCCCGCGCTCCTGAAAACGGCGGCGGCGCGCGGCGCGAGCGATCTCGTGCTGGTGGCCGGCGCGGCCCCGACCATTTATGCCGGTGGTCAATGGATGCCGTTGGGCGAGGCTCCCGCGCCGCCCGACGCAATGGCCGAGGCGCTGTTGGCGATTCTGTCGCCCGCGCATCGCGAGACCTTTGATCGTCAGAAGGACGTTGATTTTGCGCTCGACCTTTCCGGCGCCGGTCGGTTTCGCGTCAACGTTCACTCTCAGCGCGGCACGATCGCCGCGGCCTTTCGCGCCATTCCCGAAACCGTTCCGACCTTTGAGTCCCTGAAGCTTCCCCCGGCGGTCCTCGGCTTTGCCGATTTTCCCAGCGGCCTGGTGCTGATCACCGGCGGAACCGGCCAGGGCAAGAGCACGACCGTCGCGGCGCTCATCGAGCACATGAACCGGACTCGTCACTCGCACATTATCACGATTGAAGATCCGATCGAATTCGCCATCGCGCACGGCACCTGCGTCATCGAACAACGCGAGATCGGGACGGACAGCCCGACTTTTTCATCGGCGCTGCGCCACGTCCTCCGGCAACGGCCGGACGTGATCGTCATCGGCGAAATGCGCGATCTGGAAACCATCTCGACGGCCCTGACCGCCGCGGAGACCGGCCACCTCGTCATCGCCAGCCTGCACACGTCCAGCGCGACGCAGACGCTTTCGCGAATCATCGATGTTTTTCCGCCGGTTCAGCAGGGGCAGGTTCGATCGCAATTGGCGGCGTCGCTTCGCGGAATCGTCTGTCAAACGCTGTGCCGCGATGCAGCCCGGGAAACGCTCATTCCCGCGACCGAAGTCATGATCGCCTCGACCGCGATCCGCCGCGCGATCCGCGAGGACGAAACGCATTTGATCTACGGAATGATCGAGACCGGACGGCGCCAGGGCATGCACACCCTGGAACAGTCGCTCGCCGCGCTGGTGCGCGACGGGCATTTGGAAGCGGACAGCGCCCTGGCCGCGGCGCCGGAGCCCGGTCGGCTTCAAACGATCTTCGGCGTTGCGGGCGCGGAATAATTTTCGAGGGAGTGACCGATGGCCGTCTTTACCTACGTGGCACGCGACGACGCCGGCAAGCTCGTCGAGGGCGACATCAACGCGACGTCGGTGAACGAAGCCGCGAAGATCGTCCGGGGCGAAGGCAAATTCATCGTTCGCGTCCAGCCCAAGGGCAGCCGGCCCACCCCGGCAAAATCGAAATCGTCCGCCAAGATTTCGACCGGCATCCCGCCGGCGCGGAGCAAGGCCGTCGGCGCCTCATCCGACAAGTCTGCAAAGCCCGGAGCGCTCGGCGGCGACAAGTACCGCCCTACCGATGTGATCTTTTTTACCAATCAGCTCGCCGTCATGGTCGAAACCGGCGTCTCCATGACTGAAGCCCTGCAAGCCTGCGTGTCGGACGGCAATTCGCCGCGATTCGCCAAGGCACTGGACGCCGTGATCGATCAGGTGACCGGCGGCAGCGAGTTTTCGGCGGCCCTGGCCGAACATCCGAAGATCTTCCCGCCGATCTACGTCAGCCTGATCAAGGCGTCGGAGGCGTCGGGCATGATGGCCCCCATGCTGCGCCGACTGGCGGCGCACCTGGAAGCGCAGCGCGAGATGACCAAGAAAATCAAAGGGGCGATTACGTACCCGATTGTCATGTTTGTCTTTGCCATCGGCGTGACGATCTTTCTCATGACGTTCGTATTGCCCAAGTTTACGCAAATTTACGCCGGTCGGGAGGATAAGCTTCCCATTCTGACGCGATTCCTGCTCTCCTTCAGCGATAAGCTGACCACCTATTGGGTTTATATCGTGAGCGCCCTCGTCGTGTCCGTCGTTAGCGCCGTGCTTTTCGTCAGGTCGAAGTCGGGACGGCTCAAACTCGAGGAGTTCAAACTGAAGATCCCCCTGTTCGGTCAGCTCTTCCACAAGACCTACCTGTCGCGCAGCCTGCGGACGCTGGGAACCATGATCCAGTCGGGCGTCGCGATGCTCGACAGCGTCAAGCTGACCTCGGGTGTGGCGGGCAGCCCCTACTACGAGCGAATGTGGAACCGGGTCCTGGAGCGTCTCGAAGGCGGGCAGCAGCTTTCCGAGGCCCTCTCCGACTACAAGAACGTGCCCAAGGCGATCAACAAGATGCTCGGTGCGGGCGAGCGCGGCGGCCAGCTCGGCGTCGTCATGGAGCGCGTCGCCGTCTTCTGCGAAAGCGAATTGAACACGGCGATCAAGACGATGACCAGCCTTCTGGAACCGGCAATCGTCATGTTCCTGGGCATCGTGGTCGGCGGGCTGGTTCTGGCGCTGCTCTTACCCATCTTCACCATCTCCAAGGCGATGCACTGACGATACGCCAATCCTTAATACATCGAAACGCCCCGTTTGGGAGGGGACCGCGCCGGATCCGCGCGGCGCTGTTGTCTTGTGACAGCGCACGGCAGCGATTAGCATAGCGCGAAGTTGAACGGCCCGGGTTGGTTGCGGGCCCTTCGAACCGCAGGATCAGCGCAAGGATGTCTCTCGCAGCGCCCGCACAATCGCCGCAGAAAACTCCGATGTCCCGGTCGATGGCATCCCCTCCCGCATTCAACGGCAGCGATGACACGGCTCGTACACAGGTGGCCGAGGACTTCCGCCTCATGCAGGGCGGGCCGATTTTTCGCCTGATGGTCAAGCTGCGCCTCGAGGGCCTTGAAAACGCTTACGTGGGTCGCCGCTCGCTGCTGCTGATCGCCATCACGTGGTGTCCCTTGTTTCTGTTATCGCTGGCGCAGAATCTGGCATTTCCCGGCTCCGTGCGGATTCCGTTCATTTTCGATTTTCCCCAACACGTGTTGTACCTCGTCACATTGCCACTGCTGATCATCGCCGAGATCGTGATCGAACCCGGCGTCTCCAAGGCGATCGCGAAATTCCTCGAACGAGGCCTGATCCGTGAGGGGGACCGGCCGGCGTTTGATTCGATTCTTGCCTGGGCAAGAGGCAAGTGCGAATCCGGGCGGTCGGAACTGGTCATCGTCCTGCTGGCCGGGCTTCCGATCGTATTCTTCCGCGGCGAGCGGTGGACGCAGAACCTTGTGGACTCGTGGTCGATGCGGCCCGATGGAGCGGGCCTGAGCATCGCCGGCTGGTGGGGCTTTTTCGTCGGCGCTTTTTTTGCCCGCGTGTTTCTCTATCGCTGGGTGTGGCGATTGATCATTTGGACCGGCCTGCTCCGCCGAATGGCCCGGCTCGATCTTCAAACCATGGCCACGCATCCTGACCGCGCCGGTGGGCTGGGCTTTTTGTCCGAAGTGGAGATGCGTTTCGGCATTCTGGCGTTTGCCGTCGGGTTGGTGGTTTCCGCGAACGTGGCCGCCAACATTCTATTCCACCACTCGTCGCTCGCCGCCGAGAAGATGCCCGTCATTGCGTACATCGTCGGCGCCACGGTGGTCCTCATGTTGCCGCTTCTGGTCCTTGCCGGAACGCTCAACAAGACGTGGCGACGCGGCATGGACACGTATGGCAACCTGGCGAGCGACTACGTGCGCCGATTTGAGCGGAAGTGGATCCAGGGCGAAAACCCCGGCGGTGACGAGCTATTGGGCACGGGGGACATGCAGTCGCTGGCGGACTTATCCAACAGTTACCAGATCGTGCAGGAGATTAAACTCCTCCCGGTCAATCGACGGTGCATACTGTCGCTCATCATCTCGGCGGCCCTTCCGATGGTACCCCTTGTCGTCCTCGATCCGTGGGCCATGGAAATCGCAAAGATCCTGTTCAGGAAGCTGCTTTGAAAACTTTCCTCCGGCACTCTTGAGGAGTGCAAGGGGATGGAAGCCTCTTCCCGGCCCGCTTCGATGGAAGGATTAGAGGGCGTTGGCGCGGGTGACGCGGTCGCGGACCCAGTCGATGGTGACGCCTTTTTCGGCAAGCATCTGGGAGACGAAGCTGTCCGGTTCGCGCAGGAGGCCCATGAGCAGGTGTTCGTCCCTGATTTCGCCGTGGCCCAGGCGATTGGCCGAATCGACCGCGAGGATCAGGCGGTGCCAGAAATTCGGCGAGCGAAAGGCCTTGGCGAGTTCCTGTTGGTGAATCCACTCGAGGCCGTCGTGGCCGGCCGCCGCGGGGGCATGGTCCTCGCTGGTGCTGGAGCGCAGGAGCGTCAGAATCTCGTCGCGCAGATTTTCGAGCTTCACGCCGCGCTGGACGATCGTGTTCGCGGCGACGGTCTGGCCCTCGCGCAGGATGCCGAGGAGGAGGTGCTCGGTGCCGACGTAGCGGTGGCCGAGCTTGCGGGCCTCGTCAATGGCGAACTGAATGACCTGGCGCGTGTCGGCGCTCTGGGCCATCTTGGTCTGGTGCAGTTCGCGGCTGCCCGGCTCGGCCTTGCGGTTCAATTCGTCTTTGAGCGTATCGGGGTCGATGTCGCGATTCCGCAGGGCGATGATGGCGATGCCTGAGCCGGCGGCGAGAATGCCCAGCAGAATGTGCAAGGGCGAGAGAAATTCGTGATGAAGGCGGATGGCTTCCTGGTTGGCGAGGGCCAGGGCCCGGCGGGCACGGTCGCTGAAACGTTCATGCATGGGGCTATTCTCCGGATTGAATTAAGAATGGCGAATCGCGAATAGCGAAAGAAGAGCGGCGCGTGTTACCCGATTTTCGCTAATCGCTATTCTGAATTCGCTATTTCTTCTTCTTGGCCGCGGCTTCGACAATCTCGGTCTGAATCGCCGCAGGGACGCGCTTGTATTTCAAGAACTCCATCGTGAAGCTGGCTTTGCCCTGCGACAGGGAGCGCACGTCGGTGGCGTAGCCGAACATGCGGGCCAGCGGGACTTCCGCGTCGATGATCGTCAACATGCCGCGCGATTCGGTGCCCATGACCAGGCCGCGGCGGGAGGACAAATCGCCGATGATCGGCCCCTGGAACTCGCTCGGCGTCTCGACCTGGACCTTCATGATCGGTTCGAGAAGGACCGGCTTGCTGCCGAGGAAGGCCTCGCGGAAGGCGTCGCGGGCACAGATCTGGAAGGCCATGTCCGACGAGTCAACGTCGTGCGACGAGCCGTCTTCGAGAATCATCTTCACGCCCGTGATCGGGTAGCCGGCCAACGGCCCTTTCGTCAGCATGGACTGAAAGCCCTTGTCGACCGAGGGAATGTACTCAGTGGGGATGCGGCCGCCGAAGACCTTGTTTTCGAATTCGTAGCCGGTCTCATGATTCTCGGGGAGCTGTTCCAACTGGCCGACGACGTGGGCGTATTGTCCGGAGCCGCCGGTCTGCTTCTTGTGCTTGTAGTTGTACGCGACCGACTTCGACGGTGACTCGCGATAGCTGACTTTGGGCTGGCCGACCGTCAATTCGACCTTGTATTCGCGGCGGATGCGCTCGCAGTAAATGTCCAGGTGCAACTCGCCCATGCCCGAGATGATCGTTTCGCCGGTTTCGGGATCGGAGGAAACGTGAAAGGTCGGGTCTTCCTTTGAAAAGCGCGACATCGCCTTGGAAAACTTATCGCGGTCGGCGGTCTTGGCGGGGCTGACGGCGAGGGAAATCACCGGGTCCATGATGTGCATGGATTCGAGGGAATAGTTGGCGTCCTCGCTGCAAAACGTATCGCCGGAGATGCAATCGAGGCCGACGACGGCGACGATGTCCCCGGCTCCCGCCGTGTCGATGTCTTCGCGCTCGTCGGCGTGCATTCGAACGATGCGGCTGAACCGCTGGGGCTTGCGCGTGCGCGAACAGATGTAACGATCGCCGCGGACCATCTTGCCCTGATAGACGCGCATGAACGTCAATTGTCCGAAGGTTTCGTCGACCAGCTTAAAGGCCAGGGCCACCAGCGGGCCTTCGGGATTGGCTTCGAGCGGCACTTCCGCTTCGTCGTTGTCGAGGTCCAGGGCGAAGATTTCCCGGTCGAGCGGCGACGGCAGGTAGCGCACAATCGCGTCGAGCAGGAGCTGCACACCCTTGTTCTTGTAGGCCGAGCCCAGAATGACCGGCGAAAACTCGCTGGCGATGGTTCCGCGACGGACGATCGCGTGGATCAATTCCTCGGGAACGGGCTTCTCCTCAAGCATGATCGAAAGAAGCTCGTCATCGTAAAGGCTGAGGGCGTCGAGCATACCGGTACGCGCGTTGACGGCGTCTTGTTTCAAGGCAGCGGGGATTTCCTCCCAGCGGATCTTTTCGCCGTTGGGGCCGTCGAAATAGGCGGCCTTCATTCGAATCAGGTCGATGACGCCTTCCAATGCGTTGCCGAGACCGATGGGCAATTGCAACTGGACGGTCCGCAAGTCGAGTTTCTCTTCGAGGCCCTTGATGACGTTGACCGGATCGGCGCCCTGGCGGTCGAGCTTGTTGATGAAGCAGATGCGGGGCACCTGGTATCGTTTCATCTGACGGTCGACGGTGATCGACTGCGACTGAACGCCGGCGACGCCGCAGAGGACGAGAATCGCGCCGTCGAGCACGCGGAGGGACCGCTCGACTTCGACGGTGAAGTCGACGTGGCCGGGGGTGTCGATGACGTTGATGAGGGCGTCGTCCCAGTTGACCTGAGTCGCGGCGGAGGTGATGGTGATGCCGCGCTCGCGCTCGAGGTCCATGTGGTCCATGGTGGCGCCGTCGCCGCCGCCTTTGACCTCTTCGATCTTGTGGATGCGGCCGGCGTAAAAGAGCATCCGCTCCGTCAGCGTGGTCTTACCGGAATCGATGTGGGCGGAAATGCCAACGTTTCGCAATCGGGATAGGGGCGACGCGCTCATCGAATCATTCTCTTCCTGGCAACTGGTTTTGGTCGCGGTACGCATGTCTCGTTCACTCCGTCAGGGTCGGCGAAGGCGGCCAAGCCCTGGTTCCGACCGGGCGATCTCCGACGATGGACCGAACACAGCCTGCCTTTCGGCGGGCGTCCGCGGTCCGAATCTCCAAAGGGGGAGAAGAGTCGGGGAACAATCCCGAGAGGAGAACGCCGAGCCCTGTAGTGTATCGGACCGTCCAATTCGGGTCAAGAGAAAAATGTGCCCCGGGCCCCGCCCGGGAGCGTCCGATAGGCGTTATCCGGATTGTCATAAGGGATTTTGAATCGGATATTTGTCGAAAAGTAGTCAGCGGGCGGTGCGCGCGGGGCGTCCGCTAATTTCGGCCGGCGCGTTGGAGGCCGGCGCTTCTTGGGGGCGAGACATGTCGATTCGGTGCGGCTGCTTTCGTTGGGTTCCGGCGTGGGTGATGGTGGCGTGCGCACTGCCGCCGGCGGTCCGGGCGAATTCGTCGTCGTCCCCGATGGTCGTGGTGAGTCGAAGCACCAGCGCCGCTCCCTACTTTGCGACGTGGAACGGCAGCGCCTGGAGTTCCTCTTCGTCCATGTCCTCGGTGAGCGCTGAACCCAACTGGGTCGTGCTGAGAAACTGTCCGACGCGCAACGAAATGGCCTGCGCCACCTTTAACGCCGGCAACAACATCCACGTCATGTTCTACAACGGCGCGTCGTGGACCGGCCCAACGCAAGTTTCGTCCAACGGTGACGAAAACGACGATCGAAACGTCGATATTGCCTACGAACAATCGTCAGGCGACGCCTTGATCGTCTATTACGACGCCGGTACGACCAGCATCAAGTATCGTACCTATGACGGAACCACGCTCTCTTCTGCGTCCACGCTGAGCATGTCCAGCATTCAGGGAAACGACTACATCTCGCTCTATCCCAAGCCGAACAGCGATCAAATCGTCCTCCTCGCATTGGGCCAGCACAACAACCACAATCCGGCGCTTTCCGCGGCGATCTGGAACGGCTCGTCCTGGGGGAGCTGGACCGAACTCGAATCGTCGACCCCTTCCAATGACGATGAATGCTACGGTTTCGCATTTGAATCGAATTCGGGCGACGGTCTGATGGTATACGGCAAGAGCGGTCAGTCCGCGCCGCGCTATCGCACGTTGACCGGCACGACCTGGTCCTCTTCGTCCTCGATGGGCAGTACGTCCAATACGTCCTGGTGGGTCCGACTGGCGGCCGACCCGTCGAGCGATCAGATCCTCTTCGGCGGTGTTGATGCTTCCAACAAGCTCACGGTCAACACCTGGAATGGATCGTCCTGGGGCGCCGGGACGGACGTCGAATTGAGCATCCCGGCGCACGACCGCCGGGCGTTCGATATTGCGTACCAGCCCGAAGGCACGGCGGCGCTTCTGGCTTTTGTGGAAAGCGGTCAAACGACACTTCGATACCGCACCTGGAACGGCTCGTCCTGGTCCGCGGAACAGTCGGGGACCGACTTGTTCAATCAAGGTCGCACCGTCGAGCTTCGCACGGGGTATTCCAACGGGGAAATTTACATCGCGGCGAACGATGACGGCGACGACATCGAGTTGATGCAATGGGACGGCTCGAGCATGTCCTCAAAAACGAGGATGGAAGGCACGCATGGCGGGCTTGCGTCGACCGAGCCGTTCATGATCGCTCCACCCGTACCGTCCGTTTTGGTGCCGGCAAACATACCGTATGCGAACGACTTTGAATCCGCGATGGGGCCGGAGTGGTCGGATACGACGCGGACATCCGACGCGACGTACACAAACTTCGCGGGCCGACATTGGACCGAGCCCCTCAAACTGGCGCTGAATACGACGATCGGCGAGACATACAGCGTGTCGTTCGATCTTTATGCGATTGATTCATGGGACGGGAGCCATTCGAGCTACGGGCCCGACTCGTTCAACGTGAGCGTCGGCGGGACAACGGCCTTCTCGAAAACGATTTGTCACGGCTATCCGAGCTATGGCATGACCTACCCGTATCCCTACGACCAGATAGGGTCATACGGGTACAATTCGTCGTATCAGGACGCCATCTTTCGCAAAGTTGAGGTGATCATCACGGCCACTTCGGCTGTATCGACCATTACCTTTCAGGCCAGCTTCGTCGATCCGACGCCCGGCATCGACAACGAGTCCTGGGGGATCGACAACGTATCCGTCAAGGCGGCGACCTTCGTCGACGTCTCGGCGGCCAAGGGCTTCAACCTCATCAACAGTACCAGCGCCGATACCTACGGCGGCGGAATCGCCTGGGCGGATTTCGACGGCGACGGCGATCTGGACGTCATGGTCAGTGGAAGCACGGCCCGTTTGTGGATCAACAACAACGCGGGCGCGAGTTTTTCGAACTATTATTTTTCCGGCCCGCGACGGCAATGGGCGCTCCTCGACGTCGACAATGACGGCGATATCGATGTCTGGACGGGCTGCCTGAGCAACAACGACACGGAGACCTGTCGTCTCAATAATGGCCTGGCCGTCTTCACGGATGGGGGAAATCTGGGTTTCTCCAATCCCTCCAACAACGAAGGTCTGGCCGCCGCCGACGTCAACGGCGATGGCTGGTGCGATCTGGTGATGTTCAGCGGAGACAACAATTGGATCGGCCGCCACACCGGCAGCACAACGCCGGCCTTTACACCGTCCAACAGTTCCGGCGATGGACTCAACAACTCCGGCGACTATGGCGACGGCGATTATTGCTCCGCCGGCGACGTGAATAACGACCGACTGACGGACTTTTTCTACCACTACAACAGCGGAAAGCTGTTTGTGTCCAACGGCAACGGAACCTATACCCGAAACAATTACGGCATCAGCGTCGTCACGGGCAGCACCAACAAGATCGGCTCGGCCTGGGCCGACTACGACAACGACGGCGACTTGGACCTGTTTTGCCCCCGCACGACTGAGACGTGCACCGGTTATCTCTGGCGCAACGACCGCAACTGGACCGGCGGCAGCGGCAACTTTACCAACGTCACTTCGTCCGCGGGTTTGAACCTGAACGCGGCCACGAATTACACGCCCGACCTGCCGGGCACGAGAAGCTGCTGTTGGGGCGATTACGACAACGACGGCGATCTGGACCTTTTCATCGCCGGCATGGACGGCAACAATTACCTCTATCAGAACCAGGGCAACGGGACCTTTCTACGCACGGCCGTCGGAACGACACTCTCCGGGGCGTTCATCGACTGCGCATTTGTGGACTACGATAACGACGGCGACCTCGACCTGTTCCTGACGCGCGAAAACGCCGCGCCGATCCTGCTCGAAAACCGCATCAATTCGTCTAATTATCTGAAAGTCCGCGTGCTCGGCGGCGGATCGGGCAAAACCAACAAGGCGGCGATCGGCACGCGCGTGGAACTTTGGAATTCGACCGGCACGACACTGCTCGGGCGACGGGACATCGGCGTGGCGTCGGGCTACGGCGGCGTCGGCCCGAGGTGGGCGCATTTCGGCGGAGTCACGCCGACCGCCACGTATCAGGTGAAGGTGTATTTCCAGAACAACATCATTACCAAGACGATCGTACCCAACACAACGTCGACGACGATCGGCACGACCGTGATTCCAAAGATGCTCACCGTCGAGGAGCCCGCCACGGCCAAGGTCATCAAATGGTTCGAAGTGCCGAACAAGGCGTGATCGTCTGCGAAACGAAACGATCACGCCGGCTGGGCGATGTTGGAGTGAAGCTTTTCCAGTTCGGCCAGATGGCGCTTGTGGTCGGCGAGAATGCGCCCGATCAGCGCGTCGGCCTGGGGACGACCGGTCGAACCGACGGATTCGTAGGTCCTGACCAATCCCCGCACGCTTGCGATGACCTGCGGCATCAGAAACGTCAACTTCAAATAGTGAACGCCGCCCAGCGCCGTGGGATAACTCGGCGGGGCCGGCGAGCCCCGCAGCGACAGGATCATATCGATCAACTCGCGGCGATGTCGCTCGACGTCCGCCCGCATTCGCTCCACGACGGCATGATCCACGGCAGCGGACCGGGAGACGTATGGATTTGATTCCCCGAGACGGTGGATCAGGTTTCCGCACTCGGCTTCCAACAATTCATTCAAGATGTCAACGGCGTTATCCATGATGAACCCATCGATGGGGGGCGAGTCTCAGGGCTTTTCAGCGACCACGACATGCGACGAGGGCGTGTAGGCATAGAGATCGCGGGACCGCGCGTCGGCGAAATTCTTGAGCCAGCCCGCGGCGAAAGTGCCGGTGAGCAGGATCCCCACGGCGCAGGCCGTCACGACCGCCTGGCCGAGCCACGGCGCACGGATCGCCGGGCGGTCCTCGTCGGCGAAGACCATCGCGACGGCGACTCGGGCGTAGTAGTAAAGACTGATCAAAGTATTGAAAACGGCGACGAAGACCAGCCAGACGAGCTTGCCGTTCCAGAGGGCGGCGAGCAGCCACCACTTGGCGAGAAAGCCCCCCATCGGGGGCAGCCCGATGAGGCTGAACAGACAAATGCCCATCGTGACGGCGAGCAGCGGGTTTCGCCAGATCAGCCCCCTGAACGCGTCGATCGATTCGCTGCCGGTGGACCAATAGACGATGGCGACGATGCCGAACGCGCAGAGGTTCATCAGCAGGTAGACCATCATGTAGGCGACGACGGCGCTGAAGGCCGGCTGCGTCGTGACGTCGGCGGTGGGTTTCCAGATGATCGCGGCGGCCATGAGCATGTAACCGGCGTGAGCGATCGAGCTGAACGCCAGCAGGCGCTTCATGTTGGTCTGGCGAAAGGCGGAGAAGTTGCCCCAGGTGCACGTCAATGCGGCCATGATCGCAATGGCCAGCGTGACGTATTGCACCGTCCCGGGCGTTTGAAGGTCGGCGGTCAGGACGGAGACGATTCGCAGCATGAGTCCGAGGCCCGCGGCCTTGCTGGCGACGCTCAACCAGGTCGTCACTTCAATCGTCGCGCCTTCGAAGACGTCAGGGGTCCAAAAGTGAAACGGCACGGCGGAAATTTTGAACGCCACGCCGACCATGAAGGCGAAGATCGCCACGCCGGAGAGGACCGTCACGCCGTCGGTCGAGAGTTGATTGCCGATGGTCGCCAGGTCGAGCGTGTGAAAAGTTCCGTACAGCAGCGACGCGCCGTAGATCATGATCGCGCTGGTGACCGCGCCGAAGAGGATGTACTTGAGCGAGGCCTCAGCGGCAGGCCGATGTTTCTTGCGAAAACCGGCCAGCCCGTAGGAAGGCAGCGACGCGCTCTCGATGGCGAGGATGATCATGAGCAGGTTCGTGGTGCTGACCATCAGCGACATGCCGAAGGCGCTGCCGATGAAGAGCACGAAGAACTCGACGGCGTCCTTGCGCTGGGTGCGCTGGCCGCCGGGGTCCGACGATTGGCCCACGAACCACATGCCGGTGACGAGAACGAGGAAAATACTGATCAGGAAGATAAAGAAGTTACTAAAGGGATCCACCACAAGCATCGGCCATTGAGTTCGGGGCGTCAAACCCGCCCAAGTGACCGGATTGGCGAAGTTCCTGGCACAGAGCCAGGCGGTGAACAAGCCGCCGACGATGGTCAACCAGCCTGAGACCCGCCAGTTGCGACCGACGACCAGCGCGCCGAGCAGGACGGCGACGATGGTCGCGGCCAGGCTCCAGAGCGGGCCGAGCCGGGCCAGCTCTTCGGCACGCGGCATCCAGATGGAAGAGAGCATCGTGCTCGTCATGTCACTTTGCTCCGCCAAACAAATTGATGATATCGCCCAGCGTTCCGTTCATCAGATCGAAGGTGTACTTCGGAAGGATGCCCATGAAGATCGCGAGGACGGCCATCGGGAAGAGGATCGCGGTCTCTCGGGCGGTGGCATCCGGAAACGAAGCGTACTCTTCGCGCTTCTTGCCGAGATAGACGCGCTGAATCATCCAGAGGATGTACGCGGCGGTCAGCACGACGCCGAAGGCCGCGACAACGGCGAAGGTCTTCGCCCAGGGCTGCGGCGCGTTGAACGTGCCGATGAGCACCCAGAACTCGCCGATGAATCCGCACAACGCGGGCAGGCCGAGCGATGCGAAGAAGCCCAGCGTCGCCAAGGAACCGTATCGCGGCATCGCCAGCCACAAGCCGCCGAAGCGATTGAGATCGCGATGGTGGGCGCGATCGTAAATGACGCCGACGAGGAAGAAGCACATCGGGCTGGAGATGCCGTGCGCCAGGATCTGGAACATCGCCCCCTGGAAACCGACGGTCGTCATGACGGCGATGCCGAGCACGACGTAACCCATGTGACTGATGGAGCTGTAGGCGACGAGGCGTTTGAAGTCGGTCTGCGCGAGACAACAAAACGCGCCGTAGATGATGTTGATCAGGCCGAGCGCGGCGACCGTTCCCGCCAGTTCTGCGGCCGCCGTCGGGAAGATCGGATAACAGACCCGCAGGAATCCGTAGGCCCCGAGCTTCAGGAGAATGCCCGCCAGGATCATCGAGATCGGCGTCGGCGCTTCGACGTGGGCGTCGGGCAACCATGTATGGAACGGGAAGAGCGGCACCTTGATCATGAAGCCGATGAAGAGCATCACGAACATCGCCTTGCCGAAGTTCCAGCCGAGGAACATTGTGCTCGGGCTGTTGAACATTTCGTGGATGGCGGGGTTCCTGGCAAAGTCGATGAGGTTGAAGGTGCCGGCCGTCGTGCCCATGGCGTCGGCGCTGGTGTAGTACATCGCCAGCAGGGCGACGAGCATCAGCACCGAACCGGCAAGGGTATAGATAAAGAACTTGATGGCGGCGTATTCCTTGCGCGGTCCGCCCCAGACGCCGATGAGGAAATACATCGGCAGGAGCATCAATTCCCAGAAGATGTAGAAGAGGAAGAAGTCGATCGCGGCGAAAGTGCCAAGCACGGCGGTTTCGAGAATGAGAAAGAGAGCGAAGAAGCCCTTGGCCCCGCGATTGTTGGTCCAGTGGTCAAAGTTCCAACTGGCCCAGGCGGAGAGCCAGGTGATGAGCGTTGTGAGGATGATGAGCGGGAAGGAGAGGCCGTCGATGCCGACGTGGTAGTCGATGTTGAAATTGCCGACGTGAATCCAGGCGACCTTGGTTTGGTACTGGAGATTCGCGCCATAGTCGCCTCCGAAGCCGCCGTTTACGAACGGGCCGAACATCGTGCAGGAGAGAAGAAAGACGACGAAGGTAAAGACCCAGGTGATCGCCCGGGCCTGACGGGCGGGCGCGGCCAGGACGACGATCGCGCCGATCGTCGGGAGAAAGATGAGCCAGTTGAGTAGGTGTTCCACGGGAAAACTCCGAGTTTCAAATGTCGAATAGCGAATAGCGAATAGCGAAAGAGGAAGCCGCCTGAGTCCGGCTCAAGGGTCGATTTCCCATTTCGCTATTCGCTATTCGTAATTCGCTATTCATTTCTGCGCTACCGTCATCGTTTTCGTCTTGATCCACTCGATGCTGCCGGCCAGCCGGTCATAAAAGAGCACGCACAGTAAAGCGATCGCCGCCGCGCCGGCCACGCACAGGACGTAGTTTCGGATGCGGCCGTTCTGTGGGCGGCGAACCTGCGTGCCGATGTCGAGCATCGCGCCGGCCAGACCATTGGCCACGGCATCGACGACGCCGATGTCGCCGCGCTGGACCGGCATGTCCAGTTGCCGTCCGGTGAACACGCCGAAGACGCGCGTCACCGCCGCAACGGCGTTGACCACGCCGTCGATCACAATCTTGTCGAAGAGGCCGGCGACGTAGCCGATCAGGACCGTACCGCCGACAAGCAAATTGTCGTAAACGTGGTCGAAGTAGAGCTTGTTTTCCAGTGCCGTATGGATGGGTCCGAAGGCCCGCTTGAGCCGGTCGGCCATGCCCAGTCCACCGCGATAAATCAAAAATGCCAGACCCATCCCGGCGATCCAGGAGAAGCCGACAATGGGAACGAGGGCCTTGTGCGGATTGACCTTCGGGTCTTCCGAGTGCGTGACCGTCAGCATCGCCGGCGCGTCGTGGAAGCTGTGCGCCTGGCCGTCGATTGCGACGATGGCCGGGGCGTTCGTCGCCGCTTTCGCGGCGTCGTGGATCAACGGCCGGAAGGTCGAGTAGCTGCAAAAGATTGTGCCGGCGGCGAGGACGACCAGCGGGAAAAACATCTTCCAGTTCTCGTGGGCATGGTCGTAGACATGATGATCGCGGTGATGGCCGCAGAAAGTCAGCCACCAGCAGCGCATCATGTAGAACGGCGTCACATAGGCGATGATGATCGGCAGCCAGAACATCCACTTCGGCAAGTTGCGGAGTGTCGCGGCGACGGAAAGTTTCTCCGGCGTGCCGGTCTCGTGGTCCTCCCCGTGGTGCGCGGCATGCGCATCGTGAGATTCGTGTATCTCAACGTTTCGCTGAGCTTGGGCCAATTGCGAATGGCGAATAGCAAATCGCGAATTTGCGCTATCTGCCGTTGATGCTAGTCGAATGGTCGATTCCGGCTTGTTTTCGCTATTCGCTATTCGCCATTCGCTATTGGCCTCCGCATGTTCACCCGCATCATCCGACGCCGCGTCGGTCTTCTTCAACGCCGGCAGATTGAAGGCCCGCTCGTAAGCGACGGCGAGGATCTCATCCTTGCTGAAAAAGCCGCCCAGGCCGTATTGCGTGCCGGGAATTCCGAAGCCGGAGATGGCGAGAACTCCGATGAAAAAAGTCCAGCACGTGACGGGCATCTTCTTGCGGAGTCCGCCCATCTTGGTGATTTCCTGCTCGTGGTGGCAGCCTTCGATGACCTGGCCGGAGCCGAGGAAGAGCATGGCCTTAAAAAAGGCGTGGGTCATCAGGTGAAACAGCGCGGCGACCCAGGCCCCGACGCCCATGCCGAAGATCATGTACCCGAGTTGGCTGAGCGTGGAGTAGGCCAGCACCTTCTTGATGTCGGTCTGGACGATGGCAATGAGCGCGGTGATTGTCAGCGTGATGCAGCCAATCATGGCGACGAACAACTGCGCGTCGGGCGTGAGCAGGCGGAAGACCCGTGCAACGAGATAGACGCCGGCGGCGACCATCGTGGCGGCGTGGATCAGCGCGGAAACGGGCGTCGGGCCGGCCATCGCGTCAGGGAGCCAGACGTGCAGCGGGAACTGGGCGGACTTGCCCATCGCGCCGCAAAAGAGGCCGATGCCCATGAGCGTGCCGAGAGAGAAGCCGAAGAGCGAAATCTTCGATTCAAAAATGCCGGTCCCCGCGGTGAACTGTTTCGCAAACTCGCCGGCCGCCTCATCGAGATCAAACGTTCTCAGAAAAAGCACGACCAGCGCCAGTCCGAGGATGAAACCGAAGTCGCCGACGCGGTTGGTGATGAAGGCTTTCATCGCCGCGTTGCTGGCGAACTTCTTGTCGAAGTAGAAACCGATCAACAGGTAGGAGCAGAGGCCGACCAGCTCCCAGAAAATGAACATGAACAGGAGACTGCTGGCGACGACAAGCCCCAACATGCTGAAGCAAAAGAGCGACAGGTATGCGAAGAAGCGATGGTATTTACTGACGTGATCGACCTCGTCGCTATGGCCCTCCATGTAGCCGATGGAGAAAAAGTGGATCCAGAAAGAGATGAAGGTGACCATGAAGTACATGATCACGGTCAGCGAATCGAGCTTGATGCCGACCTTGATGGGGATGTCGCCGAAATCGCCCCAGTAAAAGCGGAAGGCGCCGTTGGTCAGCTTTGCCTGTGCGTCGCTATCGAGTCCCAGCCATCCCACGAGAACCCACGTTGAGAGGAGGCAACTCGTCCCGATCGCCGCCAGGGCGACGTAGGACGACTTCGGCTTGCCCAGACGCGGACCCCAGAAGGCCAGAAAGACGAAGCTGACCAGGGGGATGAAGACGCCAAGGGCTAATGCGGATTGATAATCCATTGTGAAGCTTTAATACCTCAGCTCGTCGCCGCGATCGACGTCGATCGTCTGCAGCGTGTTATAGAAGTTCATAAAGATCGCGATGCCGATCGCGGCCTCGGCGGCGGCGAGCAGGATGACGAAGACCGCGAAAATATGGCCGTCGCCCGCGCCGGTCTGGTAGCGGCTGAAGGCCACGAGATTGATGTTCGCCGCGTTCAGCACCAGTTCGACGCCGATCAGGATGCCGATGGCGTTGCGCTTGGTGACCATGCAGAGGATGCCCATGGAAAAAACCAGCACGGAGAGGATCAGATAGTGGTAGAGGCCGATCGTCAGCATATTCAATCCTACGGCTTTCTCTTCAATTCCATACCGAGCACATCTGCCTCTTTGGGCGTGAACCCAGCTGCAACGACGATCCGTGTAATACCTGGGCCGGATTTTTTGCATGCATCTCTGATGATTGCAGGTCTTTGGACTTCAAGGACGCCTTCCCATTTGGTCCAAACAACGGTAATTGACAAAGGACCGCTTTTTTCAGCACTTAATTCTTCAATGTAGATATCTGGGCGGTCTTCTGGCCCCTCGCCACGAGGTGGCTGCCGATCTCGAAGCTCGTCGGCCAACCGGTCAACCAAATCCTTCCGCCGATGTCTAGCATGAATCCCGTAATTATGAACCGGCATGACTATCTCCACAGAAGCTCGTGCCGTTGTACGATCCAACTAACCGCTGCGATCACTTCTTTCTGCTCATTGCTCGCCTTTACAGAAGGAGCATAGCGTAAATTTTCTCGCCAGTGTTTCGCCACGAGTTGGACACGCGCCGTGAACTCACTTGCGACCGCAAATTTCAATGGTCTATTTGAAAAGACCCGCTCTGTGATCAAGAGCCTCAGCCAGAACACGAGGTCATGGAGATTCCGGGCACCGCCAATGCCAAGTTGCACTCCCCAGTCTTTTGCGATGACGCGATAAGGTGAGACATCTTGATGGGGCGAGATTCCGCAGAACCTGAAAAAAGCGGATTTTAGGCAAAGCTCAACAACATAGCCGAGAGTATATACAGACCAATATGAAGAACGATGGCTTTCCAAAAGCCTTCCTTCGCGCAGGCGGTCCCTTGAAGCGCGTTCCAAACGCTCAATCGTTTCCACAGTGCCCGCTCGATCCAGCAAGCTTTGTTTGGGCTTCAAACTACGCAAGGTTTCACTTCTCCGGCCGCGCCAAATACGCGGCGCCGATCATGACGACAAGCAACAAAACGCTGGCCGCTTCAAACGGCACGAGATAATCGGTCAACAGCGACGTCCCGACGGCCTTGACCGGCGGCGAGGCGGCGAGTTGACCGGCGGAATGAGACCAATCGGCTTGGAGGATCAGGGTGCAGAGCCCAGTGGCCAGCAGCAAGACCACGAGGACGGCGGCGACGACCTGCCCGCGCGTCGGCGAGAAGATGACGAAGGGCGATTTGCTGGTGAGCATGACGCCGAAGACGATCAAAATCAGCGTGCCGCCGGCGTAGACGATGAGCTGGATGACAGCGAGCAGGTTGGCGTGCATGACGAAGTAGAGGCAGGCGACGCCGCCGAGGGTGCCAAGCAGGCAGGTCGCGGCGCGCACGATGTTACGCGAAACGACGATGCCGAGCGCGCTGGCCAGCACGACGGCGGCGAAGACATAAAATGCGACGGCTTCAATCATTTACTTGCTACTCGCCCCTTCATCGGGGTCGGCGAACTCCATCAGGTAACCGCATTTCGTGCATCGAAGCGTGAGCACCTTGTAACACCGCTCCGGTTTCCTTATTCCTGTCCAAAACGAGCGGTGCGGTCTGCCTTCCCACCACTCTTCCTGTCGCCGCCGATCGTGATCGCCCCGATCCAACACGAACCCGATCTCGGTTGAGCTTCCGCAGATCTGACATTTCTGTCTCGTGTCCATCACAATGAATCGTTCACGTCACGCCCACGGCAGATGGTCGATCACCAGCGTACCCACGAGGCGTTTTCGATTTCGATATCCATACGCGGCGATGCCGAGCATGCTCAGGACGGTCACATAACCGATCAGCACGAGCAGCCAGTGGACTCCGCGGTCCAGCGAGACCATCCAACCCAGTTTCAGGTGCGTCGTGGCGAGGATCCAGAGCGTGTTGCCCAGGAGCATGACCATCGTCAGCGGCAACAGCATCTGCACGCAGGCGTAGAGCACCTGATCGATGCGAATCCGCGGCAGGGTCCAGCGAATCCACAATTGAACGTAATAAAGGAAGGCGGCCTTGAGCACGAAGAGGATCGGCCCTTCAAAGAACATGCCACGAATCAACCTCGGACCAATCGAATCACCCGCAAGCCATCCACTAGCCGCCCATGACGCCGGGAAGGGCGACTTCCATCCGCCGAGGAAGAGAATCACCGCGATACCGGAGACGACGAACATCGCGGCGTACTCGCCGAAGAAAAAGAGCGACCAGCGGAAGCCGCTGTACTCCGTGTGGAAGCCCGCGACCAGTTCCGATTCCGATTCGGGCAGGTCAAAAGGCGCCCGCTTGCAGGAGGCGAGTGACGCAATGTAGTAGCTGAAAAACGCCGTGAAGCACCAGGGATTCTTGAAGATGAACCAACTGGCGAAGCCGTCGCCCTGTTGATCGGCGATCGCCGTCAGTTGCAGCGTCCCGGCCGTCATGACGGGGATCAGCAGGCTCATGCCCATCGGGATTTCGTAGGAGACCATCTGGCAGGCCTCGCGCATCGCGCCGTAGACCGACCACTTATTGTTGCTGGCCCAGCCGGCGAGGATGACGCCGACCACTTCGATGCCGAGCATCGCGAGAATGAAAAGCAGCGCGACGTCCAGATCGCGGAAAACCCACGCCCCCGCAAACGGCAGCGCGATAAACGCACAGACCGGCGGGACGAATGTGAGATACGGCGCGAGTTTGAAAAGCAGCGCGTCGCCCTCGGGTGGGAAGAAATCTTCCTTGAAGATGAGCTTGATTCCGTCGGCGGGCGTTTGCAGCCAGCCGTGCCAGCCGCCGACGCGCATGGGGCCGAGGCGCGATTGGATGCGGCCGGCGACCTTTCGTTCCCACCAGATGCCGAAGACGGGGACGATGCTGATAAAGCCGATGATCCCGCCGACCGCGAGCAGATCGCGAACGATGTCGAATTGCAGCGGCCAGAGGACGTAGGCCACGATCGGCCAGGCGCAGGCCTTGCACTGCTTTTCGACGGCTTCGTGAATTTCACGACAGGTGAGCGGCGCATCCTGGACAACCATCAGCGGCGTGGTGACGTCATTCGTGCCGTAATCGACGAGGGCCGTCTTCATGAAAGAAAAGAGCCCGGCATGGAGCCAGACGATCAAACAGACGCCGACGACACCACCGCAAAACAGGGTGAAGGCGACGTAGGAATACCGTAGAAACGCTCCGATCTGCCGGTAGGTCGCGACGGCGAATCCGCCGAGCAGGAATACCGACCCACCGACGAACGGGCCGATGACGGCGACGATCGCCGGAACGATCTTCCAGTCGGCGATGCGATTGGCGGCGCCGATTTCGCAAAAATTGTACACCAGCGCGGCGATGATCCATTGGACCACGCCCAGGCCGATCAACAGGCGGATCGCCTTGGTGCGATAGCTGTGAAGGACTTCACGGTCCTTGTCGATCCAGGGGATGGTGATCTGACTCACTCGGCCGCGCTCCGGTCTATACCCACGATCCACCCTTTTCGGGGTCCCGCTTTATAGCAACTCGCGAGGGGGATTGCAAAGGGCCCCAACCGGCGCGCAAGTCCCTGTGCGCACACGAGATTCGGCCGGGCGATTTCGATGCCTCAGGCCCTTTTTCAATTGACGCATCTTGACCCCGGCGAACGAACGGCGATAGGGTGGCGTTCGATGGCCCGGCGTCGGATTGTCAGTCTGTTCACATGGGTGGGTTTCTGGGCGGCTTCGTCCGGTTTTCCCGTGCCCACGCCGCCGCGGAAGGCGGATGAGGACTTTCCCTGCCGCTGGCACTGGTGCGGCTGCATGAACGCGGAGATGTGCCGACTGCACTGCTGCTGCCACAAGCCCGCCCCGATCAAAACTTGTTGCGCCAAGAAAGCCGACAAGGATTGCCAAAACGACCAAGATCAACCGGAAGCGCCGTCCAGCAGTCCCTCAAAGGGAAAACTCGTCGGCCCGATGTTTTCGGCGTTGACGTGCCAGGGACTCACCATGCACTGGGTCAGCCTGACGCTGCCATCGAACGGCGAGTTCTTATTGGCGATTCAACGACCAATGCCGACCTGCGAACGGTCGGTCCAGTTCCTCGATCACTTATCCCCCCTTTCTACTCTCGTACCGGACGCTCCGCCTCCACGCGCCTGATTTCCTGAAGCCCACTGGAAATCCCAGCGTCACCGCATGATGACCCCGCGCGCGGGCTGCCGCCTGCGCGCCGGCCATCGTTCCTGCGGAGTGACCCCTTTGAGAGGAGAAAAAATGAATCTGCCGAAAGGCCGGCGGTCCGCCGCCGCCTTCACGTTGATCGAATTGTTGATCGTCGTCAGCGTCATCACGCTGCTGATCGGGCTCCTGCTGCCGGCGCTCTCCAGGGCGCGGCAGTCGGCGTCCAAGGCACAGTGTCTGTCGAACATCCGCCAGTTGGAGACGGCCCAGGTCGCTTACGCGTCCGGGAACGAGGATCTCATCCTGGCGGCCGGCGACGGGACCGCGCAGGGCTCGTGGATGGGCGCGCTGGAGTCCTACGGCACAACGCCGTCGGCGCGGAAATGCCCGTCGGACCGAAGCCCGTATTACGCCCAGCCGATACCCGGCTCGAGTCCACCGCGTTTGCGGACGACGAGCTACGGCGTCAACAACTACGTCTCCCCCACTCACGCCCCCTTCGGCGTCGAGCCGGTTCGCTATCTCACGCAGGTCGCGCAGTCGTCGTCGGTCATCCACCTGGGTGAGCTGACGGAGACGGGCACCTATGCGGGAAGCGATCACTTTCACGTGCAGGAGTTCTACAACGCCCTCGCGCCGCCGATCACCATCGCGCTGATCGATGTGCAGATGTGCCTGGGACGACACGGCGGCAAGGCAAAATCGTGGGACGCGACGCTGACTTTCAGCTTTCTCGACGGTCACGCCGAAACGCTTTCGATTCGGCGGGTCTATACGAATCCCACCGTCAATCTTTTCATTCCGACCTTCGTGAAGCGGGCCATGTCTCAAGGTCACTAAGGAATCAGATCCAGGTCGTTCGCCTATTGGCGATGTCCCACTTGGAGAATAAAGATGAAAACAATTGATTTGATTGGCGCCATTGGCGCCGAGACGTTTTTTGCAACGATGTCTTTTGGCCACGACGGCCCTCGCGTTTGGATCGATACGGTCGATGGAGGCGTCGTCACGTTGACCAGCGATAACGACTCCGCTCCGACGACGTACACGCCGTTGAGGCTCTTTACCACGGACTTGGAAGAGCTCTTGGGGGTCTATACGACGGACTTACCCGGCTATGAAGTGCGTCGCGACGGCGGCAGCGTGCCCGCCGAGACGACGTTCGGTTTCAACATCGTCGGGCCGCTGCTCTATTTCGACGACGTAACCGAGACCTTTGTCACGGTACAGGACTTGTTCGGCCCGCCACAGCCGGGTCCGGTACCACAAGTGGCGATCTTGCTGGATTCCGAGATTCGCGTGACGAACGAAGGCACGGTTTCCGGCTTCGATTTCTACACGTACCATGCGACGGCCGACCACGCGCATTTGACGGACACTTTTCTCGGCGACGGTTCGACGGCCAGCGACGGGCCGTCCGGCGTGCATACCCTGCCGCTGCAACTGACCAGCGCGGGACTGACGAGTTCCGAGACGTATTACCTGCTCATGGGGAAGGATGTCGCCCAGGATGACCCGCTTTTTGAAGAGGCGGTCGCTGTTGCGCAGGCGACGCTGGTCGGGGGGCCTGTTCCAGGCGACATGAACGGCGACGGTACGGTCGACGATGCCGACGTGGAACCCTTCGTGGCGGTGCTGCTCGGACTGGATTCCGACCCGGACCATCTTACCGTTGCCGACGTCAACGGCGATGAAAACGCCGACGGCGCGGACATCGGACCGCTCTTGGAGGCGATGTTAACGAGTTGAGGTGAGACTCCGGCGACACGAAAGCGATCAAAAAACTCTAGGCGGAAAGAGCGGTTGGAGGGGTGCGCTCGTCGATCGCACGAATGGCATCTTGAATCCAATCTACTTCGGTTGGTTCAAAAAATGTCTCGCCGCACTGCTGACAAACCCAGGCGGGCACTCGATCAAAGATAAAGTGGTAATTCTTACGATCGATTTGGAAGGGTGCGACGCCCCGCACCATTCGGCCTTGGCAATGAAGGCATGTCATGATCGCTTCCTCGTTTTGAAATCCGGCTCCCATTCCGAAGCACTGGGGAGGTATGCCGTAATGATAGCAAGATATTCCGACTTCGGCGCACAGACGACGTGTATCGGCTGTCGATTTTCCCCCCATCCAAAAAGGAGACAGCTATGGCCGCGTGCGTCGTCCGGGTAATCCTAAACTACTTCACCTTGATGAATAATATCAACCACTTCTGCCGTCGTAATCATCCGATCCGGGCGGGCCATCTGTCGAATAGCGTGTGGGAGAAACAAAATGCGCTTTCCAGCGCTTTCGCGTACACGCGTTAAGAGGGTCATTCACTTCTTCCGACGAGCGACCTCAGTGCCGATCGCGAAAAGTCAGACGACTCATTATCGATCCACCTCGCCCATGACGACGTCGATGCTGCCGACGATGGCGGCGACGTCGGCGAGCAGGCAGTTCGTGCTGACCTTGCTCGTGATCGACAGGTTGCAGAAGGACGGGCCGCGGGCTTTCACGCGCGCGGGGATCGTTGAGCCGTTGCCGCGGACGTAGAAACCGAGCTGGCCGCGCGGATTTTCCAGTTCGTAGTAGATCTCGTCGTCGGGCAGCTTGAGCGTCTTGCCGCGCTTGTCGAGCGTCTCGCCCTCGGTGCCGCGCAGCTTTTCCAGCGCCTGGCGGAGAATGCGGACGGACTGCTTCATCTCCAGGATGCGGACGTAGTAGCGGTCCCAGCAATCGCCGACGGTGCCCTTGAGCCCTTCGCCGATCGGCACGTCGAATTCGAACTCGTCGTAACAGCAATCGGGCTGGACCTTGCGCAGGTCCCAGCGGATACCGCTGCCGCGCAGGACCGGGCCGGTCAGACCGTAGGCCAGCGCATCGGCGGCGGAGATCACGCCGATGTCGGCGGTTCGCTTGACGAAAATGTGGTTGTAGGAAAGCAGATTGTTGTACTCGTCGATCTTCGGCTCGAAGTAGTCGAGGAACTCCGAGGTCAGGTCGATGAACCGCTCCGGCACGTCGTGGGTGACGCCGCCGATGGTGATGTAGCTGTAGGTCAGCCGCGCGCCGCAGGCCGATTCGAACAAGTCGAGAATCCGCTCGCGCTCACGAAAGGCGTAGAGGAACGGCGTGAACGCCCCGATGTCGAGGCCGTAGGCCCCCATCGAGACGAGGTGCGAGGCGATCCGGTTCAATTCGGCGAAGACGACGCGGATGTACTGTGCCCGCTTGGAGACTTCGAGACCGGCCAGCTTTTCGACCGCCAGGGAAAAGGCGAGGTTGTCGTTCATGCCCGCCAGATAATCCATCCGGTCGGTGTAGGGGATGTACTGGTACGGGGCGACGTTTTCGCCGATCTTCTCGGCGCAGCGATGCAGGTAGCCGATGTGCGGCACGGCCTCGAGGACCATCTCGCCGTCGGTGCGAAGAACAATGCGGAGCACGCCGTGCGTCGCCGGGTGCTGCGGGCCCATGTTGACCAGCATCTCCTCGGTCGGCAGGTCCTCCTGCTCGATCCGCTCGGCGGTCAGGTCGGCGTAGATGTCGGGTTGTGATTCGAGAATCGCTTCTGCCACGTATGTATTACCTCAATCAATGCACCGGTCTCGTCTGGCCGTATTCCGTCACCGCCGGGATGCCTTGATACTCCATCGGGAAAACGTAGTCCTTCCGCAACGCATGACCCTCCCAATCGTCCGGGCACAGGATGCGCCGCGGGTGGCGGCCTTCGGGGCTGTCCACGCTGTCGGGATGGTCGTCGAAGACGATGCCCATCAGGTCGTAGGCCTCGCGCTCGTGCCAATCGGCGGCGGGCCAGAGGTCGGCGACGCTGGGCACGTGCGGATTACCGCGCGGAACTTCCACGCGAATCGAGATCGTGTGCTGCCGCTTGTATAGCTCGGGGCGGTGCGGCGTGCCGACCAGCGAATCGAGGTCGTAGATCGCCGCCAACTGCTCGTCTTCCAGCAGATCGAGCGACGAGACGCAGCGGAGCATGTTGAACTGCATCCGCGAATCGTCGCGAAGAAACCGGGCGACGTCGTGCCAGGCCTCGGCCGCGACCACCACGTGCGGGTGCGCCGTCTGCAAGGTCGATTCGACGATCTTGTCGCCGAACTTTTGTTTGAGAATGTCCGCGATTGCTTCGGGGGCCATTTCTATGCGGTCTCCACGGCTGCGCCGGCGAATGCTTCCTTCTTGGCCGTTGACCAGCGATCTTTGGCGATCGTATGGTGTTTGATCTTGTCCTGGAGCCGCATGATTCCTTCGATGAGCGCTTCGGGCCGCGGCGGGCAGCCGGGCACGTACACATCGACCGGCACGACAAGATCGACGCCCTTCACCACGTGATAGCCATGCTTGAAATAGGGTCCGCCGCCGATCGTGCACGCCCCCATCGCGATCACATACTTCGGCTCGGGCATCTGGTTGTAAAGCCGCTTCACGCGGCTGGCCATTTTGAAGGTGACGGTCCCGGCGACGATCATCAGGTCGGCCTGTCGCGGCGTCGCGCGGAAGGCCCCAGCGCCGAAGCGGTCGAGGTCGAACCGGCTCGCGCCGACGGCCATCATCTCAATCGCGCAGCAGGCGAGACCGAACGTCATCGGCCAGATGCTCGAACGACGGCCCCAGTTGATCGCCCAGTCGAGCGAAGTGACGATCAGGCCTTCTTCAAATCTGTTTTCGATCCAACTCATGTCATACCTCGGCAGCAGACATCCGGCGCCATTACTCCGCTCTTCTCCATACGTCCTTAAGCTTTAGCGTAAAACCTTTCAGGACGGTGCTTTTGAGCGTTGCCTTTTCCACCAACCCACCGTGATAGAGCCCGCCCTTGAGTCGCCATTGATAGGCGTGATTTCGTTTATCCGCGATGTCCAACACCCAGTATTCCCGAACACCAAATCGTTCGTAATCGTCCCGTTTGTCGTATAGGTCAGATTCGCGGTTCGCGGGCGATGTGACTTCAACCACCAAATCCGGCGGTCCCCATATATGGCCCTTGATGTTGGAGAGATTTTTCTGAGCGACGAAGCAGACGTCCGGACGCAAGACCGTCGTAAATTTCGACATAATCACATCCGTTTCCATGCCCACAAGGCCGAGCGATCGTCGAGTCACAAAAGAATCAAGCAAACCGAAGATGTAACCGGCCACCCGGCCATGCTGAAAAAAAGCGGATGGGCTCATCACGAGTTCACCCTTGAACAATTCGTATTGGCGACCATTATCCGGCATCGCCAGGTATTGAGCGATACTCCATCGCGCAGTCCTTGTCGTCGTTTTCAGTGATGCGAGTGCCATTGTCGCTCGGTCATTCCATTCACGCCCATCGTCGCGCCGCGCGGCCCAGCGCGTCGTCGGGTCGAACCTTCCGTTCTCGCTCGTCGTGAAGCCCGGTAGCCCGGACCCAGTCGAGATAACCGAATCGCCAGAGGTACAGGAACCCGACGACGATCACGCCGAAGAAAAAGAGCATGTCCCACAGCGCGGCAACGCCCGCGTCGGCATACACGACCGCCCAGGGATAAAACAGGGCGATTTCAATGTCGAAGATCAGAAAGACGAGGGCGACGACGTAAAACCGCAGGTCGAACTGCACCCAGCTCGTGCCGATCGTCGGCTCGCCGCACTCATACACCGACAACTTCTCGGCGTTGGGATTCTTCGGACGCAAAAATCGTCCGAGCAGCAAGTTCACAAACAAGAACAGTGCGCCGACGGCGAAGAAGAGCAGGAGATACGCCGCGACGATGGTCG
>CAYPXR010000041.1:0-71033 GCA_964414585.1 uncultured Planctomycetaceae bacterium
CGGGGCGGTTTGAGGACCAGGGGGAATGGGGTGCTGTCGGTGATGGGCCGGTGCCGCGAGCGTTTGGGAGTTCGGCGTTGGTAGTTATCCTTGACGGCGTGCGCCATGGTCCGGCTCAGGGCAGTCTGTGCGAGTTGCGTCTTCGTATTTCCGCCCCGCAGCAACGATGCCCGCAGCGCATGGATCAGCAAGGCGGGGCTCAGGCGGCGGGGGTCGCGATGTCGTCGAAGCAGTGCGTCCATTCCCATCATGGCCACGAGGTTCAAGCCGATGAGACCCCATTCCAGTTCCAGTTGCGCCCGACGGGCCGCCTTGCTGCGCAGTTTGGCGTAGCCCAGCGTCCGCTTGAGTGTGCGATAGAACAACTCGACACCCCAGCGCAAACGGTAGATTTTCCCCGCGCTCTTTTTCGAGAGGCGCTGCGGATCGAGAACGTTGGTCAGCAGGTAGAGCGTCTTCTTTCCGCTCCCGACTTTGATCAACCGCAAGGCCAGGGGAGCGACCTGCTCTTGTTGCTTCTTGGGCCAGACGTACACCAGATCGCGGTCCCACTGTACTGCGGCATCCGGCCAGAGCCGCGTGAGAAGGTGGACATTGCCTCCCACCCGAATCAGAAAAGACTTGCCGGTTTCGTGCAACGTGGACCAGATGGCATAACCGACGAAGGCCCCGTCACCCAACAACAGGGCGTCGGCGGGAAGATCGGGCGCCATTTGAATCAGGTGCTCCCGCTCGCCGGCGCGGGCCTTATCGATTCGCCAGTCCCACAACAAGCCGGTATGGACTTCCACGACGGCTGTCACGAAGGCTTGCGGCCCCTTCCCGTTGCCCGCGATGCCGAACTCCTTTTCATGGTCGCGGGTGCGAGGCAGATCTTCCTTGCTGCCATCCACCGCCAGAAGCATCCAACCCGCGGTGCGCGGGATGCGTTTCAACCACGTTTGCGCTTGGCGACGCAGGTCTGCCTTGAGTCGAGGCAGTACGACGGCGGCCTGCCGTTGCAATGCCTTCACCAGTCCGTTGTAGGTTTTTCCCACGCGACAGCGTCGTTTAAAGGCGCTGGCCATACAAGCCAGCGCGTCTTCACAGCGGATGCCCAAGGAACATCCCGGATCAAGCGTCATCAGGATGGCCGCCAAACTCGCGGCCAGCGGCGTCCAGCGAACGCTCCGCCTGGCAGCGGGGTCCGCCATCCCGTTCAACGACGAAAGAAAACCGCTGATGCGGGCCACAAGCGGATGACGATAAAATGTTGCGGAGCGAGCGCTCCCGATACTCCGATCGGTTTTCACGGCGTCCCTGCCTTTCTGTCCGGACAACAGAACATCGGCAGGGACGTTGTTTTTTCTGGTCGTAATGGTTGCTCAGTTCACGGCGTTGCCCCGGGGGGAGGGTAAGGAGGAATGCGCATCGGACTCGCCTTGTCGTGCGTGGGATTTCGAACCGCCTACTTGTGCGCCGGTGAGGCGGTCAATCGCTGAGATTCGACGAGGCTCTTGAACGCGTCGACGACGGTGGGGTCGAAATGACTCCCTTTGCCTTCGAGAATATTTCCGACCGCTTGTTCGGGGGGCCAGGAGGGCTTGTAAACCCGGGGGCTGGTCAGCGCGTCGAAGACGTCCGCCAGGTGTACGATCCTCGCGGGAAGCGGAATTGCCTCGCCGCGCAGGCCGTCCGGGTAGCCCGAGCCGTCCCAGTTCTCGTGGTGGCTTCGGGCGATCTGGCGGGCGATTTCAAAGAACGGCTTTTTGGAGAGGATCCGCTCGCCGGTGATGCAGTGCAGCTTCATCTCGGCGCGTTCGCCGGTGTCCAGGGGGCCGGGCTTTTTGAGAATATGATCCGGCACCTGCATCTTCCCGACGTCGTGGAGGATGGCCGAGTATCCATACATCTCGGCGATGTTCGCGGGCACGCCCATCTCCTGGGCGAGCAGCCGCGTGTAGTGCTCGATCCGCCGGACGTGCGCGCCGGTGTCGGCATCCTTGGCCTCGCTGGCCACGGCGAGCATGTAGATCGACTCCATGTTCGCGTCGTGCAACTCGGCGGTCCGCTCGCGGACCTTGTCCTCCAGCTTCTGCGAATAGCGTTTCAGCTCCAGCGCCTGTTCGAGGACGGTATCGCTCAGCGTCGAGATGGTCTCGTATTCCTCGAGCGCGCGGGCTTCGGCTTTCTTCTGGCCGGAGATGTCGATCGCGGTGATCAGGCGATAGTCCGACAACGGCGCGGCGGCGCCGAGCGGCCGGCCGGAAATAATCACGGGCAATTCGCCGCCGCCCGCGGTGGGAAGGACAAACTCGCCCTCATAGGCCTGATCGAATTCAAGCTGCCGCGAGCGAATGAAATCGATCGCGGTCTGCGACGTGTAAAGCGATTCGGTCTGTCGCCCGACGATGCGGTCGCGGGACTGGCCGATCATCTGGCAGAGCCGGTCGTTGGCGTATTCGATGTTCCCGGCGCGATTGACGAGCAGGGCCCCGCAGTTGAGCGCGTCGAGAAGGTCGATCAATCCGTGAACCGCGTTGGAGACTGCCGTGGCCAAGGTGCCGCCCGAAGATGACTGTCGTTTCGCGGGAACGCCCGCGATTTCGCCATTATACGCGATTCAGTCGATTTGGCAGAGGCCCGCGACAAGCCGCGCGACGAAGGGGGCGACATCCCGGCCATCGGTCGATCCGTCGTGGTTCACATCCGCACAGCCGCCGCCGAAATCGGCGAGCAGGCGATCGACGAAGGGGTCGAGATCGCCCATGTCGATCTGGCCGCTCGCGTCCATGTCGCCCGGGCAGATGCGGCAGGGATCGCCGAAGTGGAAGAAATTCAGAACGTTGATGGACCCGCCGGTCAGGAAGGGGCCGGTGACGGAGTTGTCGGCCGTGCTGATCCGGAAGAGGTTGTTGTTCGAGGCGACGAGGATTTCGCCCTCGGGACCGGGTTCGAGGCCGATGGGGAAGTTCAGGGGAATGCCGGCGACGATCGCGGCGGTGTCGAGGTCGTAGCGGTAGACGTGATTGTTGGAGGCAAAGTAGAGATCGCCGTTGTCGCCGAAGTTAAGGCCGAAGGTGTCGCCGGAAGTCAGGCCGTCGCCGCTGTCGGCGATGATCTCGTCGAACGCGCCGGTCGCGGCGTCGTAGGCGATGACGTTCGCGCTGTAGCGACCCGCGACGTAGAAGCGGCCGTCCGGACCGAAGGCCATGCCGCTGGGCCCGTCGAGCCCGCCGCTGCCGGTCGGGATGAAGGCGTCGATCAGGGCGCCGTTCGGCGTGAAGCGAAGAACCTGGTCGCTGGCCTGGCTGGCGATGTAGAGATTGCCGTCGGGTCCGTAGAGCATATAGACGGGATCGTTCAACCCGGTCGTCGAATCGATGAAGATGCCGAGATAATCCCCGGTGTCGCGGTCATAGCGAAGCACGCGGTCGGTGCCGAAACTGGCGACGAGAATGTCCGTGCCGCGATCGATGATTCCGTGCGGCTGATTGAGCCCGCCGGAGCCGGAGGCGACCAGCGTGTCGATGTAAGCCCCCGTGTCGCGGTCGTAGCGAAGTACGGCATGGCCGAAATCGCTACTGACGTAGAGCGGCTGTGCGTTGACGACAGCGGCAATGGTGACCATGACGGATAGTGCCGGGTGATACGCTCGCATGAGGATTTCCGTGTTTTACAAGAGTGATAGGAACTCTTCGACGCTTATACCGGCTGTGCGGATAAGAGATCGGAGCGTTCCCGGGGCGAGTTCTTTATGTTGTGGGATGGAGAGGCTCGCGATGTGCCCCGGCTTGAGGATGACGACATGGCTGCCCCGTTGTCGATCGACGCGCCAGCCGGCCCGTTCGAATGCCTTGACGGCGTCTTTGCCGGAGACGACGGGAAGCGGCGGCATTAAACGGCGACCTCGACCTCTCTCGTCGAGACGGTCAGCGGCATGCCGTTGGCGGCCCGGGCCTCCAGACAGAGTTGGATCGCCTCCCGAATGTTGGCCATCGCCTCGTCTTCCGACTTGCCTTGCGAGATGCAACCTGGAATGGCCGGGCATTCGGCCACAATCATTCCCGTCTCGTCTCGGTCAAAGTTGACAAGAAATTTCATGGGCCGACCTCCACGCGATCTTCAGAACATTATACGAAAGCCGACATCTGACTGCCAATCTGAACGCCCGGTAATTCAGGTGAAAAACGAGTTACGGATAAAACTTCCCCATCATTCGGGGGAAGGGGATCGTCTCGCGGATGTGTTTGAGGCCGCAGAGCCACGCCAGCGTGCGCTCGACGCCGAGACCGAAGCCGCCGTGGGGGACGGTGCCGTAGCGGCGCAGGTCGAAGTACCACTCGTAATCCTTGGGGTCCAGCTCGTCTTCCTTTACGCGCTCCAGCAGCACGTCGAGATTGTCTTCGCGCTGGCTGCCGCCGATGATTTCGCCGTAGCCGTCCGGCGCAAGCAGGTCGACGTTGTTCACGCGCGTCGGGTCGTCGGCATTGCGCTTCATGTAGAACGCCTTGCACCCTTTGGGGTAATGCGTAACGAACGTGGGGCGATCATGCAGCCGGCTGATGATCGTTTCGTCGCTGCCGCCGAGATCGCCGCCGGGGTCGAATTTCGCGGCGAGCTGGATATGGTGCGGAATGTTTTCGACATCGACCTCGAGGTCGCCGAGTTCTTCACGCAGCTCGTGAACCTCCGCGACGAGCTTGTCTTTTTCCCACTGCTTGACGCCCGGGCTCTTTTCCTTGGCTTCTTTTTCCGTGATGGCCTTCTTCACCTCTTCGATGCGGGCCGTCTTCGCGGCGAGGTCCTTTTCCAGCAGCTCCCTGGCCTTCGGACCGCGCAGGATGTCGGCGGCTTCGGCATGTTTGAGCCGATGGAAGGGCTTTTTGATTTTTTCCAGTTGGGCGATGTCCCGCCCGAGAAATTCCAGGTCCGCCCGATGGTCCCGAAGAATTCGCTCGACGATCGAGCAGATGAAATCCTCGGCGACGGCGATCACGTCGTCCAGTTCGGCGTAGGCGATCTCCGGCTCGACCATCCAGAACTCGGTCAGGTGCCGGCGGGTCTTGCTCTTCTCCGCGCGGAACGTCGGCCCGAAACAATAGACCTTGCCGAAGGCCATGCACGCCGCCTCGACGTAGAGCTGGCCGGTCTGGGCGAGATAGACCGGCTCGCCGAAGTAGTCGACTTGAAACAGCGTCTGCGCGCCTTCGCCGGCGGCGGGGGCGAAGATCGGCGTGTCGATCAGGGTGTAGCCGTTGCGGTTGAAGTAGCCGCGGATTTCGTCGACGAGCGTCGCGCGGACGCGAAGGATGTGCCACTGCCGCCGCGAGCGGAAGTGCAGGTGGCGATTCTTCATCAGGAATTCAATGCCGTGCGGCTTAGGGGTGATGGGGAAATCGACGCTCTCGCCGACGACTTCGAGGCCCGTGACGTCGATCTCGTGACCGCCGACCTGCTTCGGATCCGCCCGCACCGTGCCGGTCACGCGGAGCGAAGTCTCCTGTCCGAGCCGACGGGCGGTCTCGAAGAAGGGCTCGGTCGTTTCGTTCTTGCTGACGACGCACTGGCACAGACCGGTTCCGTCGCGGATGACGAGGAAGGCGATCTTGCCGGAGTCGCGGCGGTTATAGAGCCAGCCCTGGAGCGTCGCGGTCTGGCCGACGTGTTGGTGAAGGTCTTTGATCGAGCAAGTCATGCGATGGGCTTCCTTGATTCAGCCGAACCTCTTTCCAAGTTCATCATTTCCGGTCATGGGGAGGCGTTGCCAGGGTGATTCTGATCGCGGGGTTTCCGCCTTCCCCTTGCCGCCGTCCCAGGGTTGTCATGCTAACGGCTCGACCATCGCTGTACCAATTCGGCGGCGTCTACCGGCAAATTGGACAGTCGGTCGGCGTCGTCGGTCCGGACGAAGAGGTAGAGTTCTCGCGTTTCCGAGGGCGTGCCGTAGAAGTGCGCCCGGGGTTCGGGGATGTTGCCGTAGGGGATGTCCGGCACGATCAGGCGGATGAGCCGGTAGGATCCGGCCGTCGTCAATTCGTTGAGATAGTCCATGAACGGCACGCCCTTGGCCGCGCCGGTGTGGATGATGATCAGGTCGGGTTTTTCATCGTTTCCGCAGGGCCGCGCACCGCCGCCGGGACCGCCGCGGATTTTCAAGTCGGGTCGGGCGTACATCAGCGGGAGATCGCCGTAATTGGTCAGGACGATTTCATTCGGCCTGGCGAGATCGTCCACGATGCGCCGGGCGATCCGGTCGGGGCCGGCAAAGTCATGCGTCAGTTCGTACAGGAGGCCGGCGAAATCCGCCCGGAGATAGGGCCGCTGCGACGTACAAAAATCCGGCGTGCGCTGACTCCGGGGGTCGACGACGTATTGCAACGGAAGCGAGAGAAGATTGGTCAGAGTCAGCAGGAGCAGGCAGATGGCCAACCCGCCATTCGCGAACATCGGCGATTGCTTTTTGATCGCGCGGTACATCCCTATCAAGATGAGTCCCAGGACGAGTTTGGCCAGGGGCATTTGTGCAATGAAATAGCGCACGTGAGGATAGGGCGCGGGAAACGCCATGAGGACGGCGGACAGCGTGGCGATGAGCCCGCAGCCGACGGCGATGCGATGGCGATCGGTGAAGGCGGTCCTGCTACGGACGATGAGGACGGCAATCGCGGCCAACAGCACCAGAAATGGGATGAACCACCCGTCGAAGTAGATCAGATGGGTGATGATCCGGCGGCCCAGGGGCATGTCTTTGGGTTCGTCGGCGATCAATCGGCGGCCATGGATCATCAGACCGGGGATGCACAACAGGAGCGCCAGGGCCAGCGACGAACCCAGCGCGATGAGGTGTTTTCTGGACGGTCGCATGAGGATGACCGCCAGCGCGAGCCCCGGCGTCATGGCGAACAGCGTGCCGAAGTCGGAATAGAAGAGTATCGCCAGGGCGACGCCCCACGTGAACCCAAGTCTCTTTCCGGGGCGCAGCATCAGTTCGAACAGCAGCGCGACGACGACCAGGGCGAATAGGGCGCTCAGGGCGTAATACCGACATTGCCTGACATGCAGGATGAAGGTTGAGGAAGTCGCCAGCAGCAATGCACACAGGAACGCCGTCGGGGTGTCTCGCCAGTGGCGGCGGACGAAAAGGTAAAGAAGCAATATCGTTATGACGCCGCAGAGCGCGAACGGGGCGCGAAGGGCGGCATTGCCGTCGCCCCACACCTTCATCGCCGCGGCCGCGATGTAAAACTGGGCCCAGGGGTGAAATGTCCAGGTGTTCTCCCGGTCAAAGGCGATGGCGCCCTGAAAGACAAGATTTCCGTCGATCGTTGCCCTGGGAATGCCGTCGTGCAGAACGCTCCTGGCCAGGAGGGCCGTTTCAGCTTCATCCTGCCACAAGGCCCGGACGCCGAGCCGCGTGAAACAGAGGGCGACGGCGACGAATGCGATCGCGCCGAAACCAATGATGTTGAGTCGAGATTCGGTAGACGGCGGCGAAGAGAGGGAATCTCGAGGCGCGATCGAGTTCATGCATAGCTTATCGGCGGCCGAGGGGGCCTCCCGGTGTCCCGGAAGACTCCGGAGGAGCGGTCTGCGTTTCCCGTTGCCCGGTCAAACGATCGCCGGATCAGCACGGCCAGTTCGGAAGGAGGTCGACAATCGCCTGAATGTCCTTGCCATCGACGTTCGTGTCGCCATTGACATCGGAGCGGGAGACGCGGCCGGGATCGGTGTCGAGATCGAGCAGCACGTTGACGAAGGCATCGAGATCGGCGAAGTCGCAATCGCAATCGCCTTCGATATCGCCGGCCGGCAGCGGCGTGACCGACAGCGTCGCGGGGTTGCTGACCAGGGCCGCGCCGCACTGATCGGTAATGGTGCAGACATAGGTGCCGTTATCGTGGCAGGTCACGCTGGCGAGCTGGAGGGTGGACGAATCTCCGCCGATGGGATTGCCATTCTTGGTCCAGGCATAGGTGATCAGGCCGAGGGAGCCGGTCGTCTTGACGGTGAAGTTCACCACTTGTCCCGCGGTGGCGTTCTGGCTCAGCGGCTGGGTGGTGATCGACTCGCTGGCGCCGGCGCAGTTCACGACGATCTTGAAGACCTCGCCGCCGGTGCCGGTTCCGCGATCGCAAATGTAGATTTCGCCCGCGGCGTCTTCGCCGAAGGACGTGATCTGCGAAATGGACAATCCGCCGCCCGGGGCGAGTTCGGCGGTGCGATTCGTGAATTCCGTGTAGGAGCCGCCGGAGGCCCGCAGGGACCAGATGGTCGCCGCCGAGTAGTCGGCAAAGAAATAAATTCCTTTCAAATCGGGAATCTTGGCGCCGCGATAGACGTAGCCGCCGGTCACGCAAATGCCGGTGGCGTGGGTGTAGGTATAAATCGGCGCGGTGAGCCCCGGATCCGAGGGACAGGCACAGTGGGTTCCGGCGGTGCAATTGTAAGTGTCATTGCCTTCGCGGCAGCGCCAGCCGTAGTTGCGCGCGGCGCCGGTGCCGGCGGGAACGTAGTCGATTTCTTCCACCGCGTCCTGGCCGACGTCGCCGATGTAGAGATCACCGTTCTGCCGGTCGAAACTGAATCGCCACGGATTGCGCAGGCCGATGGCCCACTTTTCGTCGACCGCGGAACCATAGATGCTGGGATTGTCGGCGGGGATATACGTCGGCGGATTATTGACGTCCAGGCGAAGCATCTTTCCGAGCAGCGTCGTCAGCGATTGGGCATTGCCAATGGAGCCGTGCACATCGCCCGCGCCGCCGCCGTCGCCCTGGCTGTCGTACAACATGCCGTCGGGGCCGAATTGCAGGCAGCCGCCGTTGTGGTTGGTTTCCGGCTGATTGATCGTCTTGAGGATGACGGCGCTACCCGCGTCGGCGACGTTGGGGTCGCCGGAGACCGTATAGCGGGCGATGACCGTGTGTCCCGCCGCGCCACCGCCGCTGGTGGTGTAGTTGACATAGAAATAGCCGTTGGTGGCGTAGTTGGGATCGAACGCCAGGCCGAGCAGACCCTGTTCGTTGCTGGTGGAGACGCCGGAGATGGACAGAAACGGGGTCGCGAGCAGCGTGTTGGAGGGAATGGTGACGATGCGAATGCGGCCGATGGTTCCGGAGAATTGCTCGATGACAAAGATGCGGGAGGTGTCGCCGGGAGGCGCGGTCACGAAGAGCGGCTTGGTGAGCCCGGTGGTCACGCGAACCGTCGTGAGCGGCGTGGCAAACGCGAACCCGTTTGACGCCGTCGCCGATATCGAAAGACCGAAAACGAAGATGTATGCGAAGACACTTCTCAACTTCATGGCGATCCTCTTGAATTGATGAATCCGGCTACAGCGGCGCCGCGTGGCGAACCTGCAACGATTATACCAATTTCTCGTCCGGGGGGAGTAGGTTTGATTTCGGATGGGTATACGGACACAGATCGCCTGCTGTAATGGCGAAAAAGGCGGCTCCGGGCAGCGCCAATGGCGAATGGCCTCTCGCCGGGCGCAGGGGAGCGAACTATTTCGCGTTCTTGGAATCGTCGTCGGAGAGCAATTCGTCTTCGGAGATTTCCTCGATGCCCTCGACTTCTTCAATCACCCCCGATGCATCCGTGCCCGTCAACTCATCGATGTCGAAGTCGCTCAAATCTTCGGCGTCGAGTTCTTCGAGTTGATCCAGATCGAATTCTTCGGAGCCGGGCTCCGCGGCGGGGGCGACGATTCGCGTGGGCTCTTCCGGCGCGGCCTTCGGACCCTGCGAGGGTTTGAGCGGCGCGATCTTCGCGGGGACTCCGTCGATCTGCATGGTGAATTGCACCGGACCGACGCGGATGAGATCGCCCGCTTTGAGGGAGATTTCCTTGATTTTCTGGTCGTTGACGTAGGTGCCGTTGCTGCTGCCCAGATCGCGGATGACGACCTTCCTGCCGGAGACGACGATCTCGCAGTGCGAGCGAGAGACGTCGCTGACGGGGATTCGGATGTCGGCTTCGGGGCTGCGCCCGATAATCTGGGGTTGGTCCCCGATCTCGAACTCCTTGCGCGCGCCCTTGCGGGAGAATGTGACCAGAACCGACTTCATGGTTGTCTCATGCAAAGTGGAGGACGGCGATCTTGCGGAGACCGGCTGATCTTTCGCACGAACCGCCATGCGTCAAATTTACCTGAAAACCGCGTCATTATCAAGCAAATGCCCCTAAAGCTGATTCCACGAGCATCGTTGGGCCGGTAACATTTCAACATGAGCACTTTTTCGATGCAACCACCCGCCGCCGCATCCCTGGGCTGGTATCTTCATCTGCCGTTTTGCACGACGAAGTGCGGTTATTGTGATTTTTATTCGCTGCCGACGATTCCCGGCCTCGTGGACGATCTGGTCAGGTCCGTTTGCAAGGAGCTGATCGAGCGCGATCCGGGCCGGGCGGTCGAGACCGTTTTTGTGGGCGGGGGGACGCCGACGGTCCTGCCGGCGGAGGCGTTGGAAAAAATCCTGTCCGAAATCCGGCGGCGGGCCGGCCGGGTTGCCGAGTTCACCGTCGAGGCGAACCCGTCGAGCACGGATGAACTCAAGCTGGACCTGCTGAGAGCGTATGGCGTCAATCGCGTGTCGTTCGGAGCGCAGTCGTTCAACCCTGATGAGTTGAAAGTGCTGGAACGGCTGCACGATCCGCGGCACATCTTTGAATCCGTGGAGGCGGCGCGCCGAGCCGGGTTTGACAATGTCAATCTCGATTTGATCTATGCGATTCCCGGTCAGACGCCGGCGTCGTGGAAAGAGACGCTTGCCCGCGCGATCGACGTCGGCACGGAGCACCTGTCCTGTTACGCGCTGATGTATGAGCCGGGGACGTCGCTGACGCGGCTTCGCCACGAGGGCCGTGTGATTGCGTGCGACGAAGACCGGGAGGCCGATATGTTTGAATGCACGATCGACTTGCTGACGGCGGCGGGGTTCGAGCATTACGAGGTCAGTAATTTCGCGCGGCCGGGGCGGCGATGCCGGGCGAACATGATCTACTGGGAGAATCGCGAGTACCTGGGGATCGGTCCCTCGGCGGTGTCGTATCTGGACGGCGTGCGGCAGAAGAACGCCCCGGATGTGCGGCGATATGTTGAGGCCATGCTCGCCGATTCGGCGGTGGCCGTCGTCGAGCGGGAGGAATTGACTCCGTTTCATCGAGCCTGTGAGACGGCGGTGCAGATGCTGCGGTTGACGGACGGCATCGAGTTGGCGAGATTCCGCGACCAGACGGGCTTTGACGCGGCGACGATCTTCGCCGAGCGGGTCAGGGAATTCGCATCGCTGGGCCTGATGGATGCGAACGAGCGGACGATTCGATTGACCCGGCGGGGGATGATGGTGGCCAATCGCATCATGGCCGAGCTTTTGCCGGAGCCCGTCGCCGGTTGAGCCTATTTCGGCAGCGCCTTCCAGCCGTAGTCGTGATAGTGATAATCGAACGTGCCGTCGGCGTTGAGATCGAAGACGCCAAAGCCCTCCGGCACTCCGCGGTAGACGCCTTTCCACCAGTTTCCGCAAACGGCGCCGTCGTTGATGAAGGTGGTGCCCCAGTATTCGATGCGGTCGCGCTCGTGGATGTGACCGGAGAGGCAGAGCCGGACGTTGCGATTTTGCAGGAGCGGCAGGCGCTTCGCGGCGTCGCCGCATACCAGGGCATCGCCGAACCGCCATTGCTTTTCCTCGTGCAAGTCGTCGTGCCCAAAGCCGGTGACGGTAATCAGCGGGATGTGCTCGCAGGTGACGATCGGCGTCTTCGGGCCGGTTTTTTCGAGTTCCGCCTTGAACCAGTCAAATTGCGCCGGGTCGAGACCGCCGAGATAGGGATAGCGTTCGTCGCCGCCGGGGAGGATGTTGTCCAAACAGAAAAACCGCCAGCCTTTGTGATCGAAGGCGTGGTAGGTATCGTTCATTTGCAGGCGGTCCCTGACCAGGGCCTTTCCGTAGCCGGCGGTTTTGGGGGAGATGCCGGACTTGGGACCCCAGCCGAAGACGTCGTGGTTGCCGACGGTGTTTTGGACATTGAGCGAGGTGTTGTCGGCGATGACTTTCAGGTAGAGGTCGAACAGTTCCCGGGCCATTGCAGGCGTCGCATTGAGAATGTCGAAGACGAGATCGCCGCCGGTGAGGATGAAGTCGGGGCGGGGCTTGAGCGCTTCGACCGCCTGAAGGGCCTTGGCGAAACCCTTGTCGCCGCCGCGTTCGCGTTTGACGTGGATGTCCGTCAGATGGACGAAGCGAAAAGCCGGCGGGGAATCCGTCGGCGCGGCTTGAAGCGAGGGCAGGTCGAGTAGAGAAACCGCCGCGGCCCCGGCGATTGTTTTCAACACGTCCCGACGGGAAGGATGGGAATTCATTTTTCTGCCTCCGAGTACAAAATCGGCGAGCAAGGGCCTGATCAGGCGGGCTCGTCGAACAAGTTACGGTTCGAACCATCGATCGGAGCATCCCGTTCAGTCGGCGGGGTCAGCCCCAGATGTTCATAGGCCTTGTTCGTTGCGCATCGACCCTGCCGCGTACGGGTGACGAAGGCCCTTTGGAGCAGGAAGGGCTCGACCATGTCTTCCAGCGTGTCGCGTGATTGGCCCATCGTCGCCGCGAGGGCTTCGATGCCGGCGGGGCCGCCGTGATAGACGTCGATCAGCGCCGTCAGAAATGCCCGGTCGAGACGGTCGAGGCCGACGCCGTCGATTTCCTCGATGGTCAGGGCCTTCTCCACGACACCGACGCCGAGCTTTCCGTCGGAACGGACCTGCGAATAGTCGCGGACGCGGCGGAGCAGGCGGTTGGCGACGCGCGGCGTACCGCGCGAGCGTTCCGCGATCATCCGCAGGGCGTCTTCTTCCGCTTTGACTTCCAATCGATGTGACGAGCGGCGAAGGATTTCCAGCAGATCGTCGGATTCGTAAAAATCGAGGTGATAGCGCAGGCCGAAGCGGTCGCGCAGGGCGGCCGTCAACATGCCGGCTCGCGTCGTCGCGCCGATCAGGGTGAATCGCTTGAGCTGGAAGTTGACCGTGCGGCCGGACAGACCGCCTTCGATCGTGTAATCGACGCGGAAATCCTCCATCGCCGGGTAGAGAAATTCCTCGACCACATTGTTGAGGCGGTGAATCTCGTCGATGAACAGGACGTCGCCTTCGTCGAGATTGGTGAGCGTGCTCATCAGGTCGGCCTGCTTGACGATGGCCGGGCCGCTGGTGACGCGGATTCGGTCGGCGACGCCCATCTCCTCGGCGATAACGTGGGCGAGCGTCGTCTTGCCCAGGCCCGGCGGGCCGTCGAGCAGGACGTGCTCCAGGGGTTCGCGGCGCTTTTTCGCGGCGTCGAGGGCGATGCGAAGCTGCTCGATGACTTGGCGCTGACCGATGCACTCGGCGAGCTTCTTCGGGCGCAGGGCCCAATTGGTCTGCTCTTCGCGTTCGGATGCGGCGTCGGCGTTGATGATTCGCTCGCGGCTCATGGGGACTCCCGAGAAAATAGCGAATGGCGAATAGCGAATAGCGAAAGAAGAGCGGACCAATGCCGATTCGCGCGATTTTCGCTATTCGCTATTTGCCATTCGCTATTCATCACGCTTCCGCTCCACTCTTGATCCGATACGCCGCCCGCACCCAGGCTTCCGCCGCGGTAATGTTATCGTGAAGCTGTGCCGCGCGGGCAATCCAGCGTTCGACCTCGGCGCGATGGTCGCCCCAGGCCACAAGAATTTCGATGGCGTCGCGCTGTTCGGCGGTCCAGCCGCTTTGGGCGGCCGCCGGCGGGGCGGAGGCGGCGAAGGCGTGCTCCTTCACCTTGCCGCGCAGCTCGGCGACGATCTGATCGGCCATGCGCCGTCCGATGCCGGGCAATCGCGCCAGCGCGACGGCGTCGCCGGATTCGATGTCGGAAGCGATCCGCGCGACCGGCGCGGCCAGCGCTCTCAACGCCTTGCGCACGCCGATGCCTTTGACGGTCAAAAACTGTTTGAAGAACGCGCGGTCTTCAGGGTGCAGAAAACCGACGGTTCGCGGGGTCATGTTGCCGCCGGCCGCGTTGCCCTCGAGGTATTGCAGCGTGTGCAACGTGACCGAAGAACCGCGGCAGGCCGAGAGTTCCGTCAGGGCATACGCCGGGACGAGAACTTCGTAGGCGAGCCCCTCGCGGTCGAGGACGGCACAATCCTCGTCGATCTCGCTGAGCGTTCCTTGCAGGCGGACAATCATTTTCGATTCACGCTTTCACTGGTCGCACACCATGCTACCGCCAACGCGTCGGCGACGTCGGGCGGCTCGGGCAGGCGCGGCAGCGACAGCGTCGTCATGATTGCGCGCTGTATTTGGGCCTTGCCGGCGTGACCGTTGCCGGTCAGAAACCGCTTCACCCGCGTCGAGGGCAGATTGAGGACATCGATGCCGTTCTTCGCGGCGAGATAAAGCAATACGCCGCGGACATGGCCCATCAGGATCGCTGTTCGCGGGTGCTTGTAATGGGCGTAAAGATCTTCAACGGCCATGAGATTGGGTCGATGCTCGGCGATGACTTCTTCCAGACCGGCGGCCAATTCGGCAAGCCGCTCAGGCAGCGGCGCTTTGGTCGTCGATCGAAACAGTCCCGCATCGAGGACGCGGCCCTGTGGCGCGGCGATGACGCCGTAGCCGGTGCGCTCGAGGCCGGGGTCGATGCCGAGGACGATTTTAAGTCGAGGCGCAGGCGAGAGCGACTTTGCGGCGTCGACGTCGCGGCGCAGTGGCGCGGTACGAGTTCGCGTCAGGCTCGTCGCCATAGTGTGCCATCCTGGCGGTCTTCAAGCTGGAAGCCCAGATCGGCGAGTTGCGTGCGGATACGGTCGGCGATCTGGAACTGCCTGGCATCCCTGGCCATTTTTCGAACTTCGATCAACAACTCCATCAGCTTGCCGCAATCTCCGTCCTGACCGGCGGCGGGAAGCGGCTTTTCGACGAGCAACCCGAGCAGGCGGGAAAGGGTGACGAAGGTCCCGGCGCCGGCGTGCAGGACCATCCGCGCCTGGTCGTTCGGATTCGTTTCGAGCCGGCTGGCGTCGATGAAGCGATTGATGTGATTGGCGACGTCGAACAGCACGCCGATGGCGCCCGCCGTGTTGAAATCGTCGTCCATCGCCTCCAGAAAGCGGACCTGCTCGTCCATGACTTTCTTGGCGAACTCGGTCAAGGCCGGCGTCAGGGTCGTATCACGGATCTGCTCGATCAAAAGTGCCGGCGCGTAAGGGTCGACGCCGAGCGTCCGGCGCACGCGCTCCAGCAATCGGTAAAAGGTATCGAGCGCCGTTTTCGACGCCGCCAGCGCCTGTTCGGAGAAATCAATCTGCGAGCGATATTGCGACTGAAGGATGAGAAACCGCAGCAGCTCCGGCGGATGCTTCTCCAACAAGTTCGAAATCTGCAGCGAACTCATCACCTTTTCAAACTCGGGGTCGGACTTGGAGATTTTCTTGGTGTTGAAGCGGGTCAGCCCGTGGTGCATCCAATATTTCGCGAAGATCTGCCCGGTGTCGGATTCGGCCTGGGCGATCTCGTTTTCGTGGTGGGGGAATTTCAGGTCCATCCCACCGCCATGAATGTCGAAGGTCTTGCCCAGCAGTTTCATCGCCATCGCCGAGCACTCGATGTGCCAGCCGGGGCGACCCTTGCCCCAGGGAGAGTCGTATTGCACCTCCGCCGGTTCGCCGGGCTTGGCCGCTTTCCACAGGGCAAAATCACCGGGGTTGCGCTTGGCGGATTGCACCAGTCCCTCGCGCGTTCCCGCGAATTGTTCGTCCGCCTTGCGATGAGTGAGCTTGCCGTAGTCGGCGTCTTTGCTCACGTCGAAATAGACATCGCCGCCGGTGACGTAGGCCATGCCCTTGTCGATGAGGCGCTGCGAATGCTCGATGATCTCCTGTATGTTTTCGCTGGCTCGCGGCATGTGGTCGATCGAGCGCACGCCCAGCGCGGCCATCGCCTCGACGTAGCGATTTTCCAATTCGCGGGCCAGTTCGGTAACGCTCTTGCCGGCCTCGGCGGCGGCGGCGATCAGCTTGTCCTCGACGTCGGTGACGTTAACGACCCAGGTGACCTGGAAGCCCTTGAACGTCAGGTAGCGCTTGATGACGTCGAAGATGACTGGGCCGACGGCGTGGCCGATGTGCGCCGGTTTATAGACCGTGGGACCGCAGAGATAGATGCCGACCTTGCCGGGAGTGACCGGTTGAAACAGCTCTTTTTCGCCGGACAAGGTGTTGTAAACGCGTAGTGTCATTCGCGTAGGGTGGGCCGTGCCCACCCATCTCCTATGGTTTGGTTGCGGCTACTTTACTGGCGGGCGGCGGTCAGGCCAACCAGGCAAGTGCAGGCGATGGCTTCGCCCCGGCCGACGGCGTCCAGACCTTCGCCGGTCTTGGCTTTGACGCCGACGCGGTCGAGGGGGAGGCCGAGCAGTTCGGCGAGGCTTTTGCGGAGGGCGTCCTTGTGGCCGGCGAGCTTGGGCCGCTCGGCGTGAATGACGAGATCGACCTGCTGCACGGCGTAATTTCGATCGCGAACGTCGGCAAGGACTTGTTTGAGAAGCTCCCGGCTGTCGCAGCCCTTGTACGCCGGGTCGGTGTCGGGAAAGCGATCGCCGATGTCCGGCAGACCGCACGCGCCGAGCAGCGCGTCCGTCAACGCATGCAGAACGACGTCGCCGTCGCTGTGACCGGCCGAGTGCCTATCGAAAGGGATGTCGATTCCACCGATGCGAAGGGGTCCGCCTGGCTCGAGCCGGTGCAGGTCGGTGCCGAGGCCGATTCGCGTAATGGGTCGTTCGTTCGGATTCATGCTGTAATAATATCGAATGGCGAATAGCGAATGGCGAATAGCGAAAAAAAAGGGCAGCCGCGAGTCTTTCTTCTTTCGCTATTCGCCATTCGCTATTCGCCATTCCCCATTAAACACTTCCACCGCCGGGCCGGTCTTGAAGACGCTGTTCGTCGCCTCGTCCCATTCGATGTCGAGGTCGCCGCCGGGAAGGTGCATCAACGCGGATCGTTCGAGGCGGCCTTCCAGCACACCGGCGACGAGGACGGAGCAGGCCCCGGTGCCGCAGGCCTGGGTGAGACCGGTGCCGCGCTCCCACGTTCGCATGGTCACTTCGCAGCGCGAGACGGCCTCGGCGACGTGAACATTGATGCGATTGGGGAAGAGTGGGTGGCGCTCGATGATCGGTCCGAGCCGGGCGAGGTCCATCGCTTCGATGGAGGGCAGAAAAAAGACGGCGTGCGGGTTGCCCATCGAGACGCAGGTCATCTCGTAGGTGTCGTCGCCCACACGGAGGGGCTGGCGGACGCAGCGTTGCCCCTCGACGGTCACGGGAATGTCAGCGGGGTTGAGGATCGGCGAGCCCATGTTGACGCGGACGCGGTCGATCTTGCCGTTGGCGTTGCGAAAGGCGGTCAATTGCAGGACGCCGCGATCCGTTTGGACGCGAAGGGAGGCTTGAGGCTTGAGACTTGAGGCTTGAGGTTGTCCGAGGCTGCGCTCAATGACGTACTTGGCGACGCAGCGGATGCCGTTGCCGCACATCTCGCCGCGCGAGCCGTCGGCGTTGTACATCTCCATGCGAACGTCGGCGGTCGTGCCCTTGGTCGGCGGGAGGATCAGGATGAGCCCGTCGGCGCCGATGCCCTTGTGGCGATCGCTCATCTTGCGACAGACGGCGGGGGCGTCGAGACCGTCAAGCTTTTGGGTGAAGCCCTCGACGTAGATGTAGTCGTTGCCGAGGCCGTGCATCTTTGTGAAGCGAAGCGGTGCGTTCATATCGAACCCAGTCAATGCTGAATAGCGAATGGCGAATAGCGAAGGCCGGAGCCGAGCGGGCGTCTTTGCTTTCGCCATTCGCCATTCATCATTCGCTATTCTCACGCAATCGGACGCCGAAGTCGAGCATCTCGTAAATGGTAATGCCATCCACGCTGAGAAAGCCCTTGGCCATGATCGTCGGCGTGGGGCCGTCCTCGCGGCGGGTGATGACGGCCTGGACCTCCACGCGGCGGTTGGTGGGGATGATCTGGCCGCGATAGGCCCAGGTATGCGGGGAGCCGATGGCGATCGGCTCGAAGCGATGCGTTGCGGCGAGGTCGGGCCAGCGGTCGAGGGCGAAGACCTTGAGCAATTGCAGGAAGGACTCCAGCCCCAGCGAGCCGGGCCAGACGGGGTCCTGGTAGAAGTGGGCCTTGAAGAACCACGCCGAGGGATCGACGCGGGTCGAGCCCTGGATGAAGCCGAGGCCGTGCGGACCGCCGTCGGGCAGGAGCACGTCGATGTCGTCGATCATGCGGAAGGCGCGGGCGGGGAGAGAGGCTTGAGGCTTGAGACTTGAGGCTTGAGTGAATTCCCCAGTGAATGAGTCGTCCGGCGTGAATGGGCGTTCCTCCGGCCAATTGAATTCCTCACTGCGTCGGAGTTTACCCGCCGCGGCGGGCGTTTCTGCGTGAGATGGATTGTAAAGTCGCTCTTTGGCGTCGCGGATGCCGACCTGTTGTGCGAGCGAGGCCTTTGAGAAGAAGCCGAACGACGTCGTGCCGTCATAGACCCGCCGGTCGCCGCGCCAGACCTGCATGTCGAACTGTTCGATGATCATTCCGCCTGCGCGGGAGACGTCGGTCATGCGCACGCGGATTCGGAGCGTGCCGCAGTCGGCGAAGAGTTCCTCGTGCTGCGTTGCCGTGCCGCCAAGGTTTCGGAAGGAGAGGTCCGTGTCGCTCGTCAATGCCGAACCGGCGTAGGCCGCGAGGAAGCCGCAGGGTTGTAGGGCGATTTCCAGCAAGACCGCGAAGGGCATCGACGGCTGGCGGTTCGCCGCGAAGTACCACGCATCCGGCGGGACGTCGTATTCGCACTCGATCCATCCGCCGGGCTTGAGCGCGAACGGCTCCGGCTCGACGGATGTCACGCGATCCAGAAAACAATAGGGCGGACCCGGCAGCCGCGCGCATTTGCGCTGATGATCGAAGACGCGGTACCGCTCGCCAAAGCAATCCGAGGGGTTGCCGATGCAGAAGGCGAGGATTTGTTCACGGGAAAAAACCGGTGAGGACGATTGAATCGTGCTAAAGCCCGGGGCAAGCTTGCCCCGGGCTTTCGGCGAATCATTCGTCGAGCGATTTTTCCACAGCGATTCCATCCGCTCGCGAGTCGTTCCCGTCATTTGCAGCGACATGTTCGTCATGCGGACGATGGCCTCGCCGTCGGCGTACATCATCGCGTCGGCCAGCACATACGGCTCCGGCCGGTAGCCGATTTCCTTGGTCTCCACCTGATAGGTGACGATCTTCGTCTTTGGCGTGACCGGGCCGCGGCAGCGAAGGGAACTGACTACGCCGGCGACCGGCTCGTAGCTGATTTCGCGATCTTCGCCGACCCAGCCCATGCGGAGCAGGAACATTCGCAGCGTGTGAACGCAGCATTCGTACATCAGCGTGCCGGGCATAACCATGTCGTCGACGAAATGGCACGTCAGGAACCAGTCGTCGGGGTGGATGTCGGCCTCCGCGCGGATGATGCCGAGACCGAAACGGCCGCCGTCGGGGTCGAACTCCGTGACGCGGTCGATCAATTTCATGCGACCGCTGGGAAGCTTGAGCGGATCGGTCAGCGGCAATCCGGCGAACATTGGCCCGAAGCAGCCGGTGAGGTCGCCGCGTCGTAGCGCCGCAAGATTCGCGTCGTCATACGATTTGACAGACATCGGCACGAGCGGTCGCCAGTCGGCGGGCCGCTTGCCTTGCGTCGGCGTCATTTCTTCCGGCGTCAATACGATCCCTCGCGAATTACGAATTTCTTCCGCTGTGAAAAAGCCCGCGCAGCCATTTCGCATGGTGAGGACCGGCACGCCGTTGATCGTGCCGTCGAACTGGAAGAAGAAAAGGTACGTCTCGCCCTGGCGGACGAATTTTTCGATTCGGATGTCGTAGCGGATCGTCTCGCCGGGTCGCGGGAGTCCGCGGTGGAAGGTGACCGTCGCGTCGAGGAGGCGGTAGGTTCGAAGGCCCCTGGTGATTTTGTCGATGCCAAGATAGGCCGAGAGGAACAGGTCGGCCTGGCCGGCTTCGACGGTGATGCAGATCGGGGCGCGGCCGCCGTCGAGGTACCACGCGTCGGCGAAGACGTCGTGTTCAGTGACGACGCGGCCGCCGGTCATCGAGCCTTTGTCGCCGTCGATCTCCAGGATGCGATCGACGAGCATCAGGGGTTCATCGGGCAGTCGCACCCGCGTCGGATGGTTGTCCACCTCCGCGAATTCAGGTCCGAGCACCTTGGCGACGGAGCCGCGAGCGAATTCCAGGCAAGATTCTCGCGATAGGACCGGTGCCATCGGAGCCGCGACTGTAAAGGAGCGCCGCGAGACGCTCGAAGGCCCATTCGGCGCTCCCTGACGGTCGCGGCTCTGATCGGCCGCCGGTTCGGCGAGTGCTGTGGACGCCGCGCCTGAGCCGATCATCGCTTCGAGGACTTGCGATTGAAACGCGAGGGCCGAGGTCATCCCTTCGGAGGCGGTTTCGGAAAATCGCAAATAGGCCCGATGCGCGGACGCGGCCGCCTCGGTCGTGCGTTCCCATTCGGTCGCAAGGGAACCGCCGTCATATCGAGCGGCGACGGTCGCGGGTTCCAGAATTTGCGGTGCAGATGGTTGTAACCGTGGCGGTCGTCGTGTCGGTAACGGCGGCGTGGCAGGCATTTGTCCGATTTTCACGACGACGGTTCGCACTCCTTCATTCTTCTGAGTTGCGGCTTCGCTTTGCGGCGGTCCGAGCAGGAATTCCACATTGATCGGGACGCGTTCGGCGATCAGCGCCGCGGCCAGCCGGAAAACATCGCGCACTTCATTGTTGTCGCGTGAAGACGCGGATCTTGCGACGTGCGGCCGGCCCGCGAGAATCTTTCCGATCATTCGCGAGCAGGAGGCCTGCGGGCCGACTTCGATGAAGAGACGAACGCCGTCGGAGTAGGCCTGCTCAATCAATGCGGGAAAATCGAAGCCGTGCAGGGCCTGCGCGGTGATCGACTCGGCGGCGCTGGCCCGCGTCACGTCGTAGGCGCGGGCCGACGCGGCGCTGTAATAGCGAACACCGTCCGGCGGCGTGGTTTGTAAGAGGTGCAGCTCGCGGTAGGGCTCTTCGACCTGTCGCACCGCGTCGAAGTGGACCGTCGGCACGCCGTCGAGCGGCACGGCCCGGCACTTCAATCGACCGGCGACTGCTTCGACGTCCCTGCGCAATCCGCCAATGACGCACTCCTTCGGCGTGTTGACGATGAGCAGCCGCGCGTGCTCGACGCCTTGCAGCGCCTCTCGCACCGACTCGGCCGGTCGCCCGACGACGGCGGCGGTCCAATCGACAGCGACGTTCGCCGGCAGCTTCCACGCTGCGCGGAGGGCGTCGCACGGTCCGGCGAGGTCCGTCTTGAAGAGCGAACTGCGGTTCATGCGATCGAGCATGTCGTCGCGATCGGGCCACGCGCGCAGGGCAAAGAGCCCGGCCGATTCGCCGAGGCTGTAGCCGATGACGGCCTTCGGATCGAGTCCGAGCCGTCGGAGCAGGTCGCTCACCAATACGCCGTAGGTGACTTGCCGGAAGATTGTGCCGTGGACGTCGTCCGGCGATTCGATGCCGCAGAACATCTGGCTTTGGAGCCGACGCGTTTCGGCGTCGAGCGTGCGGATGACGTCGGGCCATTGCATCGCAATGGCGCGGCCCATGTCGGGGTAATGATTGCCGGAACCGGGAAAGACAAAGGCAAGTTGACCTGAATTGCCGAGAGGCGCGGGGTTGTAGAACGCGCCCTTGCGGCCGTCGAGCGGTCGTTCGGGATTCGTCGATAACGACGATCGCGCCACCGACGTTGCCTCCGCCAGTTCAGACTTTGATTCCGCGACAAACGCGATCCCAAGCCGGCGGTCGTGATTTGGCGGTCGCCGGCGGAGCCAATCGTGAGCGAGGGACATCACGTCGCTCGATCGGCTGTTGATCATCTCTGAGAGTTCGTCGATGCCGGCAATGAGTGTATTGGCGTCGTCGGCTTCAATGGCGAAGATGGCCGGCGATTCGATTGCTTGCAGAATTGAGCCGACGGATCTTTCAGATTCTTCGAGGATGACGCATTGGCTGTTGCCGTCGAGAGTCGTCGAGCTCACCGCCGCGCGGCGGGGGCCGTCGACCCGGTCGCGCCACCAGTAGCCTGGGGAATCGGCGTCGTCACTCGGCGGAAGGATTTCGTGATGGAGGCTTAGCGCGGCCTTGACGAGCGAGGCCATGCCCTCGGCGGCGCCGCATCGCCCGATTCGCCTGGGAGTGGATTCGCCGGATTCGCGGAGCGAAATCGAATCGATCGAAACGCCGCCATCCTCGCACGCACGTTCAAATGCGGGCTGCGCGGTTTCTTCGTCGGGGTGATCGGAGGCCGCGCCCGTGCCGCGAATGACGGCATAGATTCGGTCGCCGGCGGCCTTTGCGTCGGAAAGGCGTTTGAGGATGACGGCCGCCGCGCCGTCTCCGAGCGTATCATCGGCGCAACCGTTCGATTGGTGGAGCATCGCCGACGTGACGACATTGCGGATGTCGCCGGTCAGATCGACCGCTCCGACGATCGCGGCGTCGATTTCATTTCGCGCGAGCGCCCGGGCGGCAATCTCGACCGCGCGAAGGCCCGAGGCCTCGTCGCAGGAAACGGCGTAGCTCGGTCCGCCGAGTTGGAATTCGCGGGCGATGCGGCTGGCGATCATTCCGCCGAGCGCGCCGAGGGTTCGCGCGGCGTTGAGGGCCGGGCCGGCGGCGTCTTTGAGGGCGGCAATCCATTCCTCCATCTCGCAGTCGTCGAGATCGAAGCCCAGCTTTTCCGCCCACCGACGGGCCTGGCCTTCGATCCACCAGCGCAGGTGGAAGTTGGTCGTGTTGAAATCGAGAGCCATGCCGATGATCGCGCCGACGCGCGGTCGGCGTTCTCGCAACGGGAGGCCCGCGTCTTCGAGCGCGGCCGCCGCGACGTCGAGCATAAGCATTTGCTGCGGGAGGACCTCGGGGATTTCCGTCGGCGGCAGGCGATAGCGCCCGATGGGGACGTTCAGGCGTTCAAGGCGGCCGGTTACGGGCTCGCGGCCTTGGAGAGCTTGTCGGGCGAATTGGTGCAGAGACTCGGCGGCGCCGAAGTGCGTCGCCATTCCGACGATGGCGATGGGATCGTTGGTCTTTTCAGGAATTCTGGCAAGGGCAGGTTCGCGCGGCGCTCCCTGACGGTCGCGGCTCTGATTTTTTGGCTCCGCAAATTCCTCGACGAGCACATGGGCATTGATGCCGCCGAAGCCGAAGGCGCTGACGGCCGCACGGCGAGGAGTGTCTTGGTTGCGCTGCGTCCAAGGCTCCGGCGTCGTTTGCACGCGGAACGGGCTGCCTGCTAGGGGGATCACCCGTCCGCCGTCGCGGTAATTTGCCGATGGCGGAAGCGTCCGTTCACGCATCGCGAGCAGCACTTTGATAAGCCCCGCCGCGCCTGCGCCAGTCAACAAATGGCCGATCATCGACTTGACCGATCCGATTGGGCAGCCTCCCGCTCGTGCGCTGATGTTGTTCCAGAGCGTTCGAAGGCTGGCGATCTCCTCCGCATCGCCGGTCGGGGTGCCGGTTCCGTGACACTCGATAAGATCGACCGCGTCGGGCGACCAACCGGCTTGCACATAGGCCTCGCGCATGGCGCGGAGTTGTCCTTCGGAGTCAGGGGCGAGCAGGCTGCCGCCGATGTCGTTGGACAGACCGATGCCGCGGATGACGCCGTGGATGCGGTCGCCGTCGCGCATGGCGTCGTCGAGCCGCTTGAGCACAACGATGCCGGCTCCCTCGCCGACGATGAGACCGTCGCAGGTTGCGTCGAACGGTGCACAGCGGCCGGACTTTGACAGGGCCAGCAACTGTGTGAAGCCCATTTGCGTGTAGAGGCATTCGGGTCTCGACACGCCGCCGGCAAGCATGGCGTCTGCCCGGCCCTCGCGGAGATCGTCGCAGGCGAACTTGAGGGCGTAGAGCGACGACGCGCAGGCCGCATCGAGGGTGTAGCTGCCGCCGCCGAGTTGCAGGGCCTGCGCGAGCAGCGCCGCGGGAAGACCGGTCACGCGGCTGTTGAGCGGGCGCGTGCGGAGCGAAGCTGCTTCGTCGCCGTTCGACGGGGCCAGGAGCTTTCGCTCGAAATCGGCGCCGAGAATTTCACGCGTGATCGCGGACGAGGCGTCCGTCGGCAGGGCGATGGCGGCGAGGACCACTCCGACTCGCCGCCGGTCGAGGCTGTCCGTCACGGCGTCGTTGAAGGCTGCACGGCCCGCTTGGAGGACGAGGTGATAGAGCGGATCGAGCGAGTTCAAAAGATCGCGGTCGATGTCCAACCCGGCGGGGTCGATCGTGAAATCGTCGATGAAACATCCTCGCGCCGTATAGACGCGGTCCGGTTCGGGGCCCGCAGCCAGCGCGCGGCGGCGATCCAGAATCCACCGATGCGGCGGCACGTCGCGCGTCGTGTCCACGCCGTCGCGGATGTTTCGCCAGAACGCAGCCAGATCGGTCGCGCCGGGGAAGATTCCCCCCATGCCGACGATGGCGATGGCAGGTTCGCGGTTCATGAGGCGACTCTACGAAACGGCGCCGGCCAACGTGCGGCGCTGAAAAGCGGGAATGAGCGAGGCATCGACGGTGCATTCGTAATCGTCGATCCTGGCGACGAGCCGGCCGGCGGCGTCGAAGAAGCCGATATCCGCCGCGACGCAATGCGCCGAGCTGCGCCGGACTTCGAAAGCGACGGTGACGCCTTCGGCGGGAAACGCGCTGCGGTACTGGCGATACCGGCCCAGACGGCTGGGCAGCGACGGCGCGCCTATTTCCTCGCGGCACCAGACAATCGCCGCTTGAAACGCCGCATCGATCGCGAGCGGGTCCGTCAGCCACGTGCTTCGCAGCGGATCGGTCATCCAATCACGCGGGGACGGCGCGGTGGCCGCGTCGGCGAGAAGACCGCGCGGGCCGCAGCCGCGAATCGCGGAGATGGCCGCAAGCTGCTCGCCGTGGAAAAGCACGTCGGCGTAGATTTCGTCGGTCGACTTGGAAAAAGCCCGTTCGGCGAGCGAAGGATCGATCGGCGTCTGCGGAGCGGCGGGCAGCCGCGTCGCCAGGATGACGGTCGCCTTGGCGTGCGGGACTTCACGGCCGTGCGAATCCGTGCTGCGCATCGTCACGTCGATCTCGAACAGGTCGCCGCTTCGCCTGGATTTTGAGGCGTTGAATTGCAACACGACGGGTTCGCCGTTGAGGATCACGCCTTTGAGTACTTGGAAGTTGTCGATGCCGTGCAGGACGAGGCCGGGGTTTCCGTGCAGCGCCGCATGGGCCAGCCACTCCATCGTCATCGCGGCGGGCAAAACGGGGTGGCCGCCGATGACGTGCGAGCGGAGAAAATCGTGCCGCGCCAGATCGAGCCGGCGTTCGAAGGCGAGGTGAAAGTCGGAATCATTTGTCAGCGTTTTCGTGTTGGCGCTGCGTCGGCGCCCGGTGGTTGATGAAGTCGGGATCAATCCGCCGCCGAGAACGATTTCGACCGCCCGATCGGCGCCGGCCATTTCCTCGACGAGGCATCGCGCGCCGGCTTCGAGCAGAATCAATTCGACGCCGCGTTTCTCGAACTCGCGCTTCAGGGCCGGGCCGACCATTCCGCCGTCCCAGGGACCCCAGTTGAGCGAGACGACGTTGCAATTCGGGAGCGTCGAGGTAAGCCGCCGCGCGGCCTTGTTCAGGACTTCGTTAGCCATCGCATAATCGGCCTGGCCGACGTTGCCGAAGCGGCCGCTGACGGAGGAAAACAGAACCAGATGGCGAAGCTCGTTGCGATCGACCGCATCGAGCAGGTTTCGCAAGCCCGCCACCTTCGTGTCGAAGACGCGGTCAAATTGTTCGGCCGTCTTGTCCTTAATAAATCGATCTTCCAGGACGCCGGCAGCGTGGATCAGCCCGCGAATCGGTCCAAATTCACGACGAATCTTCTCGACGACCGATCGGAGCGACGCCGTGTTGCGGACATCGACGCATTCGTAACGAACGGTCGCGCCAGCCTCGGCGATCCGCGCGAGATTGCGGCGGATTTCACGACTGGCCATCTGGCGGTCATACGCGGATTTCAACTCGGCAGGGCTTGGATTCGGCCGACTGGCAAACTCGTGCCGCAAAATCGCCTGCTTGATCTCCGCTTCGTTTTTAAGCGGCTTGAGCCACGCCGGTTCGTCGGCAGGCTGCGGCGAGCGGCCGAGGATGACCAGCGTCGGGCGGTGCGAGCGGGCCAGTTCCACGGCGGTCTCGGCCGTCACGCCGCGCGCGCCGCCGGTCACGATGAAAACGTCGGCGGTGTTGATAGTGATCGTCGCCGGTGAAACGGCGGCGGGCGTGAGTTCGAGTCCACGACGATGGCCTGGTGAAAGGCCGACTTCGACCGGCCCTTCGGACAGAAGTTCCTGAACGATCGCAACGGCAGCGGATTCGTCGTTCCAATTGTTGGGAATATCCAGCGCGCGGCAGATGACGTCCGGCCATTCGTGCGCGGCGGTCTTGGCGAGCCCGGCGAGGCCGCCTGTTGTCGGATCGAAGTCGCCGCCGGCAAGGCCGAACGCGCCATCCATGCGGCTGATCGTCGTGAAGAGGGCATCGCCGACTTTTGCGGCGGCAGTCAGGCCCGTCGAAACGGATTTCGCCGCGAGGAACGCGCTGCGCAGGGCGACTTCTGATTCGCGCGTCCAACTCCCGTCCGGCAAGGGCTGGGAAGGCGCCGGCAGGATGAGGCCGCCGACGAGTTCGTCGCCGTGATGGCGGGCGATTTCGTCCATGGCCAGCAGCGCGGTCTTGATGCCGAATTTCTGGAACTGCCTGGAAAGAAGTTGCGCCAGCGGGGAGCGGTCGTCGGCAATCCAAATCACACGGCCCGGGGCGAGTTGCACGCCGACGTTCTCCGCGGGAGGAAGGTCGACGAGTTGCAATACGCTTCTCTGCACGCGTGTCGATGCGGCGGGCTTCGTCGGCGGCGCGGCAGGCGTTGCCATCGGTACTTGTTTCGCGGGCTCTGGGGAGGAAGAGGCGTAATACTCGACGATCTGCCCGAGAGTTCGGAGCGCGCCCATGTTTTCCGGTTTGACCGGCGGCAGGTGCGGGGTCTTCGCCTCGACACCGGCGAGGATTTCGACGCGCTTGATCGAATCGATGCCGAGGTCGGCTTCGAGGTCCATTTCGAGGTTGAGCATCTCGCGCGGATAGCCGGTCAATTGTGCGACGACTTCCAGCAACGTTCCGGAGAAGTCGATGGATGGCGCGGGCTCAGCGACCGATGCGATTTGCGGCGCCGACACCGGGCTCGCGTCAGCAGCGGCCGGGGCCATGAAGTCGACGATCTGCCGCAGCGTGCGAAGTCCGCCCATCTGGTCGGGTTTTACGCTGGATAATTCCGGCATCTTTTCCTCGATCGCCGCGACGATCTCGACGCGCTTGATCGAATCGATGCCGAGGTCGGCCTCGATATCCATGTCGAGGTTGATCATCTCGCGTGGATAGCCGGTCTTGTCGCAGACGACTTCGAGGACGACGGACTCGATGGTGCCCATTTCGGATTTCGGATTTCGGATTTCGGATTGAATGGCGGGAATCGTCGTCTCGACCGGGGGAGCAACACGAGCCGGGGCGGATTCGAGTTTCGTCGGCTGCGGCAATATTTCGGATTTCGGAATGGGGATTGCGGATTGTGCGGGCGGTGCGACCGTGGATGTTGGAGCAGGGGCCGACCAGCCCATTGATTGTGCGACGAGACGCTGCTGGCCTTCGAGCATGGACTGAATCGCCCGATGGGCCTGTTCCTGGCTTTGCAGGAATCGCTCGTGCGCTGCGGCAGTTTGTTGTTGAAGGGCCTGCATGGATCTCAGCCCTTCCTGAATGAGCCGCAGCGCATCGGCCAGCATGGGGTTTTGATTCGGCGTTGTGTTCGCCGGCGTTGTCGATGGTGAAATCGGTGTGGACAAATTTATCGTGGGTTCCATGGCGAGTCGCGGCGGCGGGGAGGCGATCGGTGGCGATGGAGGAGGCATGTCGGTCGAATTCCCGGCCATCGCGCGGGCCTGCGCCGAAACCAGCTTGCGATCGATTTCCATCATGACCGTCTCATCGCGGTCGATTTTCGGCATCTGCCTGTAGGCCGCCGTATCGATGGCGGTTCTGTCCGTGTGGCCACTTGCCCTCGTCTTGGTCGCGACCGTTTTCGTCGTCGGCGCTCGATAGTTCGCCCCGACCAGCGGCACGACCATTTTCGGCTTGCGCGGTTCGGCGACGGCGCGCTCCCAGCGCGACAGTTCGACAGAATAGCCCATCGCGGCCAGCCGGCACAACACTCGTGCCAGATCCGTTACGCCGGATTCACGACCTGCCGATGCGTCGATGGCCAGCGCTGCATGGGGCCGATCACCGAGGATCGCCCCGACCAAACCGGTGAGTACCGCCTTGGGTCCGACTTCGACGAAAGTTCGTGCCCCGGCATGATACAACGCCTCAATTTGTTTCACGAAATCGACCGGCCGCACGAGTTGATGGGCGAGCAGGTCTTTCGCCGCCGCGGCCTGTTCCGGGTATGCCTCACCGGTGCTGTTGGCGAAAACTGGGCAATGTCCGGTGGTGAATTCGACCGCTTCGAGCGCATTGCGCAGCGGCGTCAGGGCTGATTGCATCGATGCCGTGTGGAAAGCGCCGGAGACGTTCAGTGTTTTGCAGGCCAGTCCGCGCGATTTGCATGCGGCGGCGGCCCTGGCGATCTCCTCGCGCGGGCCGGAGAGCACGCCCTGCTTCGGGCTGTTGCGATTGGCGAGGATGACGCCGAGTTTTTCTTCCTCGATCAGTTGCGAGATCTTGTCGAGCGGCCCCTGCACGGCGAGCATCGCGCCGCGATCGCCGTCACCGGCGGCCATGAGCCGACCGCGAAGGCGGCTGAGACGGTGCAGCGTGGCGGCGTCGAAGCGGCTCGCGGCGCACAACGCGACGAGTTCGCCGTAGCTGTGACCGCTGGTGAAATCGGGCCGGACACCGAATCGCTCGAGGACGCGGGCCATGCCGAGGTCGATCGCTCCGAGCGCTCGCTGGGAATTCTCGGTGCGCGAGAGAATCGCGGTTTGCAGGTTCTTGGTGTCGTCGTCGAACGCGGGCTGCGGATAAATCAGATCGCCGACAGCAGGCTCGTCGAAACTCGCATCACGAGCGGCGTCCATCATCGACGCGTTCACCTCGGAGAAGGTGCAGGCGAGTTCGCGGGTCATGCCGACATACTGGCTGCCTTGTCCGGGGAAAAGGAATGCGAGTTTGCCGGGGCTTCCGGTTCCATAATAGAGGCCGCTTCGATTTGCGGACGGATCGTGTTTCGCGAGGTCGCCAGCTAGCTTTTCTTCGACGACGGCCAGCCGCGCGACGAGGTCCTCACCGGCTTCGACGGTGAAAACAAGCCGATGCGTATGCGTGCCGCGGAACGATTGTCGCGACGCAGCGGCGTGGTAAGCAATGCGCGCATCATCGATTCCGTCGGCGGTCGCGATCTCCCGCCATTTCGCCAACGACTCGCGCAACCCTTCGATGGACTCGGCGGACAGGGCCATGATCTGCACGCTGCCATCCCATGCCGGTTCGACAACCGCCGCGGGCTGCTCTTCCAGGACCGCGTGAAAATTGCTCCCGCCGAAGCCGAAGGAGCTGACTCCCGCGCGTCGCGGTCGGTCCTCCGTCGTTACCCACGGTCGGGCCTGCGTATTGAGATAGAAGGGGCTTCGCTCGATCCCGAGGTTCGGGTTCGGCCGGTTGATCTTGATCGTCGGCGGCAGCGAGCGGTGATAGAGCGCCAGGGCGGCCTTGATGAGCCCGGCCGCGCCGGCGGCGGCTTTGGTATGGCCGATCTGCGACTTCACCGAGCCGAGCGCGCACCAGGTCCCGTCGCCGCGCGATTCGCGGAAGACCGTCTTGAGCGCCTCGAACTCCGACGCATCGCCGACCTTGGTGCCGGTGCCGTGCGCTTCGATCAGATCGACCGTCTCCGGTTCAAAACCCGCCGATACGTAGGCGTTGCGCAGGCAGCGGGCCTGACCGGCCGAGTGCGGGGCGTAGATGCTTTGCGAACGCCCGTCGCTGGAAGTGCCGATCGCACGGATGACGGCGTAGATTCGGTCGCCGTCGCGCTGCGCATCGTCGAGGCGTTTGAGCACCAGCATGCCGATGCCTTCGCCGAGCACGGTGCCATCGGCGCTTTCGTCGAAGGGCCGCGCGTCGCCGGTCGGCGAGAGGGCCGGGGTCTTCGAGAAGCACATGTGCATGAAGATGTCGTTGAGCGTGTCGGCCCCGCCGGTCACGGCCATGTCGCAGCGGCCGGTGGCCAGTTCCATCATGGCGAGATGCACCGCGCCGAGCGAACTGGCGCAGGCCGCATCGACGACGCAGTTCGTCCCGCGAAGGTTCAGGCGATTGGCGATCCGACCGGCGACGACGTTGCCGAGCAGACCGGGGAAGGAGTTTTCCTGCCAGGAGACGTAGCCGTCGGAAATGCGTGCGATGACGACTTCGGCGATCTCCGGCGAAACGCCGGCCTCGGCTAATGCGCGCTTCCATAAAGGATGACCCAGTCGCGCCGCAAGAGGGATGACCAACTCCTGCGTGCCGGTGATGCCGAGAAAGACGCCGACTCGATCGCGATTGAAATCGCGGTCTTCGCCATAGCCGGCGTCTTCGAGGGCGGCCTTGGCCACAACGAGTGAGAGAAGCTGCGTCGTGTCGGTCGCTTCGAGGATCGTCGGGGGGATGCCGAACTCGGTCGGGTCGAAGGGCACGGACGAAAGGAATCCGCCGCGCGTGCAGTAGGTGTGGTCGGGCCGTTTGGGGTCGGGGTCGAAATAGTCCTCCGGCGTCCAGTGCGTCGGCGGCACATCGCGGATGCCGTCGTCGCCACGCCGCAGCGACCGCCAGAACTCCGTCAGGTTCCGCGCATTGGGCATCAGGCAGCCCATGCCGACGATGGCAATGGGAACTTGCACGGGACCCGCGCCTTGTCCTCGAGTGCTCAACAGATTCCTTGCTTTCAAAAATGAAGAGGGCGGTCGTGAGGACGAGCCGCCGCTTTTCTTGGCTCAGGTTTTTCCGGCGGCGATTATAAGGTCAGGATGAAAGGAGTGTCGAGATCGCACTCGGCTCGATCGGGCGATAGTGCTGTGCCTCCGGCGAGAGCTTCAATCCCTGGGTTTTCAGCCAGTTTGCCCGCGTCAGGACCGCCGCGCCGAGCATCAGGTTGTTCGCCACGGTCACGACGCTTCGATTCTCCGGCTTTTCCAAAAAGCTGCCACGCACCCATTCGTTGAATGCGCCCATCGCCGGACCGCACCATATCTGGTAGTCCGCCCTGCGAGTCGGCTCGCCCTTGTTCGCCCAATCGGACGAGCGGCCGAGATACGATCGAAAGACCAGGGCCATCTTATGCTTCGGGTCCTTGTCGGCTCGCGCGATCTGATCTGGGTCACGAACCTCGAAAAAGCGGCGAGTCTCGTTCCACGCTTCCTCCAGCGTGCAGCGATAGTAATCTTTTTCAAGCGAGGCTCGCTCGCGCGGGGGCAGGTCGTCCAAGCCCGAATGTGCACGGTAGAGGTCGTAAAGCTTTCGCGCTCGCACGGCAAACATCGTTCCCCACTTGAGCACCTGCACCTTGACGCCCATCTCGAACATGTCCGCCGCCGGGGCCATCGCCACGTCGGCCGGTCCGGCATGGGCGAGCATTTCGCGCACGGCTTGCGACGTGCCCGCTTCGATGCACGCCTGATTTACGGAGCCGGTGAGGATATACGCCGCGCCCATCGCGAAGGCCGCGGCTGCGGAGGCCGGCGTCGAGATGCCGCCCGCGGCTCCAACGCGAAGTGGCTCCGCGTAACCATACTTCGCCTGCAACTCATCGCGCAGGGCGATCATGCTCGGGATCAACGAAATCGCGGGGCGATTGTCGGTATGTCCGCCGGAATCGGCTTCGACGGTGATATCCGTCGCCATCGGAATGGATTCCGCGAGTGTGGCCTGTTCCCGCGTGATTTCGCGGGAATCGACAAGCATCTTCAAGAGGTTTTCCGGCGGCGGCGACATGAACTTGCGCGCTACTTCCGCCCGCGAGACCTTCGCGATCACGGTGTTCGGGCAGACGACGCGGCCTTTGGGATCGCGATGAATCCCATTGACGCGATACCGCACAAGCGGCAGCGTCAGATCCAGATAAGCCGATGCATCGACGAGTTTGATGCCGCGCCGCAGATAAAGTTCAACCACGCCGGTTTCGAGGTCCGGCTCATTCGGACTGTGGATCAGATTGAATCCAAACGGCGCGTCGCCGAGTTTTTTCTGAATCCGGTCGATCGCGATCTCCACCCGGTCGAGCGAGAGCCCGGCCGCGCCGAAGAAGCCGAGCATTCCGGCGCGGCTCATGGCTTCGACAATTTCTTCCGAGCCGATGCCATTGGCCATTGCGCCGGCCGCGTAGGCATACTTCAGTCGATGTGCCTTGCAAAACGCGGGGTCGCCAAGTTGCGCCGGAGAAAGCGCCGGTGCGAAGGCGTGCAACGGATAGCTCGGTTCCAGGTTAACGGTCCCTTCGCCGAGCAGGCTGCGACCGCCGAGCCCCACGGCGAGTTTGCCTCGGGAATTCACCACGTGGATCGGGCGCGTCACTTGATGGAGCGCCGTCGCCAGTCCCGTGGGGGAGGTATCCGGCGGCGTGTCGTCCGGCAGCCACCAACCCATCGGTCGGGGCAATTCCGCAACGTCCACATCGACTTTGGAAGCGTCGATGGCCTTGTGTTCATGCGCCTCCAGAGGGAGGTGACGAGCCGCCTTGACCCCCAGGTCGAGGAGCAGATTGCACCCGGCGAAAAAGCTTCCGACGGCAAGTTTCGCTCCGGTCTTCGCCCCCGCAGCCGCCGCGCTGATGGCGGAAGCCCCCGTGTCCATGGCGGTTTGGGTGATGGTTCCCCGTTTTGCCGGCTTCTGTTCGATCTGGTCCGCCATAACCCCTCGACCGCCCAAAAATTGGTCGTCCGCCGCTGGAATCGCACAAAAAGCCGCGCCAGCCTAACCGACGCGACCGTCCAGGGGAATCGTCGCCGTGCCCGTGAGAAATCACGGGGCCGCCTCCCTTGCGGCCTGACGCCGGCGCGGTAACCTTATTGGTTCGGTTTCGCTCGTTTATCCACCGCAACGACAAGGAGTTGCACCCCATGATGAAGTGGTTTCGTACGCATACCAAGCAGATCATGGCCTTTCTCGTTCTCGTGGCCATGTTCTCGTTTGTGGGCGGGTCAGCGCTGGTCAAGGCGTTGTCGCCGGATCCTTCCAAAGAGCCGTTTGGAACGGCCTTCGGAAAAGAATTCAATTATCGCGCCATTCATGAAGCGCAGCGCGACGTCCACGTCCTGGAAATTGTTTCCATGCGATCGCCCGCGGCCAAGGCGCAATACGGCGAGATGTGGCAATGCGGCCGCAAGGACCTCACGGTCCAGCACTGGTACCTCCTGGGACTCGAGGCCGAACGCGCCGGGATTCAGGTGTCCGACAAGGAAATCGACGACCAGATGCAAGCCCTGCCGGCGAATTTGCTGGAACACCTCCGGACCAGCCCTGACCGCATCACGCCGGCGGATATCCGCCAGGCCCTTGAACGCCAAATGGCCATCGAAAAGAACAGCCGCCGGGTCACGAACGCGGCGATTCCCTCGGAAAGCCAGATCCGCCACTTCGTCCGCGATACGGAAGACAAGGTGAAAGTGCGGCTCGTCCCGCTCGACGCCGAAAAATTCATCGATGAAAAAGAGCCGGTCAGCGAAGCGGAATTGAAGGCGCAATTTGACAAGTACAAGAGCGCGGACCCGTCCAAGGATGAGAGCGGGTTTGGGTACCAGTTTCCGCAACGAGTGAAATTGCAATACGTCGTCGCCGAAATTCCACAGATCGCCGCCGGCGTGGAGATTTCGCAGGATGCGATTCGGTCCACCTGGAAAGCCAATAAGTCCAAGTACAAGAAAGTGATTTACGTCAATCCGCCCACCAGCGCGCCGGCGCCGGTGACGAGCGGACCGGCCTCACAGCCTGAAAAGCCGAAGCCTGAGCCGAAGACGGTGGAGAAAAGTTTCAGCGAGGCCCAGGCGGATGTGGAACGGGACCTTCGACAAAAGGCCGCCCAGCAGGCCGCCGATCAGGCCATGCGCAAGATTCAAAGCCAATTGCAAAAGCCCTGGCTGGGTGAAAAGACGGACGCCTCGGGCTACAAGCCGATCCCTTCGGCCGCAAAGGAGCCCCAGGCGATGAAGGCGGTTTGCGATCGAATCGCCGCCGAGTTCAAAATCCCGATGGAGTACGGTGAAACCCCGCTCGTTTCACAAGAAGAGTTGTCCAAGCTTCCCAGGATCGGCGGCACGGCCCTGGCGGGTGGTGCGGCCGGCGCCGGTGGCGGCGAAAACCTGCGAATCGAAGAGTACGCGTTCCGGAACCCGCTTTTCTATAAGCATGCCGCGGGAACGGAAACGTTGCCGAGCCTCCAATTGTTCCAGGTTCCCGAGGCGCCGTTGTCGGATGCCATGCAATTTCAATCGATCACGATGCCGGCGAGCAAACTGGTCTTATTCCGCGTCATTGAGGCTAGAGAGTCCGAATCGCCCGCCTCCGTTGACGATGTCCGCGCCGCCGTGCAACACGATGTTCGTCTTCTGAAGGCATTCTCCAAAATCGAGCCGACCGCGAAAGAGCTTCTTGCGGCGGGCGAGCGACTGGGGATTGAAAAGGCGATGGACCTTTTCCCCGATCTCAAGGAAAAGCGCGACGCCACCGTGATCACGCCGCCGCCCTTCGCGCGCATGACGAACCAATTCGCCGCGCGAATGCGCCAAAAGACCTCCATCGGGGAGCCGATGATGGTGCCCTCCAATGTCCCGGGTGTCGGAACTTCAAAGGAATTCATTGACGCCTGTTTCGACATGACCGCGCCGGGCTGGAAGCCTCCGGCGATGGAGCTTCCTAAGACCGATCGAACGCAGGCCGCGACCACGCGCCCGGCCATGGAACCGGCGCCCAAGGTCCAATTGGTCTCGCTGCCGAAGGCGCACAAATGGGTCGTCGTCGAATTGACCGGCACGGAACCGGTGGATGAGGGCAAGTACGAGTCCCAGTTTCGTCAGATGGCCTACTACAGCCTGATGACCGAGCGCGGCATGGCTCTGCGCGACCATTGGTTCCAACCGGAGGACGTGGAGAAACGATGCGGCTTCCATCGGCTGGGCGGCGACGACGGCTTGTCGCCGGTCCACGGCGTCGGCGCCGACGGTCACGCGCCACCCTCACCTTATTTCTAGTTCTCACGATCCGCGAGTGAATTAGGGCTGGCGGACGATGGCGACCGGCCTGCGGTTCTCATCCACGGAAACGTAGACGATCTCGGCGGACGTCACCGGCACGCGGCGAGAGGGTGAATCCCACCGGTCGGCCTCGACGGAAACTCGCACGCGAATCGACGTCCGGCCGACCGTCACCAATTCGGTGTAAAAACTCAGCACATCCCCGACGTAAACCGGCTGCTTGAATTCGACGCGGTCCATCGCCACGGTCACGACGTGGCTGCAACCCGTCTTGCGGGCTTCGATCGCCCCGGCCTGATCGAGGTACGACAGAATCACTCCGCCGAAGATCGTCCCATGCGCGTTCGTATCTCGCGGCATCATCATGACGCGAATGGCGGGTTCATGTCCTGTGGATCCGGCATGGCTCATGAGGTGGGTGATTGTAAGGCGAACCTCATTCCAAGACACGGCCCCTTTCAGCACAGATCCTGGGCGATCAGGAGGATTGCATTTGTCCGCCGATAGAGATAGAAGTTACACGTGCCGTCCCGGGGGGGCGAGGCGGACGATTGCGCGTTGGGAATTTCGCAAGGAGCGCGAACCGATGGCCGGTGATTCACGTTGTATCGGCGTCTTCGATTCCGGCATCGGCGGTCTGACCGTCGTCCGCGAGCTTCAACGCCGCCTGCCCAATGAGCGCATCATCTATTTCGGCGACACCGCCCGCGTCCCCTACGGAATCAAGAGCACGCAAACCGTCACCCGCTTCGCCAGGGAAATCTGTGATTTCCTCCTGCGCTTCGAGCCCAAGATGATCGTCATTGCCTGCAACACCGTCAGCGCGGTCGCGCTCGAAGAATTGGAATCGGTGCTCAGCGTACCGGTCTGCGGCGTGGTCGATCCCGGTGCGCGGCAGGCGGTGCTCCTGGCCCAGGGCCATACGATCGCGGTGATTGCCACCGAGGCCACGATCTCCTCGGACGCGTATCGCCGGGCCATGAACCGATACCAGCCGAATACCCGCGTGATCCAGAAGCCCTGCCCGCTCTTCGTGCCTCTCGTGGAAGAAGGGCGGCGCTGCGACGATGCCATCACCAAAGCCGTCGTCCGCGATTATCTCGAACCGATTTTGCGCCTCGACCCCAAAGTGATGGTGCTGGGCTGCACCCATTACCCGCTTTTGAAGCAGGCGATCGCGGATTTCGCCGGCCCCGGCGTCAAACTGGTCGATTCCGGCGAGCAGATGGCCAACACGGTCGTCGAGCGGCTGCGATCGAAGGGGGCTCTTGCCGAAGAAAACTCCGGAGGCAGCCTGACTTGCTACGTCAGCGATAATCCGCAAAGATTTCGCGAACTGGGGCAGCGTTTCCTCGATCACGCCGTCGTGGACGTGACGTGGGTTTCGCACGAACAGCTTGTTTCCAATGAACAGGCGACGACGATTTAGCGCGATGGGGCGAACGCGGCACTCCTGCTCTTTCATACTTGTAGCCATGAGCCTGTCCATGGTGTTTGGCGCGGGCTGCGCATCGTCTCGCGGGGGGAACTGGTTTCACAAACCCAGGACCAGCCGCGATTATCTCGATATGGCGCTGGAGGCGCCGGGCGCCGACGACCGGCGAAAGGGCGTCATCGGTCTGGCCGCGACTCGCGATGGCAAGAGCGATTGGGCGATGAAAGTCTACGATACGGTCGCGCGCACCGATCGCGACGCGATGGTCCGGTGCGCCGCGATCCGCGCCATGGCCCCGGCGGCCGGCGCCGAACAAGTCCCCACGACGCTCAAGCTGCTCTTAAGTTCGGCGCAGACCATCAAGGACTGCCGTCCCGCGCCAGGACCGGTCCGTTGGGAAGCGTCCAAAGTGCTCCTGGGAATCATTCGAGATTACACCTACCAGGAGTCGCAGCGCGATCAAATCGTCAAGACGCTGTTGAATCGCCTTGCCCGGGATACGGAGCGAAGCGTACGGATGACTTCGATCGAAGCGCTGTCTTATTTTGCGGAGCGGGACGTTCCTCCGGCCCTGATCGATGTGTTGGGAGAGGACGACTTCGCGCTTCAGCACGCAGCCGAGGAAGCGCTCATCGCCCTGACCGGCCAGACCCACGATCACGACGCCAAGGCCTGGCGTAAATGGCTGGCCGAGACCAAGGACCCCTTTGCCCAGTCGGGGCAGATCCCGGAAGGCGCGTCAGCAAAAAAATCGGTCTGGGGCGAATGGCCGTGGTAATTAGAAATGACGAATTACGAATGACGAAAGGCAGAAAAAGCGAGCGTTTCCTTTCGTAATTCGTAATTCGTCACTTGTCCTTTGAACCGGCCCGTTCATAAAGGTCGCCCGGCAATCGTCGGACAATTCCTTTGAGCTGAAGGCTCGTCAACACCGCCGCCACGCGGGCGGGGGGCAACCCCGATCCTTCGCATAATCCCTCAATCGGCAGGGGTTCGTCCGCAATCACAGCGAGCAAGTTTCGCTCCGTATCGTCGAGGGGCAGCGACTGTCGCTGGATGACTTGCCCTTGTTCTTCCGTCGCCCCGAGAGTCCCCAGAAGCGCGGCGCCGGCCTCGCCGAGTTCTTGCAGGATGTCGGGCAAACCCGAGACGAGCTTGGCGGCCCCCGTCTTGATGAGATCGTTGCAGCCTTCGGCGGAGGCCGTGTCGATGCGGCCGGGCACCGCAAAGACTTCGCGGTTGTATTCCGACGCCAGACGGGCGGAGATGAGTGCGCCGCTTCGTCGCGCGGCCTCAACAACCAGAACGCCCAGGGATAGTCCGGCGATAATGCGATTTCGCGGAGGGAAATTCTTGGAATCCGGCCCGACGGACATCGGCAGTTCGCTCAACAAGGCACCGAAACCACGAATCTTTTCCGCGAGCTCGCCGGATTCGGGTGGATAGAGATGACACAAACCGCAGCCGAGGACGGCGATCGTCCGACCGCCGGCCGCAAGCGCCCCGCGATGCGCGAAGCTGTCGACGCCCCGCGCCATGCCGGAGACGATGGTCAGACCCGCATTCGCGGCCAGCGCGGCAAATCGCTCGGCCTGCTCTGCGCCGTATCGCGAGCAATGGCGCGAACCGACGATTCCCAGGGCCAGCGCGTCTTCGCGCGCCAGCGTTCCTTTGACGTACAGACACGCCGGCGGGTCGTCGATCTTCTTCAAGGCTGCGGGATAATCATCGTCGTCCAGGCACAATATTCGAACGCCGTTTCGGCCCGCCAGCTCTATTTCCTCGGTTACGTTGGCCGCGTCCCGACCGCGGGCGATGTTGTCGGCGACTTTGCGGCCGATCTTGTCCACGTCGGTCAATCGTTGGACGCTCGCGCCGAGTACGGCGTCGATGCCACCCAATTCGCGCAGGAGATTCGCGAATCGGATCGGCCCGACGTCCTCGCAAAGGTGCAGGCGCAGGTATTTTTCAGCCAGGGGACTGGCCACGCCGCTGGACGACATGGCGGGGATTGTAATAAGGCGCGTGAGAAACGAAACGGCGTCAGGCGGTCGCGGGAACGGCGAAGACTTCGTCGATCGGCTGGCGGTTCTGGAAGCCGGCGCCGACCTCGTGCCAGTACTCAATTCTCGCTTCACCGAGCCGCCAACAGAGTTCGACGACGCGGCCTTCGCGGACCGCGGCAAAGTCGATCAGGCCGAGCCGCCAGTCCTTGATTTCACAGCCGACAGCGGCCAATTCGCTCGTCAGTTCGCGGAGCTTGTCGAGTTCCAATTCGTACTGCCGGCAAAGGCTGGCCTGCTCCTCGCTGCTGACGGAGGGGCGGCGGATGTGGCAGCGTTCTTCGAGCGAATCGACCTTCTTATATTGCCGAACCATGTCGGCGACGATCCGCTGGACGAGCGGAAGGGTTCGATTGGCATGTTCGAGCGTGAAGATGCGCGGGGACTTATTCTTGGCGGAGCGCCGCCGGGATTTTGCAACGTCGAAGACTTCCATGGAGGCCTCGCTCTCTATCTGCGCATACCGCGATGGTGGGTCATCCGTGTTAACCTACAACGTTGAAGTTACCGCGCCGGCGAGGGAGTGTCAATAAACGCAAGGCGGCCTTCGCAACTTTTGTTTGCATTGTGTTGCGATGCACGCGATCTCGTCGGATCGTCCGCAAAAATCATCATTCGCAAACGTTCATGGGGAGACGCCCTTCATCGCAAGTCGAGCCCGGCGCGGACGAATCGCCGGCTCCGGCGGATTACCGGACATTATCCGGCGGGCTTGCCGCCGGCGGCCATCACGGCAAATGACAAAACGACGCACATGAACAAAATCATTAACCCGCAAATGACGAGCGAAGTGATCGCGGGCCAGCGCGGACGCTCGCGTTTGACCAGCCCGACGATGCCGCAAACGACGGCGATCAATGGCGTTACGCATGAACCGAGGATGGACAAGAAGACCACGCCGGATCTTTTTTGGATTTCCTCATTGATTGCCTTGCTCGCATCCTGCGGTCTGGTGTCCGGTGGGAGACTCTTGAAAATGGAAACTTGGATGCCGATCAGGATCGCAATAATCACCAAGGTGACGGAAACGCTGACGAGCGACGTCCAGCCCAGGACGTTCTTTCTGGGGAGGGCTTCCGACGCGATGGTCGGCGATGCGGGAGTCGTTGCCACATCGGACGGCGCCGCGATGGGCGGGTTGTCTTGAATCGTCTGGTCCGTCGTCGCCGGGGCCGTGACGACCTTTCGGCAGTAGGGACACGTCACGGTCTGGTTTGCAAACTCGTCGTCGATTTCGATGGGTTGTCGGCAGGCCACGCAGAAGAATTGGATCGCCATCGGGTTCCTTTGGAATCGGTCCAGTCGGCGGCGGCAAGCACCCGTGCCGCCGGGCAGGAGGGACATCCTACAGGATGGTCGGGCGAATGCGAAAGGTCGGCGGGTGACGGGTTCAGACGGGCCATACCTGCTATCTTGAGCCAAGGAGGCTCAGCGCCAGCGACGTCATGCACCGGACCCCGGTTCGAAGCGTCGGCTCGACATCCACTTGAAACTTGGCCGAATGAACCGTCGGCAGCGGCTCGCCGCCGGGCTTCTGCGACGCTTCAAATCGCTTCGGCTCCACGACGCCGATGACGAACATGAATCCCGGCACGCCGAGCGTCTTGGCATAGACGCCGAAATCCTCGCCGCCCATGCTCGGGGGACGTTGGAGGACATTCTCTTCGCCGAGCACCTGCTGGAAGACTTCGACCGCGTGGGCCGTCAGATTGGGGTCGTTGTACGCCGCCGGTGTGAACTCCTGATCGCGCACGACCACGTCGGGATCTCTGGGGCAGCCCATCGCCCGCGCGGTTTCGACGGTAATCCGCTTGATGGAATCGAGCACCTCCCTGCGAACGTTGTCGGTAAAGGAACGGACCGTCAATTGCAGCTTCGCCTCGTCGGGGATGATGTTGTGCTTCGTCCCGGCGTGGAAGGAGCCGACGGTGACGACGGCCTGGTCGAGCGGATTGATGCGCCGGCTGACGATCGTCTGCAATTCGGTGATCACGTGCGCGGCGGTCACAATGGCGTCGATCGCCCCGTGCGGGTAGGCCCCGTGTCCGCCCTTGCCGTGGATGGTGATGTCGACCGAATCAACGTTGGCCCAGACCCAGCCGGAGGTGTAGCCGACGGTCCCGGATTTCATCTCATGGTTGACGTGCAGAGCGATGCAATCGTCCGGCTTCGGAACTTTTTTGAAGAGACCGTCCTCGATCATCCTCCGCGCGCCTTCGCCGGTTTCCTCCGCGGGCTGGGCAATGAAAACGACCGTCCCTTTCCATTGATCCTTGAGCGCGGCAAGGGTCTGGGCCGTGGCGACGAGGATGGTCTGGTGCATGTCATGGCCGCAGGCGTGCATGACGCCGACGTGCGAGCCGTCGCCGAGTTCGATCTTGACCTTGCTGGCAAAGGGCAGCCCGGTCTCCTCGATGATGGGCAGCGCGTCGAGATCGCTGCGAATAAGTACTGTCGGCCCATCGCCGTTCTTGAGCACGCCGGCCACGCCGTAGCCGCCGATGTTAGTCGTCACGTCGAGCCCGAGCTTTTTGAAGGCGTCGGCCACCCGGGCGGAGGATTCTTTTTCCTGGTTCGAGAGTTCGGGATGGGAGTGGCAAGTTTTGTAGTGGTCGATCCAGGTGTCCAGCGATTTGGCAATCTGCTTGTTCACGCCGGCAATGAGTTCCGCGCCTGGAGAACTTCGTTTCAGGGTGCCTGTTTGCGGATCACTCGCGTACGATGGAGCGACTGCAGCCAATAGGATCGAAACCCAGGCCAAGCCTCTAATCATCACGTTCCTCCTGGCAATTCGTAGATTGCAAGATTGGTTGAACTGATGGCCATCTTCGCGGGCTCATGACAACTTGGCAAGATGAGTTCGTCCTGCGCGTTCGTTGCCGGAAGGCGCCATTCATCTATAATGCAAAGCAGCAGTGGAGTGTCGCAGTTTCGCAGACAAGTATGCCCACCCTCGGCGTCAACATCGATCACGTCGCCACCGTCCGGCAGGCCCGTCGGGCGGACGAGCCGGACCCCGTCTGGGCGGCGGTCGAGGCGCAGCTTGGGGGGGCCGATTGCATCACCTTTCACCTCCGCGAGGATCGCCGGCACATCATCGATCGCGACGTGCCGCTGCTCAAGGAAGTCGTCACCACCAAGCTCAATATGGAGATGGCGGCCTCGCCGGAAATCATCGCCATCGCCGTCAAGAACCGGCCGACGCAGTGTACGCTTGTGCCCGAGCGGCGGGAGGAGCTGACGACTGAAGGCGGGCTGGATGTCGTGCGACATGCCGATCGCGTCGGCGCGGCGGTCAAAACGCTGCGCGACACGGGCATCATCGTCAGCGCCTTCATCGAGCCGCAGCGCGAGCAGATCGAGAAATCGGCCGCCCTGGGTTTCCACGCCGTCGAGCTTTGGACAGGGGCCTTCGCCCATGCCGAGACGCCGAAAGACGTGGAAGCATCGCTGACCGAGCTTCGCGAAGGCGTTCGCGTGGGGCGTTCCTGCAAGTTGGAGGTCCATGGCGGCCATGGTCTGACCTATCGTAACGTGGCCGCCATCGCCGCCGTCGAGGGCTTTTCTGAATTCAACATCGGCCATAGCATCATCGCCAGGGCCGTCTTCGTCGGCCTTCGCCAGGCGGTGCGCGAGATGAAGGAGCTTCTCGACCGTTATGGACCAAGGGAGTAGGTCATGTGCCCATACAAGGGATGCCTCGTCGCGCTGGTTACGCCGTTTCGCGACGGTGCGATCGACTGGCCCGCGCTGGATGATCTAGTCGAGCGGGTCATCATAGGCGGCGTGACTGGTCTCGTCCCCTGCGGGACGACCGGCGAATCTCCGACACTGAGCTTTGAAGAGCACCGCGACGTCGTCGCCGCCGTCGTGCGAAAGGCCAAGGGCCGCGTCCCCATTGTCGCGGGCGCCGGCACGAACTGCACCGCCAAGACGCTGGAACTGTCCAAAGCCGCGATGTCCGCCGGCGCCGACGGCGTCATGCTCGTCTCGCCTTATTACAACCGGCCGAATCAGGAGGGGCTCTACCAGCACTTCAGCTACGTCGCCTCGCACATCGGTGCGCCAGTCATGCTTTATAACATCCCCGGCCGCACCGCCGTTGAAATCTCCGTCGAGACGATCGCCCGTCTGCACGCCGATCATCCCAACATCGTCGCCGTTAAACATGCGACCGGCTCCGTCGATGGAGCGAGTGAGCTGGCCAAGGCGAGCGACATCGCGATCTTCAGCGGTGATGATACGATGACCCTGCCGCTCATGAGCATTGGCGCCATCGGAGTCGTCAGCGTCATTGGCAACCTGATGCCTGCGGAGATGTCGGCCCTGACTCGCGCGGCGGCGGATGGCGGCGCGGTCGAAGCACGAAGGCTACACGACGAAATCTTCCCGTTGGCCCGCGACCTGCTGAAACTGGATACGAACCCGATCCCGATCAAGACGGCCCTGGCGATCCGCGGTTTCATGGCGGAGGAGTTTCGACTGCCGATGTGCCCGATGGACGGCGTCAAGCGGAAGAAGCTCGAGGCCTTGCTGGCGAAATATCCGCCGGGCAAACGCAGCACCGCCACGTCGGTCGAACCCCTGGCCCACTCAAGGAGAAGCGGATGATGAGTCCGGCGGCGTCAACCAACGCGGACGCGAGGTTTGAAAATTCGCCCTTGCAAGGCGGCCGTACATTGGTGATGCGACTCCGATTTCTCTGCGCCATGTGGCTCGCCGGCGCGATTTTTTGGTACGTCGGCCGCTGGGCCGCCGGACCGGTCGATCCCCAGGGGCCAATCACGCTGATTTCCGTCGATCAGGGCGTCATCGCCATGGCGGAATTGCTGGGCCTCGCCGTCGTCGCCGGGGGTCTTGCCGTCGCGATTTGTGGGCCGGGCTCGGCCAGTCATGGCGCCTTGGCGATCGCGGTCGGGCTTGCGGCGCTGAGCACGCGGGGCACCCAATTGGATTCACTGGTCCTGTTTCGGCTCGGCGCGGACGCGACGACGGGCGTTTTCGTCGATCCTTTTCCCAAGGCCGCGCTGGTCGCCGAGACGTGGCTCTGGTTGGCGCTGATTGCCGTCGGGTTCGTTGTCGGTCGATGGGTGGAAAGTTGGTTTCATGCCGAATCCGGCGTTGCGCCGGTACAAGCACCGCCGGCGGAGCGCGCGCCCGACGTTCGACAGGGAATCGGCGCGATCGCCGTCGTTTCGCTCATCGCCTGGGTCCTGGTTGCTTACACGATGGGCCAGGAGGACAACCCATTGCAAAAAGGGCAGATTCTCTTCTCCGTCGGTGTCGCCTTCATGATCGGGGCGATGGCGGCCAGTTGGCTCTTTCGGCTCCATTCGCAGGTCTGGTTGCTTGTCGCCGTGGCGCTCGTCGCCACCGGCGCGTATCTTTTCGCGGGGCCGGATTCGGAGAGGCTCGAGTTGGCGCGCAAGGCCGGGACTTATGTCACCCTTCGGCCGATCGTACGGCCGTTGCCGATTGAGTTTGCCTCCATGGGCGCGATCGGCGCCTTGCTGGAGCAGGACGCCGCGAACTTTTTGCGGAGCCTTTTCGGGCTCCAGCCGATCGGCGAGGATGAGGAATGACCGCGGATTCCCAACCGATCTGGACGCGACGAGGATTTCTCCAGTCATCCGTCGGAGCCGTCGCCGCCGGGGCGCTGACGCAGGCGGCGGTCGCGCAGGACAAACCCAAGATTGCCGATCCTCGCCCATCTCCTTTTCCACGACCCGTGGTGATCTCCAGCGCGAACGGGCTCAAGGCGATTGAGAAGGCGATGGAGTTCTTACGGGACAAGAAAGACCCGCTGGACGCTGTCATCGCCGCCGTGAACATCGTCGAAGACGACCCCAACGATCACTCGGTCGGGTTCGGCGGCCTGCCGAACGAGGACGGCGTCGTGGAGCTGGATTCCTCGGTAATGCACGGTCCCACGCACAAGGCGGGGGCCGTTGCTTCGATTCGCAATATCAAGAACCCGTCGAAGGTCGCGCGGCTGGTGATGGAGCGAACGGACCATGTCCTGCTTGTCGGCGAGGGGGCGCTGCGTTTCGCCAAGGCGCATGGATTCAAAGAAGAGAACCTGCTGACCGACGAAGCGCGGGAGATGTGGCTCAAGTGGAAGGAATCGCTGTCGCATGAGGACGACTGGCTTTCGCCGGACGAGGCGGGGTTGACGTCGCCGCCGGGCGCCGGGGCGCGCGGTCGCGAGGCGATCGAGCACACCTGGGGCACGATCAATTGCTGCGCCGTGGATGCCGCCGGGAATCTCGCGGGCGTTACGACGACGAGCGGGCTGTCTTACAAAATCCCCGGCCGCGTGGGCGATTCGCCGATCATCGGCGCGGGGCTGTACGTCGACAACGCGGTGGGCGCGGCGGGCTCGACGGGGCGGGGCGAGGCGAACCTTCAAAACTGCTCGTCGTTCATGGTCGTCGAATTCATGCGAAACGGCCGGACGCCCGAGGCGGCCTGTCTGGAGATGATGCAGCGCGTGGCGGACCATACGGAGCCGCGACTGCGCAGGAAAGATGGCAAGCCCCATTACGATTTGAAGCTCTACGCGCTGGCCAAGGACGGGCGCTTTGGCGGCGCATCAATGTGGTCGGGCGGCAAATTCGCGGTGCACGACGGCAGCGCGGCGAAGCTCGTCGATTGTGCCTGTCTCTACAAGAAATAGATCATCAAATCATTTCACCACAGAGGCACAGAGACACAGAGACGACCTGATTAAGGATTCGTGACGTCATTGCAGCGGCCGATGGATCTCCTCATTATTGAATTCCGTCTCTGAGTCTTTGTGCGTCTGTGGTGAGAATTCTATTTCTTCATCGACCAGTCCTTGAGATGCGAGGCCAGGAGTTCCGGCTTGCGCTCTTTCAGGATGTGGGCGGCGGTCGACTCCAGGATCTTCAGATTCTTCATTGCGGTGGCGACGCGCTCCCAAAGCTTGTCGCGCTTCTTGTCCGATTCGGCGAGGTAGAGTTCGCCGACGAGTTCGCCGAGTTTCGCCAGCATGATCGAATCGCGGTTTTCGTAATAGCGATCGACGAGCTTGCGTTGATAGTTTGACAGGTCCGCCATGTTCGTCACGCGCTCTGCTGGGGGCTGGGCCGGCGGCGAGGGGGCAGCGCCGCGCCATCGGCTCGACCAAAGATCATCCGACCGGCCGAGGTTTGAAGAACGCTGGTGACCGCGACTTCCATCGTCTCACCGATCCGCGCGCGGCCCTGTTCGACGACGACCATCGTTCCGTCGTCGAGGTAGCCGACGCCCAGGCCGGGCTCTTCTCCGGGCTTGATGATCTTGACGAACATGGCCTCGCCGGGCAGGACGACGGGCTTGAGCGCGCCGGCCAGATCGTTGATGTTGATGATCTGCACGCCGCGGACCTTGGCGACTTTGTTCAAGTTGTAATCGTTGGTGGCGACGCGGCCGTTGACGATCTGGGCATAGGCGAGCAGCTTGAGATCGACGCCTTCGTTGGCCTCGGGTCCGGTCAGGTGCGCTTCGGCGATTTCCACTTCCACGTTGGTATTGCTCTGGAGCTTGTTGAGGATGTCCAGACCGCGCCGGCCGCGCGTTCGCTTCAACTTGTCATTGGAATCCGCGACGGTTTGCAATTCCTGCAAGACGAAACGGGGCACGACGAGCTTCTGATCGATGATGCCGGTCTCGCAGATGTCGGCGATCCGTCCGTCGATGATGACGGAGGTGTCGAGGATGATGGGCCGCTGGCCCTTGACCTGCTTGGCGAATTCGACGTAGGGGATGACGAAACGGATGTCGTCCTTGGTCTGGAGGATGAAGCTGACGCAGAAATAACAGGTGATGATGCCGAGGAGGACCTTGGTGATGACGACGACGGGCTGGTCCTTGCCGTCGATGGCGGCCAGTTCCGGCCGGAAGGCCCAGACGAGGAGGTCGAGGACCAGCGTGAGACCGTAGGTGATGAGCAGGCCGACGGTCAGCCCGAAGAAGACGCCGGCGAGGGCCTGAAGGGATTTTCTCGGGATCATCGAATCGATCAGGATCACCATCGCGGAGAGGACGATCGCGCCGACGATGAAGAGCACCCGATATTCGCTGAGGAGTTCTCCCTTTTCAGCGTAGGAGATGCCGAGGGCGACGAGGGCGAGGATCAGAAAGGCGCGGAGGAAGTATTGCAGCAACATGACGGGCTCCCGTGGATGATAGGGTATTCATGGGACATCTCTGGCGAAGCCGGGCGTCGGAAGGAATCGGTCGCGGCGGGGCCGTGCCGCAAGAAAATCGAGAAGGATAACAGGCCCAGGACGCCTCCGGCGCTTGGCCGAATTACGTCTTCAGTATAGCCGCGGTTTCGCGAATCGTCGAAACGGGCCGTCGCCGCGAACGGGAATCCACCGACTCCGGCGGGTGGCGAAAACGGGCCGGTTGAAATCCGGCCGGCAAGGGGTCCAACAAGAATCGGGAATCCCGCGAGGGTGGGTGCGAGAAAAGATCGTCCACGCGGCGACCTTTCGACTCGCGCCAGACGCACTACTCCACAAAAAAGCGGCAGGGACTAGCCGTTCTCCTCAATTCACACGGTTGTTCCGTGTTACGATCTGATTCGTTGCATGGGGAAATCCTTGGAAATCGGTTTGTCGCGGCGTTTTCCTTCCAGGCGGATCAGGCGTTGATCCTGACCGGTGACGCGATAGGTGATTTTCGAGGGGAAGTCGTTGGCGGGATCCTCAAAGACGGCCTCCTTGTCGTCGGCGTGCGTCAGTTTGAAGGCGGCGATCTTGGCGTCTCGATCGCGCAGGCCGTTTCCGAAGTGGCGGATCGACATTACGGGGCCCTCCGATCGATCCTCGATGAGGATGATTTCGTAGAGCGCGCGTTCGGGGTTGGCGCCCATCCGGCACATGCCGATCATGACGCCCCGGGCGGCTTCGCTCCAATGCTCCTCGACCGGTTCGACCTTGTCGTCACAGCGCCAGGCGCCGGCCATCCAGTAGAGCCTGGCGAATTTTCCGTTTTTCGGAGGATCATCAAATGCCCGTACGGCGGCAAGAGGGAGCAGGACGGTCGCGGCCAGGAGGGCGATCCAGTGCTTGGGTGCTTTGAAGGAGGTCGTCATGGGCGTTCCTTTTGTTGCGTTCGGCGAAGCGCCGGGGGGGGTCCGTGTTCTCGTTTCGCATTGCTTTCCGATGAAACGAATTGGGTCTATTCTATCGGTCGGACGGCATCGGTCGCAAATCGATTCCTGGAAGGTTTTTCATGCTCGCAGACGCTACGGACAACGTGCCGAGTTTGATCTGGGTAACGCCGTTCGCGGCCCTGCTCCTGTGCATCGCGCTGTTTCCGCTGCTGGAGCAGACGGATAAGTGGTGGCACCACAATCGCAACAAGCTGCTGGTGGCGGTTGGTCTGGGTTCCCTGACGCTGGTGTATTACTACTTTCGCGGTCACGGATTCGGGGAGGGGGACGAGGCGTCGCCGGCGGGCTGGGCGTCGCTGATGGCGGTCCTGCATCACGCCATCCTCAAGGAATACATTCCGTTTATGTCGTTGTTGTTTTCGTTGTACGTGATATCCGGAGGCATCGGGGTTCGCGGCGACATTCCGGCGCATCCGCTGACGAACGTTACTTTTCTGGCGATCGGCGGGGTGATGGCGAGCCTGATCGGAACGACGGGGGCGTCGATGCTGCTCATCCGCCCGCTGCTGGCGACGAATTCGGAGCGCAAGAAAGTCGCGCATACGGTGATTTTTTTCATCATCATCGTGAGCAACATCGGAGGAACGCTCCTGCCGATCGGGGACCCGCCGCTGTTCATCGGTTTCCTGCGGGGCGTGCCGTTTTTGTGGACGCTGGTGCTGTGGAAGGAGTGGGCCTTTACGACCGGTGTGCTCCTCTTCATCTATTATCTCTGGGATCATTCGGCCTATCGCCACGAGCGACCTTCGGATATTCGGCGCGATGAGACGCGGGTGCGACCGCTTCGGGTGATCGGCGGGCTGAATTTTTTCTGGCTGGGCGGCGTCCTGCTGGCGACCGGCCTGCTGGGGCCGACGAAGCCGATCGCCGGGACCGGGTGGACGCCGTTTCCGTATCTTCGGGAGCTGGTTCAGTTCGGCTTGGTGATGCTTTCGCTGACGACGACGCCGAAGCGAATTCGCCAGGAGAACAACTTCAACTACTTTGCGATCATCGAAGTCGCGTGTCTCTTCGTCGGGATCTTTCTTTGCATGCAGGTGCCGATTGAAATCCTGAACGCCCGGGGGGCGAGCCTGGGGCTGGACAGCCCGGCGAAATTTTTCTGGGCGACGGGGATGTTGTCGAGTTTTTTGGATAATGCGCCGACGTACGTGGTTTTCTTCGAGACGGCGAACGCGATGACCCATGCGCCGGGCGAAGGCATCCTCAAACTGATGAGCGGGCATTACATCCGCGCGGACTTATTGACGGGGATTTCGCTGGGGGCGGTGTTCATGGGGGCGAACACCTATATCGGAAATGGCCCAAATTTCATGGTGAAGTCGATCGCGGAACATGCCGGCGTGAAGATGCCGAGCTTTTTCGGATACATGGTGTACAGCGGATTGATCCTGTTGCCGCTTTTTGCGGTCGTGACGCGGCTTTTTCTTTGGGGATAGGCGGGGACGGGCCGAAGAAACACTCCTGGAACCGGCGGATTTTGTTCCGCTCGGGCCGAAAAAGACCGGCCATCGGGGTATAATCGGACGTTGGTAGATTGTCATCGTTCGCCTGGGGAACCTACGATTATCAGGGGCGATGATTTTTCTCGGAGGGATTGAGGTGCGAAATTTACGCAGGGGCTGGGCTTACCATCTTTTTGCCGGGATCGTCCTTTTCCCGGCGGTCGCTTCGGGTGTGGGCCCGGACGTTATCGTCGGCGATCTTCAAGACACCACTCGCTTGGGCCGACTCGGCGATATCACGGCATTTGCCATCGGGACGTATTCCTGCAATATCGGCGACCAGCCGCTCAATTGGATTCAAGCCACCAACGAACATCCGGTCATCGCGCAGAATTTGTATCGGCTGAAGAATGGGCGGTTCGAACAGATCGGGCAGTCCTGGCTCAAGCACGGATTTCTGGCAACGAACGAAAATCTCTGCAGCGTCTGTCCAACGCCGTTTCCTGACAGCCAACTGCACCCCGGATGCGCGGACCCGTATTCCGCGGGATTGAATGCCAACCAAACGCTTCTGGGCCCGCGGTCGGTGGTAAACGCATCGACGGGCTATTTTCCGGGTCCGCCGTCACCGCCGAGCATGCCGACGGTGATCGAGCGTCGACTTCAGGTGCATGACGCGGACATCGACCCGGCCGCCAACGTGGGAGCGTTGTATTTTGGGGAGGGCCACTATGTGGCCGCGGACGATGCGGCAGCCGGAAACGACAACAATAACGCGTCCTATCGACGGGTTACCATCGGAACGCAGGGCGGGCCGACCAACTACACGCTGGTGCTGACGGGATCGACTCAGCAGCAAAAGCCGGCAATCCAGGCGTGGCAGGATACCGACGCGAGCGTCGCGATCGGATACGCGGATGTTTCCGGGGACGGGCGAATCATTGTCGGGGCGAAAGTAACGGACCTTCAGAATGGTTTCTGGCGTTACGAATACGCGGTTCAGAACTTGAACTCGGATCGCTCGGTCGGCTCCTTCGCGGTCGCGTTGCACGATGCGACGCCGTCGCAGGGGACGGGCTTTCACGACGTCGATTCTCACAGCGGCGAGCCGTATGACCTGGCGGATTGGACGTCATCGCGACCGCCGGGGATGTTGAAGTGGGCGACGACGGATTACAGCGTAAACGTCAACGCCAATGCGCTGCGCTGGGGCACGCTTTACAATTTCCGGTTCGACACGAACAGCCCACCGATCGTCAACGCGGTCGTCACGCTGGGGCTTTTCAAGCCGGGTTCGCCGTCGAGCGTGACGGTGACGATCCTGGGGCCGTCGTCCGCCCCGCAGGATTGCAACTCCAACACCATTCCGGACTATCTGGAGATTCAGGGTAATCCGTCACTGGACTGCAATTCGAACGGAAACCTGGACGAATGCGACCTCGATTGCAACGGAAACGACATCGCGGATGGATGCGAAATCCTGCTTGACCCGTCGCTCGACTGTAACGGCAATGGCGGGCTGGACGTCTGCGAGATCGCGGTCGGGAGCCCTGCGCCAGGCGGCCCATTTTTTTGCACGTCCAACTGCGATCCCGATTGCAACGACAACGGAATCCCGGATGAGTGCGACATCTCGAGCGGGTTCGATCCGGATTGCAATATGAACGGGCGACCGGACAGTTGCGATCTTGCATTGGGATCGAGCCAGGATTGCAACCACAACGGCAAGCCGGATGAATGCGAGATTCCGGTGGGGCATCCCGCGCCGGGCGGCCCGTTTTTCTGTACGACGGGCTGCAATCCGGACTGCAATTTCAACGGGAAACCGGACGACTGCGATATCGCCAACGGGGCGGCGGATTGCAACAGCAACGGGACACCGGACAGTTGCGAGATCGCGGCGAATCCGTCGATCGATTGCAACAGCAACGGCATCATCGATTCCTGCGGAGAGCCGGACTGCAATAACAACAGTCTGCCGGACGCCTGCGAATATCCGGGATGCCCGGGGATCATGAAGGGCGATTACGATTGCAGCGGGACCGTGGACGAAGCGGACATTACGCCGTTTCTGCTGGAGATCATCAACGGCGCGCCGACGTGTCTGGATGATTTCAACGGCGACGGCAAGGCGGACGGTCTGGACGTGCAGGGGTTTGTGAACGCGATTTGAGACGGGCCGATCGGGTCAACGGACGTTCAGGCCGACGGAGTCTCCGAGGCCGGTGTAGCGTTTGGAGCCGAGTCCGAGGTTGGGGGCGCCTTCGGGCCAGACGCTGAGGTTGATGCCGACGTCGTCGAGGGTCTTGTCGACGTCGAGCGAGACGGCGCTGTACCAGCGGGGCCAGCGGCGGACATAGACCAATTCCGTCGAGACATTTCTTCCTTCGTCGATGTCGTACAACTCGCGTGCGGCGACGGTGTGCTTTTCACTGAGTTTGTAGTTTCCGCCGAGGGCGATGACGTTGCTGGAGGTGTCGTGGATGTATCGCCATCCGACGAAATAGGACAGACGCGGTTCGCGTTCGACGGCCAGTGTGACGTTGCTGGTGCCCATGTTTCCGCGGTTGACGTCAAAGACGTTGTCGTGGACCAGGACGGTGCTGTCGCTGAGTCGGTATTGAAAATTCGTGGCGATGAAGTTGGAGGAGATGCTGTCTTCGGGGCGGCTGTAAATGAAGTCGCCGTGGCTTTGATTGGTGCGTACCGGCGGATTGAATTCATAAATCGGCCGATCGTGCTTTCCGTAGACGACGTTTGGAACGTCCTGACTCTTTTCCTTGTTGCTGAAGAAGCCGCCCTCGACGTCGAAGACGATCCAATCGACGGTGCGATTGTTTCCGGGACCGCCGCGCTGAGTCTGGAGTCGATTGCGAACGCCGACGGTGCCGCCGCCGAAGTCGTCGGTGTCCTCAATGCCGGAGTCGAATGGGGTCAGTTCGTAGGGATGACGGTTGGTGTGCGCGTTCCAAATGGTGAAATCGGGCTTGATGATATGCCGGAGTCGATGCAGGTCGAGCAGTTCCGACTCGATGCTGTCGTCGACCTTGCTCATCATCATATTGCCGCGCAATCCGTAGGATCCGAAGGCGCGGCCGAAACCGCCGCTGGTATTGTCGGAATCCCAGCCGCTCGGACCGTCGTCGTAGCCCGCGACGCTGCCGGCGACGTATGGCGTGAGCTTGACCGGTCCGAGATTGGGGAGCGGGAATGCAAGTTCTTCTCGGGTGGTTCCGCGAAGGACGGAACCGGTTTCGCCGGTGTTGTCGGGGCGACTCTCGCCGTTCCAACGGCGACGATCGTCGGGACGGTACCGGACGACTCCGAGATGCGACTCGCTGTAGGCGGTGGCGAATTCGCCGAGGGGCTCCCCGATGAGGCTGAAGGTCGCGTCGGGGAGGTGCTCGGTCTGCGTCAGGAAATCATTGATTCGCCAGTTGGCGAGGGTGGAGAATTGCCAGTTGGCCTGGCGCTTGACCAGGTAAATGTCGGTCTCCTGATCCTTGCCGTTTTCGAATTCGTTACGTTCATAACTTTCCAGGAAATTGTCGTCGCTGAGGTAGGCGCCTTCGACGCTGAGTTCCCAGCCTTCGGGGAGATACTGACGGTGACGCCAAAGCGCGCGGCCGCGGTTGTCGTGGTCAGGCGAGATACTGCCGCGCTCGCCGCCGAAGTCATCCTTGCCGTGGTCGTTTATGTAATAGGTTCGGAGGAGGCCCATGTAGTCTTCACGCTCGTAGTCCATGTCGATGCCGGTCGCCGGACCGCGCTCGGAAAAGTAGTCCGTCTTGAGGGTGGCGTCGAAACCCTCGGGCTGTTCGAGTCCCATGAGATTGAACAAATACCAGCGGGTCTCCACGGTGGCGCCGAAATCACCGTTGTAGCCTAACTTAGCGCTGCGAAAAGCCATTCGGTCACGGGAGAAATCGCCGCGCGAAAAGGGCCAATAGGCGATCGGGAGGCCCTCGAGATTGAGGGTCGTGTGGTACGCTCGGTAGGTGCCGGCCTGGACACCGATGACATCGCCCGCCTCATTCTTGGGGGTTCGGTCAACGAGGACCACTCGGTCGGCGCCGATGGCGACGTGCGGCGTGTGGAACTCGCTGGTCGTAAATTGGGCCTTATCGGCTTCGTATTCTTTCGCAGAGAGTTGGCGGACCTCGTCGGCACGGACATAGATGGGCAGCGACCGCGCCGGCTCGGTGGCTCGAGTGACGACGTCGAGGATGAGGGCTCGTTCCTCCTCGAAATCGTAATAGAGCCGGGCTGCGCGAATCATGCGCTGGCCGCGCGTGAGAACGACGTCACCTTCGAGATAGACGGCCTGGGCCCATTCACGGGCGGATTGGGCGCCCATTCGGTCGGTGCTCGATTTCTTTTCATCGATTCGAGGCGCGCCTCGGTCAGGCGCTGTCGGTTGTTTGTCTTTCTTGGATTCAGAGTCCTGATCCATGAAACCCGGGAGGGTGTCGCCGACCTGTTCCTTATTCAGGTAAATCACGGCGGAGTCGGCGCGAATCTCGACAAACTCGCCGCTTTGTGACGGCGAGCCCTGTGCCACGAGGACCTCGCCGATGGCGATCACCACGGATTGTTCATGGTGTTGTTCATAGGAAAGCTGGTCGGCCGAAAAGTCGACTTTTCTGGCGATCTTGGGCCGTTGGACAAGGAGTTGCTGTGCCGATGGTGCGACTTGGATCGGCCCCCCCGCCTTTTCCGCTTCCGCGGCCGGAGCCGCAATCAAGAGTCTTCTTGCCTTGGCGGCTTCCTTGTAAAGATCGCCATCGGCATCGGACGTCGCCGAGTGGGCGTCGGCGTTGAGGACGAGCTTGCCGAAGGTGCGGAGCGTGACGAGCAAGGCCGGGCCTGTATCGATCGTGCCGGCGGGTTGGAGGATTTCGGCATCCTGCCAAAGGAAGATCTCCACATCGAGATATTTCTTGTCCTGCCATTGTTTGTTTCGAAACCAGGCGACGGCGTGACGACTCTTGAGGCGGTGCTGGCCCATCCGGCCGGTGAAATCGCCCTGGATCTCAATCGTTTTTTCACCCTCGGGGGTCGTCCACGTGTAGGCCAGTCGACCGTAGAGTTCGAGATCGAAATCACTGATGCCGGGCGGGAGGATGGGTTGAATCAAACCAAAGTCACCGGCGTCGACGGAGGTGGAGGGTTCCGACGAGGCGGGACGGCTTGTGTTTTGGGCGAAGAGACCGGTCGGCGCGAGGATCGCAAAGAGGCCGGCCGACGCGATGGCAATCATCCGTTTTTGCATTCGCCCGGTCGCGCCCCGATCGAAGATCCGGGCGGCACGGCGCGCGGCATCGCGCTAAACCGTGACCCGGTTGGGCGCGAATTATAGGGCGTTGAAACAACGTGTCAAACAAATCCGCCCACGATTGACGGGTTTGACTCCACGGCATGAATTGCCGAAGGCGGCGAAATATTCAGGGCCATGGGGCGCAGTTCTGGGACGTTCTTGAGCGTGCATTCTTTGCCGGGTTGCCCGGCGCGGCTGGAATCGCCACCGCCGCGCGATGTGCAGCGAAGAAGGCCTGTCGACGCCCCGCGCACCGGTGCGCACGCAACGATAAGAGCGCGGTTCTTGCGCGAAAGCTCTCACTTTTTTGCGGTCCCTTTTGAGTTAACCCCTGTAATGCGGCCTCCGATAAACGCATCAGCAGGATGTGTGCCCATTGAGCGGGCGCCATCGTCCGATTTGAGTCGCCGGTTTGCGCTTCAGCGCGGCGATATCGGCGGACGTACCGCGAGATTCGGACGTGGTGATTCGAATGCGCAGCGGAGGCATGGGAACCAGCGTGGACGGAACGATGTACGCAGCTCATACGACGATCGCCAAATCGAATCGTTCAACGGCGCGATGGAAAAAGCGCCGGTGGATGTTGCCGCGACTGCACGCGGCGCTGGCGATTCCGTTCGTGGCCGGTTGCGTCGAGCTTCCCTTGCCTGCGAAGCAAGAGCTTTCGAAGGCAGGAGAAGATTACCGGCGGAAGGATTATCACGGGGCGCAGGCGAAGCTCGACGGAATTCTCGCCACGTATCATTCCTACACGGGCGCCGCGGACGCTTATTACCTTCGGGCGCTTTGTCAGATCGGCCTCTCCAACAAGACGGCCGCGCTGAGCGATGTCGAACGCTGCATCGCCCTGTCCCAGGACAAGAAATTGACCGCCGAAGCGCATGCGATGGCCGGCGCCCTGAAATTCGAGTCCGGCAAGGACGCCGAGGCGCTGGATCATTTCGCGCAGGCGCTCAAAGACCTTCCCGAAAAGCCGCCGGCCGATCTGGTGCGGTTTCGCTACGCGATTTGTTTGCAGCATCAGGGACGATGGTCGGACGCCCGGCGGGAATTCGGGAGGCTGCTCCAACGATATCCGGGCGGGGACCTGAGTGAATCCGCGCGGCGAATGTCTGAATGGAAAGGTGACTACTTCGCGATTCAGTGCGGCGCGTATCAGGATTCGTCTTCGGCGGCCAAGCAGATGCAGACGCTGAAGAAGACGGGCCTGGCCGCCCGGGTCGACGCGCAATCGCGATCGGGAAAGACGTTGTATGTGGTGTATGTGGGTCAGTATCCGAACTACGACGCGGCGCAAGAGGCGCTGCGGACGATTCGTGGAAAGGTTTCGGGCGCGCTGATCGCGCCTTAGTCGGCGTTCGGCGCCGGCTCTGGGAGAGTCAAGGATGAGTTCCAAGACGACCGTCTTTATTCATGCCAGTCTGATCGCCTCGGCGGTGATCTTGTGCTCGTGCTCTCGGACGGACCAGAAGATCCCCGACGTCGCCGAGATTCAGCCGAACGAATTGTATCAACCGTTCGTCGGCGGAACGGGGCTGCCGGAGCAACTGGTGGACCGACCGCCGTACCGACTGACGCCGGGAGACGTCCTCGAAATTATCTACCAGGTGAAAAACATCGTCAGCGATACGCCGTACGAGCTGAAGATCGAAGACATCATCAAGATCGCGTTTCCCTACCAGGACAAGTTCGACCAAAAGCTGACGGTCCAGGGAGACGGCAACATCCGGTGCCTGCTTCTGGGTCAGATGCGCGCGGCCGGGCGCACGGCCAGCGATTTGGAAGAGCAATTGAAACACGGCTATTCGCGTTACATCCGCGATCCGGAAATGACCGTCGTCGTCGAGGCGGCCAACGTGAAGATCGTCGAGTTGAAGAAGGCGATTACCACGGCCCCCCGCGGTCAGTCGCGTTTGGTGCCGATCAAGCCGGACGGGACGATCGACTTGCCGTACATCGGGGAGGTCCTGGTTTCGGGCAAGACGGTGCATCAGGCCAAGAAACTGCTGGACGCGAGATACGTGGAAGAAGACCTGCAAGAGGTTGAAGTGACGGTGCAGACGCTCGAATTCGCGCCGAAGCGAATCTACGTCATGGGCGAGGTGCAAATGCCGGGCGGCTTCGAGTCGGTCGCGCCGATCACGATGCTCCAGGCCATCATTCGCCAGGGCGGCCCGACGGCGCGGGCGATGCGTTCCAAGGTCATGTTGCTGCGACGGCACCATTTGCCGCTTCCGCAGGCGATCATCTTCGATCTGGAGTCCGTCCTGCACGCCCGCAAGCCGAGCGAATTCGGCGCGGTGCCGGACGCGAGCCTCTATCGCTACGACTCGTATCTTGAAGACGGCGACATCATTTACGTCCCGCCGACGGTCCTGGCGGTGGCAAACGACTGGATCGACCAGTTCTTCACGAAGGGCATCCGCTCGGTGGTGCCGTACAGCGGCGTGGTGGGCATGAACTTCGGATACCAGATTTACCAGGCGCCGACGGCCGTGAGGACCTCGCAGCTCGCCGGACCGCCGAATTTTGTCAATCAGATTGGCCCGTAAAGCGGAGCTTGGAGACGGCCAGACCCGGCTCGCCGGCGCGAATGGACTCGCCCGGCGAACCGCAGAACGGTAGACGACTATGAACGACTCCTACGGAACACGATCTCTCCGCGAAATCGCGCGCATCCTGTTTCGCCACTGGTTCCTCCTCGTCTTGATCGTGGCGATCGGCGGCGTGGGCACGTGGGTGGTGTGCGAATACTTCGCGCCGCGGCACTACCGCAGCTCGATCGACATCATCTTCAAGCGCCCGCAGAACAAGAACCCGCTCGCCACCGACTCCGGCGAGCGCATGCTCGAGGTCTTCGTCAAGGCCCAGCAGCAGATCGTGATGTCCGACGTCGTCGTGGCCCGGGCCAAGGTGATCGCCGAAGACCCGACCCTCCGCCAGAAATGGCTCGCCCTGCAAAAAGAGTGGGAGCGCGTCACCCGCGCCGGCGAACGCGGCGCCGACGCCCCCCAACAAAAGATCGTCGAGTTCCTCACCGACGCGAAGAAGAGCCCGGTCCCCGGCCAGGTCGACGACCTGCTCAACAATCACCAGAGCGATTTCAACAAGTTTCGCAACTCCATCAAACTCGAAACCCCCGGCGGTGAACAGGTCGCCATGACCGAGACGTTCACGATCAGCGTCGACCGCCCCGGCCCGCGGACCGAGCCGGACAGCTACCTGAACGCGCAGTACGCGGCGGACATCCTCGCCGACATGTACCTCTTCCGTTACCAGCAGCTCCAGCAGGAGCTGAACAACCCCGCGGCGAGCGTCATGTCCGACGTCGTCGCCGAGTTCCGCAAGCAGCTCGACGACAAGATGGCCGCCTATCAGGCCTTCATCCAGAAAAACCCGGCCGACATCGGCGTCCTCGAACAGCTCCTCAAGTCCGGCACCGAGCACGGCGTGCAGGTGGTGCTCTCGAAGATCCGCGAAGGCGACGCCGCGCTGTACATGCAGCTCGCCCGCGACAAGGCCATGTACAACGTCCTCAAAAAATCCCTCCCCGCCGGCGCCCTCGAGCCCGGCGGCGTCGCGGCCATGACCGACGAGGAGGTCTCCGCGGCCATCGCCGGCGCCGCGACGGACTTCTTCAAGGACGACGTGGCCTACATCGAGCAGATCAAGAACATCGCGACGCTGCAAACCCGGGCCGCCCGGATCGAGACGCAGTACATGGAAGAGAGCCGGGACCTGCGCTACATCCACGCGCAACTGGCCCGCGCCCGCCGCCAGCAGCTGGACACCATCGTCGCCTTCACCAAGGGCCTGGCCGGCTCGGTCGCGGCCCGCGAAGAACAAAAGGCGATGAACGCGGCGCTGATCGAAGAGACGTCGGAAGAGCAAAAGGGCATCCACTCGAAACTCGCCCAATATGCCCGGTTGAAAAACGATTTCGAAGTGGCCCAAAAGCAGCTCGAACGGCTCGAACAGGACAAGATCGACGCGGACAGCGCCAAACTGATTTCGCACGAGGCGATCACGATCAGCAAACTCGACGCCGCCAGCACCCCGGACCCCAAGAAACCGATTGTTCCGCTGACCGGAATCTATACGGCGGTCGCCGTGGTGGTGAGCTTGCTGCTCGGTCTGGCGCTGGTCTTCCTGGCGGATCACTACGATCACACGTTGCGTTCGACTTTGGAGGCTGAACGCTATCTGGGCGTTCCGGTCCTCGGATCGGTCAAGAAGCGCGGTCGCGGACTGATCGTTTCGGGATGAGTGATGTCGAAAAAATAGGTGCGGCGACTTTTTGATCGCCGCGAGTCCGGCCGATCGCGGCCGGGCTTCAAGAATGCATAGAATCATCTGAGGAGTACGGCCTGTGTCCGATCAACCGAACCATCCGGAACGCGACTCTTCCAAGCCGTCGGATGAAGAGTTTTACATGAACTCGGGCGAACCGCCTCGGCCGGAGCAGATCTGGCCTCCGCCGCCGCCCGGCAAGCCGAAGACGCCCTCCTCGGCGGGAACGCCGGGTGCGTCCGGCGAAGGCTGGGCCGGCGAAGTCGAGAAGATCGACGGCGTGATCGAGGAGATTCGTCGGATCAACGGCGGTTCGAGCGCGTCTTCCGGCGCGAGTACGGGCGGATACGGCTCCTCGGCGGGCGCCTGGGCGCAAACGTCCTGTCACGTTCAACCCAAATCCGAAGCGGAACTGGGACAGCTCTGGACGAACATCTTCTTTTCGGTGGAAGCCGGTTTGGCGGGGCCGCCCAAGGCCGTCGTCGTGACGTCGGCGCGGCGCGGAGATGGCGCGACGCAGATTGCCACGTCTCTGGCGCTGATCGGGGCGGAAGCCAACAAGGACCAGCGGATCGCGCTGGTGGATTTCAATCTGCGCTCGCCTTCCATCTCGGAATTGCTGGGCATCACCGGCCAGCCGGGAGTGACGGACGTCGTCGAAGGCCGGGCGTCCCTGGAATCGGCGATGCAATCGGTCACGTTGCGGAATGGGACGACCTTGCACGTCCTGGCCGCCGGACCGTCGATCGAGCAGCCGTTGTCTCTCCTGAAGAGCCGTCAGGTCAAAGGCCTGATGGCTCGTCTGGCCGAGCGGTACGACCACGTGATCGTGGATACGGCCAGCGCCAACGTTTATCCCGACGCTCAAGTGCTGGGCTCGATGGCCAGCGGGGTGCTGCTGGTGGTTCGCGCCGGCGAGACGCCGCGCGAAACGGTGGCGGAGGTCAAGAAGCGAATGGACCTGGCGAATGTGCGCTGCCTGGGGCTGGTGCTGAACCAGCGAACCGACCCGGTCCCGGATCTGGTGTATCAGATGACCTAAGCGCCGGTCCCGATCGGCCCTCGGTAGGTGGAGCCGGCCGTTAGCGGGTGCCATGGCCCCGGTGGGAACGGCGCCCAGAGCGCCGAGAGAATACGGGAAAACGATACGTGACCACGCCTATCGCCCAGCGTCTTCCATCGGCGGCCCTCCTGGCGGCCGTTCTCATCATCGCGCTTCTTGCGATGGTTGCGACCTCGTGGATCCCCACGCAGGGGCTTCTGATTTCATGGGCTGCGATCGGGGCGATGGTCATCTTTCTGTGGTATTCGGCGCAAGGGGACTTGCTCACCGCAATCATGCTGTGGCTGGTGACTCTGATCGCGCTGCATGAAGAATTCTGGCGCATGCCGGTGCCGCTGTTTTTCGCGGTGACGATTCCGCGTATCGGAATCGTCGTGCTCGCCGGGCTGCTCCTGGCGATGTTCGCGCTGGGACGGGTTCGATTGCGACATGCGTGGCCGGCCAGCGGGCTTATTTTGGCGGTCGCGGTTTACTTCTTTGTTTCGGCGCTCGTGTCCGGCTTCCAAACGCGGTCGGTCGTGTCGGTACACTACCGTCTGATCGGCGGGTATTTATTTCCGTTTACCGTGTTCGGGCTCGTCCTGCACAGTTTCAACACGGAGCGGGACTTCAAACGGCTGGCGATCTTTTTCGCGCTTCTCGGTGGATACCTGACGTTCACGGGCTGGTGCGAACAATTCAAGATCACGGCGCTGATTTTTCCCCGGTTCATCAATGACCCGACCGTCGGCATTCACTGGGGCCGCGTGCGCGGGCCTTTTGTGATGTCGCCCGCGATGGGATTGGCGCTGACCTATTGCTTTTTCAACAATCTCGTGCTCGCGCGCAACGTGGTGCGCGGGCGGTGGATGTTGTATGCGCTGAATACGTTGATGCTTCCCGTGATTTTCTGGACCAAGACGCGATCGGTCTGGCTCTCGTGGGTGTTCTGCATGCTCATCTGGGCGATGTATTCCCGCCGCCGGACGACGCGCGTCGTCTCCGTGTCCCTGCTGATTTCCGCCGCGCTGTTGATTGCGGTGCTCAACATGGAGAACTTTCTGTCTCCGGACCGGACGCGCGGCGGTTTGACCGATACGGAGCCGTTGCTCCTGCGCATCGGTCTGGCGCAAATGACGTGGGAAATCGTCAAGCAGCATCCGCTGTTCGGTGTCGGATTCGGCCACTTCCGTGATTTTGCGCCGGCGTTTGCCAAGGACCCGTCGAGTCCGTTTTATGCGTTCGGAACGACGGCGCTGGAGCACAACAACCTGCTGTCCATCGTGGCCGAGACCGGCATCATCGGCTTGACGCTCTACCTGATGATGTCGATTTACATCATCCGGTTCAGCATACAACTGTACCACAAGCTGCCGCCAAAATCGCCCGGACTCATCAGCCGCGACTTGCTGGTGCTCTACTGGATTCTGGCGATGGCGTATTTCATCGACGGTACCTTCCGCGAGACGTCGGACAACCCGTTCGCGAACAGCTTGTTCTTCGGACTGTCGGCGATCCCCGTCGCGCTGAACATCCTTCTGAGCCCCGTCCCCATTCGCGCCAGACTGGGCTTTCCCGCACAGCGATTTTCAAGGACAATGCCTGCGCCTCGGTTGGTGTCGCTGCCGCGACGGGGGGGAACTCGTGCGTGAAGGCCGCTGTCAATAGCTCTGCCATCAAGGACTCGACGTTGAGCGGTGTTCGATTAGGGACCGGCTCGGTCGCCTCAGGCGAATCGCCGTCGGAGTCCGCCGCGGCCGATCTTCGACCGGTCGCCGCGACCTCCCGGACGAAGTTGTTTTCCCACGCGCCATTCAGTCAGGCGATGGGGCTGTACCTGTCGGCGACGGTGTTGTTCCGGCTGATCAACTTCGGACGAATTTTGCTGCTGACGTGGTTCATGACGCAGCAGCAGTTCGGGCTGCTGACGATGATCCTGGCGGTGCTGAACGTGCTGACGCCGCTGTGCAGCCTGGGTCTGAACGAGGCCGTCACGCGCTACGTCCCGCAACATGAGACGAAAGGGTCGCTGCGCAAATTCATGGTGCAGTCGTTCACGCTTCTGTTTGTGGTGACTGCGGTCAGCGTGGCGATCATCTGGGTCTTCTCCGGTCCTCTGGGCGTCTTTTTCTATGCCCAGGTCTTTACCGACGCCAAGCTCTTCGCGGAGTTCAAGGCGGATGCGCCCGAGTTGGCCAAGCTCTCCGGGGCGGTGATCGGGCTGCTGATCATCTATTTTTATCTGCTCGCGGTTCTCAAAGGCCTTCGGATGTTCACGGCGCTGGCCGTGATGGAACTTGTTCATGGCGTGCTGTTTCTCGTCGCGAGCGTGTGGGCGGTGTGGAGCGGCCACTTGAGCGCGTTTACTTTGACCGCGTTGTATGGGGCGGCGCTGTTGATTCCGATTGTCTTTTTCGGGATGGGGTTGACCCGCTCGGTTCAAGATTGGGAAGCGCAGCATCGCCCTAGCGACGAATCGCAATGGATGCGGCGGCTCCTGCGCTTCAGCGTGTGGACGACGCTGGCCGGCATTACCTGGCAGGCGCTGGTTTATTACCCCGCATGGTTTTTGACCAAGGTGAACGGTCATGAAGCCGTCGCCGTGTTCAACGCGGTGCGTCAGATCGGACAGTTCATCCTCATCGGAGCGGTCGCCGTCGTGACGGTGGTGATGACGACGGTGACGAAGACGTGGGAGTCGCGCGGCCGCGACGCGGGGCGTCGGCAGCTTTCGCTCGCCTTTCGCGGGACGGGGCTTGGGCTCCTCGTCTTTTGCGCCATCCTGTCCGTCTCCCGACATGCCATCATCAAGCTGTTCAAACCGGACTATGCGGCGGGCGCGGAAATCCTGCCGCTGCACCTGTTGTTTTTCCTGCTGGGCGCTTACCTGGCGTTTCTGCCGATTCATTTTCACCTGACGGAGAAGACGCGCCATTCGTTCTGGCCGTGGGCGATCGGCGTCGCGGCGAACATGCTGTACGCGTTCTGGCTCGCCGGTCCGGGCTTCGCCACGGTGAAGGCGTCAGGGACGTGGCAGTGGTGCGCGTCGTGGGCGCGGCCGATCTTCACGACGGGCTTTTCCGATCCCCAGGGCCTGGGCAATGCGGCGTGGTGCGGAGTCTTCGCCATCGCCACGGCGCTTCTGCTTTGCGTGGTGCTTATCCGCGCGGAATGCACGAAACTGGACCGCGGCACCTATGCGATCATCTTTGCCGCGGGACTGCTCGCGTTCAACGATTACTTTCTCGTGAGCGGTGTGGTCTTGCTGCTGATCCTGGCGCTGCGAACGCGGTTGATCTTCACGCCGGACGAGCGCCGCCGGGTCACCGGTTACGTCATGGGTTCGCTGGGCCATGTCCCGCCGCTTCATTTCCTGGGGCGTCGCAAGAATGGGGCGTAGTCGAAAATCCGCCGATCCTCGTTCCACTCGTTCGCGTCGAACTCCGCGTCCATCGACGACTCGTGAAAAACCGCCGTCGAGCGGTCCGACGCTGGCCGTCGTGATTTGCACGCGCGACCGGCCGGAATCACTTTTGCAGACGCTCGAATCCATCTGGCCGCAGTCGCGCCGGCCCGATGAGTTGATCGTCATGGACGACGGCGAAATGTCGAAGGCCGTGCGCGATCAGATCGCCGAGTCGTGCAAGAAGCATCGCATTCCCTTGAACATCCGCCGGACGGTGCAGCCGGGCTTAACCCGCGCGCGAAACGAAGCCGCGACGATTTCCGCCAGCGACATCCTTGTTTATCTCGACGACGACGTGACATGCGACGGCGAATTTCTCGCGCAGATCGCCGACTGCATGAGCGATCCGCTTGTGGCCGGCGCGACGGCGATGGTCGAGGAGCCGCGGTTCACGTCGCGGTCGGCGATGCTCTATCAATGGGGTTATCGTCTGGCCGGATGGTGGCATGTTCGACCGGAAGGCAAACCGGAAGGACCGAAACCCGATATTCTGCGACGGCCCGATCTGGCCCGGGAGGCGCGATGGCTGTCCGGTGCGGCGATGGCGCTGCGGCGCGGGATCGTCCTTCAATATCGATTCGACGAGTCGCTGACGCGCTATGCGCTGGGGGAAGATCGGGAGATGGGCTATCGCCTGGCCCCGACGCACTGGCTGATCGAGGCGCGCCGGGCGAAAGTGATCCATCGTCGGGACGTCACGCAACGGACCGATCCGTGGCGGCTGGGATATATGACCAGCCGTAACTATTTGTACATCCTGCGCAAAACGTGTTCGATCGGCGTCGGGGAAGCCCTCATCATCGGGTGGGGTCTGTTTGTCCTTGCGGCGATGCACCTGGTTTGGGCGATCGGGCCGTCGAGACGACAGCATCTGGCTGAATTCGGCGGCATGATCGAAGGCGTGTTCGCGGGACTTTTAGAAAAGGCGTGCATCAGTGACCGTGCCCGGCGGTCGCACGACGCCGTTCGGACGCGGCCACATGTCCATTCCGATTGTGCGCCGAAGACCCGGGGCGAGCGGCGCGTATTGTTCGTCACCAACCGACTGGAAAACGGCGGTGCCGAGCGGATGCTCCTCTCGCTGGTGCAACAATTGCCCAGGTTGGGCGTGCGGCCGTACATTCTCTGTTTGAAGGATGCCGGGCCGTTGTCGCCGCAATGCCGCGAACTCGACATTCCGGTCTTTGAAGGGCTCCTTCATTCCAAGACCGACGCCGCCGTGATTCCCCGGTTGCAGCGAATCCTTGTCGAACACGGGATTGATATCGTCGTCGCGGCCCATAGCGGGGGCGATCGGATGTTCTGGACGACGCTGGCCGGTCGATCGATGGGCGTGCCGGTGGTCGTGTGGTCACATTGGTTCCCGCTGGCGAACCAGCACCATTTCGAAAGGGCCAATCGGGCGCTCTATCGCTTTGTGGATTCGTTCGTCGCGCTGGGCGAGGCCCATCGGCTCGCGTTGATCCGCCACGAGCATGTTCCGGCCGGGCGCATCACGGTCATTCCCAACGCCATCGAACTGGGGCGATTCCTGGGCGATGGGTCGACGAAGTCTCCACTCGGTCCGACGTGCAACGAGGCGCGCAAGCGGCTACGGCTTTCAAAAAATCAGTTCGCCGTGGCAATCATCGCCAACCTGCGCCGGGAGAAGCGACATGACGTTTTCATCGAGGCCGCCAGACGGTTGGCGGCGGAACATCCGGAAATGCGATTCCTGATTATCGGAGACGGCCCGCATCGCGACGCGGTTCAGGCCGCCGCGGCCGCGTCGGGGCTGGATCACGAGATTCTCCGTTTGACCGGCCCACGCGACGATATCCCCGAGTTGCTGGCGGGAATCGACGTCTCGTGCCTGTGCAGCGAACAGGAATGCTTCAGCGTGAGCATGTTGGAAGCGGCGGCGGCGGGCTGTCCATTTGTAGGTCCCGATACAGGGTCCCTGCCGGAGTTCCTTGAGGATCGGGTGACGGGCCTGGTGATAAAACCAGCGGACGTATCGAGTCTAGCCGATGCCCTATTGGAATTGTCAGCGGATGCGGCACTGCGACAGCGAATTGTCCGGGAGGCGAGAAAGAAAGTCTTTGCGCGATTCTGCATAGAATCGATGGCCGAGACGTTCGCCGACCTGTTTGCATCGCTGCCCGCGAGGTTGAAGGGGTCCGGCGGTGTCGGGCGCGTCCGTCCGCACCGACGGACAGGCACGCCAACGGTCCGAGAACCGTTGGAGGCAGAACTGCTTTGAATGTCCTTTGCCCACGATTGTTATTGGGGTATGGGGTTTCGTACAGTTAGATTAGGGGCAGCCCGTAATGAATGCCGTCGAACGACATCGGGCTGTTGCTGTTGAATCCGCCTTCGAGCACGAATTTAACGCTCAGGGTTGTGAAAACCGCGGCATGCGGTTAAGCTAAGGATTCTGGGGTGTTTAGAAGCATGTACGCGGACTTTGAAAAGGATTCCGCGAGCCCGACCACGATGGGGGTTCCCTACGAACGTGGACCAGAGGTCTCTGGCCCGCGCCATGTGGTTCACTTCGTATCCACCTTTGAGCTGAAGACCGATACCAAGTGGCTTCTTCAGCTTGCGCGGCAGATCGACCGGGATCGCTATCGGTTTTCGGCCGTTTGTTTCTATGGCGGCGGTCCGGTTCAGGAACACCTCGAAGCGCTCGGCGTGCGGACGCACAATCTGAATACACCGGACGAGCGCGACCCTCGGGCGGTCCTGCGGGCTCGAAAACTCATTCAGGAATTACAGCCGGACATTGTTCATACGCATCTGCTTCGAGCGGATTTGATGGGCGGCGCGGCGGCCCGATGGGCGGGCGTGCCGGTCGTCGTTTCGACGGTCTATGCGATGGGTGAATTCCGTCGGCAGCACCGACGCAAGGCGGACCGACTGCTGGATGTCGCCTGTTCCCGCCTGGCGACGCATACGATCGCGGTTTCGCAGGCCGTGGCGGACGATCTCGTTGGACGAATGAGGGTCGATCCCGAGGATCTAACGGTCATACACACCGGCATCGAGGCGCCTCCGGCAGTCGAGGCGAGCGCGGTCGCGGCCATGCGCCGGAGCTGGGGCGTCGATGAGACGACGCCGGTGGTGTTGACGATCGCCCGGCTGAGCTATGAAAAGGGCGTCGACACCTTGATTGACGTGGCGGCGGTCCTTCACCCGACGAATCCTGCGATTCGCTTTGTCGTGATCGGCGAAGGCAAGGACCGGGCGGCGCTGGCGGAGAAGATTGACCAACTTGGTTTGAAAGACGTCGTGAAGCTCGTCGGATTTTCGCCGGATGTCTGGCCGGCACTGGCGGCGGCGGACGTCGTTTGCATACCGTCAAAGGCGGAAGGGATGCCCAACGTGTTGCTCGAAGCAATGGCGATGGTCCGACCGATCGTTGCGTCGCGCGTGGGCGGGATTCCCGAAGTGATCGAATCGAATATTAACGGCATCCTGACAGAGCCGGACCGGATCGCGGATTTGGCGAAGGCGATTTCCCGGTTGGTCGGCGACGTCGCCTTGCGCACACGGCTCGGCGATGCGGCGCGGCGAGCGGTCCGCGAGCGATTGGACGTTGCGCTGGTCGCCGCCCGGTATGAAGCGTTGTATCAACGGTTGCTGGAGAAGAGGAGCATCGAGCGTGACCTGGTCGCCGCAGCCCGTTGAATTGCCGCGCCCCGTCGAGGTGGTGGGGCTGCCCATTCGTCCGTTACGGACGGAGGGTTTGATCGACGCGCTGGTGGCGCGCGCGGCGGCGGGGATGCGGACGACGGCGTGCTATGCGAACGCGCATACGGTCAATCTCGCGTGTCACGACGAGCGATTCCGCGAGGTGATCGCGGGCAGTGATCTGTTGTATGCCGACGGGGCTTCGGTGGTCTGGGCGAGCCGGTGGAGTGAATCGCGGCTGCCGGAGCGGATGACGTCGGCGGATTATTTCCCGAGGTTTGCACGGCAATGCGCGGAGCGCGGGCTTTCGATCTATCTGCTCGGCGGGCGCGAGGGCGTTGCAGCCAAGGCGGCGAGGCGGCTTTGCGAGGACATCCCGGGTTTGAAAATCGCCGGAACGCATCACGGACATTTTTCCGAGGCGGACTCGGGGCGGATCATCGAGGAAATCAATGTTTCGCAGGCGGAAGTGCTGGCCGTGGGGCTTTCGAGCCCTCGGCAGGAGTTCTGGCTGGCGGAGCACGCCGACGAATTGAAGGTGCCCGTCCGCTGGTGTGTCGGCGCGTTGTTTGACTATCTGGCGGGCGTCGAGCGGCGCGCGCCGGCGTGGATGTGCAAATTGAACGGCGAATGGCTGTTTCGGTTGCTGGTCGATCCGATCGGCAAATGGCGGCGGTATCTCGTGGGGAATCCGCTGTTCATGTGGAATGCGTTTTGCCGGCGGCCGGGCCGCCGGCCGGTGCCGGCTCCGGGGCGGGCCGTGCCTGCGACGAAGGGGTAAGTTATCCCTCGCTTTGAAGGCGAGGTGGGGAGGGGAAAGAAGATGCAACAGAGCCAACAAGGTGCGGCGGCGCTCTCCGTCCTCGAGGCGGAGGGCGGGTTTGGCGCGGGAGCGCCGGTTTCGCGCATCCCGCTGGCGCAGCGGCGGTATGAGATCGCCACGCGCATCATGGACGTCGTCTTGTCGTCCATCGCGCTGCTCTTCGCGGCGCCCGTCATTCTGGCCGCGGCGATCGTCATCAAGCTGACGTCCAAAGGGCCGGTCTTCTTCCACCAGAAGCGCGCCGGGCTCAATCGCGAGCCGTTTACGATGTTCAAGCTGCGGACGATGTACGCCGGGGCGGACGACGACAAGGAACTGTTCCGCAAGTTCAATTCGCTGCCGACGGGACCGTGCTTCAAGATCAAGAACGACCCGCGGATCACGACGGTCGGGCGGTGGCTGCGGCGATCGAGCATCGATGAGATGCCGCAGTTTCTGAACGTGCTCTTGGGCGACATGAGCCTGGTGGGCCCGCGACCGCTGCCGCTCGACGAGGTCCGCACCGATTCACACGATCAGCGGATGCGCTTCACGGTCAAGCCGGGCATCACGTGCCTTTGGCAGGTAAGCGGCCGGACGGAGATTCCGTACGAAGAATGGCTGGCGCTGGATGTGTGGTACATCCGCAACCGGTCGCTGTCGCTGGATCTGCAGGTGCTGGTGAAGACGATTCCGGCGGTGCTTTCGGGGCGCGGGGCTTATTGACGGAATATCGAATGGCGAAAAGCGAATAGCGAATTCGCGGGCGGTCGGTTCCTTTCACTTTCAAAAAAATTTTCATGCGCAAACGAGCGCAATCGAGTGCAAACACGGGCGTTTTTTGGGGCGGAAACGAGCGGAAACGAGCGGAAAAAAGTCCGCAGATGGCGCAGATGATCGCAGATTTTTTCTTTCGGAAAATAGCGGTAGACTTCGGAGCGGGAAGTCGGAATAGCGATTCTTGGGACCGAATTCGACATGGGCGCGAAATTCCTCCCGGCAACGTGACGCAACCGTCGCCGTCGCGAACCTAACAATATCCTAACTAATATGGCATCGAATTTGAAAAAGTCAAGTCGGTCCGCTGGTTTTTTTTGTTTGGGGATTTCCCGGTTTGTCGATCTAAAAAAAGCCCCGCCGCCATCGCGGGGAAAAACAAGGGGCCGCTTCGCCGGGTCGGTTCAAACGACAGTTCTCTTGACCGTTTCAAGAACTGATTCGCGCGGTTGGGGGATTGAAACGTTCGTTTCAGGAGTTTATTCGCGCGAATAACGATCTTAAACGCGCGTTTCAACAGTTTAACCGCGCGTGTAAGGTTCTTAAACGGTCGATTCCGGTTCTTACACGCGCGTTTAAAGAGCTTAAACGACCGGCTGAATCGTCCTTATAGTCGTCTGGACGGTTGAGTCGAGCGATGGAGCCTGGGACTTATCGACACTGGGGTTGGGTACGGCGTTCTTTTCATTGGCGCGAGCGGGTTCGGATATTTCCGCAAGGTGCGTGGAAATCCGCAGGCCGGCGGAACGCAACTTGATGCTGTGATTCCCGGCGGCGATGTCATTGTCGGGTTCGTTGCTGCTCATAAGGGCCTATCGGCGTCGGGAGCCGCGATTCGGGCGGAGAAATGGCCTATTTCCGGTCAGGCACGGGGATTGCCACGAGAACGGTGGTCAGGGGGAGTTTTCAGGTTCGGGCACAGGCGGATTGGGGGGTATTTTCACGCGAGGGCGGGAGCGTGGGCGGTTGGGCTGCGTGTTTTGCGGACGATGCGCCGACGTAGAGTGTCATATTCAAGGCACTCATTTTGAAAGTGATTTGGAAATATCTAACATTTCGTTGGCTTCGCGGAGTTATCGGGGTATAATGGAAAAAAGAGCATAGGCATCTATCCCGAGGCGCGCGAGCTTGCCGAGCGTAGGGGATGGTCATGGGCAAGAGGATTCGATTACTAATCTTGGCTGGGACGGTGAGCGCGACGTTTTGCGCATCAGCGTCGGCCCCTGCGGATATCATCGTGCAACAGCTTCCATATCCCTGGGGAGGCCCGGGGTCGGATACACTATTTCGTGATCCTTTCAGTCAAATCGCATGGCAGCAAACGGCGGACAATTTTCTAATTTCTGCACCTGCTACAATAAGACAAGTGTCTTGGTGGGGCCTTTACGGCGGGTCGGAAATGCCGGTCACGCCTCCTCCTCCGGTTGAAACAATGCGCGTAAGATTCTACCCCGCGCGAGCGGGCGACGGACTGCCGGACGACGACAACATTCTCTTGGAAGAATATCACATGGATGTCGTTCGAGCCGCAACAGGAGACACAGTCCATGTCGGTGGCAATCCTCCTGAGTATCATTATCAGGTCGAACTCGATACCCCACTCTCCTTAGATTCGACAACGCTTTACTGGTTGGAGATTGTTCAGATTGGAAATGTTGATTCAGCCTTCCGTTGGGAGAGCGGCTACGGGATCATAAACGGCCACGCCTATAGAAACTCGATCGGTGACTATTGGCGGATAAGCGCTAGTAGTCAAGCGTTTGAACTGTCTACCGTACCCGAGCCATCGTCGGCATTTTTCTTATTCCTCGTAATCGCTTTCATGATCCGTTGCCGCTCACATGTTCGCTGTAACTGTTTACCGTCTTGCAATGGTTCGCGTCGATCAGTCCAGTAGCTGGCGTCTCGTCTGCTGATCGTCTCACGATCAACAATTATCCGATCTTCTATATGAATGCGGCAGTCGGAGGACTGCGGGGAGCTGGCCATGGATGGCAGCCGGTTGATACGTGCACTGAATGCGAAGACTGATCAGGGCCGTTCCCACTGGCTGCAGTTGGAGCTTAATGCCCTGCATCGACAGCTTGATCAATATCACGAAGACATGCTGG
>CAYPXR010000042.1:0-9570 GCA_964414585.1 uncultured Planctomycetaceae bacterium
TGTGGAGCAGCAGGTTCAACAAGTGCGCCTGAAAAACCCGCGAGACGGGATCGTGGGTCAATCCGGCGTCAATCGTGAAGGACAGGACCGTCAGCGGCTGGTAATAGCCGCAGGTGTCTTCGGGGGTCTGGTATCGTGTAAAAACATTTGCGGCGTCGGACCAGCTTCGCGCGGCAAGACGGCCGGCGCGAAGCAAGGCGGTGTCATCGGGGCCAATGATTCCGGAGGTGAGCACCGGGCTGAAGATGAAGCCGGTCAGGAGCGCCAGCGCGAGCGAGATGCAAGCCGGCATCAGGTCGCCGGACCGGCGCGGTCGATCCGCGGAATTCAGGAGGGTGGTTGGTGTGGAAGATCGAGGGATCATGGTCGATCGACGGCGGCAACCGCATTGTTGGGTTTGGCGGAAGGAAGCGGTCGCAACCCGTCTGATTGTAGAGCTTTGCACGCGGCCCTACAATTCGCCCGATGAGAATCCTGCTTTCCAACGACGACGGAATTTTCGCGCCCGGGCTCATGGCCATCTACCGCGAATTGGCGAAGGATTCCGACGTTGACGTGGTCGCGCCGGAAACGGTTCAATCGGGTGGATCACACGCCATTACCATTCGCCGCCCAGTCATCTGGCGAAACGTCCAGGTCCAGGGGCTGTTTCGCGGAACCAGCGTCGACGGAACGCCCGCCGATTGCGTGAAGCTTGCCATCGGGGCGCTTTTGTCGCAGCGGCCCGACCTTGTGGTCTCCGGGATCAATGCGGGTCTCAATACCGGGATCCACGCGATTTACTCGGGCACCGTCGCGGCGGCCATTGAAGGGGCGATTCTGGGACTGCCGGCGATCGCCGTCTCGCTCAAGCTCTATCGCGATATGGATTTTGGCGCGGCCGCAAAGATCGCCAGGGGCGTGATCGATCAGATCGTCAGCAAGGGATTGGAGCCGGGTCAGGTCTGCAATATCAACATCCCGGAGATCAAGCCCGGCTGGCCGCGGGGCATTCGCGTCGTGCCGCAGTCCATTCAAGCGCCCGAAGATCGCATTGAGCGGCGGACCGATCCTAATGGTGGGGAATACTACTGGCTTGGCGGTGACTTTGGCGAGTCCGAGGACAAGATGGAGACGGACCTGCACGCCGTGCGCGAGGGCTACGTCTGCATTACGCCGCTGCAATACAATCTGACCGATATTCCGCTGCTCGCGCAAATGCAAAATTGGACGTTTTCCGATACGTGGTAACGACCGGGGCCGTTATGGTGTGATCCGGCGCAGGTTCTTCATCCCCCGAATCTCCTGCGCGTCGAGCATCAACGGGCGGATGGCGATGATTCGCCAGGCGTCGCCTTCCTGATGCCAGCCGATTTGCCAGTTTCCCCAGTGCATCTGGCCGACGCCGCCGTCAATGCTGATCGTCGCCCGCGCGGCGAGGATCATTTCCGCCCGATCGTCCGTCACCGTCACGTCGCGCCGGTGTAAGCGCGTGTCATAAATTTTGACGTGATCCAGCGTGCCGCGGATGAATCCGACGATCTCGGCCTTGCCCATATCCTCGCTTTCGTATTGCTCGCTGATGACGCGGTCGAAAAAGGCGAAATCTTTCACCTCGATGGCGGCGACAAGCTCGTCCATCGTGGACAAGATCTCCTCCCGATCCGTCACTACGAAGAGTTGAAGCGTGAAGAGAAGCGCGATGGCCGCGAGCGTCGCCGGAACGAGCCGAGGACCGAAGGTGTCGAGATATCGCCGCCGCGCGAAGAGCGCGATCGCGAGCAGGATGAAACCAAAGATGCCGAGGCGGACGGGGCTTTCGAGAAAAAGCTGTTGAAGAAAATCCATGCGCTATGCCGGTTCGGCCTGACAATCCCACGCGGCTCCTGCGGCGATGAGCGCCTCGAGCCGCTCGCGACGAATGACCGGCGGGTACCGCGTCTCTTCGCCATACCATCGGTCCAGCATCGCGCGCCAGTCTTCCGGCGATTTGACCGCCAGGAAGGCCATCTTCACGTCGCGCGAACAGGGGTGCAGTTCGCTGTATCGAACGCCGAACTTGCGCAGCAGCGGTCCGGCTAACGATTCGCCATGTAGCACGGCCATCAGTCCATAATGTCGTTCGATCGCGCGTCGCTGGAGTGAGATGGAAGGAGGGTCGGGAAGCGGTTTTCCGGCCAACAGCGTCCGCAACTCCCCAAAAATAAAGGGGTTACCGATCGCTCCCCGGGCAATGGAACAACCATCGACACCGGTTTCTTCCATCATTCGAACGCAGTCTTCCGCGCTGAACAAATCGCCGCTGCCGAGAATCGTGTGGTCGCCGGCGTATCGCTTCACGGCTGTGAGGAAGGACCAATTGCTCGCGCCGACGTAGCGCTGGCGAACGGTGCGCCCATGAACCGTCACCGCGGCTACACCAAGTTCAAACGCGGCGTCGAGAACGCAGTAGAAGTTTCGCTCGCTCTGGTCGGTATCGTCCATTCCACGGCGCATTTTCAGTGTGACCGGCACGCGCCCGCCGACAGCGTCGACCACGGCCCGGATGATTTCCCGCGCCTGATCGGGCACGGATAATAGGAACCCGCCGCGACATCGACCGAGGACCTTCTTGACCGGGCAGCCGAAGTTGATGTCGACGACGTCGTAGCCGGTTTCGACCATCATCGCCGCCGCCACGGCAAACTGCGCCGGTTCGCTGCCCATGAGCTGTCCGCCGACGGGGTGGTCGCGCTCCGGGATCGCGAGCATGCGCTTCATCCGCTTGCCGCCGACGGTCACGAGCTTGTCGAGCACGACCTCGTTCATCGTGTAGGGACAGCCATACTCGCGCGCGAGCAGCCGCATGGCCGAATCGCTGTAGCCGGACAGCGCGGCCTGGACGAAGGGGGCGTCGAGCTGGATGTGGCCGATCCTCATCGTTACTTTACTTTGTTACTGCTTTTCTTTTGTCCGGCTTTTTGACGTTTTTGCTGAATGCCTGCGCCACATGCATCAGGAGGCACTTCTGAACCCCGACGTGTTCCGAATAATCGTCCTTCAAAAGGCCGGTGCCGTGGCGCTCGCGGCCGCCGGGGAATTTCATCCCCTTGGCATGGCCGCCGGAGGCCTCGATCAGTTGCTTAACGGCGTCGTATTCTGCATCCGGCGAGATCAGGAGTACGGAGATCTTGTTGCATTTCCTGATGTGCTCGATGGAGTTCACGCCGAAATAATTCGTTCCCGGCGACAGGCACGCGACCGACTTCACGCTGCCGTCTCGTCCGGCGTAGTCCATCGAAATGCTGCACCCAATGCTCGCGCCGATCAATGCGATCCTCGAAACGTCGCAATTCGGCTGGGTGGCCAGCCACTTTTTCGCGGCATCGACGTCCTTCCAGGCATCGATGAACAACGCAGGATCGCGGCTGTCATACTTCGTCTTAAGGTCTTTTTCCGCCGGTTCCGTGCTGCCGCCGTGGCCGCGAATATCGTAGGCGAGTACGGCACATGTCGTGTTTCCCGTACGAAGACTTTCCGCAAGCGGCTTCCAACTCCTGCGATCGGCCGGGTACATGTGAATCAGAATGGCGACCGGGGCTTTGACATCAGCCGCGACGTCGGGCGCGTAATAATCCGCCTTGATCGTCACGCCGTCAGACGTTTGAAAGGTTACCGTCTTTGCCGGTGGCGGCGCATCGCCGACCGGGCCGAAGAATGCTGACCACGCCAGAATCGCTGTGATGGGGCCGCCCATGTCGAATCCTCCTCGTCACGGCATGATTATCGTAATTACAGAATGAACTTGCTCAAGTCTTCGTCCTTCACAATCTCGGCGAGGGCTTTGTTCACGTAGGCGGCATCAATCGATACTTCGTTTCCGGACATCTCCGGCGCCTTGAACGAAAGATCCTCCATCACCTTTTCGATGATCGTATGCAATCGCCGCGCGCCGATGTTCTCGGTTTTTTGATTGACCTGACTCGCCAGTCCCGCCATCGTCTCGACGGCGTCCGGCGTGAATCGAACCTGCACGCCCTCGGTGCCCATGAGCGCCACCTGCTGCTTGGTCAGCGCATTTTCCGGTTCCGTCAGGATACGGATGAAATCGGCCTTGTTCAGATCTTCCAATTCAACCCGGATCGGCAATCGTCCCTGCAACTCCGGCATCAGGTCGCTTGGCTTTGCAGAGTGAAACGCACCCGCCGCGACGAAGAGGATGTGGTCCGTCTTGACGACGCCGTGCCGCGTGTTGATCGTCGAGCCTTCGATGATCGGCAGCAGATCGCGTTGAACGCCCTGGCGGCTCACTTCGGGTCCGTGCCCGCCGCGGCCGCCGCAGAGCTTGTCCATTTCGTCGATGAAGACGATGCCGCTGTTTTCCGCGCGGCGGATCGCCATTTCCACGACCTTTTCGCGGTCAATGAGCTTGTCGCATTCCTGTTCGAAGATGACGTTGCGCGCCTCGCGGATCGTGACCTTGCGATCTTTCTGCTTGCTGGGGACGAGCCGCTCCATCAAATCCTGAATCTCCGGGCCCAGTTGGTCCGGTCCCAGCGTCGTGGCGAACATGCCCATCGGCGGCGCGCGGTGCTCGATGCGCAATTCGATCGTGCGGTCTTCAAGCTCGCCCGCCCGGAGTTGGGATCGAAGTTTCTCGCGAGTTCGCTGTCGCCTCGCCTCGGCATCCGATTCCGATTCATCGGACGGCGGCGTCGGCGCTGCGGGCAACAGCTCGTCCAGCAATCGCTCTTCGACTTGTTTCTGGGCCTTCTCGCGGACGACTTCGGTCTGCTCCTTTTCCACCATCGAGACCGACAGCTCGAGCAGGTCGCGGACGATCGAATCGACGTCTCGCCCGACGTAACCGACTTCCGTGAATTTCGTCGCCTCGATTTTGAGGAACGGCGCGTTCACGAGATTGGCCATGCGCCGGGCGATTTCCGTCTTGCCCACGCCGGTCGGGCCGCTCATCAGGATGTTCTTGGGTCCGACCTCCTCGCGCATCCCTTCGGGCAGTTGAAGGCGCCGCCAGCGATTGCGAATGGCGATGGCCACCGCGCGTTTGGCCGCGTTCTGCCCAATGATGTATTTGTCCAGCGCGGCGACGATCTGGCGGGGCGTCAATTCACTCATGCGATCTTTCTCGAATGACTTTGGATGGGTCGGTCAGTCCGGCTGATGATTTTCCACGGCGATTTCTTATCCGCGCTTCGGCTGCTGACCGTTGCATTGGGCGCGTTCGATCTCGTAAATTTTCTCGACGCGCGTTTGGTGGCGGCCGCCTTCGAACGGCGTCTTCAGCCAGACCTCGATGATCCGGCGCATGAGCGCGTTGCCGACGAGGTCCGCGGGCAGGCAAAGAATGTTCGCGTCGTTATGTCGCCGGGCCATCTCCGCCGTCAGTTCGTCGTGGCACAGCGCGGCGCGGATGCCGTGCAGCTTGTTCGCGGTGATGGACATGCCGATGCCTGTTCCACAGAAAAGGAGGCCAAGCTGGCATTCGCCGGTTTGCACGGCGCGGGCCGCCGCGCCCGCCGGGTCGGGGTAGTCGGTCGGTTTGGTCGAATCGGTCCCGTAATCGACGACCTCCATTCCCAGTTCCTGGAGGACAGCCTTGATGTGCGATTTCGCGTTGTATCCGCGGTGATCGGCGCCGAGTGCGATCTTCATAGTGCCACCTCTTCCAACCGCCTTCGCAACGCCTCGCGGATCTTTTCGGCGACGCGCTCGTAGTCGTCCATCGTACCGCCGACCGGATCGGAAATGTCCTGTTCGGGGTCCAGGACCGCTGCCTTGCCGATGTCCGACGGGGCCAGCGAACGAACCATCTCCAAATGGTGCGCTCCCATCGTGTAAATGTAGTCGGCGGGGTGAATTAAGTCCACTGTCAGGGCTCGCGCCTGATGGCCGGAAATGTCGATTTCGAGCCGTTTGCAAACCTCGACGGCCTCCCGGGAGGCCGATCCGCCGCCGAAGGCCATCGTCCCGGCGGATTGGACATAGATTCCCCGCTCTGTCAGTTCGGCGACGGGGCAGCCAAGTTTGTCGGCGACCATTTTCTTGAACATCCCCTCGGCCATCGGTGAGCGACAGGTGTTTCCGGTGCAGACAAAGAGAATATGAAGCGCGGCAAATCGCCGGATCGTTCGTTCATCCAGAACGCCCTCGCGCAGCAGTCGGTAACCCGACCGGTTGACGGCAACAATCGTCGATCCCTTGCGGAACCGGCTCGGTCCCGCGTCGAGTAGGAAATCGGCCTGATCCCCCAGGGCGGCGCGGACCGAATCGGCGTCATGCGGAGGAGCCTGCCCCGAAAGATTCGCGCTCGACGCGATGATGGGAGCGTCCACCGCCGTCAACAAGGCGATGGCGACGGGATGATCCGGAAAGCGGACGCCGACCGTGCCGTCTTTGTACACCGCCTGTTGTCCCGGCGGGCTGAGCGTCGAGTGAATGGGCGCCTTCCGGGGATCATCGACTGGCAGAACCAGCGTCAGCGGACCGGGCCAGCCCTTGCGGATGAACCGTCTCGCCAAGGGCGACAATTCCGGCGCGAATTTCTCGCAATCGTCGCGCCGCCCGATGTGGACGGTGAAGGGCTGCTGCGCATCGCGGCCTTTGACTCGACGAAGGCGCTCGACGCCCTCCTCGCTGGCGGCGCTGGCGGCCAGTCCGTAAACGGTCTCCGTGGGAAAGGCGACCAGCGAGCCGGCGGCCAGCGCCTCGGCGGCGCGTTGAATCTCTATCTTGCTGTCGGCGGCGGACTTGACCGCGATGATTTCAGTAGCCATGTATGGGGGGTGCTCCTGCGCGATTGTCGACGCGAGCCCGGACAGTGTCAAGGTTTGACGGTCCGAACGAGCATCGTCTTCGGCTATAATATGGCCTGTGAATTCTATTTATCTCGACAACAACTCGACGACGCGCGTCGCCGGCGACGTGATCGCCGCGATGACGCCCTATTGGCGGGAGCAATATGGCAACGCGTCGAGCCTCCATCGCATGGGCCAGGCCGCGCGCCACGCCATCGAGACCGCGCGGGCGGAGGTCGCCGCGCTGATCGGCGCGGAAGCGCGTCACGTCGTCTTCACCAGCGGTGGCACCGAGGCGGACAATCTCGCCATCCTCGGCACGCTTGCCGCCTATCCGACGAAACGTCACGTCGTCACGACGGCCGTCGAGCACGTCGCGGTACTTAGCCTGTGCGAGCGGCTCGCCAGGGAGGGCTATCGCGTCACCATTGTCGGCGTCGATACCGCCGGTCATCTCGATCTGCCTGGGCTCGCCGCCGCGCTCGACGACGACACGGCGATCGCCAGCGTCATGCACGCGAACAATGAAACCGGCGTGATCTTCCCCGTTACCGAGGTGGCCAAAATCACGGCGGCCAGGGGGATACCGTTACACATCGATGCCGTGCAAACGGCCGGCAAGTTGCCATTGGATGTCGCCGCACTCGGCGCGCAACTGGTCAGCCTTTCAGCCCACAAGATTCACGGTCCCAAGGGAGTGGGGGCGCTCTATGTCGGCAAGCGCGTGCGGCTGCGCAACCAGATGGTAGGGGGGCATCAGGAGCGCGACATCCGCCCCGGCACGGAAAACGTCGCCGCCATCGTGGGCTTCGGCGCGGCGGCGAAGCTCGCCCGCGAGCGACTGGCCGCCGGCGGCATGAACAAAGTCGCCGAGCTACGCGACCGACTCGAACAGGGAATCATGGAGCGGGTCAAATTTGCGCGGGTTATCGGCGACCGCGCGCTGCGAACCCCCAACACGACGAACATCGGTTTTGAGGCCTTGGAAGCCGAGGCAATCCTCATCGCCCTGAGCGAAGAAGACGTCTGCGCCTCGAGCGGATCGGCATGCAGCAGCGGCTCCCTCGAACCATCGCACGTCCTCAAGGCGATGGGCATCGACGAACGTCTCGCCCATGGTGCTATTCGTTTCAGCCTTTCTCACGAGACGACGGAAGAAGAAATCGCCCTCGCGATGGAGATCGTATCGCGGATCGTGCATCGCCTGGCGTCATTGAAATAGAAAAAATATTTTCAGGTTCCAGACACCACGTGGCGCAGCCATGCGGCCGCGTTCGGCTTCATTCCCCAGGCGGTTACTCGGCGAGTTTCCGAAGCGGTTCACCGGCCAGTCGAAAGACGCGCCAATCCGTAGCGGGTCGCGCGCCGAGGGATTGATAAAAGCGAATGGCCGATTCGTTCCAGTCGAGGACGATCCAGTCGACGTGGGCGCAGTTTCGCTCGAGGGCGACCGCTGCCAGGCGGGCGAGCAGGGCGCGGCCGATGCCGTGCCCGCGGAAGGCTGGGCGGACGAAGAGGTCTTCGAGATAAAGTCCGGGCCGGGCGTGAAAGGTGGAGTAATTATGAAAAAAGAGGGCGTAACCGGCGGTCGCGCCGTCGACGGAGGCAATAAGGACCTCCGCGGCGGGCCGGGGGCCAAAGAGCGTCTGGCGAAGTTTCTCCTCGGTCGCGGTCATTTCGTCCAGAAGACGTTCAAACTCGGCGAGTTCACGAATAAGGGTGTAGATGAGCGGGATATCGCTCTCGACGGCGGGTCGGATGGAAACGGTTGACATAGGCCGCGATTGTACCGCGGGCGAAGAATGGGCGTCGACTCTTGACTTTCGGCTAAGGGTTTGTGGGTCACCGTCCACGTCAATAGAAAACCGGAGGCGGCGGGAACTGACCCCACTTCCTCAATCAAACAACACGCCAAGTCGAGGGTCGTACTCCGGGGCGAGATGATCCTCGATCATTGCCTCGCGGGGTTCTGATTGGGAGCGGCCCTATTTTCAACGGCGCATTGAAAAGGTGAGCACGAATCACCCTCTGATTTTCGGGCTGTCAGGCGCGGCGGCGCGACCGTAACAGGAGGGTCAAAGCAAGCAGCGAAAGCGTTGACGGTTCGGGAGTCGGGCCGAAAGTCTTTCCGGTGAAGGCCTCCACGCCGCCGATGTGCCAGTCGATGACACCTTCGGGCATCGTGCTCTTCAGCGTCAACTGAAAATTACCCTTGAGGCCAACTGGACCGAGGCAAGAAGTGTCGGTGTCGTGAATCGTGCAGCTCCAGCCGCCGAAGTTGTCTCCGACTTCGGTGACGCCTTGATTCGTTCCCGCGTCAAGTTGAACGAACGGGATGCTGTCGGGAAAGGGAGATTCGATCGTCCCGGAATAGACCCAGACGCCGGCATTGGATGGCCCGTGCGCCGGCAATGTCTGCATGATCCAGGGGGCATTGTCGTCGATGCTTCCCCAGTTTGCATTGATGAGCGACGGGCTGCGGCTGCTGCCGTAGATCCAGCGAGCCATGGCAATATCGTCGTCCGTGAGCACAAGCCCGTTCGTCTGCGAGTGAATTCCCTGAGCCATGACCGGCACGTTGTCCGCAGTGGCATGCGCCCAAGGGTAGTACCCGCCACCATTCGGGACCGGCACGGAATTATGGTTGTTGTAGCCCTCGGGTTTGGTAACTGTTTACCGTCTTGCAATGGTTCGCGTCGATCAGTCCAGTAGCTGGCGTCTCGTCTGCTGATCGTCTCACGATCAACAATTATCCGATCTTCTATATGAATGCGGCAGTCGGAGAACTGCGGGGAGC
>CAYPXR010000043.1:0-40157 GCA_964414585.1 uncultured Planctomycetaceae bacterium
CCGCCTGCGGCGTCAGCGTCAAATCACTGCCGGCACTTGCGACAACGTCAAACCGCTCGTCCATCAAGTTTGTCGTCTTGCCGAAGACCGCGGCCCAGGGAAAGAAGAACGCGACTTCAACATCAAAAATGATGAACAGCAAAGCGACGACATAGAACCGCAAATCGAACTGAACGAAGCTGCTGCCGATCGTCGGCTCGCCGCACTCGTAGGGCGCGCCCTTCTCGGGATGGGGCAGCCGCGTCCGCACAAAGTGCCCGGCAATCAGCGCGCCGAGCGACATCGCGATCCCCGCGACGGTAAAGATCAGCAATCCCAGGACCAGACCTTGTCCTTCCGGCATCGTTCTATTCCTTCTTCGCCGTTGAGGGCTGCAGGGCCTTCAACATCTCTTCGCGAACCGGTTTGGCCCGCGCTTCCCATCGGGCTTTCAACGCCGCCGCCCATTCCGGCGGATTGGGCTGCTGCATCCAGAAAGGCTCCGGAGTCTGTTTGCCTTCCTTCGCCAAGTCGGTGAACTCGACGCACATGTCTTCACGCGTGTACGCGGATAGATCATGGTTGTCGCCCATATGGATGCAGTCCGTCGGACACGGATCGCAGCACAGCGCACAAAACATGCACTTGGCATAATCGATCGCGTAACGCGTCAACGCCCCGCCGACCGCGATCCCGGTCGCCTTGTCGATCTTTCGCGGACCGGATTTCTCGATGTAGATGCAATCGACGGGACAGGCCTTGGCGCACTGATCGCAGGCAATGCACTTTTCCGCCTCGAACCAGTGGAAGCCGCGATAGCGCGGCTGAGTCGCCGGGGCCATGTCGGGGTATTGCAGCGTGATCGTCCGGGCAAAGCAGTACTTAAGGGTGATGCGCATGCCGATGGCGATCGTCTTGACCGAATCGAAGATGTTCTTGAAGTAGGCCCCAACGGACCGGTCCGTGTGGGCGTTCGAGGCTGAGACAGGGGCGGCCATGTGGTTTTCCCAGTTGCTCCGTCATCCACCATCGGGCGTCGGCCCGAACCCTCATGGGCATTATAGTGAAATATGGCCTAAGGGTAGTGCAGGCCGCAATTTCTATCTACCTGGAATAGACGGCTTCGCTCGAATCCCCGAAAATCTCCGATTGTGGCGAAAATTCGAGCGAACACTTGACGATCTACGACCGTTGTAGTAGGATGACTACGACGTTGGTAGTAGAAGGAAGGGCTTCAGGCATACTCATGACGGACCGTTTGAACGAACTGGGCGCGGCGGAGTTGGAGGTCCTCAAGGCCCTCTGGGAAATCGGCCCCGCCACCGTCCGCGAGGTCCTCAACCACCTCCACGACCGGGGCCGCAAAGTCGCCTACACCACCGTGCTGACCTTCCTCACCCGACTGGAGCAAAAAGGCTTCGCCGCCAGCAACAAGAGCGGGCTCGCCTACGTCTATCGCGCCCGCGTCAGCAAGGAGCGCGTCAGCCGGTCCCGCCTTCGCTCGCTCGTCGAGCAGCTTTACGACGGGGCCGCTGGACCGCTCGTGCTCCAACTCATGAAAAGCGAGCGGCTCACTCCCGAGGAAATAGACGAGCTTCAAAAGCTGATTGAAAAGCTGGAAGACAAGGCCGACGAATCCGGATCGTAAACAGGGCTCTTCATGTTCGATTCGACACCAGCCTGGATCGATGTCCTCTGGCGCGGCGCGCTGGCGGCGACGATTCCCGCAATCATCATCGCCTTCGTCAGTCGGTTCCTGTCCTTGCGCCCGCCGACGAGGCACGCCCTGTGGCTGATGGTCCTGTCCTGGTTCGTCATCGCGCCGCTGCTGCCGTCGGCCCCGCATGGGAAAATCGCATCGTTCTTGAGTTCGAAGAGTCAAGGCACCACAGAGACACAGAATTCACCGAGACCGGAAGAAAAGAAAAATCACTCAGTGCCTCTGAGTCTCTGTGTTGAAAGTCGTCCGCAGAACGATTCCATCCACGCCCGGACCGGTCCGACGGTGCCGAACAGGCTCGCACGCGCACCGCGACCGGTCGGGCACGGATTGGCAAGAATCGAAACTCCCCTGCCCAGAATTGACTTCGATTCAGATCGCCCACCGGTGTCCGGCGAGAAAACGCCTCCCGAAGAGTCGGTTTGCGTTGCAAAAAGCCGACCGCCGAGCGCCACGCTCGGGACGACTTCCTTATCAAGATTTGAACTTCCGCGAAATCAAAAGAAGACGCGGTCCACCCGATCAGGATTCAACGAAGAGAGACCGGGCCCGATCCGCCGCGCATCGGACGCACCGACCAACCGCCCTATCGACACGCCCTCGGCGACCGCCATTTGGATCGACGCCTGCCGCGCCGCCTTGGGCTCGGTGAAGGACGCCCTTGCGAGAATTCCCGCCCTTCCGCCGGTCGCCTGGTTCGCCGGGATTGCGCTGATTCTCCTCGCCCGGGGACTGGCCTACACGCGCTATGCCCGCTGCGTGCGAACCGCGCGACGCGCCCCGTCGAGCATTCAACGGATGGTTCGCCGCTCGGCACGGGACATCGGACTGTCGCCCGCGCCCAAGGTGTCGATGATCGACGGCCGCTTTTCGCCGATGGTCTCGTTCATTGGCAAGCGCCGACTGCTCTTGCCGACCGAACTTTGGTCGCAACTCGATGAGCCGGGCCGCCAGGCAATTATTTATCACGAATTGGCCCACCTCCGCCGGCGCGACGACTGGGTGCGCTGGTTCGAAAACCTCGTGAACTGCCTTTACTGGTGGCACCCCGTCGTGTGGTGGCTTTGCGGCCGATTACGCGAGGAAGCGGAAAATTGCTGCGATGCGTGGGTCACGTGGCTGATGCCCAAAGGCCGCCGAGCCTATGCCGAGGCCCTGCTCACGACGAGTCGCTATGTCGGATCGAGTTCAACCGCCCTGCCCGGCGTGGGCATCGGCGCGACCAGCGTGCGAGCCAGTTTGGGATCCGCTGCGGCGGAACGATTTGCAAGGAGACTGACCATGGTGATGACGAACCCCTCACGACCGCGGATGTCGCTCCCCGGCGCGGCTCTGACGGCCGCGCTCGCATTGGCCGGCTGGCTGGCAACGCCGGCGTGGTCAAGCCCGACAATCCCTGACCGATTGGATCACTCGAAGCCGATGCCGGCGCCCCCGGCGCCCGTGACGGTGGCGACGCCGGTCGCTCCGGAAGCGCCCGTCGCGATACCTTCGCCTTCGCCATCTACCGTCACGATGGCGTCGCCCGCAGCGCCGCTGACGCCGCCGGCGCTCTTTGACGCCATCGGCACCACCGTCGCCAAGAGCCTCCTGTCGGCAACGGAGTATCCGCCAAGACAGCGACGCTCGTCCAACGACGGTGATCTCGAAGCGCGCATGGAACGACTGGAACGAAAGCTGGAAGAACTCACGGAACGCCTCGCGGCCGGACCGCCGACCCCGCGACCACCGGTCGTCGTCGAGATGCCCGGCCAGCCGGCGCCCGCGAATGTTTTTGTGCGCAGGTCGCCCCGCGCGCCACAAGCCGATGGCCCGAAAGAATGGCGCCATTACGAGCTTCCCCAGGGCAAGCTGGAAGCGATCATCGCGCTGATGTCGCGGCAGGACGTTCCAGTCCTGATTCGGTCGCAGGGCGGCGGAATCGACGTCGAAGGCACGCCGCAGCAGCAGGCGGCATTCGAAGCCTTCGTGCGATTGATCAATCCTTCACAAGGCGACGCGGCGCCGAGCGATCGTCGCGCACGACGCGCCGTTCGCAGTCGAGCGCCGCGGGCGGCTCGAGCGGCCGGACAGGGCCGTGCCTCGGCCGACGTCCGCCAAGAGGCGGATGAGGCGCGGGCGCTCGTCGAGGCGAAAGAGCAGGAACTGGAAGCCTTGGAAGCGCAAAAGGAAAAAATTCAGGAATTGGCGGAGACGCTTCACGAACGAGCGGACACCATCAAGGAAAATGCCGAGGACCTCAAGGACATGGCCAGGTCCGAAGCCCTGAAGCAAGTCGCCGAACTTGTCGAGCAGGCGAAATCCATGGCCGAAAAGACCAAATCGATCGATCAGTCGGTCGCAAAGCTCGCCGAGGAACTCAGCCGTCTCGAAAGCGACGCCGACCAGTTGGACGATCGGGCCGATGCGGACGACGACGATGACGGGGAGGACGACGCCGACGACGAGGATGAGGCGTCCGCGGCTATCGAACTCGATCAGGCGATGAAGGAACACGCGAAGACGCACGTCATCCAGCGCGAAAAGGTAAAGATGAAGGAGAAAGACAAGGATCGAGCCAATGCGCTGCACAAGGCCGACGAACTCTTCACCCGCCATCAGTGGACGGAAGCCGCCGCCGAATACCAGAAATTCATCGAAACACACGCCGACGACGGCCGGGCCTGGTACAACCTCGGCTATTCGTATCACATGAACAAGCAGTTCGACCCGGCGATGAAGGCGTTTCAACGCGCCGTGGAACTGGAAACGCGGGAAGGCGATTCGCTCTACAACATCGCCTGCGGATATTCCCTCCGGGGCGACGCGGACCAGGCGTTCAAATGGCTCCAAAAGGCCGTCGATGCCGGATATGCCGACACCAACAACATGAAGGGGGATTCCGACCTCAACAACATCCGCCACGACGCCCGCTACAAGAAGCTCATCGAAGAGCTGGGCGATTCCGGCGGCGTCTGATTCAGAACGAACACCATTGGCGGTCGTGAAGAACGCGTACGATGAACGCTCCCGACCTAGCCATCGAGCTTCCGATAGAAATACGTCGTGCTGCAAGGCGCGCCATCCGGCATCAGGGCAAAATTCGGGACATCACCGACGCGTGCCCAGCCCTGCCGCTCGTAGAGTCGCGCGGCGTCGCCCTCCGTAACGGCGTCGAGCACCAGCAGCGTCTTTCCGCATCCCTTCGCCGTCGCCTCCGCCGCGCGCAAGAGCGCCTCGCCCAGTCCCTGTCGGCGAACTCGACGATGTACCTGCATCTTCGCCAGATCCGCCCGGTGCGGCTGGTTCTCCGGCAGGTCGAGGATCAACTGCACGGTCCCGCAGATGCCCTTCGCGTCTTCAGCGATCAATAGAACGCGCTGCCCGGCCGCCACACCCGCGGCCACGCCCCGCCAAAAGGCCACCGCCCGCTCGCGCGTCAGCGGCATCATGAAGCCCACCGACGCCCCGCCTTCGACACAATCGATCAGCACGTCGGCCAGCCCCTCGATTTGGGCTTCATCGACGACGTGCAATCGTCGCACGGACCAGGCCCGGGTGTTCATCAACTCCTCCAGAAACGGCATACGCGATCGCCGTCAACATCATATCCAGCCCATGGGGTACGGAGAACAAACGCATGCCCGGGCCGTTGCAGTCCGTAAAAAAACCAATGCCGCACGTCGTGAAGACGCGCGGCACTGGTAAGCTGTTGTCCGAGGTCCATCGCCTGGGGAGCGCTGCTAAACGCCGCTTGGACCGGTCCGGACGTTGGTCCGACCGCCGATTTACCAGGCGACGTAGCTGCGGCGGGCCTTGTTCGTGCGATAGTTCTTGGTGTTCCAGCCGAAGCGGCGGGCCTTCGTGCTGTAGCGGCGGGTGTTCTTGCGGACGTTGCTGCGTCGAGCATAGCCGCGCTTGGCATAGCTGCGCTTGGCATAGCGTCGCGTGTTGGTCCGGCGAGCGGTCGTCTTGCGACCCGCGCGGGTCGTCGTCATGCTGCCGAAGTTGCCGATCTTGAAGTTGCGGGTGATCCACTTGAACGAACCAAAGCCGCACTTCTTCCACTGCTTGCAGAACTGATTCAGCTCTTTGACGATCCGGACGCCTTCCGCCTTGAGGAAGCGCTTCTCGGTCATCGTCTTCGCCGTGGCGAAGCGTCGCTGAAATCGCTTGAACTGAGCCTGCTTCCGAGTAATGACCGCTCGGAAGTTCGACTTGCTGAACTTGCTGGTATAGAAGCCCATGTGATTTGTCCCTTTCTAGAGAACCATCGATGATCCCCGGGTCCAATACCTGGGGTTCAAGTCGTCTCGTCGGCATGGATGGAATGCGAGTTAAGGTTTGAAAAAAGTCACCGGGTCGGTTTTTTCAAGCCCAGGCCGTTTTCGACGCGGAATCATTGTTCCCGTACAATTATTATCAGTTTGTTTTTGCGCCCCAGTGCGTATAAACTACAGTCTCAAAGCAGCTTACGACGCGGTTTCAAAAAAATGGCTGATTTGCTCACATATCGGACCCTAACTCCGCTGCGGCCGGGCGGTCTAAACCCATGAACAGAGCGGCGCCTTGCCGGATGGACGACTCCGACACCCAGCAATCCGACGCAGACGCCGTCGCCCGAACCCTCGCCGGCGATACCGCAGCCTACGACCGGCTGATCGAAAGGTATCAACGACGGGCCGTGGCGGTTTCGTATCGCTTGCTGGGCAATGTGGCCGACGCACAGGACGTCTGCCAGGAGGCCTTTCTCAGGGCTTTTCGATCGTTGGATTCGTTACAGGAGACCGGTCGGTTCGGCGCGTGGTTGATGCGAATTGTCAGCAACCTCTCGCTGAATTATCGGCGCAGTCGCCGGCCGATGGTGTCTCTCGCGATGGATGAAGAGGGTCCGGGGCTGCACGAATCGCAGATCCCGGCCAGGGAGAAACACGAAGGGGGGGCGGAGCGGATCGCGGAACAGGAGACCAGTGCGGCCGTCACGGCGGCCGTGGAGTCCCTGCCGCCTCAACAGCGACTGGCCCTCGTATTATTCGCCATCGAGGGGCTTCCTCAAAAGGAAGTCGCAGAAATCATGGAATGCAGCGTCGAGATGGTCAAGTGGAACGTCTTTCAAGCCCGAAAAACCTTGAAGGACAAGTTGGCGGAATTTTTGGAAGAATGAACATCGACCGCGAACAATTCGAGCGGCTTCTCAGCGAACGAACCGACGGCGTTTTGACGCCCGGGCAGTTGGCCGAGTTGGACCGCGCTTTGGCGGACCATCCCGAATTCGCCGCGCAGGCCCGCGCCTACGACCACCTTCAATCGCTTCTTCGCCGCTGGAGGACCGTGCCCGTCAATATGGACTGGCGAGCGCTCACCGCGCAAATCCGTCAAGGCCTGGATGAACCGGTCGCGCCATCGACAAGCCGAACGGTCGACGATCTCGTACAGGGTGCGTTCGGCCCGATGCCCGACGTGGATTGGGCGCGCCTTCATGCGAGAATTTCCTCCGCCGTTCGTGAAGATGCAACGGCCCGCCGAACGCAAAGATCCTGGGCGAAGACGCTCAAGTGGTCGGCGATGGTCGGCGCGCCATTGGCGGCGGCCGCGGCCATCGCCCTGACGATCTGGTTGCCGCGATCCGCAACGCCACCGACGCCGGCGGCGCCGGCGCCGCTTCCTTCCAAAGTCATCGTAGCCTACGAAACGCCCGCGCCGGCGGGACGAATCAAGGTCGCGTTCGACGAAAAGCCCTATGCCGGCGGACCCATCGAGGATGACGCGAATGGCGCGGCCATCGCCAGCGGCCCCCGGCCGGTCACGCCGCGCGATCCGGTCGACGAAGTCGTGCTATACTGATGGCCGGCCCGGTTTGCCGATCGGGCCTTCGAATTCATGAAACGATGACCATCGACCCGAGGTACGCGGCATGAGTCTCCTGATCAAATCAGCCCTCGTCTCTTCACTTTGCTTTTTGACTCTGATGCAGCCGCAATCGCCGTCCCCCGAGGCCGGCGCGAATCCCTCGCTCGCCCTCGATCAAAAAGTCGAGCAGTTCACCATCAGCGGCGCGGAAATTGCCGACGCCCTCGCCGACCTCGGCAAGCAGGTCGGCCTGTCGATCACGCTTGACGACCGCACGCTCGATTTGCTCCCCTGGGGCAGGCAGACCAAGCTCTCCCAGGTCAACGTCGCCAACGCCTCCCTGAGGGAAATCCTCCCGCAATTGCTCGGACCGCTCGGCATGACTTTTGAAACCCGCGACGGCGGTATCGTCGTCGTGCCCACGGAGCCGATCAAGCGGCTCAACCGCCGGGCGACCTGGGACGATCTCAAGCTGCTCAAGCAGTGCATGGAGACCGAATTCACGCCGGAAAACTTCGCCAACTTCAAGGTGCAGTATCGTATCACCAGCAAGGTCGATGCCGCCAAGATGCTCGAACACCAGTTGACCCGGAGCGGACGCGGCACCGTCGCCGAAATGCTGGAAACCGCGACCGGAGCGCTGGGCTGGATCTGGTTTCCCGAGGACGACCATATCGTCATCCGCACGGCGCAGGCTCAGGTCGCCAATCTGCTGTCGCGGCGGGTCACGGTGCAATACGCGAACGTACCGCTCTCGCAGATTCTCACGGCGCTCTCGGAAAAGGCGGACATTACCCTCACAATGGAGCCGGGAATGATGTTGAAGCTGCCGCCTTCGACGGCGCAAAGCTATGCCCTGTCCCTCCAGTCGTCCTCGATTCGGCAGGCGCTGGAGTTGATCTCAGCCGACACCGGCGTGAAATATGAAATCACGGGCGACGGCATCCACGTCAGTCTGGGCGAAGGCGCTGAAAAATCGGGCGCCGTTTCGCGGCCCTCTCCCTACGTCGCCAAGCTGGTGGTGCCCGGCGCGGAAGGAAAATACAGTATGGAATTCCTGATCCGCGCCGACGAACTCCCTCCCGACATCCTCGAAACCCGGGAACAAATGCTCGGGGAATTCATCCAAAAGGCTCGCACCGAAATGGCCCCCACCTCCGAAGGCCAGCATCCGTCGGCCGCCCCACGGCGCTAACCATCTGTTGTACAGATCCCAGTTCAGACGCAGGCGTTCGTCGCGCCGGACTCGCTTCGCTATAATCCGTTTCGCGCAATGACGCGCGGGACCGACTTCATGGCCGATGGGCAACCCATTCATCAAATTGCACTCGGCGCCGACCACGGCGGTTTCGACCTGAAGGAGCACCTCAAGCGCTTTCTCTCCGAACGCGGGCACGCCGTCCACGACTGCGGCGCCTTCGACAAGACCGCTGTCGATTATCCGAAGATCGCCGCGGCCGTGGCCCAGCGAGTCTCCGAGAACCAGTCCGATCGCGGAATCATCATCGACGGCGCCGGCATCGGTTCGTCGATCGTCGCCAACAAGTTTCCCGGCGTCCGCGCCGCCCTCTGCTACGATGTCTCCTCCGCCAAAAACAGCCGCGAGCACAACGATGCGAATGTCCTGACCCTCGGCGCGGGCCTGATCGGAACGGCCCTGGCCGAGCAGATCGTCGAGGCCTGGCTGGCGGGCGAATGCACCGCCGATCGCCATCGCAAACGCGTGGCCATGATCGACGACGTGGAACGTGGTATCATGACCCATTCTCCGGCGGAGGTCGTTCCGCCACGCGAATCGGCGGTCGCGTCCTCCGCCGCCAAGGATCGCCTTCGGGAGATTTCGGACTTGGCCGAGCTTTCCAATGAAGACCTCGAGCGAATCGTCGCTCGCATCCTCGAAATGACCGGCGGATCGGCCTGGCCCGCGCAGCCCGCCTGCGCCTGTTGCGGAGCGCACTGCGACGGCCAATGTGCGAGAAAGAATCCTGCCGCCGTCCGCGATTTCCTCGGATTGGGCGCCGGTCGCATCGGCATGGGTCTCGCCGTGGGCGGCGGGCCCATCGCGCGCGACGTGGCCCAATACATCGATCACACCCTGCTCAAGCCCGAAGCGACCAGCAAGCAGGTGGAGCAGCTTTGCAAAGAGGCGATCGAGTTCGGCTTCGCATCGGTCTGCATCAACCCGTCATGGGTCAAACTGGCGTCGAATCTGCTTAAGGGCTCGCCCGTGGCCGTCTGCACCGTGGCGGGCTTTCCGCTCGGGACGCACGTGCCGGAGATCAAGGCCCTGGAGGCCCGCCGCGCGATCCGTGAAGGAGCCAGCGAAATCGACATGGTCATCAACATCGGCGCGCTCAAGAGCGGCGACGACGAGGGCGTTTATCGCGATATCAAGGCGGTCGTCGATGCCTGCGCCGACGGCCGGGCGATCTGCAAGGTCATCATCGAGTGCGCTCTGTTGACCGACGACGAGAAGGTCCGCGCGTGCAAGGCCGCCAAACGGGCCCGTGCGGATTTCGTCAAGACCAGCACCGGCTTTTCCACGGGCGGCGCGACGGCGGCGGATGTCGCCCTGATGAGCGAGGCCGTCGCCGGGACGCGCATGCAGGTCAAAGCCGCCGGCGGCATTCGCAGTTACGACGACCTTCAAGCCATGGTCCGGGCCGGCGCGACGCGGATCGGCGCCAGCGCCGGCGTGCAGATTCTCAAGGAAGCCAAGAGCGGAAAACCCTCCGCCGCGCCGGTGACGGCGGATGCCAAAGTTGGGAAAGACAAATACTAGCGGCCTAAACTTGTCGAAAGGGGAACCCGGCCGAAACCGGAAACACGTTGAACGATAATCGCCGAATCGAAACAGGAGTCGTCGCCGAGCGGGCCGTCCTCGTCGGCCTGATCCTGCCGGGCCAGGAGCCGGCCGGGACGAAGTACGATCCCCTCGCGGAGCTGGCCGCGCTGGCCGAAGCCGCCGGCGCCAATATCGTCGGCCGCGTGATCCAGCGCCGCCCGAAGATCTGCCCCGCGACCTACGTTGGCAAGGGCAAGGCCGCCGAACTCGCGCTCTACGCCGAGGAAAAAGAAGCTGACATCATCATCTTCGACAACGACCTGTCACCCTCACAAATCCGTGAGAACGAAGAGCTTTGCAAGCGCCGCGTCCTCGACCGCACCGAGTTGATTCTCGATATCTTCGCCAGCCGCGCCCAGACCAACACGGCGAAGCTCCAGGTCGAACTCGCCCAGCTCGAATACACCGCCCCGCGCCTCCGCGGAATGTGGACCCACCTGGAGCGCATCGCCGGCGTCGGCGGCGGCGGCAAGGTCGGCGCGGTCGGCGGCATCGGTACCCGCGGCCCCGGCGAGCGCCAGATTGAAATCGACCGGCGCATCGTTCAGAAGCGCGTCACCTTCTTGCGCAGTCAGCTCGCCCAGATCGACAAGCGCAAGCTCCGCGAAGTCCGCTCACGCAGCGACTACTTCACCGTCAGCCTCGTCGGCTACACCAACGCCGGCAAGAGCACCCTGATGAACGCCCTCACCGGCGCCGGCACGCTCGTCGCCGACAAGCTCTTCGCCACCCTCGACACCAAGACCCGCCGCTGGGACCTCGGCGGCGGTCAGACCGCCCTGCTCTCCGACACGGTCGGTTTCGTTCGCAATCTCCCCCACCATCTCGTCGCCTCTTTCCGCGCAACACTCGAAGAGGCGATCCATTCCGACCTGCTCCTGCACGTCGTCGACGCCGCCAGCCACGACGCCGCCGCGCAAATTCGCGCCGTCGAGCAGGTCCTCGCCGAACTGGGCTGTCAGGAGATCCCTCGAATCAACGTCCTCAACAAAATCGACGCCGTGGATGAAGATTCCGCCATCCATCTGCTGCGGCTAAACCTGCCCGACGCCGTCGAAGTCTCCGCCGTCAACGGCGCCGGCGTCCCAAACCTCGTGGATCGGGTCCTGCAACAGATGCGCGACCGATACGTCCGCATCACCATTGAGACCGATAGCGGCAACGGACGCCTGCTCGCCTACATCAGCAAGTACGGTCACATTCTCGGACAGGACTATCTGGACGGCCGCATGACGCTCGATATTCGCCTGCCCACGGCGGAAGTGCAGCGCGTCCTGAATCTCGGCGGCGTCCTTCGGTCCGCCTGAAAGCCCGGCAGCCGCCCGGCGAACATCGCTAATCCCCTTCCGAACGTCAAGTTCCCAATAAATCGAACCGAGAAAGAAGCGCGACCGCGCAGGGCCGGAGTGTGACGCTTCGCCCGGGCGCGAGGAGGCGATCATCATGGACGCCAGAATCACCCTCGACTCGGAAGCCAGCCGGCAAACCCTGGAATCCGCCATCCGCACCCAGGCCCAGGTCGTCCTCGAATCGGCCGCCATCCCCAACACCACCATCAACGGATCTCTCATCAGCGGCGACGAACGCGCCCTGCTCATGGAAATCACCGGGCGACCCGCTCGCGATCCCGCCGGCCTGATCAACGTCGCCGCGCAGGTGCAGGTCTTCAGCGACCGCCGATACTGCTTTGCAACGACCATCACCGCCGCGCCGCGCTGGGGCGACACGCGGGCCCTGGCCTTTGACCGGCCCGAAGTGATCACCGTCCTCGATCGACGTCGCTTTGTCCGCGCCCGGCTGGCCCCCTCGTCGCTGGTCAAGCTGGAATGGAAGCACGCCGGCGTCGACCATCGCCGCGTCGCCACGATGCTCAACATCAGCCCCGAGGGAATTGCCTGCCGACTCGACGACGCGACCGAGCCCGTCATCCGGATCGGCGGTTCCCTTCGAGCTCGCTTCACGCTGCCCGGCCAGGGATCGGCCTTCCAACTGACCGCAACGGTCTCCAACGCGACCCCGGCCAGCGGCGGCTCGACAATTCTCGGCCTGCATTTTGACGACGCGATCGATGCACAGTCTCAAATCGAGCGACTGAAAGAGGCGTTGCGATCCCCGCTGGACGCGGAGGTCGAATCGGAAGTCTTCGCATGACCCATGGAGCCGTACTCGATCCCGGCACGGCGACGGCGATCCTGGCATGGGCCGTCGAGCGCCAGACCCCCATCACCGCGTCGCTCCTCACCGAGGGACGCTGGTGCAATCTCCGCTCGCACTTCGTCCGCTACGATATCGACCGCAACTTGATCCAGATTATCTACCCGATCTCCGTGGACACCCTCGCCCCGCCGGAAATCGCCGCCGGAGAGGAACTCGGCATCTCCTTCCGCCGCGGACACAAGAAGTGCATCTTCGTCAGTCCGGTGATGATGCGCTCCCTGGACAAATCCGCCGACGGCCATGCGGTGGACACGCTCGTCGTGCGCGGCCCTCGGGAAGTCCGCGAGCTTCAACGCCGCGTCTATCAGCGCGTCACCGTCCCCCAGGACCGCTTCATCGCCGTCAAGCTCTGGCAAGGCGGCCTGCCAACGCCGAACAGCGCCACGTGGCCGCTCTGCTCCGGTCGCCTGGACAACGCCTCCGTCGGCGGCGTCCTTGTCGACATCCGCAGCGACCAGAACCCGCGGCTCGGCGTCGGAGACCTCGTCGGAGTGGAAATCACAATCGCCCCAGGCCGCCCACCGCTGTTGGCCGAGGCGCAATACCGCCACTGCACCATGAAAGGCCCCGGCCGCATGGGCCTCGGTCTGCAATTCCTCGGCCTCGAACACGACCTCCCCGACCGCGCCAGCATCTCCCAGATCGCGGAATTCGTCCGATCGCTCCGCGAATCGGGCGGTCGCTGATCGCAATTGTCACGGATTGGTATTGTGCTCTTCTCTCAACCGCGATGGCAGACGGTCGCGAACGACGCTGCCGCACTCCGGGCAGATACCGCTTACATTGCCGGTCAAGTTGTATCCGCAAGTCAGACAAAGAAAGGGCGACAGCCGCCGGACCACATCCGAATCCTTCGCGCCCAGGAAGCCCACTCTCACGCCGGCGCGCCGCAACACTTTTGTCGCCAGACTATTGACAAACAATAACATCAGCAAGTTGATGAAAGGTATCCAGCAGGTTGCGATCAAGAGAATACAAAGGGCCACACCATAACGAAGCGTGATGGCCATTCGAAGCATGCCGGCCAAACATGCGATCAACGATCCAATCCATGTCACGACGGCAAGCGCGATGAGAACGATGTCCCTGGAGACGAGTGCAAATAGCAAATACGCGTACGCGCCAAGCCAGACGAGAATGATCCATTGCAGCCAACGCTGGCGCCGGGCTAATTTGCGCACCATTATTCCTTCGAATACGGGTTCAATCGCCGACAGTGAAGATGGAATGAATCCACAATGTGGGCACGCACTTTCCTCGGTCGCCGCCGATTCAACTTGTCGCTGACAGCCGGGACAGATCACGTCTCTCATGGTTTCTTCTTCGTCTCACTCTCAGCCTTGGTCCGCGCCTGTTGCAGCCACTGCGCAAAATACTTCGCGTTCGGCACCGGATTCAAGTAAATCGGCTGCACCGCCCGCTGGCCCGTCGGCTTGCACACGACGATGCACGGCTGCGAGGGATGCACGGCGTACAGTGCCCGGGCCGAAGCGGCGGACTTGAAATCGAGATCGACGCGAACCATCTGGTTCAATTCCGCCTGAACCGCTGGGTCTGAAAAGAGCACGCGGCGGATCGTGGCATCCTCTTTCGCATTCGTAGGTCGAAAATAGGTGAGCAGCGGCTTCTTGTCCTGCGCGGCAAGTTTGGATGCGTCCTGGTGGCTGTGGCCCCAACCCGAATCCGAGCCATGACAGCCAGCCAAAAGCACGACGACGGCACTCAAACCCAGCTTGTAAGCTTGACGGCTCATCTGCGCGGCGACGGCTCCTCCAACTCTTCTATCGTCCCCGGCCAGTCATCCTTCAACAACCTCGACAACGATCGATCCGCCAGGACCTTCCCGCCCGTCTGACATCGCGGGCAGTAGTTCGTCTCGTTGTCGGCATAGCGAATGCGCTGAACCTTCGTACTACAAGCCGGACAAGGCTTGCCATAGCGGCCATGTACCGCGAAATCCGGCCGAAATGCGGTGATATCCCCGGGGCCGGGGAATCGATCGGCGAATTTCTTCAAGAGCGTATCCGTCCATCGGCGAAGCGTCGCCTGCGTCGCGGCGTGCAACCGCGAAGTTTCCTCATCAGTCAATTTGCTCGTCAGCTTGATCGGCGAAAGCCCGGCGGCGTGAAAAATCTCGTCGGAGTACGCATTACCGATCCCGGAAAAGTTTCGCGGGTCCGTCATCGCCCGCTTAAGGGTGTGATTCTCGCGCGTCAGGACACCGCGAAACGCCGAAAGGTCCGCTTCCAGCGGCTCAATCCCTCCGGGGTCATGCGCCAAAAGCGCCCCCTCTCCGCGAACCAGATGGATCGACGCCCGCTTTTTCAGGCTCGCCTCGGTCAAGTGCAGCGCGCCGTTCGGAAAGCGAATCGTCGCCAGCGAAATCTTCGCCGGCGGTTTCGCTCGAGCCTCGGCCCATCGCAGCCGTCCGGCGATCATCAAATGCAGGATCAGAAAAAGTTCGTCGTCGAGGACCAGGACAACTCGCTTGCCGAGCCGCGAAACCTCGCGCACGTTCTTGCCTTCCACCTCGTCCATCGGCGGGTCAAAGGTCCGCAGAACAAAAGGGCTGATGACGCGAACATTCTCGATCGGTTGACCGACGACGCGCCGGCGAAGACTCTCGCGATAGACTTCGATATCCGGCAATTCAGGCATGAATTCGGTGGGACGGCGCTACCGGGGCCCCTGCATGTACTCGTGAAGGTACTTGATCGTCTCCTCCGACTCCTGGAGTTCCTGCGCCAGGATATCTCCGGCGGAGACCATGCCGACGAGCTTGCCGCCTTCGACCACCGGCAGGTGTCGCAGCTTGTGCCGCGTCATCACCGTTCGACAGGCCTCCATGGACGTATTCTGCACGCAGAACGCGACCTTCGTCGTCATCACTTCGCGCACCTTGGTCTTCTTCGCATCGCGCTCCGCGGCGACCACCCGGTTCATCACGTCGCGCTCGGTGAAGATGCCGGCGATCTGACCTTCGTTCATGACGACCACCGCGCCGATCCGTTTTTCGTTCATAATCCGCACGGCGTCAAAGACCGTCGTCTCATCTCCGACCGTGGCGACCTCGCGTCCCTTCTTGCTCAATAGATCACGAACGAGTGACATGGCACACCTCGTTTTGACCGGCCCGATCAACCGGAGAGATTATATCCCCCCCGGAAGGATTGCCAGTCATCTTTTCGCCGACGATTTACGGCTCTTCGGGCGGCGCGGCCGGGCCGTGCGTGGCGGCGCTGTCGATGCCGGGCCTCGCATTCACCGGCAGGTTGATGCGAATGATCGTCCCTTCGTTGGGCACCGAAGTCACGTCGATCCGGCCGCCATGTTCATCGACGATCTTCTTGGCCACGGCGAGCCCCAGACCCGTGCCACCGTGGCCCTTCGTGGAGTAGAAAGCGTCGAAAATGCGGTCGCGCATCTCCTCGGGAATACCCGGCCCGTTGTCGCCGACCGTCAGAACCACCCACTGTCCCGTCGGATCGAGCGTCGTCTTGACCGTGACGACGCCCGTGGATTTGGCCACGGCGTCGATGGCGTTCGCGACGATGTTCAAAGCCACCTGGTGGACGCCGTCCTCGTCCATCAGCACGGCGGGGACCATGTCGCTCAGTTCGCCCTTGACCAGGACCGCCTTGTCGTCGGCGCGGCGCTGCACGAGTTTGAGCACGTCCTCGACGATGCCGTTGAGCTGCACCGGCGACAGCCGCGGCGTGCGCTGTTTGGCGAAGGCGAGCATGTTCATCGTGAGCGAGTAAATCTTGTCGATATTGCGCTGGAAGATCTGCCAGCCCTGGTCCACCGTCGGCAGCGCCTGCTTGCGAAGGCCCATCTCGATGACGTCGCTTCCACCGCTCATGCCTTGAAGAATGTTCTTAATGTAGTGCGACAGCGCGGCGACCGTTTCGCCCGTGGCCGCCAGACGTTCCGTCCGCATGCGCTCGTTGACCAGGCGCACGTCCTCGAGGGCCAGACCCGCCATCTGCCCGATCGCCGCGACCAGCCGGAGTTGCTCCTCCGTATGGATGTGCCGGGACATCTCGCAGTCGATATAGAGCACGCCAAGCACCTGCTCCCGCGCCACCAGTGGAACGCAGATCACCGAGCGAAGTCCGATGTTCTGCGACGCGCTCGGTCGGCCCACCGCGGCAAATCGAGCGTCGCTCATCGCGTTGGACGCCAGAATACCTTCCTTCCGTTCGATGACGTGGTCGAGAATCGCCTTGTGGGCGCGAATCTTGTCGTGCGATTCATCGCGCTGGCGGACGACGTCCGTCTCGAATTTCCCCGTCTGCGGGTCTTTGATAAGGACAAATCCTCGATCGGCCGGCACTTCTTCAAAGAGGATGTCGAGGACCCGCTCGCCGAGCTGCTGGGGCGTGACGACGGCCGACACCGCGTCGAGCAGCGCCGACATGACCCGCCAGGAGCGGACCGCTTCCGCCGCCGCCGGTGAAGCGAGGATGATGCTGTCCTCATTGCCCGTCACGGAACCGATGATCGAGGCGTCCCCGCGTTCGTCTTCCGCCTCGAGGTCGACCAGATCCGCCACAATCGGCGCCGCCGCCTTGGCCGGATCGAGGAAGGCGTCTTCGCTGCCGTCCCAGACCATGATCGTTCCGCCCATTCGGATCTGGTCGCCGTGGCGAAGCCGCGTTTCCCGTTCCAGCCGCTTCGAATTGAGATAGGTGCCGTTGGCGCTGCGGAGGTCTTCCAGCGCCCAGCCGCGGCCCGCCGGGCGGATCTCCGCATGCCGCCGGGATACGGTGAAATCGGTGAGCGCCATCTCTTCGCTGGCCCGGCCCAGCAGGATCGCCCGACCGTTGACGGTCTTATACCGCTGACCTTTATCCGGGCCTTGGATCACAAGAAGGCTGGCCACCGCGTGGTCTCCCGTGAGGACGGTCCCGCGAACAGAATACGCGCGGCAATGGTTTCGGAGGCCATCGGCGCCGGCGACGGCCGAACGGATTTGTCGGCGGCCAAGAGTGCCCCGTGAGACCCGCCGTGCGTGGGGCTCGATCGTTACGACTCCACGAAAAAAGTTTAGCCCTCGATTTCAAGGGCGTCAAACGCGGAAGGCTCTGCGTGCGGTTGCGTGCCATGTGCCTTGGCGCTACGATCGTGAGCGGAGTGGGTGGCGGCTTATCGGCCCACGTCCGAAGTTTTTGTCATTGCGATCCAGTGTGCGACCGAGAGTTGAGGAATGCCCCGGCTGACCGAATCAGAACGACAGCGGCTGTTGAAGGCCGTTCACGACCACGACCATTTGCACCGGCTCGTTCGGCAGATCGAGCGGCTGCATCGCGTCGTCTTTCATGCCCGGACGAAAGACCTCGACGGCATGTTTATCCGCGCTTCCGCGGAAGAGATTCTGATCGCCGACATCGTCAACCGCCACGAAGGCAACATCGACGGGGTCTACTACGCCCTTCGCAAGATCGAGGACTCCGGCCGTTCCTGGGAACACGCCGTCAGCGACTACGCGTCCTACGTTCACAACTACTACACGACGCCGCTCGGCGTCATCATGCGCCGCGACCTGTTCGGGGAAGACTCCCACTTCGTCACGCCCGCCGCCGGCCATCACGCCAAAGTGAAGTCCGGAGTGGTTGTTACGTAAGAAACGGCCCGAAGGCTTCGTAATACCCTTCGAGCATCTTCCTCGCCTTCTCGCGCACCGCCGGATCGGCCAGCTCCCTGACGTCCCCGATTTCAAACGCCGTCGCGAAATAAAAATATTTCATCTCCTCGCGATAGTGCTCGACCGTCGGCTCCAGCCATTCCAGCCCTGCCTCGTGGAACCCCATCTCCACGAATTCGCTCATCGTGTCACCCGATTCCTCGATCTTCTCCTCGAAATCCTCGCTCTTCCACCGGTCGTCCGTAAGAATGCCCGCGCGGACCTGCGGAATCAGCGGCCGAACCGCAATCTCGAACCAGACCTGGGGATTGGCCGACGAGGTCCAGCGCGTGGCCATCGTTGAACCGTCCTCCCGATCGTACCGATGCGATCCGGAGAATCGCTGATCGCCGCCCAAAGCGGCCTCGAGCGACGCTCGAAAGCCTTCGACCTGTTCACGCTGAGCTGTCGTCACTGCCATGGTATTGATTCTTATCCCGGTGAACGAACCCGAATGGAAGACCTCTCTCCCAGCCAGACGAGGATCTGCCGCCGCAACAAAGTCAGCGGCCGAAAGATCGTGCGGTGCCATCTTATCCACAACGGCGGCCGTCCGAAACGGGCGGCGTCAACGCCCTGAACCTGATCCGGTCGCATCCGCCGCCAGTGCTTGTAAAGATGGTATCGATCCGAGCTTTGCAACATATCCTGGATCATCCGGAAAAAATCCGTTCGCCCGCCTCGATTGGGCAGGACATGCCAGGAAATTTGGAAGTCGATCAGGTAGGGCCGGCCGTCTTCGCCGAGCAGGATGTTTTCCCGCTTCTCCAAATCCACGTAAGCCACCTCTCGCTGGTGCAGCGCATCGAGCAACGCCGCCAGCCGGGGAAAAAAATCATCCGGCAATACGTCGCCCTTCGCGAGCGGACGGCCCTCAATGTACGCATGGGCCAGTCCCGTCGCCCCAAAGCGGCCGGTGAGTTCCGGCACGCCGGGAATCCCCTGTGCGAGTTCGTAGAGGCGACTTTCGTGATCCCTAAGAATTCGTCCAATCCATCGCAGCGGAATCCCAAAAGCGGGCGCGACACGGCCGATCTTGACGACGATTTTTTTTTGAGCCGCGCTCTCGTAGAGGCCCGTTGCCGCAAAAAAATCGTGCTTAAACGTGCGCCGATGTTGGTATTGTTCCCTACCGACCGTCACGGAAGGCGGCAGATCGGCGCTGCCCAGGGCCGCGAGCCAGGTGTGCGAGGATGAACTTTTCTTAATGTTGCCCACGGATTTTTCGATGAAAACAGTGCCGGACTCGCCTTCACGCGACCGCCGCGTTGGAACCGGCTGCATAATCTTTATTGGCGACTTCAAAATCAACAGCTATTATCCTATATGTCCGAGAAAGACCCAAGCGTACGGGACAAAAATGGGGAGACCGCCATGCTCCGCAAGAAGACAGCCGCATACGCCCTCCTCGCGGTTTACGAAATCGCCCAACAGCAACAGGGAGTAACGGATCCACTGGGGGTCCGCGCCGGTGATATCGCCGTCAAACACAAGCTCCCCAAGGCCTACGCGGCCAAGATCCTGAGCCAACTGGCCAGCGCCGGTGTCCTTCATTCCGATCGCGGGCCGCGCGGCGGATTTCGCCTCAGCCGGCCCGTGGACAAAGTCTCCCTTTACGACGTCTTTCAGGGCGTCGGCGTCTTCGCCCCGCCGCGCAATCGAAACCCCGCCGTCAAGGGGCTCCCCCAGACCGTTCAGACCGTCCTCGATCGAACGAATCTGGAAGCGTCCAACGTCCTCCGCGAGCTCTTCATGAAAACCACCCTGGCGGACGTTTTGAGAACCTCTTGAGCCGCGGCCCCGAGGCGCATGGACCCCCTATTTCGGCCGGCGCGTCGGACGAGTGGTCACCCGCCGATCCGCGCGATCGGGATCGCGGTAATCCGCCACCGCTTCCACCGCTGACCAATAGGCCGCCTCCGCGTCATAGAGATTCGAATCGTGTTGGGATTGTTGCAGACGCTCCGCCGCCGCGGGATTCTTCTCCTGGATCCGCGCAAAGTTCCTTTGAAACACGTCGTCGTTCCTCTTCCACGACCGAAGCTGTTCCCCGACGATGTCATGGATCACCCGCTCCACGCCCCGCGCGTCCTTCGTCCGGCTCAGGTACAGGTCAAAGATCTCCCTCGGCGAATCGAATAGCAGATACACGCCTTTCTCCATCCAGTCCGGATCGGCGGTGGAAAGCAGCCGCACAGCCAGCTCGACGCGAAGTGCCGGGTCCTTTGGCTTGCCCAATAGCGCGACGCTCCTCGTCGCGATCTCTTCATTCGAGTCGGTCACGTGTTCGACCAGTTCCGCGTTCGCCTGATCGCCCATCTCCGCCAATCGGTGATGCGCCGCCTCCCGGGTCTTGAAATCCGGCGAGCCGAGTTCGGAAATCAAATGATCGACGATCGATCGGGCGAACGGCTGCGTCGTCGGCTGCGAACTCGGCGGCATCGCCGGACCGGCGGCCGTCAAGCTCGCTAGCAGAATCAGAAACGGTACAAAATGCATGGCTGGAGAGAATTCTACCAGATCGCGCCGATGGCGAGCACTACGACCGTGCCCGCGATGATCAGGGCCGCCGACGTCTTGGCGATCATCCCGATCAGCCGGCCAAGAGTGGCGTAGATTCCCACCTTGGTCCCTCTGCCCAGATCGTCGCGAATCGTCATCTCGCCGGCCAGCGCCCCAAGAAAGCAGCCGAAAAAACCCCCGACAATCGTTCCAAGGATGGGAATCGGCACAGATAACAGAACCATCCCGGCCATCCCGCCGATCACAGCGCCGATGCTCGCGCGCCGGCTCGCCCCGCCCTTACGCGCGATCACGATCGACGAAGCCATTTCGACCACTTCCGCCAGCGCCGCCGCCGCCGTCAAACCCAAGAGCCATTTCCAGCCGAGAATCCTCCAGTGATGAAGCCAGTCGTAGCCGACGGTCGTAACGAGTATCAACCAGGTTCCCGGCAATTGGAGCGCCGCCAGGAGCACGCCGGCGAAGGCGATCAGGCTGAGAATGACAAGAAAAAGGTATTCCATGGCGGACCGATTAGCCGCCGATTTCGACAGCATCGACGATTCCGACGATCACACTGCGCACCGGCCCGTTCGGATCGTTCAGCACCTGTCGCGCCCCATTGCCCTCATCGTTGACCAGCACGCGATCGCCGACCCCGGCATCGACCGTGTCCACGGCGATAACGTATCGCCCCGTCGGCTTGCCCTCGGCGTCGAGATAATCCACGATGAGCTTCCTGCGGTCTTTGTAGAACGGATGCTGAATCGTTGAATACATCGAACCGCGAACGATGCCAAGGATCATGGGCTACTCCGCCGCAACATCGACGCCGTCGACAATGCCGATGATGGTATGATCGACCGGCACGAACCAGGGCTCCAGCGCCATCGCCGCCTCACGCCCGCCCTCGTAACAAATGAACTCGCCGGGGCCCGCCATCCGCGTCGCGTCGCAACAAACAATCGGCGAACCGGTCTCCTTTCGATGCTTGTCGAGCGGCTGCACGATCAACATCGGCACGCCCTTGAGCCCCTCATAGGCGACGCACGGCACGACCGTCCCGATGACGCGACCCAGAAGCATCAGCGACCCTCCTGAAAATAGGTCGTCTGCCCAAAGATCGCCTGAAGATCAACATCGACACGCGGGATGACGGTCGTCCACATCGGCTGATTTCGATGCGCGATCCGCTTCGAGCCGATCTCGACAGCGGCCTCCACGTCGGCCTGCTCGCCCGCAAAATGGGCCAGCCCCTTGCCGTCGAGCCCGTCGCCCAGGCGAATTTGGACCACGTCGACATTGGCGCCTTTCACCGCGGCGTCGGCGGCCTCGACCACGGCGGCCATCGTCAACGTCTCGATGATCCCCAGTGTGTCCCTCTCCCAATTGCCGCGCCGGCCGAGCACGGCATCATGAACGCTTGGGGCGACATCGGGCAATAGGACCTTGTCGACAATGCACTCCGCTCCGATCCGCAGCCCCTCGACAAAAGATTCATCCACGGCGGCCACCTGTCCGCTGAACAGGATGGCATATTTGCCGGGGTGCAGTGTGCCCGTGCGAAGGATGGTCACCGGAGCCTTCTTTGCAATGGCGTCAGAGGCCCGCGCGCCGACGGCGATGCTGCCGAATTCAATGAGCGCGATGGCAGGTTGGTCGTTCACGCCGTCTCACACGATCCTGAAATGATCCACAATGACGCACCGCCGCTCCCGCGAAAACGATCGCGGATCAGTCAATCCCTCGCCCGTCGGGCTGGCAATGGAAAACGAACTGTAACCCTCACCGCCCTCGCCAAGTCCGGAGTAGATCGGCCCGTTCTTGACGAAGATGCTGCAATTGATCCGCCGGGCCATTTCGCTGAGATTCGTCAGGTGTTTGGAGTGCATGGCCGCAGAATGACCGAAGCCGTGCTCGGCAGCGACGGCGAGATCGATCGCTTCATGCACGTTGCTCACCCGCGCCACCGGCATCACCGGCATGAGCTGCTCCGTCCAGATCAACGGATGATCCACCGGCACATCGAGCACGGCGAGGCGAACGCTGTCCGGCACGCGCATCCCGATCTGCTCCAGAATCACGTTGGCATTCTTCCCAACCCACTTCTTATTGGTTACGCCGGGCTTGCGCGGGCCGCGCGTCTCTTCAAAGATGACTTTCTCAATCGCCGCAATCTGCGGCTTCGTCAAAATCACCGCCCCGGCGCCCTCCATCGACTTGAGAAATCGATCGGCGACTGATGAGACGACGAAGACTTCTTTTTCGTCCGTACAAACGACGTTGTTGTCGAACGACGCCCCCATCACCACATCGCGCCCGGCCTTGTCGATATCCGCCGTCTCATCCACGACGACAGGCGGATTGCCCGGTCCCGCGCAGATCGCCCGCTTCCCGCTGGCCATCGCCGCCTGCACGACGCCCGGCCCGCCGGTCACGACGAGCAGACGAATGCCCTTGTGCTTCATAAGTTCCTGTGCGCTCTGAATCGTCGGCTCCGCCAAGGCCGTGACGACGTTGGGCGGCCCGCCGGCGCGGATAATCGCTTCGTTGATCAAGCCGACGTTGCGGCAGGAAACGCGCTTGGCATTGGGATGCACGTTGAACACGACGGAGTTGCCCGCCGAAACCATGCCGATCGTGTTGCAGATGATCGTCGAGGTCGGGTTCGTCGTCGGCGTGATCGCCGCGATGACGCCGAACGGCGCCCGCTCCATGAGCGTCAGCCCGTTATCGCCGGAAATGGCCCGAGGCTCGATCGCCTCCGGCCCCGGCGTCTTGCGTGTCACCAGGCGGTTCTTGACGATCTTGTCCTCGACGCGGCCCAGACCGGTCTCTTCCCGCGCGTCGCGCGCGAGGCTGATGGCATGGGCCATCATCGACTCGCGAATCGCCGCGATAATCGCCTTGCGTTGTTCGAGACCGAGCTTGCCGAGCGATTGAAAGGATTCCCGTGCAGCCGCGACGCACTCGTCGATGGTACGAAAGACGCCCATCGGCAACGCGCCGCCGCGGGCCAGCGTCTCCGTCTGCGCCGCCGACATCGCCGGAGCCGCCGGCGTCGCCGCGCGAAGTCGATCCGCCACCTTCCGGGCGATGGCGTCGATTTGAGTGTCGGATAGCTGCGACATGGAACGCTCAATGACGAATGACGAATGACGAATGACGAAAAAAGAGGGATGCCGAGTTACCTTTCGTAATTCGTAATTCGTAATTCGACATTACTTCTTGTACTTCATCTCCCCGCCGACTTCCCACTGATCCACGATCGCCATGACCACCGCATCTACCGGGCGTTTGTCTGTCGCGACGGTCTGCCGCGCGGAAGAGCCGCTGGCATAGAGGACGATCTCGCCGACGCCCGCCCCGACGGCGTCAGCGGCAACGACGGTCGTGCCCGACGCCTTGCCCTCCATGTCCACATTGCGCAGAAGGAGGAACTTCAGCCCGGTGAGGCTTTGTTCCTTCCGCGTGGAGACGACGGTTCCGATGACTTGGGCCAGGAACATAGGATTACACGCACGTCTGACGAGAATTGTGAATGGCGAATAGCGAATAGCGAAACAAGAGAGGCAAGCGGCTCTTTTTCATTCGCTATTTGCTATTCGCCATTCGCCATTCCCTATTGTCCCTTCGCCGCCTTCTTCGCCTGCTCCGCGCGGCCCAGCGGCAGCACGGTATCGACGTTGTTGTGCGGTCGCGCGATCACGTGGACCGACACGATCTCGCCGACGCGCGAGGCGGCGGCCTGTCCGGCGTCGCAGGCGGCCTTCACCGCGGCGACGTCGCCGCGAACGATGGCCGTCACGTACCCGCCGCCGATCTTCTCGTAGGAGACCAGCTCGACCTTGGCGGCCTTCACCATCGCGTCCGAGGCCTCGACCATCGCCGCAAAGCCGCGCGTCTCGATCATTCCCAGTGCGTCAGTCATTGAGGTATACCTCCGAATTCAAATAGGCTAACGAGGGTTAGCTGTGATGTTTGTGTTCTTCCACCCGGCCCGTCACACCGGCGATCGCCGCTTCGGCGGCCTTGTACGCCACCTCGATATCGCGCTCCTCGCCGCCGAGGTAAACGCGCCCGAAGCTGCCGATCGTCCGCACTTCAAGAATATTGATCTGCGCCGCCTTCTCCGCCTCGTTCGCGGCCAGCGCCGCATACGGCGCCGGTTCCAGCTCCATCACGTAGAGTGTGTGTCCCGGAAGGAGCATGTTTCCATGGCGCATGCGATTGATAAGCTGCGTCTGATAGGCATCCACATTGCGAATGACCTGGCTGGAGCCGACCTTGGGCTTTCGCCGGTCCTCTTCCTTGATCTCCAGCGCCTCCAGAATCGCCCGACCCGCCGCGCGGACGTCCGCCTGCGACTCGGAGTGGACCTCCAACATCCCGTAAAGCCGCTCGACGACCTGCATGCCCGGCGTCACATGGGTGCTCTTGAGGGCGATGTCGGTGATGCGGTTGATCTCGATGCCGGGCGAGATTTCAACGTAAAGCGACGCCATGCCCGGCACCGGCAGGAAGCCCTGCGCCACCGTCGCGATGAACGAGGCGTACTGCGGCTGCATGCTGTCGAGAAAGACGTAGGAACGTAGATCGACGCGACCCATACGCCGATTACGGTAGAGGCATCGACAAGACGTGTCAAATACGGCAGGCCGAAGCCCCTTTATTCGCCGGCTTGATTGAGGACTTCGGCGAACAGATCGGGCGAGACATAAAAGCCCAGTCCGGAGCGCAATCGTTCAATCTCCGGTTTCACGGCCGCAATCAACCCGCGCCGTTTCCCGGCTGACAAAATGCCCAGGACCCCGATGGTCACGAGTCCAAGTTGTCGTGCCGCCTCGCGCCCATCCGCTTCATCAATAAGGATCGCGGAGGCTTGAACTTCAAGCGCCAGCGAGATTGCTTCGGATTCACCGGGGTCCAACAACTGCGACAATTCCGCAATACGTTTCCGATCCATGGCGGCGCGAACGGAGATGAAGGGTGCATTCAGCGCCTCGTCGGCCATTCCCTTCCATGCGGGCTTGCGCAATTCTTCGACAACGGCGGGAGGAATGAAGACCTCACCAAATAGACTGGAAAGTAACTCCAGCCGCCGAAGATAGGCGAGAGAAACGATCGGAGAGGTGTCGCTGACGACGATCGCCAAACTTAGATTCCTAATTTCGCGATGGCGTCGATGTCCGCTTGAAAGTCTTTCACCGTCGGCCGGTAAACGGCGATATGGCGAGATCGCAGCTCAGCTTCGAATTCCGCCCTCGACAAGCCGGCGCACTGAGCCGCCGGCCACAGCCTCAGCACATTCGCATCAAACAGCCGGCAAGCAATCTCAATCTTTGCTTCAGGTTCGGACAAGCCGGCTTGTTGAAGCACCTCGTCAGAAATCACAACAGGCATGGTCGAAGCCGTCCTTTCACTCGCCTACCGACTATTATAGCGACCCAGCCTCATATCTTCGAATCATCCATCCCCAGCACTCGCACCAGGAACCCCCACTTATCGGCCTGCTCCTCGATGATCTTCGCCGTCGGCTTGCCTGCACCGTGCCCGGCGCGGGTCCCGATGCGGATCAGCACCGGCGCCTTGCCGGCCTGGTCTTCCTGAAGCGTCGCCGCGAACTTGAAGCTGTGCGCCGGCACCACGCGATCGTCGTGGTCGGCCGTCGTGATGAGCGTCGCCGGATACGACGTGCCGGACTTGATGTTCTGCAGCGGCGAATAGGCGATCTGCGTCTTGAAATCCTCCGGATCCTCCGAACATCCGTAATCGCTCTTCCACGCCCAGCCGATCGTGAACTTGTGGAACCGGAGGATATCCATGACACCGACTGCGGGGAGCGCCGCGCCGAAGAGGTCCAAGCGCTGCGTCAGGCACGCCCCGACGAGCAAACCGCCGTTGCTGCCGCCGCCGATAGCGAGCTTTTCCTTGCGCGTGTATTGATTGGCGATCAGCCATTCGCCCGCCGAGATGAAATCGTCGAACACGTTTTGTTTGTTCTTGAGCCGCCCGGCGTCGTGCCATTCCTGTCCGTACTCGCCGCCGCCCCGCAGATTGGCCATCGCATAGACCCCGCCCATCTCCATCCACACGACGTTGCTCACCGAAAACGCCGGCGTCATCGACGCCTTGAACCCGCCGTATCCGTACAGATAAGTCGGGTTGTTGCCGTCGAGTTGCACGCCCTTCTTGTGCGTGATGAACATCGGGATCTGCGTGCCGTCCTTGCTGCTGTAAAAAACCTGCTTCGTGACAAATTGATCGGGATCGAAATCCACACGGGGCTTCTTGAAGACCGTGCTCTTCCCGCTCGTCACGTCGTACCGATAAACCGTCGCCGGCGTGGCGAAGCTTGTGTACGAATAAAACGTCTCCGTGTCCTTGCGCTTGCCGCCGAACCCGCCTGCCGTACCCAGACCGGGCAGTCCGACGTCGCGCAGGAATGCGCCGCCCAGCTCGTACTCCTTGATCTCGCTGTAGGCGTCCTTGAGATACGAGCAGAAGAAATGATCGCCCACCAGCGACACGCCTTGCAACGTCGCCTTCGACTCGGGGATCAATTCCTTCCAATCCGACTTCCCCGGCTTCCGCGTATCGACGGCGACGAGCCGCCCGCGCGGGGCCTTCAAATCCGTCTGGAAGAAAAACACCGGCCCGTCGTTGTCGACAAAGTTGTACTCCGCATCAAAATCGTTGAGCAGCTCAACGACCTTCGCCCCGGGCGCCTGCAAGTCCTTGTAGAACACGCGGTTCTTCTGCTCAGTCCCTTTCCATACGGAAATAATGAGATATCGCCCGTCGTCCGTGACCTGACCGCCGAAGCCCCACTCTTTCTGGTCGGGCCGCTCGTACACGAGGACGTCCGCCGACTGCGGCGTGCCGAGCTGGTGGAAATAGAGCTTCTGGAAATAGTTGGCCTGCTTGAGCTTGGTCTGCTCATTGGGTTCGTCGTAACGGCTGTAAAAGAATCCCCGTCCGTCCTTGGTCCAGGACGCCCCGGAAAACTTTACCCACTGTATGAGGTCGGTCGTGTCCGTCGTCGATTCGATGTCGCGGACGTGATACGTTACCCAGTCTGATCCCGCGTCCGACACGCCGTAGGCCATGTGCTTGCCGTCGTCGCTGATGGAATAACCGGACAGCGCGACGGTGCCGTCGGTCGACAACCGATTGGGATCCATCAGGACACGAGGCTTCGCATCAATCGTATCCGCCGTATAGATCACGGCCTGATTTTGCAAACCGTCGTTCTTGGAGTAGAAGTAGCGACCGCCCTCCTTGAACGGCACGCCGTACTTCTCGAAATCCCACAATTTCGTCAGCCGCCGCTTGATCTTCGCCCGCGCGGGGATCTCGTTCAGATACCCGAACGTCACCTTGTTCTCCGCCTCGACCCACGCCTTCGTCTCCGCCGAGTTGTCATCCTCGAGCCAGCGATACGGATCGGCGACCTTCGTGCCGTGATAATCGTCGATTTGATCGACCTTTTTCGCCTTCGGATAGACCAGCGGATGATCGGAATAAACCGTCGGGCCGGCGCAACCGATCATCGCCCAACTGAACATCGCCGCGAAAAGTGCTGTGTGCCATCGCCGGGAATTCATGGGTGTTTTCCTCCGGAAATCAGGATGGATCAATGTTCACGCGGCCCGGGCAGCATGCCCGCCGCGAATCAGCGGCTTTCAGTATAAAACGACGGGCGAGATTGGCCAAGCGCCGACGTTGTTCTTGTCGAGCCTTCGACCAGCCGTGACAATCCATAGTCGGCGGCGGGCCCGAACTTTGGAGGACCGAATCCATGCGAACAAAATGGCCATATCTGATCCTTGGCGTCTTGGTGTCGGCGGTGGCAAGCCATCGAGCGGCATCCGATCCGCCGCCGACCGCCGGTCGCAACGAAACGAACGCATCGCTGCGTTCGGACGAAACCGGCCGACAGGCGGAAATCAAAAAACGCGAACGCGATTTCAAGAAGGCGCTCACCGGCGCAACGCTTAAGGGTGTCTGGCAGATGACCGGTGAAGCCGGTCTGGCCGGCAAGGCCCCTTTGAGCGAGCCGAAGCCTGACACCTACACGATCGCAAAAGTCTCCAAGGCCAACGACGACTACTGGGTCATCACCGCGCGAATTCAATACGCCGACAAAGACGTCTACATCCCCGTGACGGTCCGCGTCGTCTGGGCCGAAGATGTGCCGATCATTACGTTGGATGAAATGGCCCTGCCGGGTCTGGGCACCTATTCGGCACGCGTCATGATCCACCGCGGCTTTTACAGCGGTACCTGGTTCGGCAAGAACTACGGCGGAGTTCTTTCAGGACAGATTCTCCACGACAACGCAGTGAAACCCGCCACCACGCAACCTTCACGTGGATAACCGAGATATTTGTCGCATCGCCTACTTGAACACCATGCTTGAGAGTATCCTCCAACAACTACGAGACCCTTCGCCCGATGTTCGATCGGAAGCGAAATCGCAGCTCTCGGAACTTGCTCGCTCAGGATCACTCACGATTGATGATGCAAGATCCTTGATTATGAGCGCGACGGACGATTTTCCGGGGCCTCAGTGCGAGAGGGACGACACGACTTCGCATCTTTTGTACGCCGCGCGCGACATCGTGGAGGACAATGACTCCGCCAAGCTGCTAACGACGATTCAATCAGTCTTTCCCATGCTGTCAGCGAAGTCGAAGGCGGCGGCGCTGCAAATCATCGTCATGGCACAAACGGCCGCCGCGGCTCAGCTATATGTTCAACTGCTGCGGGCCCACGCCGACGAAATTGCCGATGAGTTCATACCTTCGTTCCCACGAAATTCCGGAGCCGAGGTCGCTAATGTACTCTTTCCCAACCTCCTTGGCTCCGCCCGCCATCCGCAGTTAGCAATTGCGATCTTTCACATGCTGCTCGATTTTCGACAAGAGGATGTCGTGCCTGATTCCATTGCAAGGGAGCACCATGGACGAATGACCTCCCTGCTCCGCGCGGAAATTGTTGAGGCACGCAAGCGCCAGAAGCCCAGCGGCATTGGTTGGAAATATAACGAACCGTACGCCGACCATCGCGACATGATTGGGCTTCTTTTTGATTTGGCCGGAACTCTTGATTCGGACCAATTATTGACCGTCGTTCAGGAATCGCGAGATCTCGTCGACTCTCGCCTCAGGCGTTTCCGCGCCGTCGCGCTTCTTACCCGCGGAGAATTCGTTTCCGACGAGGAACTAGATTGGATTGCGCGGTCCCCCCGGGACCGCTATCGGCTCGTTGATCAGCTGGTCCGAATTGAAATGGAAGAGCGCCTCCCCGACGCCTGCTTGGATCAGAAGCTGCTCGCCGAGGGGCATATGGTTGATTGGCTTTGTTTTGGTACCGAACTCGGCCGCGAGCCAGATGAAATCGAACTCATTCATAAGGAAACTCGTTTACAGCCGCTCAATTCACGACTCCTTGGATGGATGAAGTTGAAGACATTAATTGACTACTTTTTCTTCAAGTTTCGCGTTACCGAAGAGCACTGGTCGACAAAGGATGGGTGGATGGTCGGAATGGCCGGTGGGTATGCCAGGAATGAGCAACCGACTACGAAAAGCGACGGCTGTACGTTTAGCCGCTTTGATAAGTTCTGTGAAAAGAGCCTTATTGAGCACATTAGCGATTATCTTGAATGATCTCGGGCAAGGCCTAAGTCCGAGCAATGCGCCGCAATCATGGACCATTTTGAATACAAGAACACGGGGCTTTTTTGCGAAGATGCGTCAATCGCCCGGATCGCCGACGAAGTCGGCACGCCCGTTTACATCTACTCCGCCGAGACGCTGCGCCATCATTACGACGCCGTCGCCCAAGCCTTCGCCGCCGTCGACCCGCTGATCTGCTACTCCATCAAGAGCTGTGCCAACCTCCACATCTGCCGACTGCTTCGTGATCGCGGCGCAGGTTTCGACGTCGTCTCCGGCGGGGAAATCGCCCGCGCCATCGCGGCCGGCGGCGATTCGGGCCGGATCGTCTTCGCCGGCGTCGGCAAGAGCGACGACGAAATCGAGCGGGCCATCGACGCGAAGATCGGCTGGTTCAACATCGAATCCGAGGCCGAGCTTGAAAACGTCATCGCCGTCGCCTCGCGCCGCGGCGTCACGGTCTGCGCCGCCCTTCGCGTCAACCCCGACGTCGACCCCAAGACCCATCGCTACACCAGCACCGGCAAAAAAGAAACAAAGTTCGGCGTCGACCTCGAACGCGCCCGCCGCGTCTTCGATCAATTCGGCCGCCAGAAGTCCGTCAGCCTCTGCGGAATCCACCTTCACATCGGCTCGCCCGTAAACACCGTCGAGCCCTACGTCGCCGCGATCCGGAAGGGCCTCGCCCTCATCGACCAACTCCGCGCCGCCGGCTTCACCATCGACATGCTCGACATCGGTGGCGGCTTCGGCGCGCACTACAAAGGCGGTGAAGCCCCGCCCGCCTTGCAATACGCCGAAGCGATCGTCCCCCTGCTCGCCCCCTACGCCGGCAAGACCGCGACCAAGCCTCGCCTGCAGATCATCATGGAGCCCGGCCGGTCGATCGCCGCCAACGCCGGAATCCTCGTGACACGCGTCCTCTATCTCAAGAAATCCGGCGAGCGCGACTTCCTCATCGTCGACGCCGGCATGAACGACCTGATCCGCCCGGCCCTCTACGAAGCGTACCATTTCATCTGGCCCGTCAAACCCGCCCCGTCCTTCGTCACCAACGACCGCGGCGAAAACGTCAAGCTACCCGGCCTTGTACCGATGGACGTCGTCGGCCCGGTCTGCGAAAGCGGCGATTTTCTGGCCAAGGAGCGAATGCTCCCCCCCATGCAGCGAGGCGATCTCGTCGCCGTCTTCACCGCCGGTGCCTACGGCATGGTCATGGCCAGCCACTACAACACCCGCCCCAACCCCCCGGAAGTCCTCGTAGAAGGCGACCGCTACCGAATCATCCGCCGCCGCGAAACCTACGACGATCTATTGGCCGCCGAGCGGATTTGAATGGATGCTTTCATACTGCGTCAGCCGTGTTTCAATCGCCGCCCGCTTCTCCGCACCCAATCGATTCGGCGGCGAGACATAAATCCGCTGGTCATCCATCTCCAGCGCTTTCCGCATCTCCCTCACCGCCAGTTGCAGCATCTGCGGCGAATTCGTCGCCTGCGCCAGATACTCGTACAGATTCGCCAGTTGGATCCGCTTGGTCGGGCTCGTCGGATACTGCTCCACGGCCTTCGACATCGACATGATCGACCGTTGCAAATCGCCGGGGTCGCCCCCCAGGCGTGCCCGCTGAAAAAAAAGTGTCGCCAGATGATGGTGGATCGACGAATTCTGCGGGTCTCGCGCCGGCATGAGCTGCACCAATTGCCGGGCATAATCGGTCTGCGCCACCGTCGTCACTCGCCGCGTCAACTCCTCCACGACTTCGTCGATCGCCGTCGCGTCCGGCGGCCACGCGTCCATCGCCCGCGAATAGGCCTGATATCCCGTCGAGGAGAGATAATCGTCCCACGTCTTCGCATCGCAATGCGTCCGCGCCTCCTGCAACGCCGCTCCCTCCGCCGCCATCGGTCGAATGACGCTCGTGACAAACGTCACCAGCCCCGCGATCCCCAAGGCCCCCACGATCATCCCGGCGCCTCGGCGCGGCGTCACGACGGCGCCGGCCCTGGATGATTCCCGGCCCGATTCGCGCAGGGCCAGTGCCACCGCCATCATCGCGAAAAACGTCGTCGCCGCCCCGCCCTGGAACATCGCCAAATCAATTCCGGCATGGACCAGAAACCCGATCATCCCGCCGCAAAGCGCCGCCATCATGGCGCCCGTCGGTTCGTCGCGGAAAAATCGAATCTGGTTCGATTCGCACGAAATGGCAATGAATCCCACGACCCAGCAGATCGCCGGCAGATAAAGCACCAGCACGGCGAAATCCCTGGGAGATCCCGAAAGCACCGCCGCCCACCAGCCAAACACGATCGCACCGATCGCACCACACCAGAGAATGATCGTTCCGCCGGGCCGATCCGATTCGAATCGCCACAATGGAGATTCCGGAATATCGGGGCTCGAACTCGCGAGAGTCCGGCTCACGCCAAAGAAGACCGCGATCAAACCGATCGCGCCCAACATCCCCCACTCCGCCGCCGCCTTCACCGGCCAGCTATGCGGGTCGTCCACGTCCTCCGGACATTGCACCGGCTTGTATCGCGTGAAATACCGTCCGAAATTGTCCGCCCCGATCCCCCACAGGCTCTCGTGCTTCATCAGGTTCGTCGCGCCCTGCCAATAGAGCGATCGAAAGAGCATCGACCGCCCGAGCGCCTCCGGCTTGGCCTGCAGCGCCGTCACCAGCGAAGCCGCGCCGAGCGCCATCGCGGTCCAGAAAACCACAACCACCGCCTGACGATGACGTCGAATCATCGCGGCGAGTCGACCGCTCGCCAGCCAGATCAAGATCGCCGGCGCGCACGCCGCCCCCGCTCCCTTGCTCTGCGTAAAATACAACATGGCCGCCGCCGCGAATCCGATCGCCCCCGGCACGATCATCGTCCACGCAGGGCAACGGCGCATTCGACTCTGCACGACCGCCGCCGCCGTCAGAATCACCAGAATCAGATAACTTCCCAGCACGTTCGGATGCGAAAAATAACCCGTCACCGCCCCCGAGCGCAGCCGATGCTCGTAGTCATACACCAGCCCCGCCGAACGCTCCGTCTCTTCCGGAATCGCCCGGTTCATCTCCTCTTTGTGCGCTTCGTAATATTGAATCGTCGCGGGCAGCTCCACCCACTTCTGATACGCGCACTTTGCCACGACCATCGCCCCCGTGGCCAGGATCGTGACGATCACCAACCGCACGTGCCAGGGGCGGACCAGGAGCTGCCGAAGCGTCAGAAAGAAGATGAGCAGCCCCAGAAAATCGAGACTGCCGACGAGTGCCAGATGCTTCTGCCCCGCGCGAAACGTGCTGATGCCCATCGCCAATGCAAGCATGACGACGCCGAGCTCCGCGCCCGTCCACTGATATCGCGGCCCACCTCGCCAGAGCCGGGCACAAACCGCCAACAACGCCGCGCCCGCTATCACCGCAAAGATCGCCATCGTCGTCGCCGGCATCGCCCCCGGCGGCGTATCGAGATGACGAAACAGCGGCGGCATCTCGAACGTCCGCGTCTCGGTCAGCACCGCCCGCAACGGAATCATCGCGACCAAGGCGAGTAGTGCGACGCGCTCCGTCACGCTCAATTCGCCGGCGACCGTCGCCGTGGGATTGCCCTCTGTTCGCGGTTCTTTCACGATCGCCCCGCGCCTTCCAGGAGCGCGACCAGCGCCACTACGAGCACCGTCTGTAGTCCGATCCCCCACGCCATCGGCCAGCTCGCCGTCGGCAGAAGCAGCGCCGGCAACGCCGTCACCAGCGTCGCCAGCCAGATCACCAGCACCGCCTGCCGCTCGCTCATCCCCCGCGATACCAGCCGGTGCGAAAAGTGCCGCCGATCGCCGCTCCAGATCGGCGCGCCGCTCCTCATCCGCAGATAAATCACGCTCAACGTGTCATAGAGCGGCACTGCCATCACCACTAATGGCGCGATCACCCCCACCGGGTGCTGCCCCTGCCCGGCCGAGGCGAACGTCGTCAGGATCGTGAACACCGCAAGCAGGAGCCCGATGAGCAGACTCCCCGCGTCGCCCAGGTAAATCTTCGCCGGATGGATATTCAGTGGCAAAAACCCGGCGAGCGATCCCGCCAGCAGCCAGCAGCACGCCGGCACGAACACCTGTCCCGCGCCCATCGCCGTCGTGGCAAACACCGCCGACGCAATCATCCCCACCCCCGCCGCCAGCCCGTCCATGTTGTCCAGAAAATTCAACGAGTTCGTCAGCGTCAGGATCCACAGCACCGACAGCGTCGTCGAGATCGCCGGGTGCAGGTGCGAAAGCAGCCGCAGGTTGCATCCGATCACCAGCGCTACCGCGACGGCCAGTTGCACGAAAAACTTGAGCCCCGCCGGCAGCGGTCGCGCATCGTCGATCAGGCCGAGCACGCAGATGGCGATCGCCGCCGCAGCGATCGCCAGCGCCGTCGGCGCCTTGGCCACCATCCCGCCAATGTGCTTGTGGAACTCCGCCGGCACCCACGCCGGACAATCCTCCGCGAACATTCGCGCCGCCGCGACCGCGCAGAGCATGGGAACGATCACCGCGACCAGAATCGCCAGCCCACCGCCCAGCGCCACCGGTCGCGCATGCGCCTTGCGCCCGCCCGGCACATCGACAAAACCTCGCCGCGCGGACCAGCGTCGAACGATGAGCGTGAACACAAATGAGAGAATCGCCCCAAGGACAAGCGCGAAAGCGGGCCATGTGCGGGCGGTCATCACGATGCTTTTGATCCTGTCGCTTCGTTCGCGCCGCCGGTCGCGCGTCGATGCCTCCGTGCGTCACGCGCGCGGCCCATGCTATTGAAAGGCGGCGGGCCAGTCTATATGCTACGTTTTTGCCGATAAGAGGGTTGGGTGAAAAAGGAACTTCGAACCACGCTGCGGAACCAACTCGCGGAAATTCCCCAGCCGGACATTCAAGCTCGCTCCCAACGGGCGGCCGAGCGGCTCTTCGCCGAGCCCGAATACCGCCGCGCCGAGATCATGATGATCTACCTCTCCCTCGCCCACGAGGCCGATACGACGGCGATCGTCCTCCAGGCCTGGCAGGATCGAAAAAAGGTCGTCGCCCCCCAGGTCAGTTGGGACAGCAAGCAGATGGTCCCCCTCGAGATCCAGAACCTCGACGCCGACGTCGCCAGCAACCGCCTCGGCATCCGCGAGCCGATCCACGGTCTGCCCATCCCCATCAGCCTCATCGACCTCGTCATCGTCCCCGGTCTCGGCTTCGACCCCTTCGGCAACCGCCTCGGCCGCGGCCGCGGGTTCTATGACCGCTTCCTCGGCAAACCCGAGTTCAAAGGCATCCCCTGCGGCTTCGCCCTGGAGTCGCAGCTCGTCGACTCCATCCCCGCCGGCCCGTTGGATCAAAAGGTGCGCATGCTCGTCACGGACGAGCAGGTCCGCCGATTTGATCCCTGATCCTTTTTCGCCTGTAGAGCCGTTCGTGCGTGTCGAAGAGTCGCCGTGGAGACAATCCCTCCTCGCACGGTGCTTGCCCTTTTTCAAATCTCAAATTTGAAATCGTCCGCCCGCTCGGTATTTCTGTGAATGGGTCTGCAACCCTGGTTACCGCTTCGCGATCCGCCTGGAACGCGACCGAATCAACATGATCGCGATCGACGACATCAGCAACGCAATACTCGACGGTTCCGGAACACGTGCCACAAAAACGCCACTCGAACCGTCAGTGAAGCTGGCTTGAAACGTAATCTCACCACGATCGTTGAACGCTTGTCCGTAGCTGCCTCCGGATAGACCGCCAGCGTCTTGAAAATAATGAACAGTTCGGATGTCGCCGGGCGCCACTTCAAAGGGCTCGCCCTCCCGAATCACGAGATGAAGAACGCCGTTCGCGTCTTGTGCCCAGATTCCCCTGTCATTACTGGAATCCACACCGGTTCCTTGCAGAATTCCGTCAAACGCAATTTGGCCGAGACTGTTCAACTGAATTGCGAAGGGATATTGACTGAACAAGACGCCGGCCGGCGTGCCGGGTGCGGGATCACCTTCGCGCGCCAATAGAGACAGATTATCGTAGGTTCCCTGAAAAATGCAGTCGGAATTCGAGCTGTTGACGCCCGTACCGGAGAGCGTCGCATGAATCGCCATCTTGCCGGAATCGGCAATGGGAATGTAATTGTCAAAGGGCAGAAATTTGCTGATCTTGACGCCGCTCGGAAGACCGGGTGCCGGATCTCCTACCTTCATGACATAATGCATCGAGTCGGCCCCGCCGGCGAACAAACCAATCGCATCGTCGTAAGGTGCGGATGGTTGACGAATCGCGGAGACAAAAGCAGTTTGTCCTGAACTGTTGACGGAAAAATCGGCCGTGTGGAACCCGTTGTACACATATCCGGACGAAGGACCGGGTGCCGGTGAATCGGTTTTGGCGATGAGAGACAGTCCACTTGACGAATGAAACCAGGCGCCCTCAGCCCCGTACGAAGGAACGCCGGGCCCGTAAAGCGTAGCGGCGAAAAGGAATTCCCCGTTGCGGGTGATGGAAAGCTGATCGAACCGATCAAAATACATCCCAGGCTCTGTCCCCGGCACGGCATCCCCTGCGAGTGCGATGGGCGTGAGTGCCCCGCTATGGGATGACAAGAGCGCGTTTTGGACATGACCGCCATGGGGGCTGACAAATTCCGGATTGTAGACAGCCGCATCAACTCCCAGATTTCCATTACTGGAAATTGTCGAGTTGTATAGGCTGCTAAAATAGGAACCGGACGCAAATCCTGCTGCGGGATCCCCTTTCCGAACTACCAATTCCATTTCGCCCGATCGATTGGACCATATTCCTGTGTTCGTGCCGGAAGTCACGCTTGCGCCTTGCAAACTTGTTCCGAAGCTAAGAGTCCCATCGTAGCCAAACCCCACATTAAATGGATGCAACAATCGAAATGTGGTATCCGATTCCGTTCCGGGCGCGTGCGCTCCCTCTCGCGCCCAAAGTACATTTCCGCTGGTTCCCTCCACCCAATATCCAAAATCGTTGCCGGTGGTAATCCCTGCTCCGGTGAGGTAACCCGTAAATGCCACATGTCCGGATTCGTCGAGAAAAGAATATCCAAATCCTCCAAAGGTCGCTCCCGGATCAATTCCAGCCGCCGCCTGTCCGCTCAACGCAACTGTGCGATAGCTAACCGCCGGATCGGCGAGAACCCGAGGACCCACAGACAGTAACATTGCCATCGCAAGGATTGAATTCGATTTTCTAAGGAATTTTTTCATGGTGGCCTTTTCTGCATGGCAGCCAAGTCAATCAACTTCCGGCAGATCATTTGGAAAAATGCGTGCCAAAATTTCAAACCCACCGGAATCCTCTCGTATGCGAGCGTTTAAGTTTCTCGCTTCCGCGAATCTATTAACTTCGCTTGCCTCGTCGCGCGCCCTCGGGAACGCGACCGAATCAGCGGGATCGAGAGCGACACGATCAACAATGAAAGACTCGACGGCTCCGGAACCCGTGCGACAAAAACGCCATTCGAACCGTCAGTGAAGATGGCTTGAAACGTAATCTCACCACGATCGTTAAAGGCCCGCCCGTAAGTGCTGCCTCCGAATTCATGGCCAAGATAGTTAAGATATTGGATGGTTCGAAAGTCACCGGGCGCGACTTCGAAAGGCTCCCCCCGTTGAACCATGAGATGAAGGACTCCGTTTGTGTCTTGAGCCCAAATTCCGCCTCCATTGCTGGAATCGATCCCGGGGCCCCGAAGACCAGCGCTAAACGCGATTTGACCAAGATGATTCATTTGGATTTCGAGGGGAAAGGCACTGAATAAAACACCGGCCGGCGTATCCGGGGCGGGATCGCCCTCGCGAACCAACAAGGACAAATTATCGTACGTTCCTTGAAAAATGCTGTCGGAATTGGAGCTGGTAACGCCGGTCCCCGACAATTCCGCATGAATTGCGATTTTGCCGGAGTCATCAATGGGAATGTAGTTATTGATATACTGAAACCGATCGATTTTGACCCCGCTCGGCAGACCCGGCGCGGGGTCTCCTTCTTTCACCACGTAATGCATCGAACCGGCCCCGCCCGCGTACAATCCAATCTCCCAGCCGTAAGGTGCTTCAGGCTGGGCAACTTGTGCAATGAAAGCCGTTTGCCCCGAGGCGTTAACCGGAAAGGAGTTCGTCAGAAAAGTGCCATACACAAACCCCGATGAAGGTCCGGGGGCCGGTGCATAGGTGCGTGCGACGAGAGACATCCCACTTGAGGACTGAAACCAGATACCCTGAATCCCATTATAAGGAACGGCCGGTCCACTGAGGGATGAAGCAAAAAGTATATCGCCTTGGCTAGTCACGGCGGAGTGAATTGAGAAAGTATCAAAATACATTCCAGGTTCGGAACCTGGGGCCGCGTCGCCTGCCCGTGCAACGGTCGAGAGAGTGCCATTGCGGGATGACCAGAGGGTATTCTGTTGACCGCCGTGATCTGGGTAATCTGGATTGTATACCCCCGAACCAAAGGCCAGCGTTCCGTTGCATGAAGCGGTCGGCCTATCGAAGAACTGGAACTTCGAACCGGATACAAATCCCGGCGGCTGATCACCCTCTCGTGCGACCCGTGTCAAAACTCCCGATTGACTCGACCAAATTCCCGTGTTCGTCCCCGAGGTCACATTAGGGCCTTGCAAAGCTGCACCGAAGCTATGAGTCCCATCGGGGCCAAATCCATACCAATAAGTTGGCAGTAACTGAAACGTCGTTCCGGATTCCGTCCCGGGTGCGGGTGATCCTTCTCGAACCGCAAGCGTGTTTCCACCGATGTCATTTGTCCAAATTCCCAAGTCATTGCCGGTCGTAATTCCCGGTCCTGTGAGGTAACCAGGAAACGAAACACGTCCAAACTCATCAATGAGTGGATTCCAAAATCCTGCAAAGCTCACTCCCGGATCAATCCCGGCCGCAGCCTGTCCGCTCAACGCAACCGTGCGATAGCTCACCGCCGGATCGGCGAGTGCCGGACCGCCGCCAGACATCAAAACAGCCAACGCAACGACGGCCATTGAAATTCTCTGATGCCGATTCATGGTGATGACTCCTTGCCGGGCCCCTTGGAATGGAAAATAAGAGCTCTCAAAAAATTTCTGTACGTACAACATAGCAAGTTTCATGCCAGAGACCTATTTCGATGGCCGTTGAGTCATAAGTGCTTAAATAGAGAGCCGTTCGGACGATCAATAATTGCCGACGAAATTGCACCAAAGCGTGATCAGTAACGCGGACCACTCGAGGGAACCCCTCATTGGGAGGGAGCGCGGAGCAAGAGTAATAGCTGGAGGTACGAAAGCGACGAACTCGCTTTCCTCCAACTTTTGGCTGAGGGCTTAAAGCCGAGGGCGCGTATCGCCGGAGATTCCGCGCGCATGAACTTGTTAACAACGGCCCTTGCGCTCCCTCAAGTCGAAGACTCGACGCGGCGAGCCTCAGGTCTCAAGCCTCAAGCCTCAAGCCTCAAGCCTTCGTGGGAATTTCAAGAAATTCAAGCAATTTCAACCCCAAAAAAGGAGGACCGCCATGCCCGATACCATCGTCGAACTCTGCGAGCAGATCGATTCCATCGACAGCCAGTCCTCCCTGATGAAAAAAGCAGGGCCGATCCTGCGCCGCAACCTCATCGACGCCCTGATCCGCCGCGTGCCCTACACCTACAAGGAAGTCTTTAACCACTTCA